>NC_015321.1:2647758-3309697 GCF_000194605.1 Fluviicola taffensis DSM 16823
GCAGATCTTAAAGGTTTGTTTAAGTATACTGATGGAGTATTTAAACCAGTTACGATTTTTAAACAACTGAAAGATACGCGAATTGCAGCATTGGAATATTCAAATCATTGGGGTTTAATCATTGCAACCAGCGGGAAGGGAATTTTTATTGTACGAAATGAAAAAGTGATTAAAATCATTGGAGAGCATAATGGACTTTTGTCGAATCATATTAATCGTTTATATGTTGATAATGAGAACTACTTATATGTATGTTCAAATAAAGGGGTATCAAGAATTTTATTTGATGGAAAAACGAGATATGAGATTCAAAATGTAACGAATTTCCAAGGGATTAGTGCTTCAGAAGTAAATGCTTGTTTTAAATACGATAAAACGATTTACCTGGCTACAAAAGGCGGGCTTTCTAAATTAGATCAATCATACAATTGGATTAATTCAAGCCACACTAAACAGATAACGGTTTTAGATGTTTTTGCAAACGGCCGCAGAATTGGAACTAGGAAGAATTTGATTGCTTTAGATCATCGGTCTAAGGTGATTAAAATTCGCTTATCAACTACTAATTTTAAGACGAAAAAAAGGTCGCCTTACAAGTTTCGATTGTCTAAGAATTCGTCATGGATTGAAGGTTACAGTGGAGAGATTTTGCTTTTGAATCCAGCATATGAAAAATTCAATATTGAGATTCAGTATAAGAATGAGAATGGAATTTGGTCTAAACCTTATTTTTTAATTTCTGTACAGATCTCACCTCCATTTTATCAAACAATTTGGTTTTTTATTTTGGTCACTATTTGTTTGTTGGCTTTGGTTGCTTTTATTTTAGCTAGAAGAATTCGGGCAATTAATAGAAAAAATGAGATCCAGCGAAATATGGAGCACCTAGAGCAGAAAGCGCTTTTAGCACAAATGAATCCCCATTTTATTTTTAATGCACTAAATTCGATTCAAAGCTTTTTACTTTATGAAGAAAATGAATTAGCGGAGAGATATTTGTTGAAATTATCTCAATTAATTCGAATGACATTGACGAATTCAAGGGAAAGTGAAATCACCATCGAAAAAGAAATAGATGCCTTGAAAAAATATCTTGAATTAGAACAAATGAGGTTCAAAAATAGATTTGAGTTCAACTTTCAACTTTCACTTTCTGCCTCTGAATTAAGTATGTTTATTCCTCCGATGCTTGTTCAGCCATTCGCTGAGAATTCTATTATTCATGGATTCAAAAATTTAAAAGGAGGAGGTGAAATAACCATTCGATTCTTGAAAATTGAGGGCCATCTTTTATTTGTGGAAATTATTGATAATGGGGTTGGGTTTCAAAGCACCCTTCAAAAATCCGATTTAGAACACAAATCATATGGAACTAAAATCACAACAGAACGCTTGGATTTATTTAAGCAAAGATATGGTGGTGAGTTTAAATATAGGATGGAATCGAATGTTGATTCGGATGGAAATCCAATTGGAACAATTGTAAAAATGACAATTCCAGTTATTCAAAAGTAGTTGCGCGATTAATTACGCAACTACTTTTTTTTGATTTTTATTCTACAATTACAATGTAATTATTCTTTTTTCCTTTGCCTAAAAGGATGAACTTGTCGTTTATTAAGTCACTTGGACCAACTAGAAGTCCATCAGCAACTTTGTCTTTGTTCAAAGATATTGCATTGGCTTTCAATTCGCGTTTTGCTTCGCCGTTGGATGGTAAAAATCCAGTTTTAGAAGCTAATAGGTCAACAATACTAATTCCTTCAATCAATTCTGAACGTTTTACTGTAGCCATTGGCACACCATCAAAGATGCTTAAGAATGTATCGTTCGATAATTTTTTCAAATCTTCTGAAGTTGATTTTCCAAACAAGATATTGGAAGCTGCAATTGCCATGTCCAATGCTTCTTTTCCATGAACGCGAATGGTTACTTCTTCTGCAATTGCTTTTTGCAAGATGCGCAAATGAGGAGCTTCGTTGTGCTCTTTTTCAATTGCTTCAATTTCCTCTTTTGTTTTCAAGGTATAGAAACGAATCAATTTTGTAGCATCAGCATCTGAAGCATTTAGCCAAAATTGGTAGAACGCATACGGACTCGTTTTTTCTGGATCCAACCAAACGGTTCCCGATTCTGTTTTTCCAAATTTTCCACCATCAGCTTTTGTCAACAAAGGACACGTAAAAGCGTATGCTTCTCCACTTGCAATTTTACGAACCAATTCAGTTCCCGTCGTAATATTTCCCCATTGGTCTGAACCTCCGAATTGTACTTTTACGTTGTTGTTTTTGTAAAGGTGCAAGAAATCGTATCCCTGAATCAATTGGTACGAGAATTCTGTAAATGAAATACCAGTTTCCACACGTTTCTTCACAGAATCTTTCGCACTCATGTAATTCACAGTAATGTGTTTTCCAACGTCGCGAATAAATTCCAAGAAGGAGAAATGGCGCATCCAATCAAAATTGTTTACCAATTCCGCTTTGTTTTCGCCCTCTTCAAAGTCCAAAAATTGACGCAATTGATTTTGAACGGCAGCTATATTGTGATTCAATGTTTTTTCATCCAATAAGTTGCGTTCTGCCGATTTCCCGGAAGGATCTCCAACCATTCCAGTTGCTCCACCAACCAAAGCATAAGGTTTGTGTCCTGCTAATTGAAAATGTTTCAATAACATAATAGGAAGTAAATTCCCTACGTGTAAGGAATCTGAAGTTGGATCAAAGCCCACATAGCCAGAAGTCATTTCTTTAAGTAGTTGTTCTTCCAAACCGGGCATGATATCTTGTACCATTCCTCTCCATCTTAATTCTTCAATGACATTCTTTTTCATGACTTTTTTATTGTTGGTGCAAAAATAGGTCTTTTGGCTTTGAATCAAAGCGCTTGAAAATAGAATCATCAACTTTATTTAAAGTTAGAGGGTTGCCTCTAAAATGATTGCAATACTTGAAAAGCCAGTAGAAGACATGGGAATTCAATAGTAACGGGCTTTGTGGAGGTTTGACAAGGCAACGCAACTAGGATTGTTTTTGTTTAAATAGAAAAGTAATAGAAATGAAAAACTACATGTATCTCTCCGTGTTTGTTGCAGGATTTGGACAAGCACAAACAACCAATCCATCACCGTATTGTGCTTCACAATATTCAGATGATTTTATGAATGTATCACATAGTGTGGAACGAGTGCAATTTGGAACATTGGACAATAATTCGGGTGCAAATCAATATGCTGCGCCTCATTATGTTTTTTACAACAATTTGTCGGTAACAGTGAATAAAGGACAAACATTGAACTTGAAAATTACCCATGATGACGGGACAACTATTCATGGAATGGCCGCTTGGATTGATTTCAATGGGGATAATGATTTTAACGACGCGGGAGAAAAAGTGGGAGAAACACTTTGGCCTGGAGATGATGATTTGACCACTGGAAATTCACAGACATATTCCGTAACAATACCAACCAATGCCGTAAGCGGAACTACACGTATGCGCATCCGAGTCTACGAAGACGATGATTACACCTTCTCTGGAGCAGATATGCCTGTATTACCTTGTCAGTTTAATGGAACCGATGCAGATTGGGGAGAAACGGAAGATTACAAGCTTACAATTTCAGGAGGAAGTACGGCTTCTATCGAAGAGCATTTAAGTCCAAATGAATACATTTTCAATAATCAGCTGTTTACATTGTTATTAGATGAAAATGCACTAGTAAACGTGGTAAATATGAATGGACAGATCTTGTCAACAACTGCTGATAAAGTGATTGATCTAAGTTATTATTCAGAAGGTATTTATTTAATTCGCATTCAAACAGCTGGTGGAATATTTAAACAGGTGAAAGTGATTAAATAAATTTTGATCAATGGTTAAAACGTTTGTTTCAAATACACTTGTGTCGAGTTGAAACAAACGTTTTTGATGAATAGTTAATCCCTTGAAAAAGTTTTAGCTAATTTAGACCATGCTTCGAACACGAAAAGAAATAGCATTTATGGTCATGGCGGGTATTTTTATTACCAGTGCCATTGTTGCTGAATTGATTTCTGCCAAATTGGTTTACATGGGATCCTATTTAGCTCCAATGATTGCAGGAATTGTTCCTTGGCCAGTTGTTTTTCTACTAACAGATGTCATGAACGAATATTTCGGAAAGCAGGCTGTTCGCAGATTGAGTTGGATCACTACTGGTTTGATAGCATTTTGTTTTTTCATTGTTTATGTTGCTGTCCAACTCCCAACTGCAGAAGGTTCTTGGCTGTCTGATAAAGAATTTGCGAAAGCATTTGGTGGTTCTTTGTGGATCATGATTGGAAGTATTTGTGCCTTCATTGTCTCCCAATTGTTGGATGTTCAGCTGTTTCATTTTTTCAGTAAACTAACTAAAGGAAAGATGATTTGGCTAAGAAGCACAGGTTCAACGGTTGTTTCTCAATTGGTCGATTCATTTATTGTAGCACTAATCGGATTGTATCTTTCCGGCGCATATCCTCTAAAAATGGTACTCGTTTTAGCAATAACTGGATATCTGACAAAATTGGTAATCGCAGTTTGTCTAACGCCGTTGGTTTATTTGATGCATTATTTAGCGAAAAGTATTTTAGGGGAGAAAGCCAATCAATAGTTTAGAGCGAGTGATTTATTTCAACTAAAATTTTATATTTAGTGTAAATTCATCGAAAGGATGAAGAATTTTACTTACTAAAACACTATTTATGAAAAAATTAATCGCTGAATTTATTGGAACCTTTTGGTTAGTATTGGGAGGTTGTGGAAGTGCTGTTTTAGCAGCTGGTTTTCCAGAGCTTGGAATTGGATTTGTAGGAGTTTCTATTGCCTTTGGATTAACCGTTTTAACGATGGCGTATGCAATCGGACATATTTCAGGTTGTCACTTAAATCCTGCGGTTACAGTTGGACTATGGGTTGGAGGAAGATTTGAAGGAAAGGATGTTTTTCCTTACATTCTCTCACAAGTTTTGGGCGGAATTGCTGGAGCAGGAATTTTGTATCTCATTGCAAGTGGAAAATCGGGTTTTGAATTGGGTGGATTCGCTGCAAATGGTTTTGATGAACATTCACCTGGAGGTTACAACATGCAGTCTGCGTTGATCACTGAAATCGTTATGACTTTTGCCTTTTTAATTATCATTTTAGGAACAACTCATAAAAAAGCATCTGCTGGTTTTGCAGGAATGGCAATTGGTTTGGGATTAACCTTGATTCATCTAATCAGTATTCCTGTTACCAATACTTCGGTAAATCCGGCAAGAAGCACGAGTCAAGCGATTTTTGTGCAAGGTTGGGCATTGGAACAATTGTGGTTGTTTTGGGTAGCGCCAATAGTTGGAGCGATTATAGCTGGATTAGTATATAAATATTTGGCTCCAAATAACGAGTAGATAGAATTCGAACACGAAACATGAAAAGGCTCCAAATTTGGAGTCTTTTTTGGTTAAATAATTACTTTGTCAATGATTTGAAGACTTCTTCCAATGATTTTTCTTCCGTTCTTAATGTCAGAACGAGTAAATCATTTTTCTGTGCAAATTGTGCCACTGTTTTACGTAAATCATCCACAGATTGACTCTCGATGAGGTAAACAGAATCTGAAACACGCTCAATTTTTGAAACGCCTGGAATTTTTTGCAACAAGCTTTTAGAAACAGAACCGTCAAATTCAGCGTATACAACTTGTGTGTCATTTTCAATTTGAAGGTTGGAAGCTAAATTGTCAGCAACTAATTTTCCTTGTCTGATGATTACTACACGGTCACAAATTGCTTCTACTTCCTGCAAAATATGCGTGGAAAGCATCACCGTTTTTTGTTTTCCGATTTGTTTGATCAATTCCCGAATTTCAACCAATTGGTTCGGATCTAATCCGGAAGTTGGCTCATCTAAAATCAATACATCTGGATTGTGAATAATTGCTTGGGCTAAACCAACACGTTGGCGATAACCTTTCGAAAGCATCCCAATTTTTTTGTTTTGTTCCACTTCCAATCCTACAAGCTGTATCATTTCCTTCACCCGTTCCTTCAAGTTTTTGATTTTGTAGATTTTCCCTACAAACTCCAAATACTCTTTCACATACATGTCTAGATACAACGGATTGTTTTCTGGAAGATAACCAATCAATTTTCGTGTTTCAATAGCATCAACGGAAACAGGAATGCCGCAAACACTTATTTCGCCATGTGTTGAAGGAATGAATCCAGTGATCATTTTCATTGTAGTCGACTTACCAGCGCCATTTGGCCCCAAGAAACCTATAATCTCACCTTTCCCAACTGAAAAAGTAATATCATTCACTGCTGCTTGTTCACCGTAATATTTGGAAAGGTTCTTTACTTCAATCGACATACTAAAAACTTTGGCTACGAAGATAACGATTGGGAATGGAATAAAGTTGGTTTCGATTAAAACCGATTGTCATTTTTGTTTCAAATTTGATACAAATGGGTGTCAAATGAGAATTATGGAAAACCTTTCCTTAAATTTACAGCATGAGTGATGGTCTTCGTGGAAGAGTTTTAAAATCTACAGGGAAATGGTACCAAGTTTTGATGCCAACTGGAGAGGTTGTTGAATGTAGAATTCGAGGAAGACTTCGTTTGGAAGGGTTGAAAACAACCAATCCAATTTCGGTTGGAGATATTGTGATTTTAGATCCTAAAAGCGATGAAGAAGGAAAACGCGTAATTGTTGATTATGAAATGCGTGATAATTACATTGTCAGAAAAAGCACCAATCTGAGCAAGCAAATGCATATTTTGGCGGCGAATGTGGATTGCGCTTACTTGATGGTTACCTTGAAATTTCCCGAAACTCATTTTGTTTTCATCGACCGATTTTTAGTTGCCGCAGAATCTTTTCGAATTCCTACTACCTTGATTTTTAATAAAGTGGATTTATTGGATGATGAGGGATTGTTAGATTTGAAAGCAATCATGTTCATGTACGAATCAATTGGCTATACCTGTCATGCAATTTCTGCTACAAATGATAAAGATATTCAGTTTTTGAGAGAGGAAATAAAAGACAAGCAAGTAATGATTGCTGGTCATTCAGGAACAGGAAAAAGTACCTTGGTGAATGCTCTTGATCCGAATTTGGATTTGCGAATTGGAGAAATTTCAGCAGCGCATCATCAAGGACAACACACTACTACTTTTGCAGAAATGCATCCCTTACAATCTGGTGGATTCATTATTGATACACCTGGAATTCGAGCGTTTGGAATCGTTAATTTGGAAAAGGAAGTGATTTCACATTATTTCCCCGAAATGCGTGAATTGATTGGAGCTTGTAAGTTTCACAACTGTCAACATTTGAATGAACCCGCTTGTGCAGTAAAAGAAGCTGTAAAGAATGGGGGCATTTATGAAAGTCGGTATTTCACCTATTTGCAGCTAATGACAGGCGATGATGACGATGTTCACCGAAGAAATAAACGCGGATTGGAATAGTGTAATTGAGTTTTCTTCTAGAATTCGGTTTGATTTTCCCACAGAACTCTTGCTCCAAGGCTAAGACATAAGCCCTCAGGAGGAAATTCAATTCGTAATTAGGAATTCGACATTCGTAATTATATTAAATTTGAACATGCGATTAGTCATTCAACGAGTTTCTCAAGCAAGTGTAACGGTAGATCAACAAATAATTGGTCAAATTGCATCTGGATTATTGGTGCTTTTGGGAATTGAACACGAAGATTCGGAAGAAGATGTGGATTGGTTGATTCAAAAAACACTTCAAATGCGGATTTTCTCGGATCAAGAGGGGAAAATGAACTGTTCCTTGCAAGATATTGATGGTGAACTTCTTATTGTTAGTCAGTTTACCCTGCATGCTTCTACAAAAAAAGGAAATAGACCCAGTTTTATTGCTGCTGCTCGACCCGAACAAGCCATTCCTTTGTATGAATCATTTATACGGAAAGCACAAGTTGCTTTGGGGAAATCGGTTCAATGTGGGGCGTTTGGCGCTGACATGAAAGTGGCGTTGGTAAATGATGGTCCGGTTACGATTACAATTGATTCAAAAAACAAAGAATAATGGAAATTTCAGAAGCTCAAAAAATAGTCGATCAATGGATCAAAGAAGTAGGAGTTCGTTACTTCAATGAGTTAACCAACTTGGCCATGCTAACGGAAGAGGTTGGTGAGGTGGCTCGGATCATTGCTCGTAGATATGGCGAACAAAGTGAAAAAGAATCCGACAAAAACAAAGATTTGGGAGACGAATTGGCAGATGTACTTTTCGTTTTGATTTGCTTGGCAAATCAAACAGGTGTTGATTTGGAAGAGGCTTTGAAAAAGAATTTAGATAAGAAAACGCAAAGAGATTCAACCCGACATAAAGAAAACAAGAAGTTAACAGACTAATTGCATTTTTTCAAGAACAAAACATCCATTGAATTGTTTGTTAAGTATACATATTTTGTAACCGCGGAATGATTTTTGTTTTATCCAATTGAATTCAGTAATAAAACGCTCCATGAATAAGTTTCTTCTTTTTCTTCTGATTAGTATTTCTTTACCAACTTTTAGTCAACATTCTTCAGGTTTTGATGCACAAGAAGCCCGTGATTGCATTCAAATTTGTAATTCTTTTACATATTTGAATTTGACTGGTTCCGATGATGTTATTATTCCGAAAGATTACCAGCGAATTTACACTTCAGAGTCCCTTGGAATGGACAATAAGTTCCAAGTGTATGTCAATCAATCGAAAACGAAAGCTATTTTGAATTTTAGAGGTTCAACCGATCAGCAATCAAGTTGGTTGGCGAATATGTATTCTTCGATGGTTCCTGCTGATGATACGATTTACAAAGGGAAAGTTGCTTTTCATTACAAATGCGCAGCGAGCTCAAAAGCGGGGATTCATGCGGGATATATTTTAGCAACATCTTATCTCATGGATGAGGTATTGAAACAAATTGAAATTCTTAACAAACAAGGAATTTACACCATTTACATTACTGGACACTCACAAGGTGGAGCTTTGGCACAGATGACTCGTGCATATTTGGAATTTGTTCCGAAATCGAAGTTGAATTCCAAAAACACTTTTAAAGTGTACGCTTTCGCAAATCCAATGATTGGAAACATGGATTTTGCGCACGAATATCAAAAACGATTTGCAGATCCAGGATTGAGCTTTTTGATTCACAATCCGGCAGACATGGTTCCTAAGATGCCTGCTTCTTACAACGATACCACATTTTGGAAAAGCAGTTTTCAAAATTTAATTTCAGATCGTGAAAATTTCAGTTTCAAAGATGGAATGAAGGATGGATTGATGAGTATGATGGGAAGTAAAATGGGTCAGTTTAGTAATATGTTCTCTGGAAACGTACAAACTCAGTTGGTGAAGACATTGGGAGATTTTAAGATGCCGAAGTATCAACCAGAATCCAATTACATGCATACTTCCACGCCGCTGTTGTTGCCTCCAACAGAATATCCGTTGGAATTGAAAGATTCCAATATGTTGGCAAATGATTCATTGATGCGCATATACAAACGTGATGCAAATGGTGTGTTTGAAGACAAAAGTGTATACAAAAAAGACAAGACTTTGTTGCAGCACAAGCCTTACAATTACTATACAGCTATCTTGAAAGTGTATTTTCCAACGGATTATTTGGGCTTGAAAGAGAAATATTTTGTGCTACCTAAAGAAATCAAATGATTGTCAAAGGGTTAATTAATAATGGCAATGAGTTACAAGTACAAAAGGTTGAAGATTTCTTCGTAAAACTTAGGAAACGGTATGTTTTATTATTTTGAATTTATAAATCAGCTAAATGTCAGGGATAAAGTGAGGCTTTCAAATGAGCAACTATCTGCTTAATTTCTTCAGTAGAGTAATTCGCTGAATAACCTCCATTACCATAATTGATACTATTGGTTGAAGAAAGACTCAGTATAGCATTATTAACTTCTTTATTATATCTTTCTTTTTGTTGGTCAGTAAGAACTGAAGCAATAGCATGTATTTGAATCTTTAATGATTCGAACATTAATTCTGTTTGGTTCATGTTTCAAGGAGTTTATTGTTGTTTCACCATAATCTCAAATTTAACCTACAAATCGTCAATCTCGTAAATTCTTTTGAGTTCCTGAGAATAAATTCGGGCACAGCTTTTAACTAAATCATCAATCTCTTTCATCGACTTCATTCCACGATTATACATCTTACTCCTTGAATCTCCATTCTTCAAACTTTTGTAAACTTCTTCAAGATTCAAAACTTCAGTAACAGCCTTTAGACCCTGTGTTCCAATATACGTGATCTGGAAGTTTGTAAATACAAGTGAGTATTTATTGTCCGATTTAAAAACTACTTTCACAGTAGCCGTAATGTATTGCCCAGACACTTTGAACTTGCCAACCGAGGAAAGAGAAAACAGTAAGCTCTCTTCCAAAAGTTGAGCCCCAGTTGGAAGACCTAATAGAAGACTCGCTGGATTTTTTATTTCACCGATACAGCTTGTCATTTTTGCAAGCGATGGACTCGCTGTAAAGTTCACTGTTGTATTTTTCAGACCGACTAGAGTAACTTTCAACTCATTCAAATTTTGAGCCTTACTTCTGACTGCTGTCATCAATTCACTTGCTCCCTGATTATATTGATTAGCACTATCTAACTGAGAAGAATAATACTTCAAACAATGTTTTGTATTGTGTGTTTCTTCTTCGAAATCATAGTAGATGTAATCCCCTTTCATTGGGAATAAATCTTGGGAATGAGCAGTGGTTAAGGCTGAAATATAAGCTAAAAGAAGAATTAATTTAAACATTGTGATTACGATTATTGGGTTTATTTAATTCGAGCAGTAATGAGCCAAAGATAATTCTAATTGTGAGATTAACAATGATTGATGAATGGCTTTAAATAAGAGTCATCCAGATTAATCAACATGAGTTGTACAAATGTCATATCAAAAAGAATTGCCGCGATTCAACGAGAAAGTGGAGATTTTTATTGATAATTTATAATTTGTTTCACGACTATTTTATCAATGGGGAAAGTAAGTAAGTCCTCCTTCAATTTTGAAAGATTGACCCAATGGAGTTTCTCTTCGCTTGATTGATTTCTCACTAATTCATCCAAGGAATCTAGATTTGCTTGAATCAAATAATAGACAGAAATAACCTGATCTTTATCTGAGAAAGCGGATACTTGAAAAAAGTCGGTTAAATAAAACAATTCACCGACTTCAATTGCCAGATTAAATTCTTCCTGAAATTCGCGATTTAAACAATCAATCATTCCTTCCCCAAATTCCAATCCTCCACCTGGAAACTTGGTAAAATTCAGGTTTCGATAAGATTCATCTGAAAGTAGAACTTCATTTCGTTCGTTGAGACAAATACCGTAAACACGAATGTTGAATCGCTGCATCTTATTTTTCTAAAACAGCAAGAATGTTTGGCTTGAAATACAATTCTGATTTCATCACTTTTCCATCTTCGCGGTAAATCGGTAAGCCATCAGCATCTAACTTACTCATGTTTGAGCGTTGAATTTCAGCAAATACTTCGGCAATTTTATCTTGAAGTCCGTGTTTTAAAATCGTTCCACACAAAATATACAATTGATCGCCCAAAGCATCTGCTATTTCTACGATATCGCCATTTTTTGCAGCTTCCAAATACTCTTCGTTTTCCTCTTTCATTAAGTTGTAACGAAGGGTGATATCTGCTTCCGACAATTCTGCTGTTGGCTTATAATTATTTGAAATCTTGAAAGCGTCGTGAAATACTTCAACTGCTGAAATTGTTTCTTTGAGTGTCATTGTTTTGTGTTTTTGCAAATATAAGAAAAAGCGAAGCTTTTGAAGACTGAGGCACGACAAACGTCAGTGCGAAAGTGACGATGGAGCGAAGCTTTTGAAGACTGAGGCACGACAAACGTCAGTGCGAAAGTGACGATGGAGCGAAGCTTAATCGCTGCGCTGGATCTCCTGATCCTGCGCCAAAAATTAGTAAAAGATAAAAATAGTTCTTATCTTAAAATATGCTTTCAGGAAATAAACTAACAATTAAAAAGCCTCAGGGTTCTTATTACTTAACACTTACAATTGTAGGATGGGTTGATATTTTTACTAGAGAATGCTATCAAAAAATAATTATTGAAACTCTTCAATATTATATAAAAAACAAAACTTTGCATGTTTACTCTTATTGTATCATGAGTAATCATATTCACCTCATAGTAAATGTTGATATGGAATTTAGTCTCAGCGATATCATTCGTGACTTTAAGAAATACACCTCGCGAAAAATAGTAGAAACTATTAGAACTGAACCAGAGAGCAGACGAGAATGGTTATTGAAACATTTTGAGACGGCAGCAATAATACATTCAAAAACAAAAAATCACAAAGTTTGGCAAGATGGAAACCATGCGATTGAATTGTATAATGAAAGATTCACATGGACAAAAGTTCAGTACATTCATCAAAATCCTGTTCGAGCTGGTTTAGTTACTTCTGCGGAGTTTTGGAAATATTCATCTGCTTCAAATTATCAGGAAATGATTAGCGTTTTTCCTGAGATATATCGGTTGACACCACCTCTAACTATCGTGAAGTGAAAAAATAGCGTAGGATTAGGAAATCCTACGCAGCGAGCAAGTTTTAAACGGTTGCGTCGAATCACCACCACTGCGCTGGATCTCCTGATCCTGTGCAAAGTACTGTAAAACAAAAAAAACTCCCACCAAAAATGATGAGAGCTCTCTTCGTAAATTATCTACAGTTTAATGAAATAACTTTGTTAGATAGTAAATTCCTGCGGCTAATAATCCTGAAACTGGAATTGTTAAAATCCATGCCCAAAGTAAGTTGATCGTAACTCCCCATCGAACAGCACTTAAACGTTTTGTTGCTCCAACACCAATGATTGAACCAGTAATGGTATGTGTGGTAGAAACTGGAATTCCTAAGTTGGAAACAGTAAACAAGGTCAAAGCACCTGCTGTTTCAGCACAAACACCTTCCAGTGGAGTTACTTTGGTAATTTTTGTTCCCATTGTTTTTACAATTTTCCATCCACCCATCATTGTTCCTAAACCAATCATTAAGTAACAAGAAAAAGCAATCCAACCAGGCATTGTTTCAGAATTCACTTTTGCCTTTATTTTATGTCCTTGGCGAATTTCACCTTCTTTGTTGACATATTCATTAAAGATGCTTGCCTCCATATATTCTTGATTCAAGTGTTTTCCCTTGAAAATAATATCGTGAGTTTTTGCATCGTAAATGTCTTCACCTTTGGTGTATATCAAAATGTGATCTTCTTTTTCAATTTCAAGGGAATCGACATTTTTTGTGTATTCAGGTTTGAACTTAGCCTTTTTACCATCAGCGTCTTCAAATTCAATTTGAAAAACCTCAGATATCTGAAACATTTTAGGGATGTCCCCAGTAATTTGTCCCTGATCGTTACGTTGTGAATTTGCGAATACCATCAAAGCCGCACAAATAATACCCATTACTTTTTGTGAATCCGCACCACCATGTCCCAAAGAGAAGGCTGCTGAGGAAAGTAATTGTAATTTCTTATACATATTTGATTCCTTCATGGCAGTTTGACGCTTTCCATGAACTATTTGGTACCAAGTGTAAGTAAGAATAAATAGAATGATCATTCCCATCACGATATACATCATTATTGGCTTCACATCTAAATATTCAACCATATAATCCATGATGAAATAAGTAACTGTAGAAAGAATTAAAATGGAAATCATTTTTTTCGCGAAACTTCTACTCACGGTAATCATCGCAATAACAAAAGCAATAATACCACCAATGAAAGGAGCTAAGAAGATAAACATGGTAACCTTAATGATTTCAGCAGAAGCAATTACATCGAAACCTGCATGAGCAACTGCAGCTCCAGCAAAACCACCAATTAGTGTATGCGAAGAGGAGGAAGGAATACCTAGCCACCAAGTGAGTAGGTTCCAAATCATTGCTGCGATTAGTCCAGCTAAGATTACGTATAAATCGATGGCGCTATTGTCAACTGTTTTCGCTACTGTATTTCCAACGCTCATGTCGAATACCCAGAACGCAACAACGTTGAAAACTGCGGCCCAAACAACTGCTTGAAATGGAGTCAATACTTTGGTAGAAACAACTGTTGCAATGGAATTTGCAGCATCATGGAAACCATTCACCAAGTCAAACAACAATGCAAGAATGATGATAGCAATTAATAATGAGAACATATCTTATTGGTTTTCCAATTAGTATTAAGCGTATTTTACAACGATCGATTCGATTACATTTCCAGCATCTTCACATTTGTCCGTTGCAACCTCCATAATTTGGTAGATTTCACGTTTTTTGATCAAGCTTTTCGCATCAATATCGGAATCAAATAATTTTTCGATACTTAGATCAAAAATATCATCCGCCTGATTCTCCACGTAATTAATTTTGATTACACACTCAACAATTTTTTGTGTGTTTTTCAAATTTCGAAGTTCTTTTACTGCTGCATTCACTGCTAAAACGGCATCGTGAATGGCATCGGCCATTTTCAAAATTCCAGAATCGTTCGGATCAACTTTATAGAAATTGATTTTCTTCGCAGAAGCATAAATATAATCTGCAATATCATCCAATGATGTAGCCAATGCATGAATATCTTCACGGTCAAAAGGAGTAATGAAGTTTCTTCCCAGCTCTACAAATATTTTATGCGTCAAATCATCATTTTGATGCTCTAGATCTTCCATTTCTTTAATAATGGTCGCTCTTTTGTTATAATCAGATTCGTTTACACACAATACCAATTTTCCTGCAATTGCTTCTAAGTTTTGAGAAGCCTCTTCAAATAAAGAGTAAAACACTTTGTCTTTTGGTAAGAAAAACTTTAAAAATCCTGATGCCATTTTTTTAAACTTAATTAATGATGGCGCAAATGTAATCCTTGTAAAGAGAGGATGTTTCGCTAAATGTAAATGTTAACGAAATGGTAAAGTTGGGACGATTAGCTTGGGGAAAGATGGAAAAATCACTAAAGCATCAGTGTTAGAGGTGTTTAGATTAATTTGTATGTTATGTAAATGTTAAGAAAGCCTGTTTGAATCGCAAACATTTGCTCATGTAAGATTAAAATAGATGCTGAATGAGTGTTAAAATCGCGTCTAATGTTAACTAAATATTAAAAATGTTATCAAAAAATTAAACTGTGATTTGCCGTGTGTTAATTCAATGTGAAGCTATTAGTTTTGCTCCCGAAAACAACTAATTCTAGAAGTGCTTTGCAATAGTTAGCGCAAAAAGAAGTAGTAATGAAACACGTTTAATGACTTACTAAGCATGAAGAATATTCTAATTTTCAGTACATTATTAGCTAGCAATTGGGTTTTTGCACAAAAAAAGATTGATCTATCGATTCTCACTAAACCCCAAAGAGGTATTGAATTTATTGGAAAAGATTCATTATTCTCATTACGTCTTCAGTTTCGTATGCAGAATAGAGCGGCTATGCTAACGAGAAGTGATACCGATTTATCTGCTGAAACGTATGAATTTCGTGTTCGCCGAGTGCGATTGAAAATGGAAGGGTTTGTATATAGTCCAAAATTGACCTATAAACTTCAGTTGGCTTTTTCGAGAGGTGATATGGATTGGGACATGACTCAAATGTCTCAGGTCAATACAAGTGTTAATATTGTGCGTGATGCTGTTATTAGCTATGAACCTTGGAAAAATGTGAAATTTAGTTTCGGTCAAACAAAGCTTCCAGGAAACAGACAGCGCGTTATTTCATCTGGTGATCAGCAGTTTGCAGATCGTTCAATAGTTAATGCAACCTTTACAATAGATCGTGATTTTGGATTCTTTGGAGCTTATAAGCATAAATATTTCGCCATTTTAGGATCTCTTACTTCAGGTGAAGGTAGAAATAGTAGCCAGTCGAATAGTGGATTGAGCTATACTGGAAGAGTTGAAGTTTTACCATTTGGTTCTTTCACGGATAAAAATGATTATCAAGAAGGGGATTTGGAACGTGAGCAAAAACCAAAATTGTCTATTGGAGCTTCTTACAATTTCAATGATGATGCTGTTCGAGCTGGAGGCCAATTGGGAAGGGATTTGTTTGTGAAAACGGATATGAGTACTTTGTCTTTGGATTTGTTATTTAAGTACAAAGGATTTGCATTGTATACTGAATTTATGCAACGGAATTGTTCGAATCCGATCACATATACTTCCGATAGCTTAAGTCTTCAACCCGTTTATGCAGGAAATGGATTTTTACAACAAGTAAGTTATTGTTTCAAATCCAATTGGGAGATTGCTTTGCGCTATGCAGAAATAACGCCTTTTTCTTCAATTTATAACAATTCAGCATTTCCCTCTATTAATCTGAAAAAACACCAAGAATTTCAATTAGGAGTTACTAAATACATTTATGGTCATCGCGTGAAAGTTCAAGGAAATATTCTTTATCAACTAGTTGATGATTTAAAAGCTCGAACCAATGCAGGCAAGTTTGGAGCTATATTCCAGATTGAATTAGGTATATAAAAATTAGGGGAGAAATAATTTTCTCCCCTAATTTTTTATTTCTCTCCTCGAAATTTATATCCGATTCCTTTTACTGTTTGAATGTAGTCGTCGCCAATTTTTTCACGCAGTTTCCTTACATGAACATCAATCGTTCTGTCACCAACAATGATGTCGGTTCCCCAAACACGTTCTAAGATTAAATCTCTTTCAAATACAACTTCGGGTCTTGACGCCAAAAGTGAAAGCAATTCAAATTCTTTCTTGGGAAGGTGAAGTGTTTCACCATTTTTGATGACCAAATACTTTTCCCGATTAATCACTAAATCAGGGGTGCCAGTAGGTTTGGCTTGCACAGACTCTTTTCTTCTTAATAGTGCATGAACACGACTAATCAAAACGCGTGGTTTAATGGGTTTTGAAATGTAATCATCCGCCCCAGCATCCAATCCAGCAATTTGACTATAATCTTCATTTCGAGCTGTCAAAAAACAAATCAATACGTTTTCTAAACCTTTTGTATTTCTAATTTGGTCGCACACTTCGATTCCGTCCATACCAGGCATCATCACATCGAGAATCACTAAATCAGGTTTCTCCTCTTTACAAATGCTAATTCCCGTTTGGCCATTTTCGGCAAGAAAGACTTTGAATCCTTCTTTTTTCAGATTATATCCAAGGATTTCTCGGATATCTTCTTCATCATCAACTATTAAAATTTTATCCATTCTTAATGAGTTCTGAGATACTTTCAAAGGTAGTAAAGTATTTCGAGTGAACGAGTTAATTACTAATTATATTGATACACTAAATCGAGATAGCTGATTCAGAGGCTTGAAATTAATGAGTTACACTTTTTGGACGCATATTCCACTCATCAACAAATTCATCCATTCAACATCAAAAAACACCAATTTTTTAGTCAAAAAAACTACTCTTTCTTGGAATCTTAATTTGTAATCATACTTGCCTAGGTAATATTTTATCGGGTGTATTGATTGATTATTCGGTTCAAATGCCAATGTATTGTGTAAACAGGTTAATAATTTAACAGATGATCACCAAATCGTTTACGCTATTCTTTAAATCCTTTATTTGTCAATTTTTGTAAGACTCAATTAAAAGTGAAATTGGAATACTAATATGCCGTATCTTTGCTGAAGTAGTAGTAGGTTAGGTTGATTAGTGTGATAAGAGCTTGAGACGCCCGTCTTGAGCTCTTATCTTTTTTTAGGCTATTCGGTTCTATTTCTTATCAACAATCACTTCCAATTATTTTCTTACTATCTTCACACAAACAATCATTTTAGAATGAAATCAAAGGCTAAAATATTATTAGTTGAAGACGATACCAATTTGGGGTTTGTTATTTCTGATCAATTAAAATCTGAAGGATATCAGGTCGTTTTATGCTCCAATGGAATGGAAGGGCACATGCGTTTTTCAGAAGATGAATTTCATCTGTGCATTTTTGATGTAATGATGCCAAAAAAAGATGGGTTTACGTTAGCGAAAGAGATTCGTACCATGAATCAAGAGGTTCCAATTATTTTCCTTACTGCGAAAGCTATGACAGAAGACAAGGTGGCGGGATTCAATGCTGGAGGAGACGATTATTTGACAAAACCATTTTCCTTTGATGAGCTTTCTGTTCGTGTAAAAGCGCTTTTGAAACGTGTAAATATTCAAGATGAGCCAGAACAAAAAATTGTTCAGATAGGATCTTATCTGTTTGACACTGAAAATTTCACATTGAAACATCCTGAATTTGAAAAAACGCTTACGAAGAAGGAGGCAATGGTTTTAAAAATATTAGGTAAATACATTAACTCAGTTGTTCCAAGAGAAAATATCCTTACTGCTGTTTGGGGACAAGATGATTATTTCGCAGGAAGAAGTATGGATGTATTTATCACAAAACTGCGGAAGTATTTTTCGATGGATCCCCAAATTTCAATTTCTAATATTCATGGAATTGGATTTAAATTGGAAGTTCTTCCTTAAAAGTTTTTAGTGATTTAGAATCCCTGTAATAAATAGCATGACAACAATTTTACACATTGAAACCGCCACAAAAGTATGTTCGGTTGCTTTGTCCTTAAATGGTGAATTAACCCAGCTTCAGGAATTTAAAGATGATGGTTATTCGCATGGTGAACAACTCACGATTCTCATTCAAAAAGTGTTGGATCTTCAAGGAATTACCGTTCAAAGTTTATCGGCTGTTTCAGTTTCTGCTGGACCTGGTTCATATACCGGGCTGCGGATTGGCGTTTCAACAGTAAAAGGTTTGTGTTACGCATTGAATATTCCACTTATTTCTGTTGATACGCTTCAATCGATGGCAGAAGTGGCAAGTATTTTATATCCCAATTCCGTTCTCTGTCCGATGATTGACGCACGTAGAATGGAGGTTTTTTCATTGATAACCAATTTCGAGTTGGAAATATTAAAACCAGTAAGTGCGGATGTTTTGGATGAAGATTCATATAGTGATTTTGAGCCGTTTGTTTGTTTTGGGGATGGGGCTTCGAAAATGCAAGAGATTTGGAGCGCTCGAAACATTATTTTTGATCTAGAGCTGGAACCGTCTGCAAAAGGACAGATTCACATAGCGTATCAGAAATTTTTGAATAAACAGTTCGAAGATGTGGCTTATTTTGAACCCGCTTATTTGAAAGAGTTTTATCAGGCGCCAGCGAAAAAATAACTCACCAAATTAAGAATTCTTTTTCACTCGAAACGAAGGCAAGAACACTGCAGCAATTCCTATAAGTGGTAGATATGAGCAGATGTGATATACTTCAATAATTCCGCGCTTATCGATTAAATCGCCAAGGAAAGCAGCGCCAATTCCACCCATTCCGAAAGCGAAACCATAAAACATTCCTGAGATCATTCCAATTCTTCCTGGAAGTAATTCCTGAGCATACACAAGAATTGATGGAAAGGCTGAAGCGAGAATAAAACCTGCACATGCCAAACAAACAATCGTTCCAGTCAGATCCATGTAAGGTAAAAGCAAGGTAAATGGAGCTGCTCCTAAGATTGAAAACCAAATGATGTTTCTACGACCGTATTTGTCGCCTGCTAATCCTCCGATTATTGTTCCAAGTGTAATTGCAAAAAGATAAACTGCCAACAACAATTGGCCTTGTGTTCCCTGCAAATTAAACCGCTCTTCCGCATAGAAAATCAAATAACTCGAAATACTGGCAGTGTAAAAGTATTTGGAGAAAAGCAATAGTAACAGGATTCCTACCGAGATGTAAATTCGTCGTTTGGAAAGTTGATGTGTGATGATTCTTGCTTTTGTGTTTTTGAGATGCTCTTGTAAATATCCTTTGTACCAGCGGCTAACAAATAACAGAATTGCAAACCCAGCTAATCCAGCGATGACAAACAACAAGGTGTATTTTTGTCCGAATGGGATAACGCACAAGGCTACTAAAACTGGGCCAAGAGCTGTGCCGCCGTTTCCACCTAATTGAAAAATGGCTTGAGCGAGACTCCTCCTTCCGCCTGAAGCAGAATAAGCAACACGTGAAGCTTCTGGATGAAATACTGACGATGCAAGCCCAATACAACAAGCTGCAGTGAGGGTCATGGTGAAGTTCTCTGAATAGGACAAAATAATAATTCCAGCAATTGCAAATAGCATTCCGAAACTAAAGGAATAAGGCTGGGGATATTTATCTGTAATGGAACCTATTATAGGCTGAAAAAGCGAGGAAGTAATTTGAAATGCAAACATGATGAAGCCGATTTGTCCATAATCCAGATTCTGCGTTTCTTTAATCAGAGGGAATAAGGGCTGCAAAACTCCTTGAATCAAATCATTCAGTAGATGCCCAAAAGCAATTGCGAAAAGAATCGGATAGGTCGTTTTTGTTGTGTCGTATGATTTCGTATCCGCTTTCATGCTGCAAATTTAATTGTTACTTCGTTACAGAGTTGTTAACTCAAGTGCTTATTTTAAAAATAATCCCCCTTACTTTAGCTGACCATTATTCATCTATAAAATTCTATTCTTACGAATTAGGCATTCATAATTCGTAATTATTAGGTAATTTGGTTTTATCATGAATAGCATCTTTCAAAAAGGGAGCAAAAGACCGATTCTTATAGCAGGACCGTGTAGTGCAGAAACAGAAGAGCAAGTAATAGAAACGGCACTTCAGATTAAACAATTTTGTAATATCGATATGTTGCGGGCTGGAATTTGGAAGCCTCGAACGCGACCAGACTCGTTTGAAGGAGTTGGAGAAATCGGATTGAGTTGGTTAGTCAATGCAGGAAAAGAGTTGGGTGTTCCAACGACTACTGAAGTAGCTAATACCAAACATGTGGAACAAGCTTTAAAAGCTGGAGTAGATGTGCTTTGGATTGGAGCTCGAACAACTGTGAATCCTTTTGCTGTGCAAGAAATTGCTGATTCGTTGAAAGGAGTAACAATTCCAGTAATGGTCAAAAATCCCGTAAATCCTGATTTAGAATTGTGGATTGGGGCTTTTGAACGCCTAGAAAAAGTGGGGATCAAAGATCTTGCAGCCATTCATCGTGGTTTTTCGGTCTATAAACACCCTAAATATAGAAATGTGCCCAATTGGGAAATTCCAATTGCATTACATGAACGACTTCCTAATTTGCCTATTATTAATGATCCAAGTCACATTACAGGAAATCGTAATTTGTTGTTAGAAGTTTCTCAAAAAGCAATGGATTTGAATTTTGATGGATTGATTATTGAAACACATCGAAATCCAGATGCTGCTTGGTCGGATGCAGCACAACAGTTGACACCTGAAAATTTAGGAATTCTCTTAGATTCGTTGGTTTTAAGATCTCAGAAATCCGAAAAATTGGATAGCGAACAAATTTCCATCATTCGAGAGAAAATTGGTGATTTGGATGATCGTTTATTCGAAATTCTGACTGCAAGGATGTTGTTGAGTGAAGATTTGGGGCTTTTCAAAAAGGAACATAATATTACGATTCTACAGCCCGAGCATTGGAAAAAACTGATTTCTGCTCGATTGAATAAAGCGACTGAATATAATTTGAGTGAGCGGTTTGTGAGACAAGTGATGGATGCCATTCATCAAGAATCGATTCGACATCAAGTAAGGGTGATGAATAATTCCGCAAAGAAGGAAGAGTGATGAAACAGATTGTTCAGCCTGGTTTACTTTCTGGAACTATTCAAATTCCAGCATCTAAAAGTGATTCTCAACGAGCAATCCTTTGTGCTGCACTATCTGATGGTGTATCCGTTTTAACAGGAGTTGGTAAAAGTGATGACGAACAAGCGATGCTTCGAGCAGTTGCAGAAATGGGCGCGAAAATCAATGTTCTTTCTGATTCGAAGGTGGAAATTAGTGGGATAAGTCACTTTCCTGAAAATGTTGAATTATCTGCTGCAGAATCTGGTCTAGGGTTGCGTTTGTTGACTTGTGTGGCTGCTAGTTTTAATCAAAAAGTAATTTTGACTGGGAGAGGAAGTTTACTTAAAAGACCTATGAATTTTTTAGATGCCGTTTTGCCTCAATTTGGCTGCGCAGTTGCATCGAATCACGGATTTTTACCGCTTGAAGTTCAAGGGCCACTTGTAGGAACGACTATAACTGTTGATGGATCGTTGAGTTCTCAATTCATTTCTGGATTGTTGATGGCACTTCCAAGAAGTCGTCAATCAAGTGTTTTGACTGTTTTAGACATGAAATCTGGACCCTATATTCAGATGACAATACGTACCTTGAAACAATTTGGAATCAAAATAGAACAAGCTGGTAGTCAATTTGAAATATTGGGAAATCAATTGTATCAATCAACTGATTATTCCATAGAAGCAGATTGGAGCTCTGCGAGTTATTGGTTGGTTGCTGCGGCTGTAGGGCATTCAATCACCGTTTCAGGATTAAAGATGAATAGCTTACAAGCGGATAAAGTGTTATTGGATGCTTTGATTAGTGCTGGTTGCAAAATCAGTTTTGAAGCGCAAACAATACGTATCGATGGTTCGGAGCTTCATTCGTTTATGTTTGATGCGACCGATTGCCCGGATTTATTTCCAGCACTGGTGGTTTTGGCAGCTAAATGTAATGGAATCTCGACTTTCAAAGGAGTCGATAGATTGATTCACAAAGAGAGTAATCGAGGAGTGGTTTTGCAAAGTGAATTTGGTAAGATGGGATTGAAAATCGAACTGAAAGGCAATTTCATGACCGTTTTTGGTACTGGATTATTGAATGGAGCAGCTGTCGATTCTCACCACGATCATCGGATTGCAATGTGTATGGCTATCGCTGGAACACTAGCAATAGGAGAAACAAATATTACGAATGCAGAAGCAGTTTCTAAAAGTTATCCTGACTTTTGGAATCATTTGAGTGGGCTAACAAATCATTTTGCCGTTTAGACTGAAAACGAACCTCTTATCATTTAATCGATAATTCTGGTAGATTAATATTTGGAGATTAAAATTGATTTTTTAATTTCGTAATGCTGAAAGCTAAGAGACACACTGCATACTTACTACTAAGTTCTACGGTATTATTTTAATTAACAGCATATTTTATTGCGCCACTTTCTGGTCTTTCAGATTCAGTTGGTGAAGCAATAGTAATTTTTCTTCATAATCAGGTAAAAGCATCCGTCACTGACGGATGCTTTTGAAGTTTATAAGGTTTTTCATTCCAAGTAAACTGGCTGGTTTTTGCCATAATCTACTTGATAATCAAACTTGAATTGCTTTGATTCACCTTTGTTTGTGATGAATTTCCAAGTCAAGATTCCTGTTTTTTCATCCAAAGTTGCCCCAATATACGTTCCTTGTTTCACCTTGATATCATCATTGATGGAAATAGGGAAGTGATCTTTAACGATAATAGGAATTGCAGCTCCACCGTTATTTCGAATGGTGAAATCCCAAGTTACTTCATATTTGTAGCGATTTCCGAGCAAACGTGTTTTACTCATTTCCTCACTTCGTTTTCTTTGCACAACAATTTTCTTATCTTTTCCTAAAGAGAAACTCAAAGTGTCTTTGGCAGAATTTACATCAATGAAGCTTTTACCAATATAAGTTCCATCAAAGTATAAATTTGACTCTCCATTCAATAAATTCAATTTTTCCCAACCAGATATTTGCGCTACCAAATAAACCGATTCATCCAATTTTGGAACGGCGTGGTATTCATAATCGGCTTTCATTTGATAAGTAGCAATTGCCACACGGTGATCGGCATCATCTGAAGGAATTGAAAAGGGTGTTTCGATCTGGAATTCCATACGTAAGTCTTTCTCCACTTGATTTGCAATTGTAGCAGAATAAACATCTTTAGAAGCTACTCCAGGAGTTCGTTCCAGAGCTTTCTTGTCAAATTTAATTGTACTCATTTGAACTTTCGATTTTGTGTTTCTCGATTCTGCACTGATAGAAACTTCTTCTAGACTTTTATATGAATCACTCACTTCTTGTTCCGATTCTGCCCATTTTCCATTTCCTCCAAAAGGATTGTTCAATTTTTCCATTGCAACGGCTTCGGGATATAGTTGTGTTTTGATATATGGAGCATTGATTGTTACATATTTCGTGTGGTATCCCAAATATGTGATGGAATAACCGCGTTCTCCTCTTGGAACCGCGAATGAAAAATGACCAGTAGCATCAGTGGTGAAACTGTTCAATGGATTGCTGTTCATGGAAATTTTAGCAAAAGCTAAAGGTTCACCGGAAGTGGCATCCGTAATTTCTCCGTGAATGGTTTCTCCATCAAAGTTGTATTCTGGAATTTCTCGTTCGATGATTTGTTTACTTGGTGCAGGTCTGTAATAATCTACTTCCCAAGGATAAATCGTAGGTTCCAATGTGTTGTCATAAGGATCATTTGTTGAAAGAATCAATTGGACGTCTTTCCAATCAATTCCCGTACTTTGAGTCACTAATCCTTTAGCTTCCAGAATTACTGGAGCTCCAACACCATTGCTTCGCATGTCGTAATAGGGTTTCCAAGAAGCTTTGTGTGTAATGTAGGTAAATGTGAAATCGATATTTCCAGCGTTTTTAACGTCTAGTTCAACTTCAATTTCAGTGTAGTTAACAACGGGTAATCCTTTTCTCGTATTGATTTCTTGCTCGATTGTATTGATTTTTCGAACGACGATTTCAATCTCGGAATCCAATTGGGATTTACGCGTGTTGATTTCAGATAACTTGGCATGGAAGAAAAGGGAAGCTTCCTTTAGCTCAGCAATCTTCATGGCTTGCTGCTGACTACTTAAACTATTATTTTTTAATAATAATTGTTCATCGAGAAGCAATACTTTGTATTCATCACGTAAAACGCGCTCTTGCTTTTCGAGTGTTTTTTTACGGTCATTCTTTTCAGTCAATTCTGTTTCAGCAATTGTTTTATCATCAAAGTTCTTTCTTGTTCGAACACTTAGAATAGTTGCTTCTTGAGAGCATTTCAACTGAATAGAGCTAGGATCTAAGAAATCGGTTAGTTTTTGAAAGACGACTACTTGTTTCCCTGCAGTTAGGTTCATTTTTTTAGCATGCTCCACTTGAGCACCTTCTTTAAAAACGGTTACTTTTTGGATAACCGATTCTGCTTTACTTTCCTTTTGATTCCAACCGAAAAAAGGAAGTAATAGTAAAATAAATGTGATTTTTTTCATGGTTTATTGGGGTAAAAAAAAACGTACCCAGTTAGGTACGTTTATCTATTCAATTCGTTCAATTTATAGTTTAACTGGTAAAATCAATTTACTTAAATCAATTTCAAAAATATCAATACTACTTTTCTTTTCGTTGATAGTTAGTCCGCTTAAATAAGCTTTCCCTAATTCTTTGTAAATCACAAAATGAGTATCATCATTTACTGAATTTACAGAACCACCAAGGTTTTTAGCTTTTGTCCAACCTGTTCCTGTGTTTTCAGAAACAAAAACATCCAATCCACCCATTCCAACATGGCCTTCAGAGCTGAAGAACAAGAATCTTCCATCTGCAGAAATAAATGGCGTAGTTTCACGGAAATCGCTATTAATACTATCGCTTAATATTTTTGCGTCACCCCATTTTTTACCAGTTCTCTGTACGACATAAATATCTGTAGATCGTTTATCTCCTTTTCTGTCGGAAACAAAATACATCGTATTTCCATCTGCAGTTAATGCTGCTGAGCCTTCAAAGAAACTGGAATTTATTGATTTGTTTGAAATAACTTTTGGAACATTCCACTTTCCTTTTTTGGTGAATTCCACTTCGCAGATATCAGAACTTCCAGTCATTTTTTTAGCACTCGTTGCAGTATTGTTTAAAGTAACAAAAGCATGAAGTCCATCTTTTGACATCCAAGACATGGATTCAAAGCCAGGTCCGTTGATTCGTTCCACATTGTTCGAGATACTATCAAACTTTTGCATCTTTTCATTCCAAACACCTGTGTAAACATCTTCGAAATATTCCTGATCATCTGGATTCATCAATCCGCCAGTTGTATTGGCTCTACGAGATGTAAAATAAATGCGTTTTCCGTTACTAGTCAATACAGGAGAATAATCGTTGTAACCAGAATTCACATCTCCCAATAAGGATAATCTTAAATTTTTCTGAGTGGCATTTTGTTTTGCAAATTCTACCGAAGCAATCTTATGCTCAATATTTAAATCTTTCGCTCTTGCTTTTGAAAGGTGTTTTAAAGCGAGTTGAAAATACGTTGCCGCTGAGTCCAATTCATTTAAATTTTGACAAGCGACACCCAAAATGTCATATATTTCAGCATCCACGTCATCTGGTCCTTTTGTTATAGCGTCAACTCCATATTGTTTTGCATACCCGAAGTTTTTCAAGCGGTAATGACAGAATGAAATCCAATAAGATGCTTTCCAAGTGTTAGGATCCTTAATTGCAGCTTCACGAAAAACCAATAATGCTTCACGAATTTTATTGTCTGTGACTAATTGTTTTCCTTGATCAATTTTGATTAATGCTGCTGATTTATCGATAATTCCAGTGATACTATCTTTTGGATTAGCAGTTAAAGCGAAAGATTTCGTTGAAACTAGCAGTAGTAATAGAGTTCCGAATAGGATTTTCATATTTATTTGTTGAATAATTTGGAGACAAAGTAATACAAAAAAATTAAAAATCAGCAGAGAATAATAACGGATGTTGTTGAATTCATATTTATTGATAGTTCAATAGTTCAATAGTTCAATAGTTCAATAGTTCAATAGTTCAATAGTTCAATAGTTCAATAGTTCAATAGTTCAATAGTTCAATAGTTCAATAGTTCAATATAGATTTCCTTAAACACCTTTTGAACTTTCCCTTCATCTCAAAACATTCTCAGAAAATTGATCTTTGGGCGTGGTTTTCAAATCTAATAAATCATTCATAGCAATGGTTGCTGCAACGATTGCCCAAATTGGAGCAAAAGAAGCGCAAAGCCAAAGTCCTAGATTGGTTAAAAAGGTGAGGATAAAATGTCCAGGATCGGTGCTAAAAGTGGACCAATCAAAAAGGGTATTTAGATCAATGAAATTCCAAATTAAAATGGAATATACAGATCCGATAGAAAGAGCAATCCCTCTGTTTTCACGTGCTAATTGCGTGCTTTCTTGAACATTCATCTGCAACCTTTCGTGAATGTAGTCCATGAAGGAAAAGCCGTAATAATAGAAACTGATAAAAAATAAAATATGGCGAATAGGACTTTGGTTGAAATCTCCCCATCCAAGTATTCCAACAAGGAAAATGATCGTGAAGAAAAAGACTTCCCACATGATATTTCGGATGCCAATTTTGAGTCCTCGTTGAATATCTTGAACCAACTGTTTGAAATTGAATCGATACCTGTTTCCAGTTAAAATAAACTCTACTTTTTGAGATATTTTAGAAAAGAGAGGCGCAAGTAGAATCACCACCAAGTATTTTGCAAAGCGCATCAAAGTTGTGGCAATGAGAATTTCTGTCATTAATTTAATCAAGAACCAAATAATCCCATTCATATTGGTGGCGTTCGCTTTTGGTTCGTGAATATGAATCATAAACCCAATCTGATAAATTCCAAGCATCAAGATTGCTGGGAATATAATATACAGATAAAGCTTGTAATCAAGAATTAAACGAAAGGCCTTGATGTAAGCTCGATATCCAATCAGCAAGTTTTTAAAAAATCGCATTCTCAAAGTTAGTGAACTTCGCTCAATTAGGGATTAAGCATTCGTAATTCGTAATTAATTAAGAACTATCTTTGCGCCTTCGCTGAAGCTTCAGCGTAAGTGTTGCACCTTCAAAAAAATCTAAGTATGAGTAATTCAATGTCTCTCACATCGCTAACAGCAATTAGTCCAGTTGATGGGCGCTACCGTTCAAAAGTGAACGAATTGGCACCTTATTTTTCCGAATTCGGATTGATTAAGTACCGGGTGCATGTGGAAGTTGAATACTTCATTGCTTTGGTTGAAGCAGAAATTGGTCCTTTGAAAGAAGTATCAACTTCCGTTTTTCCGAGGCTGCGTGAAATTGTAAGCGCTTTTTCCGAGAATGATGCTTTAGAGATTAAAAACATTGAGAAAACAACCAATCACGATGTGAAAGCGGTTGAATATTTCTTGAAAGATAAAATGCAAAATCTGGGATTGGAAAACTACTTGGAGTTTATTCATTTTGGTTTGACGTCTCAAGATATTAATAACACATCAATTCCTTTAAGTCTAAAAGAAGCTGTTGGTGAGGTTTATATTCCTGCATTGAATGAGTTAATTCAAGTGTTGAGAGGATATACAAACGATTGGTCTTCGATTGCGCTTTTAGCTAGAACACATGGTCAGCCAGCTTCTCCAACTGTTTTAGGAAAAGAAATTGGAGTTTTTGTTTACCGATTGGAAACGCAATTGGAAATTCTTAAAACCATTCCATTTGCAGCCAAATTTGGTGGTGCTACAGGTAATTTCAATGCTCATCAAGTGGCGTTTCCAGAAACTGATTGGGTGGCATTTTCAAATAAATTTGTCAATGATCAATTGGGTTTAACAAGAAGTCAGTTGACCACTCAAATTGAAAATTATGACCAATTGGCAAATTTGTTTGATTGTTTGAAACGAATCAATACGATTATTTTGGATTTAGACCGTGATATGTGGACTTACATTTCAATGGATTATTTCAAGCAAAAATTGAAAGAAGGTGAAGTTGGTTCTTCAGCGATGCCACATAAAGTAAATCCAATTGATTTTGAAAATTCAGAAGGAAATATTGGAATTGCAAATGCTTTGTATGAGCATCTTTCAGCTAAATTACCTGTGTCAAGATTGCAACGTGACTTAACGGATTCAACTGTTTTAAGAGCCATTGGAATGCCATTAGCACATTCATTGATTGCTTTCAAGGCTTCAATCGCTGGATTGAAAAAGTTGTTGTTGAATGAACAAGCGATTCAAGAAGATTTGGAGAACAATTGGGCCGTTGTTGCAGAAGCAATTCAAACGATTTTGAGAAGTATTGGTTTTCCAAAACCTTACGAGGCTTTGAAGGGATTAACTCGTAAGAATGAGAAAGTTACTCAGGCCACCGTTCACGAATTTATTGATACTCTAGCTGTCGATGAAACGATGAAAAACAGATTGAAAGAGATAACCCCATCGAATTATACAGGAGTTAAACTGGTGTAACAAATCTTTTAGTATATTACAGAAAAAAAGCCTTGCGATTTATTCAATTTCTCTTTTTTCTAGGATTAAGCACTTCTTTTTGGGCGCAATTGCCACTGCAAATTGACTGGGGGCCGAATAATCTTTCCCGTCCGAATACTTTAGCAATTCTACCCAAGAATAATGGGGTGTTTTTCACATTTCATTATTCCAATTCATCCCTAATGCCAGCAGCGAAAGTTTCGCGTTTTGAAAATGGGATGGAGGTTATTTCGAAAAAGATAGAACCTAGAATTGACCAAAAAATGGTCACATTGGAGGATGTGTTTCTATTCGATAATCGTCTTTTCGCACTTTTCTCTGATAAAGTTGGGGCCTCAGTTACTCTGTATTTACAAGAGTATGATGATGATGTAGATCAGTATGGTTTGCCTTTTGTGGTTGCTTCTTATGTGGTTCCAAAAGGGTGGAGTAGAAACGTTTTGGTGACAACAAAAATTTCGCCTAGTAGTAACTATTTAGTTGTTGATTATTTAATTCCAGCTAAAAAGGAAACCTATGATCGATTTGGATACAATATCTTAAATGTTCAATTGAAATCAATTCGTGAGGGAGAGTATGAAATTCCATACGATTCGAAGGTGACATCTGTTGAGGCCCGACATTTAACCAACAAAGGAGATTATTTCTTAGGTGTTTCAGTGTTTTCAAAGGCATATCTTAGTACTTGGAAGGATTTTGGATTAGTAGATAAATCGGTGATTATTCACATGAGCGCGGAAGATTCATTGAAAATTCACGAACTGGATATGGTTCAGACGAAAGTTTACAATTTTTCAATTACATCTAACGATTCACTGGCAATAATCACAGGTACTTGGGGAGATGAAGAATCTAAAGGGGCAAAAGGAATCTTTTATTCAACCTTTTCTTTATTGACGAATTCTTTAGATTCTACACGATTTTTAGAATTTCCTAAAGAAATTTTGGATCAAGAAAACAAGGATTCAGACGATATCTATTCGATGCAAAATGTGAATGGAGAATTACTCAATTATGCATTTAGAAATATTGCTTTGTTGCCAGATGGTTCCATCAATGTACTTGCAGAACAATATTACATTTATGAAGTGAATTCTGCGGATTCCAGAGGAATGAATCAGATTACCAATTATTACAATTACAACGATTGTATCGTTTATTCTATTTCAAAATTGGGGGAGTTAAACTGGTTTCGAAAAATTCCTAAAAAGCAAGAGTCCATCAATGATTATGGTCAGTTTTCCTCTTTAATTAGCTATTTTAGTAAGGGAGACCTAATTTTATTTTTCAATGATAATACTCAAAATTACGATGAATTAGGAACTTACAAAGGAACCCGAATTTCATTTTCAAACTCTTTGAGATACAAAGAATATTGCCTAGCACGAACGGTTGTGAATCTAGAAACGGGAGATACCAAACGCAATTTATTTTCCCATTACGACGCCATTGAAGGTTTTGTTTGTTTGAAATTATCGTGTGTAAATTATCAAACGCATCAGGTTATTTTCTCTGCAATGAGTAAAAAAGACAAGTACGGAATTTTACATTTTGAGTAAGAGACTGTTTCGCTAATTGTTATTTGATAAGCTAAAGTCTTAGTTTATCAAATCAAATTTCCGTCCTTCTTTTAAAGATTCGTAAAAATCTTAAGAATGCAAACATGCCCAATCCAGCTAGTGCAAAATAACCGATAAAATCTCCAAGAATCTGATAGAGTGTTTTCTTTGAATTCAGCTGAATGGTATAATTGAACTGTGTTTTTTTCCACCATGCGGTTTCTTTCAAAATATCCCCACGGTTGTTGATTACTCCGGATTTTCCAGTGTTTGCAGATCGAACAACGTATTTATTATTCTCGATAGCTCTCAAGCGCGCAAATTGAAAATGTTGCTTGTAGCCAGGAGTGTCGCCCCACCAGCCATCATTGGTAATAATAGCGATAAATTCCGACCCTTTTTTAGCTTGTTTTGCAATGAAACCACCATAGATTGATTCATAACAAACTGCTGAAGAGAATTTTACGCGATTTTTCTCGAAAATTTTAGGCTCTTTTTCAATTCCCATACTTCCTGATCCGCCTTCCATTTCTACTGCTAGGTCTTCTAAAAAGGGGAATATCCCAACAAAAGGGATTTTCTCGACACCCAATACCAGTTTTGATTTGTGAATGATTTTCGGTTCTGGGGTATTATCAAAAAGGATGGAAGAATTGTATTTTTCCAAATACGAATTGAATTGAGGTTCAAAATGACTGGCAGCTGAATTTTTAGTATCGAATAATTGAAATGTAGATGCACCAATTAAGAAGCCGGCATTTGCCCAACGTGCACGATGTTCATTGATTATATGGAAAAATGTTTCTTTTCGCAATCCGTCTTCATAAATATATCCGATTGGATAAAGTGCTGTTTCAGGAGCGATTACGAGTTGTGTCTCTTTTGAAATGGATTTATCGGCTTGCTCTAATAGAATCTTCAATTGTTCATCATTGCTTAGTACAAATTTTTCATCATAAGGATCAACATTGGGTTGAAGAATTGCCACATTATAAGGTTTTCCTTCCGTGCTTTTCGAGAAATAAAGGATAGTTGAAAAAATAAGTGGAATGGAGAGAACTATAACCCCAAGAATAAAATAAGTGCTTTTATACCAGTTTTTTGGTTGGATGAGGATTTTATAGAGCAATAAATTAAGGATCAAAATCCACAACGATCCTCCCAAAACTCCAGTAATTGAGTACCATTGAATCCAAGTGGTTTTAGAAGCAAAAACATTTCCTAAGGTTAGCCATGGCCATGATAATTCCCAGTGAAAATGAGAAAATTCAAAGGATAGCCAAACACATATAAGGATTGGTCCATTCCATTTTGTGCCTAATTTTCGTTTCAGTAAATGGTATAACAAAAAAGCCAGTGCCATTAATAAACTATTCGCAAAAAATGCCATATACGCACCACCTGGACTTGCATTGTAAACCCACCAAGTAGTCCCCAAATTGTAAATGAAGAAGGTTAAATAAGCATGTAGAAACAAGCTAAAAGCCTTTTTTTGAGTGTGAAAATGGGATTCAACTAAAAGAAGTGGGATCCAAGAAACGAATGCTAAAAAGGTAATCCCACCTGTTTCGGGAAAAGAAATCGTTAAAAGAATACCAGATAATATACTTAGCAACCAACGATTTAGTCTTTTTTGAATGATTTTTTCTATCATGATACGAAATTACAATTTGTTTCAGATAGATGATTCAATTTCGACGAATACCTTGAAAACACAGACGAATATTGGTTTTTCATTGTGAATTATCACACGAAAAAATGAAAATAAACTGTTAAAAAATAGATTTTATTCAAAAAAAAGACAACCCTCCGCAATTTTTTCGTCACATTTGTACAGAACTAAAATATACTTTTAATGAACAAAAATTTCATTAACTGCTTGTACATTACTACTACGCTCTCTTTATTCTCCGCGTTTCATAGTTATGGGCAACAGCTTGATAGACATGATGATAGTATTTATCAAAATCAACACATTACAGGTGTTGGTACTTCTACAGTTGTATATCATTTGACAGAATCATTGAAAGATAATGTGTTAGTTGAACTAGAAAATTATCTGGAATCAATGAATGCAATTACACAGGTCGATATTCAAGGCTTGGATGTTTTCATTCAATTCAAAGAGGCTACAACAAATGAGATGATTTATCCATTCATTCAGCGGATGGAAATGTTGTACATCAACAAGAATCCAAAAACAAGATAATTCTTAATACTACTCTCTCCAGTATGAAAACAACTATTTTTTGGGGTTATTTCCTATTTCCTCTATTTACCCTTTTAGGTCTATCTGCATTCTCTCAAGGGTCAGATACTCAAGCCGGAGCAACTGGTGTTCCAGTTACTTTACCATTTGCAGCAACGGGATCAACCGTTTCAGCAACAAATAATTATGATATTGGAGGTACTACGGTAGATGATGGACCAGATTGGTTTTACTACCACTGTGCTACATCCAATGCAACCATTTGGGTTACGATCACTTTTACACCAAATATCACCAATCCCGTATTGCCATCAATAACAATTTTGGATGCTACAGGTGTTACTTTATTGGGACAAACACAAATTTTCGGAGATAATTCAGGAACTTATGGAATTCCATATACACCAACTGCAGGACAATGCTATTATTTTGTGATAGATAATGATGGAGCAACTGGAGGATTCAATTACAACATCAGTATGTCAAATACTGTTCCTCCACATCCTGCGAATCCAACACAACCAGCCTGTACAAATATTGGCTTTGATGCAGCTTCAACAGCTGGTTGGTTAGGTTCTTGGGGGCATTCGATGCAAACTGGAGTATCTCCACAACCAACACCAACTTATACGCCTATTTTTTATAATACAACTGGTGGTCATCATACGATTACAACTCCAGGAATTGACATACAAGCACCCATTCAGAAAGTTTGCCCTCAAATTCCGGGAAACACGAATTCATTGTTGCTCGGAGATGGACCAAATGGAGCTTATGGCGGAGCGAGTATTGAACAGAAATTTCAAGTCACAGCTTCCAATGCATTGTTTATTTATTATTATGCATTGGTGATCCAAGATGGAGGAGCAGCCGGTGGAGGAAGTACAACAGCTCATACCGACCAAGAACAACCTTATTTTAAGATTGATGCACTGGATTGTGGTGGAGTTCCTATTGCTTGTGGAAATTTATTGGTGACCGGAGGTCCTGGAATCCCTGGGTTTACCCAGCTTGGAACATCAGGTATTTACTGGAAAGATTGGACAGCAGTGATGTTGGATCTAACTCCTTATATTGGTTCGTGTGTAACGATGAGATTTACTTTAGGTGATTGTTCGATCGGAGCACACTATGCTTATGCTTATTTGGATGCAACATGTGGACCAATGAGTATTGTTGCACCACCAACTATTTGTCAGTTTCAAACTTCTACATTAACAGCTCCTGCTGGTGCAGCAACTTATTCTTGGGTGGAAACTTCTGCTCCTGGAACAGTTTTAGGAACTGCGAATACGCTTTCCGTTACGCCAACTACAACAGGTACGTTTAATTATCAGTGTACGATGACATCGGTTGCAGGTTGTAGTTCGACTTTGACTACATCTGTTACTGTTTTGCCATCACCGCAAATTACGGTTACGAATCCAGCGTCTGTTTGTTCGCCGGGGACGGTTAATTTGACAAGTGCTGGCGTGGTTACAATTAATTCAGGTACAGGAACGATTGGATATTTTTCGGATGCGGCTTGTACCATTCCTATAGCTTCTCCAAGTGCTATTTCGGTCAGTGGAACTTATTACATTCGGATCTTAAATGCAAATGGGTGCTTTGAAATAGAACCAGTAACTGTCGTTGTGAATGCAAGTCCAACGGCGGATGTTACAACCCTTGATCAGGCGATTTGTCCTGGTGCAAGTGTGAATTTGAATGCAACACTTACACCCGCAGGTTATAATAATCCGGTGACGTTTACGAATACAACGGATTTCTCGTTGAATGATGGAAGTGTAACGCCGATTAATTCTCCGATTACAGTAACAGGAATTACCCCACAAACAGCTGGAGTTCTGCCAATTGTTTCCGTAAATCTGAATATTCCACATACATATGTTGGTGACGTGACTGTTTGGCTTCGCTGTCCAAACGGAAGCACTATTGAGCTAACATCTGATAATGGAGGGGCAGGGCAAAACTATACCAACACCACTTTTGTTCCGACAGGTTCTCCTTCTATCACAACCGGAACTGCACCTTTTACTGGAAGTTTCACTCCAGAACAGGCCTTTTCTTTATTGAATTCCTGCGCAGTTAATGGGGTTTGGACACTCCAGGTGTATGATTTGGGGGTAGGAGATGTAGGAACACTAACCGATTGGTCTATTACCTTTAATAATTTTGTTCCTCCTACATTTGTTTGGTCGCCAACTACCAATATGACCAATTCTACGACATTAACTCCAACAGTTGCACCAACTACCACAACCATTTATACCTTAACTGGAACCAATTCAATTGGAGGTTGTACCTCAACGGATCAAGTTACGATAACTGTAAACCCACTTCCAACAGCAACAATCTCAGGAACGACAACGGTTTGTCAGAATGCGACGGCACCAACTGTTACTTTCACGGGAGCGAATGGAATAGCGCCTTATACATTTACTTACAATATCAATGGGGGGGCGAATCAAACGGTAAGTAGCGGAGCGGGAGTAACAGCAACCGTTACCGCACCAACTACAGTTTCAGGAACATTTACTTATAATTTAGTGAGTGTAACGAGTGCAATGGGTTGTTCTCAAAATCAGCCAGGAACAGCCGTAATTACCGTAAATCCGATTCCAACCGTCAACGCACCAGCGCCTCAAACGGTTTGTGCAAATACATCAACAACGGCTGTTACTTTTACAGGTAATAATACTGCAATCACAACCTTCGACTGGACGAATAATAGCACTTCCATTGGATTGGGGGCAAATGGAACAGGAAATATAGCTTCATTTACAGGAACGAATGCAACTGCTTCACCCATTACGGCTACCATTACAGTAACTCCAACTTTGAATACTTGTGTTGGAACTCCACAAAACTTCACCATAACGGTCAATCCAACTCCAACTGTGAATGCGCCAACACCGCAAACGGTTTGTGCCAATACATCTACAACACCTGTTGTTTTTACAGGAAATAATACCGCCACAACAACTTTCAATTGGACGAATAATACCACTTCCATTGGATTAGGAGCGAATGGAACAGGAACTATTGGGGCTTTTACAGCAACAAATGGAACGGCTGCACCGGTAGTTGCTACAATTACAGTAACTCCAACGTTGAATGTGTGTAGTGGAACTCCTCAGAATTTCACCATAACGGTCAATCCAATTCCAACTGTTAATGCACCGACACCACAAACGATTTGTGCAAATACATCAACAACGGCTGTTACTTTTACAGGTAATAATACTGCAACCACAACTTTCGACTGGACGAATAATACCACTTCCATTGGATTGGTAGCAAATGGAACAGGAAATATAGCTTCATTTACAGGAACGAATGCAACTGCTTCACCCGTTACGGCTACCATTACAGTAACTCCAACTTTGAACACCTGTGTTGGAACTTCACAAAATTTCACCATAACGGTCAATCCAATTCCAACGGTCAATGTACCAACGCCACAAACGATTTGTGCAAACACATCTGCAACGACGGTTACTTTCACCGGAAATAACACAGCAACAACAACTTTTAACTGGACGAATAACAACACTTCCATTGGATTGGGAGCAAACGGAACAGGAAATATTGGTTCGTTTACAGCAACAAATGCAACTGCTACTCCTGTTACAGCTACGATTACAGTAACACCAACGTTGAATGGCTGTGTTGGGATATCTCAAAATTTCAGTATAACGGTGAATCCAGCTCCAACAATTGGAGGGACTTTTACAGTATGTGCCGGATCAACAACTCAATTAACTGGAAGTGGAACTCCAGCATTAGCGACTCCATGGACCTCTTCAAATACAGCAATAGCAACAATCTCTACTACTGGTTTGGTGGCTGGAGTGAACCCAGGAACGAGTACCATTACTTATACTAATTCGGATGGATGTTCGATTACGCAAGCCGTAACAATTACATCTGGCGCAACAATTACAGGGACGCTAAATGTTTGTACGGGATCGACAACTCAATTAACGGGAAGTGGAACTCCAGCAACAACAAGTCCGTGGAGTTCTTCAAATAATGCGGTAGCAACTGTTTCCAATACTGGATTAGTTACAGGCATAAGTGCTGGAACGACAACAATAACTTATACCAATTCAACAGGATGTTTGGATAATGAAGTATTAACCGTAAATCCATTGCCAACAATTACAGGTTCGGATGTTTGTATTGGAGCGACTACTCAATTAACAGCTTCTGGAACTGCTAATGCAACCAATCCATGGGTTTCTTCTAATCCTACGATAGCAACAATAAGTGCTACAGGTTTGGTAAATGGCATTTCTGCTGGTTCTGCGGTTATGACTTACACAAATTCAAATGGGTGTTCCAATACCATGACTCTAAATGTGCTTGGATTACCAGTGATTTCAGGGACTTTAAATGCTTGTATCGGAGCAACAACTCAATTATCTGCGACAGGTACGCCAAATATTACAAATCCATGGGCATCATCTAATACAGGTGTTGCAACGGTTTCTAATACAGGGCTTGTTACAGGAGTTTCAGCAGGAACTACTACAATCACATATACGAATTCGGGCTCTTGCCAAACGACAACTGTTGTAACAATTAACTCATTGCCAACAATTACTGGAACTCTTTCCGTTTGCGCAGGATTAACTACTCAACTGACTGGTTCTGGTACCGCAAATACGACAAATCCATGGACTTCTTCGAATACTTCGGTAGCAACGATTTCCAATACAGGATTAGTTACTGGAGTTTCTGCAGGAACAGCAACGATTACTTATTTAAATAACAATGCGTGTTCCCAAACGGCAAGTATTACCGTAAATGCTCTTCCTACAGCAGCAATTGCAGGTGCTTCAACTATTTGTGCTGGGTCAAGTACAACATTCACCATTTCTGGAACACCAAATGCAACCGTAATTTATTCGAATGGAACAGTCAATTCGAATGTCGTGTTGAACGCTGCTGGAAATGCTACTGTAAACACAGGAGTGCTAAATGCAACAACTACGTATACGTTGGTTTCAGCCCAATCGGCAACTCCGGCATCTTGTACAAATACCTTAACTGGATCAATTGTTGTAACGGTAAATCCAATTCCTGTGATGAATCCAGTTGCAAATACAGTGGTTTGTCCTGGAGACAACGTTACGATTCCAGCTTTTACATCCAATCCAGCAGGAGCCACTTATGCTTGGACAAATACAAATACAGCTACTGGACTTGGAGCAAGTGGGAGTGGAGATATTCCAAATTTTGTTGGGGTAAATCCAGGAACAACTCCAATCAGTGGAACCATAACCGTTATCCCAACTTTAAATGGTTGTTCTGGTTTAGCGGTAACATTTACAATTGGTGTTAGCAATAATCCAGCGGCAAATGCGGGTGTTGATTTAAGCCTTTGTATCAATTCAACTTCAGGAAATCAAATTGGATCGCCAGCTGTTGTAGGAAATACGTATTCTTGGAACCCAGCAACTGATTTGAGCGATGCAACAATTTCCAATCCCACGGTGAACACAACAGTCCAAGGAACAACGCAATACACAGTGACAGTGACAAATACATTAGGTTGTGAATCTACGGATCAAGTTTCTATTACGATTCATCCATTACCGGCTGTTTCATTCCAAGCGAGTTCTGATGAAGGTTGCGCACCCGTTTCAATCACATTTACGAATGACGACCCTACGAATTCTGTCAATTGTGTTTGGACCATTCCAGGTGTTGGAACTCAAGTTGGTTGTGGATCAATCACTCAACAGTTCAATACTGCTGGGGTCTTTGATGTAAGCTTAACTATTACAGATGCAAATGGTTGCGTAAATTCGATGACTAATTCAGGAATGATTACGATTTATCCTGAAGTTGATGCTTCCTTCGGAGTAAATGTTCTTGAGCAATCAATTTTGAATCCGGTATTCCAATTGACAAATAATTCAACAAATGCGACGGCTTATTTGTGGGAATTTGGAGATGGAACAACTTCTACTCAAACGAATCCAACACATACATATACAGAAACGCCAGGGGTGTATCGTATTTATTTGTATGCATCGAATCCTGCGGGTTGTAATGACAGTGCTGTAATTGTTGTGTCAGTAATTGACGAGCTGATTTTTTATATTCCAAATACCTTCACACCAGATGGTGATGAATTTAATAACACCTTCTTCCCAGTCTTCAGTTCTGGATTCGACGCGCAGAATTATACTTTGTTGATTTTTGATCGTTGGGGGGAAATCATCTTCGAGTCTCACGATGTGGATTTTGGTTGGGACGGAACTTATATTGGACAGTTGTGTAAAGAAGGAGTTTATACTTGGAAGATTACTATCAAGGAACGAAATAAAGACAAGCATCACGAATATGTGGGGCATGTGAATTTGTTGAAGTAGAAGAGAAAGCACTGCTTTCGATTTGATACAAATAAACGTTGCGCCTTCGCTGAAGCTACTTCGTAAGCGTTAGTACAGTCGTAAACAAAAATTTTCACTGCAGTAGAAAACGAATTTATGAAAAATCTGTTTAATGAGTTTGACCAATTATTTTCTGAGTATTCTAGAACCCAGAAATTATTGTACAAAGAAAATTTAGCTAATTCAGAACGAAATAAAAAATTAAAAGAAGCAAATGAGGTCATTCAACATACAAAAGTGTTGTATGAAAAATTTCGATATTCACATGAAATACAAGTTATTGAACCTTTTTTGAATGATGAAGATCCATACATCAGACTTATTGCAGCGACGTATTCATTTTCATATAATCAAGAATTAGCAGAAAAAACACTAAGAGATCTAATTGAACAAGTTAAAGGGATTGTAGCCTTTAATGCCAAAATCACGTTAGATGTTTGGGTGAAAGGATTGTTACCTTAAATGCGGGAAATTATTTCGAACGTATCACAACAACCTTTAATCTTCCATAAGCTATAAAACCTGCAATTGCCGCAACTACGATGTTGAACCCAATTTGTGTTCCTTCTCCCCGAGAAATATGAAAAACACTAGCCGAAATCATAAGTAGAATGATTCCAAGAGCTGCAATGGGTGTTAGAATCGGTTTAATTCGAAAAAGAGCTGGTACAATTAATCCGATTCCTCCTAATAAATCAATGACTCCTGTGAATTGAACAAAAGCTGGGGAAACTTGACCTGCCCAAGGCCACATGAGTTCCAGTTTTTCAATCGGTTGAATATTTTTTAAGGCACCTGCCCAAATTAAAGTAATCGATAACAGTGTTTGTGCAATCCATAAGAACACGTTGGTTGTTTTTTTCATCTGTAAATTGTTTTGAATTGTTAGGTAAAAGTAAGTAGGTTTGCTATCCAAACGAAAGCGCTTTACCTTTGGATAGTACTATCTAAAAGGAAAGTAACGTCTAAAAACAACGAATATGTTATCAAACGGAAAATGTCCTAAAAATATTTTGTCAATCAAAGATGCTTTGGAAGCTGTTGAAGGTCGCTGGAAACTATTGATTTTATTCTCCCTTTCCACAGGAACGAAACGATTTAAGGAGCTTGGAAGAGAAGTTTCATGGATTACAGACAAAACATTATCGCGAGAATTAAAACTACTTGAATCGAATAAGTTAATTACTCGAAAAGTTTTTGATACGTTTCCGCCAGCCGTAGAATATACAATTACAGAACACGGAAAATCATTGGAGAAAGTCATTGAAGAGTTGCACTATTGGGGTTTGGCCCATCGAAAGGAAGTTTTGGGGAAGTGATTAAAACAAAGAAGGGACGCAATGCATTGCGTCCCTTCTTCTTTGTTTTATCAGTTAATGATTTTATTCAAAAATCACATTCATTTCAACACGTCTGTTTTTCTGACGACCTTCTGGTGTAGCATTTGTAGCAATTGGTTTTGTTTGACCGAACCATTCTGGTTTCAATTTAGTCGCATCAACACCTTTGCTAGTTAAGTATTTCTTAACTGCTTCAGCACGGTTTTTAGACAATGTTAAGTTTTTCTTAGCATCACCTTTGTTATCTGTGTGACCAGCGATTTGTAATTTCCACTCTGGTTTTTTGATTAACAATGCAGCTAAGTCATCCAATGATTTGAACGAAGTTGCAAGAATAATTGCTTTACCTGATGCGAACTCTAAGTTCTCAAATGCAGTATTCAAAATTTCTTGCTCTTCTTTCTCAATCTTAGGACATCCACGATTTTCGATTGGACCTGGAATTGTTGGACAAGCATCATCTTTATCGTACAATCCATCTTTGTCTGTATCTGGCCAAGGACAACCTTCGTTTTCTCTTGAACCATATTCGTTTGGACACTTATCTACGTTGTCATATAATCCGTCGTTATCACTATCTGGGCATCCTTGATTTGCCAATGGGCCAGGAAGATCTGGACAAAGGTCTTCAGAATCTTGTAATCCATCTCCATCACGGTCAGGACAACCATTGAATGCAGCCAAACCTTTTACTGTAGGACAGCTATCATTTGGATCGATAATTCCATCCTCATCTGTATCTGGACATCCTCTGTACAATGCAAGACCTGGTAAATCTGGACAGGCATCATCTTTATCTGGAATTTTATCACCATCACGGTCAGGACAACCTTGGAATTCTAATAAACCTGGTGTCTCTGGACAAAGGTCTTCAGTGTCTTTGATTCCATCACCATCTGTATCAGGACAACCTTTGAAAGTCCAAATTCCTGGGATATCAACACATTCATCTTTTTTGTCAGATACTTTATCACCATCTCTATCGTTTGGTTTCGAATAAAGAATAGGAAGACGAAGTCCGACAAAGAATTCGGTTCCCCTTACTTTTCCAACTGCAAAAAGCGAATTAAAATCTACCACTCCAATAGTGATTGGTCCTAAACGAGATGCAATACCTGCTTTCCAACCTGAATAATTGTTGTATGAAACTGGAACATACAATCCGAACCATGCATAATCAAAGCTTGGAGTAATTGAAAATTGATGTGGTGTTTTTACTTTAGAAGGGTTTCTTTTACCAATCATGTTAATGTTACCCGTTGCATTGATGTAAAACCATTTCCAAATATGGTAATCCAATTGAATGCTTAATGCAGTTGGTGTATTCATATAATATGTTTCACCAGTACCTTCATTTGAATTCCATCCATTTCCAGAAGTAATTAAACTGTCAATAATGGAATCAAAGGATGCGAATGAGTTTGCTTTTTCAAAAACACGTAAATCAAAAACACTTGTTTCAACAGAGAAATCTCTACTGCTACCTCCTTTGGTGAATTTCATTCCACCGATATCTATTACGGAAACTCCAGCTCTTAGTTCATACTTGTTTTCGTTACGCATCCATAAGTCAGTTTTTCCATCCATTTCATATTTGAATTCTTTGTATTTAGGACGCCATTCGTAAACGACACCTAAGTCTAAACCAAATCCAAGTTTTGATGCAGATTTAAAAAAGGAATTTGCATTGAAATCTTTTAATTGATCCAAATTATCCGAATAACCGTATTTGATTTTTGCTTTTAGATTGTTTGCTGTATCCTTATTTAGTAAGTTGTAATCTAATTCATCAGTATAAGCATACGCAGATGCAAGTCCTTGAAGCAATTTCACACGACCACCTATTTTCAAGAAATGCTCACCCTTGTCCATTACTACTTGTCCATAATTAATACCATACTCATTCCATGCCATTGAATTCATTGTTACCAATTTATCATTCAATTGCAAGTTCCAAAGACCCGCGAAATCGAGACCTTCTTCTGCTAATTTTGATAATTTTGGGTCAAGATCTTCGACATTGGTAATCATTCTACTTTTTGCAGAAAAGCCTAATGCAATTTTTGGCGTAATATGGAAAGCAAAGTTTAAGATGTCAATCTGGTAATTTAAATAAACACCTCTTGGTTTAACTCCAGCCTTTGAATAATCATAAAGATTAAACATTGATCGTTCATAAAGGGTACTGTCTGGTTGCATCCACATAGTATCTTTTTTGAAAGATTTCAACCACCATTTTGGCATTACGTCAGTTTTAAAATACTTGGCGTTTTGCCATGCACCAACATTCGCACTTCCAAGGTTGATGTCAACGATAAATCGACCGTCAACAAAACTTGCTGGTTGGGCGTCTAATCCCATTACTCCAGCATAATTACTACTATGTACACCCAAGTAATTTTGAGAAATTGCACTGATAGTAGTTAAACATGAAAAAGCAAAGAGAGTTAATTTAAGTAACTGTTTCTTCATAAGTAGTCTTTTAATAGTTCAATGGGTAACGAATTAAATAACCATTTGCTTGCGAAACTAATAAAACCGTTCCATCTGTTTGCTTTTGAAACATGATTTTATTCGAACCTTCTAAATTTTCTTTATTTAATTCGTTTCCATTTATAGTATAAATATAACAATTATTGGCAATTCCATCAATTATTCCAACGATAATTTTATTAGTGGATAGCTTGATAATAGAGGCGTCATCTATAGAAGTAATAGTGGAATTAAATTGCCCTAAAATTATCCCAGAACCGTTGATTACATAAATAATATTTTGTTGTGTCAAAAAGAAAATGCGTTCTTCTCCAAGTGTTTGAGAGGACAAAATAGAAGATACATTTCCAATTAACATCGCTTTGGTACCATTTTCAGTGATTCTCACAAATTGTTTTTTGACTAAACCGAGTAAACTAACTGTTCCGTTGACTTTTACGAGATTCCATTCTCCTTCATTTAGAGAAGTCGTTTTAAGCGTTTTTTTTCGTTTTACTGAGATAGATGACCAAGTGGATTCTGTGCAAATATGGGCAATCAGATCTCCTTTTTTGCCTTGGATAACTAATTGTGCATTTTTTTGAAGATTACCACCAATACCGATTTTGTAACTGAGTTTTCCATCGGTGCTATATCCCTGTAGTTGACCATCTGAAACGAAAGCGATGTAATCTTTCTTATTCCAGTAATAGGAAAATAGATTGCTTGTAACCTCATTACTTGAGATTGGGAATCCACCCAAATTGTTTCCAGCTCTATCTAAACCAATAATTCCGTTCTTGGTTGTTAAGAAAACCCCATTGCCGATGAATACAGGATTACCAATGGGGTCTGATTCTAGATTTTTACTCCAAAGAATTTGTTTGCTTCCAATAAAGTAGAGCATGTTTGATCGGGTAATTGCAACCAAAAAATTGGAATTTGGAATTGGATTGAGACTGATTAGATTGTCATCTAAACGCAATGGATTTAGCTTTGGAAGTTCTTTCGAATCTGTATCAGCATGCGAACTATTTTCAGTGTACACTTGAAGAGTGCTGTGATTGGCATGTGTTAAACGACTCATCGTAAGTTGCTGATTGTGATCAAAATTTCGATACGAAACCTTTTGAGGACTATTGCTGAATAGTTTGTACTTCAAGGTGGTAGATTGTTCTAAATTCCCACCTGTTTCATAAGCTCCAATCAGTCGATTAATACTTTGTTGAGAGTTTGAGATAAGAACATTATTATTAAAAATTTCGATGTAAACTTTCTTAGTTGAATGAAGAAAAGGAAAATAATGCCCTTTCAAAGTAGCTTGCTTTTGTTTGGTAGAAATATCAACGTTGTTTAGTTCGCTTAAAATAGCTAAAGGATCTTGCCCTGGTTTGTAATCTGTGATTAAACAAGTGTCATTCTGATTTGAAACAAGTGCTAATCCGTAATTCATCCATTCGTCTAAAATGGATTTTTTAGGATACTTTGTTTTCAAGTAGTTTTTCTCAAAAAAAGTGTAAGAATGAAAATCGGCGGGAATCAGTTCTTGAAAAATTTCTTGATCATTGATGAGAGGTAAAGCTTTCGATCCTGTATGCGTGATGTATTTTGCATGGTTACTTGAAATGTAGTAAGAATCTTCGATTTCGTATGTCTGATCAGCTGTTTTATAAACGAGTGAAAGACTACTTTTTCGATCAAGATACTTCCAAGAAACGATACTTTTTTCAGTTGGAGTCCATTCATTTAAGTAGATAATTAAGTATTTTCCATGAAATTCACCTTTCCAATTATTGGATAACGATAGGTGTTTTTGAGTTGATATGGTTGATGAAATAGAAAGGGTTTCGAAGTATTTTTTTACAAGTTCACTCGTCCAAGGTTTGCTTCTTTCTAGTAAAACCAACTCTCTGTTGGTTGAAAAATAAAAATGTTGAATTCGTTCTGGTTCATTCAACAAAATGGAGTAAAAGCTATTTTTTTGTAGGGAGGAAACTATGGAATTATTATAATCAATCTCCAAATAATTATGGACAACAATAATGGTGTCATCTTTTTCGGAAAAAGTATTTTCAGGTGTTGGTGGTGTACTAGAACCTTCAACAAGAGTGAAAGTTATGTAACTAATCCAACCCAAGGAACAGATTACTAGAAAAATAATTATCGAACGATTGAGCATACTCTTTGACTATTCGTCAAAAATAATGCTTCGTGTAGAGCCGTTTGCATTTTTCTCATGAAGAAGTTAACAGTGGAGTGTTTACTCCATAAATAGTGATAATTGACCTTTTCCAAGAAGATTAAATCCAGGACGATGATGAATGCATGCTCCATGAATTTCTATTGCTTTTCGATGTGCTTTTGTGGGGTATCCTTTGTTTATTTTCCAATCGTAATGAGTAAAATCCTCATGCAATTTTTCCATGTATTCGTCTCGATAGGTTTTTGCAAGAATTGATGCAGCTGCAATGCTTTTGTATTTACCATCTCCTTTGATGAAAGCAATCGAAGGAATCTCATTTGAAAGCAATGTTTTATTACCATCAATGAGTAATAGCTCAGGTCTGATTTTTAAGGCCATTGCCGCACGATGCATTCCAGTTAATGAAGCCTTTAAAATATTGAGTACAACTATTTCGTCTGGTTGAAGAAACTGAACGGAGAAAGCTAATGCTTCTTGCTCAATAATAGGTCGTAATAAATTTCTGCTTTTTTCAGAAAGTTGTTTAGAATCATTTAATAATGGATGTGAAAATCCTTTTGGAAGAATAACCGAAGCACAAACCACAGGTCCAGCTAGACAGCCTCTGCCAGCTTCATCGCATCCAGCTTCTAATTTTGTTTCGTCAAAATGGTCTAATAATTGCATACTGCAAATGTTATTAAAAATATTGTATATTTATCACAAACAACCTTTGGGTATTTTTTGTCGTCTACTTATTTAAACTGTTATAGAATTATGAAAAAGTTAGTAATGTTATTCGTTTTGTCTTTGGCAACTTCATTTGCTTTTAGTCAAAATTCTGCCTCAATTAGTGAAGGTCAATTGAAATCAGGTAAGTCAAATGGCGTGTATGAATTTGGAGTTCCAGAATCAATCACCTCTGAGAAGGTTGATGCTGTGAAAGGATATTACAAAGACTATTTTTCGGTAGATTTTAATGAATCTACAGATAAACTGAAATTAACTTTATTGAAAAATGAAGAAATGAATATTAAAGTAATGAATCGTATGTTAGTTGCTTTGGATTTGCGTACAGTATCTGTAAATGGTCAGGAAATGACTTTTCAAGATGTGATGGATAAATATTTGAAATAGGAGAAAGCAACGCTTTCGATCATGAACAAGCGGTAGTGCCGTTCTAAGCACTGCTTTCGATAAAATTAAAAAGTCCCTGATGTTTGTTTATCAGGGACTTTTTAATTTCTATTTTCTTGAATCCTACTTTGACTGAATGCGATATTATTTAATCAATGCAGTAGTGAAAGTCTGATTGGAAGTTTTTATCACTAATTGATAAGTCCCTTTTGACAAATGAGCGGTTTCAATGGTACTTGAAGTAGTACCTACTTTATTTTCTGAAACGATTTTCCCGCTATTATCAATTAACTGAATTTTTTCAATAACGAACTTCTCTGATTGTATAGTAACAAAATCAGTTACTGGATTTGGATAAACTGAAAGTCCGAACTGTACTAATTCATCTAATCCAACTGAAGATGCATTGATTGTAATTGAAGCGATCATATCACATCCGTTTGCATCTGTAATTGTTACCGTATATGTTCCTGGAAGCACATTTGTAATTGAAGGAGTAGTTGCACCATTACTCCAGTCATATGAGTATGGAGCTATTCCGCCTGTTGGAGCAACTGTAGCAATACCATCGGGGCAAGTTGCACAAGTGGTGCTCGTTGAAGTTGGATTTGCTAAAATTAGGGTTGGATCTAATAGCGTACTTGAAATAGTTGTCATACAACCATTATCATCCGTAATTGTTGCAGTATATGTTCCTGCAGGAGCAACTAAGGTGGTTGAACTTCCTGCAATATTCCAAGTCACATTATAAGGTGCCAGACCGTTTTGAATATCAATTTCGATCTGCCCAGAATCTCCAATACATAATGGATTTGTTGAAGATAATATGGTTGCATCAGGAGCTTGTGTAGTTGTGATTTCAACTGAATCAATAAATGAACAATCTCCATTTGAAATAGTATAAGTATGGTATCCAGCACTTAAATCGGTAATAACTGGATTTGTAGATGCGTCTTCCCATGTTACATTATATCCAGGATCTAGTGTGATTGTTGCAGTTCCATTTGCAAGCTCACAGGTTGAATTGTCGGATGAAGCAAGTGTTCCACCGATTTCTCCGAAACAGATATCAAACTGAGGTCTGATAAAGAAAGTTTTTGCAAAGCTTCCCCCAAAGGTCTCAACAGTAGTAAAGTTTGGTCCGTTCGCGGGCCATTTAACAAAGACAGTATTTGACTGAAAGACAGCGGATGTTTGAGCAAGAGCTAAGGTAGAATCGAATTCGATTTGAATAAATCCATATTTTCCGGGTGCAAGTGTTAAAGGACCTCCGTGCATCGGAAGAATGTATGTTCTGGCACTATCATCAATGTAAAGAAGTGTGTCTGTTGACGCTAAGAATGTGGTTGGCACACCGCTGCCATTGGTATTGAAAATGGCAGTTGCCAATTTTTTTCCGGTATATCCTCTGGTGAAGTGTACTTTGACCTCTTTTAGGGAGGTTGTGTTTTCAATGTTGAAGACTTGACCCATAAACCCGCCAGTTCCGGAACCAATTCCAAGCTGCCCAACAATGACGCCATTGTCTCTGGCCATTTCTGCATCTGTAACGGTAATTGGAATAGTGGATAAAATGGTGTCATTACTAGTGCTCATATCTGCTTCAGTAGCGATAGGGAAATACTTGAAAGTGTATACACCATTTGAAGTAGGAGTATAGTTTGCTGTCATTGGGGCTGAAGCAGCTCCTGAAGCTAATGAAGGAAGGATGCTGCTTGTTACAGTAGTTTCCAATAAACCATCTTTAAATACACGACAGCCCAATGCAACATTGGTCATGGCTTGTATTCCTTGATTATGGATAACAGCTTCCAGTTTTAAATTCTGTGTAGTTGTCAATTGATTTGCCGGAGCTAGTGTATACGGATTTTGGGTTGGTGTAGTTACCTCCAGATCGAAGTTGTTAATGACACGCAATTCGATATCATCAATTACCAGGATAAATTTATCATTGGAATTGTTTCTAAAACCGATGTAAACAGTTTGCCCAGTGAAAGCAATTAGCGGAACCGAATGAGTTGTCCATGTTGAGTTTTCGGCAGGAGTTGAAAAAAGCACAGTAGAATTACTTAACTGATTTCCAATAACCGCAGTACCGCCGGTTGGAGCAACGGTCATAATACGTACTTCATAACCATCCGCAAAGGCAGCATCATAGGCTTTCGCATTCCAAAAGAGTGTGGTATTTGGTTGGATTACCTGAGCAGGGATCCACATGAAATCATCTGCAGCTCCGGTTGGAGTATAAAAAGAAGTGCTGAATGCAACGGAATCAGCCACATTACCTCCAAAATCTTCTCTTCGTTCCCAAGCTTCATTCACATAGGGTACTGATGCAGCTGGTGTTCGGTTGTCTACATTTCTGAGTAAAAATCCAGAAGGAAAAGTGTAGGTTCCTGCTCCTCCAGCAGTTGGCCCTGGAATTCCGTCGAAATCTTCGAGATAATAGGTTTGTGAGAAACTAAAAAAGCTTCCTAAAAAGGTAATGAATAGTATGGTTTTTTTCATAATTATAAGTAATATGGCTATAAAGATATTCAATAATAGTTGATTGTGAAACGCACTTGTTGTTGGAAGTTGAATGGGATAGGTGAATTCCATGTTTGATTGAGTAACTAGTATTCACCATAAATCAAGAAAGCCACCTATCAAAAGATAGATGGCTCCTCCTATTTGTAATTTCCGAGTTATCGGTAAAGAGATTACAAAGTGTATGCGTTTTTCTCAATTACAAATTCTGCAATTGTTTGTCTTTCATTTTTCGGATTGATTGGATCAATTTTAGTAAAACGTTTTACACCAGTTGTCATCATGCGAGCTTCATCGCCATCAGCAAAACTGTAGATTGCATCTTTGGCAGCTTTGTCAATGCGTTCAGCTGTATCGTAGAAATAGGTTTTTACAATTGCAATTTGAACCGCAGCTGCAGCTTCACCTTTTGTTTCAATTAATTTCTCTACACGCAATAACACTGATTCTGCTTGGTAAACCCAGATAGCAAGATCAGCAATATTCATCAAAATTTCTTGTTCTTTCGACATTGTTTGCATCAACTTTTGAACAGCAGATCCAGCAACCATCAAAATGGTTTTCTTAAATCCAGCCAAAGCTTGACGTTGAACAGCTAATGGACTTGAACCTAGTTCTGTCATTTCTGGAATGCTCATTAACTCGGAAGCAACTTTCATTGCAGGGCCCATTAAATCCAATTCACCTTTCATTGCACGACGAAGAACCATGTCTACAATTAATAAACGATTGATCTCATTCGTTCCTTCGAAAATACGGTTGATACGAGAATCGCGGTATCCTCTTTCAACAGATGATTCAGCTGAATAGCCCATTCCTCCAAAAATTTGAACACCTTCATCAGCAACGTAATCCAAACACTCTGATCCTGCAACTTTTAAAATTGCACATTCAGGAGCGAATTGTTCAATTCCTTTTAATGTTGCCTGACCTTTTTCCATTCCACCAGCTACAAATGCTTGAATAGCGTCGTCAATGTTTTGTCCAGCGCGGTAAATGGCAGATTCAGCAACGTAAGTTCTAATGGCTTGTTCCGCAATTTTATAGCGAATGGCTCCGTATTTAGAAATCATTCTTCCAAATTGCTCACGCTCATTTGCATAGCGAACAGAGTCTGTAATTGTTTGTTTAGCTCCACCTAAAACTCCAGCAGCCAATTTGATGCGACCAATATTTAAGATGTTTAATGCGATTTTAAATCCATTTTCTCGTTCTGAAAGCATGTTTTCAACAGGTACTTTCACGTTATTAAAGAATACTTGACGAGTAGATGAACCTTTAATTCCCATTTTTTTCTCTTCTGGATTTAAAGAGATTCCTTCTGAATCTGCTTCAACTAAGAATGCCGAAAGATTTTTATCATCATCTATTTTAGCAAAGACTGTGAAGAAGTTAGCAAAGCCTCCATTAGTAATCCACATTTTCTGACCATTGATGATGTAATGTTTCCCATCCGGAGATAATGCCGCTTTTGTTTTTCCTGAGTTTGCGTCAGATCCAGCGCTTGGTTCTGTCAAACAATAAGCAGCTTTCCATTCACCACTTGCCAATTTAGGAATGTATTTCGCCTTTTGCTCAGCATTTCCGTAATACAATAGAGGTAAAGTACCAATTCCTGTGTGAGCACCGTATGCTACTGAAAATGAATGACCTTTTCCTAATCGTTCTGTTGCAAGCAAAGAAGTTTTAAAATCAACGCCCATTCCTCCTAAATCTTCTGGAACGGATAATCCTAACATTCCTAGTTCACCAGCTTTTTCAATTAATGAAGGCATCAATCCTTCTTCCATTTTATCAATTCGATCTAATAATGGAGTAATTTCTTGTTCAATGAAATCATCACATGTTTGGGCAATCATATTTTGCTCTTCAGTCCATTCTTCTGGAGTGAAAATCTCATTTGGGGTAACGTCGCGGATAATGAATTCTCCACCTTTAATAGCTTGTGACATAATTTTATATTGTTTTTAATTTCGTTTCTAGTGCTAATATAGAAATAATAATATTATTATGCAAGCATAGTAATAATAATTTCTTCAAAGAACATTTCTTTTAAAGGTTGTCATTTCTCGACTGAACAGTTGTGAATTCAATATCATGAGTCTATTCATTGATTCATCAATAAAAATAACTATTTTAGTTGTAAATTAGCTCAATTTGATTGATTTAAGGCCGCCTATTTCAGTTTAATTTATCTTAAAAAATGGGATTTGTTCATTCTCAAGTACAATACGATAAATTTACACAAAATGAAGTTGTTGTTGTCATGAAAGTTAACAGAAATAAGTTACTTTTGAGCATTCTAAACTGCTATGGCACAACAAGATATTCTCTCTACACTTCGAAAGCTGATCTCAGGCATGGATGAGAGCTTGGTCATTTTTGATCAAAATGGAAGTGTTTTACATGCTTCTTATGATTTAGAAAAACTCCTTGAGAAATCAGATATTGTTGGAACTACAATTTTTGAGCATTTAACTTACGAACATGAACGGGTTGAGCATTTTTTGCGAGATCTGAATACTTCCAAATACATGGATCTACAAGTTGTTTTGAAAAAGTCAGTTGGAAGTTTCACTGCTCGGATGAGATTGGCTTCTTGGAAAGTGGCAGATAACGAGTTTGTCGTATTAGGAAGCTTAGTTGATTCTACACAACTTGAGCGAAAAAGAAGAGATTTACTTCGAAAAACATTGACGATTGAATTACTTTCAAAATCGAAAAAAATCCGAAATGGAAAGTTGCATGATGCTATTTATGAAATATTGGAAATGTCATCAAAAGCAGTTGGAGTAACGCGTGTAAGTGCTTGGCTCTTTGATGAATCCCATGAACATATTGAATGCATTGGCAATTATGATACGCGACTAGGTAAGATGATTCCTCAAGAATCGTTGCCTGTTATTGAAATGCCGACCTATTTTATGCTTTTTGAGACGGAGAAAATAATTTTAGCGGCAAACGCGCAGACCTCACCTTATACCTCTGAATTAAATGATAGCTATTTAGTTCCTAATGGAATTGTTTCCTTGATGGATATTCCTATCCGTTCGGAAGGAAGTATTATTGGTGTAATCTGTTTTGAGCAAGTAAAACAAACGCGGAATTGGACTTTAAATGACCAGAAATTTGGCTTAATAGCAGCTCAAATGACATCTCTTGCTGTTGAAACACATAAACGTAAAATAGCACAACAAGAATTGGAAGCTGCTTTGCGTCAACAAAAAAGATTGCTTGTTGAGACGAATCATCGGATAGTAAATAATTTGAAAATCACTTCTAGTTTGTTGAATATACAAGTGAATAAAGCGCGTGATTCTTATCACAAAAATTTGATGTTAGATTCTGTGAATCGGGTGCAAAGTATTTTGAATTTACATGAAATGTTAACAGAAGGCTCTAAGAATTTACGTGTATCATTGAATCAATACATCAACAAACTAGTTCAAAGTTTGAGAGATAGTCTCTCTTTTCCGCAGAAACAACTCCAATTATTGACAAGTATTGATAGTTGCGAAGTGAAGAGCTCACTTGCAATTTGCATTGGAATTATTATCAACGAAGCTGTTTTGAATGCATACAAACACGCTTTTGAAGAAAATGAAATTGGAGTAATCCGGATCGATTTTCAAATGCATGGACCAAAAGGAGTACTAGAAATTAGCGATAATGGAAAAGGAATCAAAGAAAACCGAGAATTGACAGGAAGTGGTGTCGAAATAATTCGTGGAATGGTTGAACACCTCAATGGAAACTTAGATATTGATGGAACGAACGGAATGAAAATTTGCGTTTCATTCTCCATGCGTTAGTTCTTTGTACATCTCAAAGTGTTGTAAAATATCAAATAGTTTATACGAAGGCCCCACTAAAGTATAACCCAATTTTTCATAGAAAGGTAAGGCGTAATCTCTGGCATGTAGAATCAATTTATTGTATCCAAGTCGCTCCGCTTTATTTTCAAGTTCAGTCATAATTTCTTTTCCATATCCTTTGCCTTGTAAATTCGATTCAACAGCTACAAAACGAGCTTGACAAGTTGTTTGATCTACAGCATCTAATCGAGCAACCGCAATTAATTGATCATTTTCATACAAAGCAAAATGAATCCCGTTTTCATCTCCATCATTTCGTTCAGAACCTCTTTCTTTCCGTAATGGCTCTCTTAAAATGCGATATCGGAGATCATAATACGATTCCCATTCTTGTTCTGTCTTTGGATTTTTTACTTCTATCATGATTTCAATTGAAATGCGATTTGTGACACACGTTTGGTTTCTTTGTTTTCGATTGTTTCGGTTCTAACAAGTTTTTGACTTTCGGAATTTTCAAATACTTCCTTCAGATTTTGAATCAGTCCAACTGGAACAAAATGTTGATGCATGAATGTTAGAATTTCGCTCGCTTCAAGGTTTAATATTTCCGTTTGAATAAATTCTTTTAGCTCTTTTCTATTTGAAACTCGGTCTACATTTGTTGCAAAACGCACATCTGAAACAAATTCATTTAATTCCAAAAACGAACAAAGAATTTGAAAATGTTTATTACTGCCAATGGCAAAAGTGATTAGTTTTCCATCTTTGGTAACGAAAATTTCACCATAAGGAGCAATATTTGGATGCAAACTTCCAATGCGTTGTGGAATGTGTTTTTCCATCAAATAATTGGATGCTTGATTTGCCAATGAAGAAATAGCGGCATCGTAGAGAGAAACAGAAACCGTTTGTCCTTTATTGGTTTTAGTTCGTTGTAATAAAGAAGTCAAAATTCCTTCTTTTAATTGATGAGCTGCTAAAACGTCAATTAAAGCTACTGGCATTTTCACAGGTCCAGATTCAGCTGTTCCATTCATTGACATAAAACCGGTTTCTGCTTGAAGGATTAAATCGTAAGCCACGCGATCACTTTCTGTTCCAAATCCCGAAATTTTCCCGATAATTAATCGTGGATTTATGGAATGCAAGAAAGTATCTGTTAATCCAAATTTTTCAGCATCGCCTTTTTTGAAATTGCTCAAAAAAATGTCTGCTTTTTCAATTAATCTTACGAGCTCATTGAAATGAGTGGTATTTTTAAAGTCGAGTTGCAGGTATTGTTTGTGATAATTGACCGATGCAAAGTAGGCAGAAATAGCAGTATTTTTCTCTTCGGAAAGAAGTTTCCACGTTCGAGTAACATCCGGAATGGCTGGATTTTCGATTTTTGTTACCGCTGCCCCTAATTCTGCAAAAAAAGTTCCTACAGAAGGTCCAGCCAAAACGGTTGAGCAATCAATGACAATTAAATCTTCAAACATGAAGTAAAATTATGAAATCTTAGTTTGCTTTCGCCACAGGAGTTGGAATAACTTCTTCTACTTTGACTTTGGCGATTCCATTTCGAACAAAATTCAATTTTTGGGCTCCCGCCATACTTAAATCAATGATGTGTGGCGAAGATTTTCCCATACGGTCAACAACCTTGACAATAATTACGGAATCATTCTTCGTGTTTGTGACCTTCAAAATGGTCCCAAATTTCAATGATTTATGCGCGCAGTACATGCTGTCTTTATGATAAGTTGCACCAGAAGCTGTTCTTCTTCCTTGAAATTTGTTTGCGTAATAACTCGCATTACCTGTTTGTGTAAAAGGGTTTTGATCGCATGTCGCCGGTAGCTTTAGCGATGGCACAAGTTGAAAACTTACTAAAAAACCTGCTGCAATTATTCCAAAAATCAAATATCTCAAACCGTCTAAAATTAAAAGTTGGATAGCTAATATAGTTAAACTGGATAGTCTATGCCAAGTATTTACAATTAGTTAACAGGTTTAAAGTTGATTTGAGGCCTGTTTTAACGACTAATTTTAGAGTTGAAAAACTGCTTTAAATCGAATTGTGGACTTCTTTTTCCGGATGTTTCATGAAGAGTTTTTCCGAACTTTTATATTTGTACCTATGCAAAAAAATGAATTCGTACTAAATGCCTCAGGATTAAAAGAAAAGGCAATTCAAAATACAATACAATTATTGGACGGAGGAGCAACGATTCCCTTTATTTCCAGATACCGTAAAGAAATGACTGGTGGTTTGGATGAGGTTCAAGTTGCTCAGATTCGCGATTTAGCAAAAAAATACGAGGAATTAATTTCGCGTCAGCAAACCATTATTGGTTCAATTGAAGAACAAGGAAAATTGACGGATGAGTTGAAAACAAAAGTGTTGACTTGTTTTGATTCAATAGTATTAGAAGATATTTATTTGCCTTACAAGCAAAAACGCCAAACAAAAGGAGATAAAGCGAAGAAGTTAGGATTGGAACCTTTGGCACGAATGATTATGTCGCAGCGTGGTGGTGATCCAGAGCAAATGGCAGAGCGCTTTTTGAAAGGTGATGTTGTGGACGAAGATATGGCTATTCAAGGCGCTGTTGATATTATGGCAGAATGGATCAATGAAAATGCCATTGCCCGTGGACGAGTGCGAACTTTATTTCAGCGCAAGGCAATTTTTGCTTCCAAATTAGTAAAAGGAAAAGAGGAAGAAGGTGCAAAATACCGTGATTATTTCGATTTTTCAGAACCGCTTTACAAAGTGGCTTCTCACCGGTTTTTGGCAATTATCCGTGCGGAAAGAGAAGGGGTTTTGTCTTTGAAAGCACAGCCAGAGAAGGATGATGCATTGGAATCTTTGGAACGATTTTTTGTGAAAACAGAAGACGAATGTGGTGATTTGGTAGCCAAAGCTTGTAAAGAATCTTATTCCAGATTGATGTGTTCTTCATTGGAGAATGAATTGCTTGCCCAAGCCAAAGAAAAAGCGGACAAAGAAGCAATTTCGGTTTTCTCTACAAACTTGCGCCAATTATTGCTTGCTCCACCAGTTGGAAACAAGCGCACCTTAGCAATTGATCCAGGATTTAGAACAGGATGTAAAGTAGTTTGTTTGGACGAACATGGGAATTTATTGACGAATGTGACAATTTTTCCGCATGCTCCTCAAAATGAAAAAGACAAAGCTTCTTCTAAAATCTTTCAATTGGTTCAAGCCTATAAAATTGAAGCTATTGCAATTGGTGATGGAACAGCGGGTAGAGAAACGGAAGCTTTTATCAAACACGTTCGCTTCGACAGAGATTTGGATGTATATGTTGTTCGCGAAGACGGAGCTTCTATTTACTCCGCAAGTCCGATTGCAAGAAAAGAATTTCCAGATTACGACGTAACTGTTCGCGGAGCAGTTTCAATTGGTCGCAGATTAATGGATCCATTGGCTGAATTGGTTAAAATTGACGCGAAATCTGTTGGAGTGGGACAGTATCAGCATGAAGTAAATCAAACTTCCTTGAAAGATGCCTTGGATGATGTAGTTGTTTCAGCTGTGAATGCAGTTGGAGTTGATTTGAATACCGCCTCTCCTTATTTATTGAGTTACGTTTCAGGTCTTGGTTTAGGTTTAGCAGAGAATATCGTTGCTTACAGAACAGAAAACGGTGGAATTAAATCGCGCGAAGAACTCAAAAAAGTAAAACGTTTAGGTGATAAGGCTTACGAACAAGCAGCAGGATTTTTACGTGTTCGAGACGGTGAAAATCCATTAGATAATTCATCCGTTCATCCGGAAAGTTACAAATTTGTGAAGCAAGTAGCTAAAAAACTGGGTATTGAGCTAAAAGACTTGATTGGAAATGAAACAAAATTAAATGAAGTAAAACATGCTGATTTTTCAGAAATCGATTCATTTACGTTTACGGATATCATCAAGGAATTGAAAAAACCAGGTCGAGATCCGCGTAAAAAAGCCCAGGTTTTGGAGTTCGACAGTCGCATTCGCACTATTTCCGACTTAAAAGAAGGAATGATTCTCACTGGAATTGTAACCAATGTAACCAATTTCGGAGCTTTTGTTAATATTGGAATTAAAGAAAACGGCTTAATCCACAAATCGCAGTTGGCAGATGTGTATGTCGAAGATCCAACGCAGTTTATTTCGCTGCATGAACACGTTGAAGTGCGTGTAATGGAAATTGATGAAGCGCGAAAACGGGTAGGATTGCAGAGATTGAGTTAGTAATGGTTTAAAAAGTGTATACTTACTTATTAAAAACAGTATAATACGATGAAAAAAACTATTTTTTTAGCAGTGATTCTGATTTCAGGAATCGCTTTAGGACAAGATTACAAATCTGGTGATGTGGAGCTTGATGCAAATCTTAAAATTGTCAATACAGATGGAAACAAAGATTTGGCTTCATTTAAGTTAGATTTAACCAAAACATTCAATGTGACTCTTCCAAAGGTTGAAGCATGTTTTAGTGTTGGAATGACAGCAGGTGATGCGTTTATGGCGTTCCAGATTTCGAATATTACAAGAAAACCCATTGAAGATGTGATTACTGTTTACAAAACGAGTAAATCAAAAGGTTGGGGAGCTATGGCAAAAGAATTGGGTATTAAACCAGGTTCTGCTGAGTTTCATGCATTGAAAGGGAAAGCTAAAGATAAATCGAAAGGTAATTCCAAAGCGAAAACTACTGGTAATAGTAATGGTAACGGAAATGGCAACGGCAAGTCGAAAGGGAATTCTGGCAAGTCGAATGGCAACGGAAAAGGAAAGAAATGAGAGTCAGCTTCGGCTGACGATTTAGTACAGACAAGCGTTAGCGTAGTCGTAAACAAAGATTTTAATACGTCAAAAAGGGAAATCAAATAATCCCAATTTTTATTTAAGACAACAAGAAAGGGGTTAACTGCCCCTTTTGGTTTTTCATGTTTTAGGGATAAGTGCAAGCTTATCCACCATTTACCATGGTAAATTTTAATACTTCGAAAAAATGGCACCTTTAAAGGGAGTCCACACGCACGCTTTTTGTCCCGCACGTTTCAATGCATTATTCGTCCAAGTATTACAGGTATAACTCATATTGTACTCAATACTCGAATCGTAAAAGAAATCATACGTTCCGTAAGGATGATCTTGAATGACTTTCGCTTTTCCATTTTCAAACAAGAAACTACATTTGATAAAAGCGCATAATTTTTGATATTGCCTTTTTGTTAGGTGAATTTCCACCAAACTTTTTTTGTCTAAATCTTTTGGGGTGCATAAGATGAGATGCATAGCTCCAGGACCTCTTCCGAAGACTGTATTTAGAACAGTTCCTACTTCCATATCGCTCCATTCCTTTGTTCTTAGGAAGAAATTTTTGTCTCCCCAGCCAAATTTTAAATGCGTTTGAAACGTATCAACGGATAGCATTTTCTCCATGTTCAGGGTTTTCTTCCAATTCATTAATGGATGCTGGATTGGTAGAATGACATCCGAATGAATTCCATTGGTGGAAATGTAAATAATCTCGGTTTTCGGAGCACTTGTTTTCTCGGCCTGAAAAGTAAATGGAGAAATAGATAGGAAAATGAGGATGTAAACAGCAATGAAGGCAAAGAGTACCTCGAAGAAAGTTCTGACACTGATAGCAAGTATATTCCAAGCTTTTTTCATGGAGGTTGTTTGAGCAAAAATAGCAAAAATTCGACAGCTTGTTTCGTGTAAAAAATAGTGTAAATCACTCTGATTACGGCTTGATTAAATTGGCCTCTTTTAGTACCTTTGCAACTTAAAATAAAAAAATAACATGGAAATTCCAAAAACGTACGAACCCCGTTCAGCAGAAGAACGATGGTATAGCCATTGGATGGCTAAGGGTTACTTTCATTCAGAACCAGATGATCGTGAGCCGTTTACCGTCGTCATTCCTCCGCCAAATGTTACGGGTGTCTTGCACATGGGACACATGTTGAACAATACCATTCAAGACGTACTAGTTCGCAAAGCGCGTATGGAAGGTAAAAATGCGTGTTGGGTTCCTGGAACCGATCATGCATCGATTGCTACTGAAGCGAAAGTCGTTCAGAAATTGCGTGAAGAAGGAATCAAAAAATCGGATCTTTCTCGCGATGAATTTTTGAACCATGCATTTGCTTGGAAAGAAAAATACGGTGGTGTAATCTTGCAACAATTGAAGAAGTTAGGTGCTTCTTGTGATTGGGAAAGGACAGCGTTTACAATGGATCCAGAGTATTCTGATTCGGTAGTAAATATATTCATTGATTTATTCCAAAAAGGGAAGATTTACCGAGGGGTTCGAATGATCAACTGGGATCCTGAAGCGAGCACTGCTCTGTCAGATGAGGAAGTGATTCACAAAGAAGTAAATTCCAAACTGTTTCACGTTCGCTATAAAATTGCAGGAACGGAAGATCAATGGCTAACTATTGCAACAACGCGTCCGGAAACGATTTTGGGTGACTCGGCAATTTGTATTCATCCAGATGATCCGCGTTACAAGCATTTGCATGGAAAACATGCTATTGTGCCTATTGCAAACCGCACAGTTCCTATTATTTGTGATGAATACGTAGAAATGGAATTTGGAACAGGATGTTTGAAAGTAACTCCAGCTCATGATGTGAATGACTACGAATTGGGAAAGAAATACGACTTAGAAACGATTGATATTTTCCACGATAACGGAATTGTAAACGAAAATGGTTTGCATTATGCAGGAATGAATCGTTTTGATGTTCGTAAAGAAATCGCGAAAGAATTAGATGATAAAGGATATTTGGTAAAAGTAGAAGATCATATCAATAAGATTGGTTATTCTGAAAGAACGAATTGCGTCATCGAGCCGCGTTTGTCTTTGCAATGGTTCGTGTCGATGAAAGAATTGGCTCAACCAGCTTTGGAAAACGTAATGAATGGAAATATTTCATTCCATCCTGATAAGTTCAAGAATACGTATCGTCATTGGATGGAGAACGTAAAGGATTGGTGTATTTCTCGTCAACTTTGGTGGGGACATCGCATTCCAGCGTTTTTCTATGGAAATGGTCCAGAAGATTTCGTTGTTGCAAGAACGATGGAAGAAGCTATTGAATTGGCAAAAGCTAAATCGGGAAATAATGCACTTTCGGCAGCAGATTTAAAGCAAGACGAAGATGTTTTAGATACATGGTTCTCTTCTTGGTTATGGCCAATTTCTGTTTTCAACGGATTGACTCGTCCTGGAAATGAAGAGATAAAATATTACTATCCGACGAATGATTTAGTAACGGCTCCTGAGATTATGTTCTTCTGGGTTGCTCGAATGATTATTGCTGGGTACGAGTATATGGGCGAATTACCGTTCAAAAATGTCTATTACACTGGAATTGTTCGCGATAAATTGGGCCGTAAGATGTCAAAATCTTTGGGGAATTCTCCAGATCCGATTGAGTTGATTGAAAAATACGGGGCAGATGGAGTTCGTTTGGGGATGCTATTGTCTTCACCAGCAGGAAACGATTTACCTTTCGATTCAAGTCAGTGCGAACAAGGACGAAACTTTACCAATAAGATTTGGAATGCTGCTCGTTTGGTAAAAGGATGGGAAGTAAAACCAATTGAACAACCAAAAGCTTCTATCAAAGCAATCGAATGGTTTAGCGCACGATTCAATCAGGAATTGGAAAACATCAATGAGTTGATGAATAAATTCAAGATTTCTGAGGCATTGATGGCAATTTATAAATTGGTTTGGGATGATTTCTGTGCTTGGTATTTAGAAATGATAAAACCAGGTTATGAGCAGCCAATTGATCAAGCGACATTGGATCAAACGATCGTTTTCTTTGAGAAATTATTGTGTTTGGTTCAACCGTTTACTCCATTCGTTGCCGAAGAATTGTGGCATTTATTGAGAGAACGCCAAGAAGGTGAAGATATCATCATTGCGAAATGGCCAATAGTTGAAGCGTTCGATCCTTCTGTATTGAAGCAATTCACGCTTGCAGAAGAAGTGGTTACAAACATTCGTAACATTCGCAAGAAAAACAATATTGCAAACAAAGTTCGTATTGAATTATTCGTGAAAAAGAATAGTGAAATTGATCCTTCTTTCGATTCTGTGATTTTAAAAATGGGAAATCTTTCCTTGATGGAATACACAACAGAAAATGTTGCCAATGCAAATTCATTCATGGTACAATCCAACGAATATTTCATTCCTTTTGGAGATACCATTGATGTGTCTGCAGAAAAAGAAAAGATGGAAGAAGAATTGAACTATACGAAAGGATTCTTAAAAAGTGTTCAAGGTAAACTGAGTAACGAAAAATTCGTTAATGGAGCGCCAGAGCAGGTTTTGGCTAGCGAACGAAAGAAAGAAGCGGATGCTTTGCAAAAAATCGCCATTTTGGAAGAAAAATTGGCTGGGTTGAATTGATTCAGTTGTAAATTAGGAGAAAAGACGCTTTAGGGCGTCTTTTCTTGTTATTGTGCTATATTTGTCCAACTATTAATCAAACTCTATGAAAACACTTAAATTAATTCTAGGCTGTTTATTTTTTGTAAACACCTTAAATGCTCAAACCGTAGAATGGCTAACTCCTAAAAATAAATCCGATTTTTCCACAGTGATCTGGGATGAAGGTGGTGATTTCTATATTATTTCTTCGCAATTGATTCGATTTGAGAATAAAGTAAAAGTTGCAGAACAAAAAATCACATTTAATATACCGGGTAATGCTGCATGGATTTTTGATGGGTTTTCTTTCAATGGTAAGCTGGTTATTATCATAAAACAAAAAGAAAAAACCATTGAGAGGTTTTTTTATCAAGTATATGACAAATCATGTAATCCCGTTGGAGACCCTGTTTTAATTGGCGAATATAAAAACAAGTATACAGATCAAGTAGGCAGTATTTTTTCTTTTAAACTCTCTTCGGATAAAATGTTTGCTTTGTTTGAGTATTTCCAACTAGTTGAGAATGGCGGAAATAATCAAGTAAGCTATAAAGTAATAGATTCAAATTTTGCGGTAAAGTTAGAAGGTGAATACAAGCCATCGTCTCAAATGATTAACAATACACTTGTTGCAGATGACGGGACGTATATTATGGGGCTTGCAGAATATGAGAGGAATGAAAGAGGTGAACCAACAAAAGTGTTGGTTTCCTATCAGTTGAAATTATTTCAAGGAGGAGAAGAAAGTGAATTGGATATTGATTTTAATGGAAGGAGATATTCCAGTTTTAAATCGTTCATCCCTGCGAGTAATCAGTTGGTTTTGTTTGGAGCATTCAAGAATGAGGGAGATATAATGAATAGCTATAGCTTTTCAATCATTGATATTGTAAAAAAGAAAGAGATTAAACACATGCAATTTAAACCTGATTTAATTACGAAGAATGAAACCATTCGAGAAATTAATATGGATGCGAATGGTGATTTGATTGTTTTGATGGAAGAATATTATGGCAAATCTTCTGATAATGGAGTGAGTTATCACTATAAAAAAGCATTTGTTTTTAAAATGAAAGAAGATGGTGGAGCTGAGTGGATAGTTGAAATTCCAAAACACCAATGGTCGCTTAATGATAGCGGAATTGGAGGTTCTTTGCGTGGTTATTTTTTGAATGATACATATTATTTATTTTTTAATGACCATCAGAAGAATTATGGGGAAACAGGTGATTTCTTAAAGCCGAAGGAAATTGAGATTTTCACCGATAGAATTGCAAAACGAGGATTTGCAAAAGTTGAAATCGATTTAAAATCAGGAGAGTCCAAGCGAAACTTAATGCAGATATCTGATGATAGTTCACTTTGGTCCATCCCCATATATTTTACACGAAATTATGAACGATCAGAAATGTTTATCTATTTTATGAATAATAAAAATGTCCGATATGGACTGATGAAATTTTAAAAGAACGAAAGGTTGGAGAATTAATTTCCAACCTTTTTGTTGTTTCAGCCAACCTTTTTTCTTAGCTTAAATAAGAAAAACACTATTTCACAATGAATCAACAAGCTTATTATCATGTGACAACTTGTCTTCACGACAGTAGAACTTCTCAAAGAATGATTGACTACAATGCGCGCCAAAGACGTTTTCACGGAACACTTCCATATCCTGAAGTTTACTACATGAACATGGATGAAGAAGTTTTGGTTGCCAAAGAGGTTTTATCACTTTCGAAAGGATTGGATGTTGAGTTAGTAGCTCTCAATGTTTGTAGAGATCACATGCATTTATTGGTTTATTGTGATTATGATGAGGTTCCGAAAATCATGCATCGCATAAAAGGTCGAACTGCTCGTGTGTGCAACGCGCATCGCGCGTCCAAGGGGATTAATCCTCTTGACAGCACACGTGGTAGATATGAGCCCCGACCCTTGAAAGATGGATCGATTCCTTTTTGGACACAGAAGTACTATTGCAAAGTAATTCGGAGCACAGATCAATTGCTCAACACCTTTGCGTATATTCGAAATAATCGGTTGAAACACCAATTATCATTTAATTATGAACTAGAAGCATTGATGAAAAATCTTCCGCTTAAAATTTTGTAAAAAAACCGATGATTCTATCGAGATTAACACGGATCTTCCCAAGGGCCGTTTTTGGTTACAGGTTCAAATACTTCTCCATTTGAACGATACAAGCCATTTCCTCCTCCAAGCCAAAGTCTTCCTTCACGATCTTGAAAAATAGCTTGTACTGCTCGCATATGAAAACCTTCTTTTTCTCCAAAATGAGTAAGCTTTTCATTGATGTATCGGTAAACTCCAAAGCCTTCGGATGAAAACCAAATTGCTCCTTTTGGATCTTCGTAGATTGTCCAAACCTCATTGTTGCCGATTCCGTTGTCTGAGTTAATTGTCGTAAAATCTTTTCCATTGTAAAGGCTTAATCCGCCATCCATTGAGCCAAACCAAACAGTTCCTTTTTTGTCGACTAATATTGTTGTTAAATCGTTAGAACATAAACCGTTTTCTTTAGAAAATCGATGAAATGTTGTTCCGTCAAATTTAAATGCTCCTTTCCCTGCTGTTCCAAACCAAAGGTTGCCTTGATAGTCTTCGGTGATTGAACGAATCCAAATTTGTTCAGTATTCGGTATTGGAAGGGGGTCAAATACTTTTCCATTAAATCTGCACAATCCAGTCAACGTTCCTACCCAAATGGTTCCTTTACTGTCCTGAAAAATACTCCAAACACTATTATGACTTAAGCCCTCTTTCTCTCCAAAAATCATGTAGTTTTTTTGATCATATTTGGTGACTCCATTGTTCGTTGAAAACCACATGTTTCCTTCTGTGTCTTCAATAATTCCAGTAATCTGCGAACCGCTTAATCCTTGATTTGTATTTATATAAGAAAGATTTTTCCCGTTATACAAAGCAAGTCCATCTGTATTTGTTCCAAACCAGAGGTTTCCTTTGCTATCTTGAAAAACACGACGGATGTATTCGCTGATAGCATTCGAGTAATAACAAGGAAGTTGAGGTCCGTACATGAGGCTATCATCCCAGTTCTTCGATTGAGGAATATTGATGATTGACTTTTTAATCGTTACGGATTGCGCACTGTAAAGAAATGTGATTACAGTTATCCCAATAAAAAATAATTTCATAATTTTCTGTTTCTATAAATCTAAAAAATGTTGATTTTAAGTCATTTAAACAAATGTAAATTAGTGTAAATTGAATGAAAAAGATGTTCAAATGAAACCTGAATCAAATATCTTTGTTCTATGCTCGGAAAAATAAATCCAACATTTTCTTTACTGATAATTGGACTCTTTGTAATAGGTTCTGTTTTGCATGGCCAAGAAAACACAAATGAAGGAATAATGAAAGCTCACTTGCGAAAAATTGGACACGAGCTCCTGCTTTTGGCCAATGATAGTACTTCGCGAGTTTTACCAATTGAGAAAAAAGATGGGGTTTTTAGGGTGGGATTTGCTTCTGAATTTCAACTCAATCCAGAAAACTTGACGACAATTATAAACTCTGAACTGAAAGATCTGCCAATAATCAATAACTACTTGGTCGAAGTACAATCTTGTAATTCTAAAGAGGTCGTCTATAGTTATCAGTATAAAACTTCCGATGTTTTAGATCGGCCTTCTTGTGGTGGAAGACTACTGCCAAAAGCTTGCTATAACTTGGTCTTTACCATTTGGGAATCCAAAGTTTCCATTTCAGAAACCTCTTTCCAGTCAAACCAAAAGATGAAATGGATTTTGATTGGCGTGTTCATTTCCATTTCTCTAGGAGTTAGTTGGTTCCTTTTTCAATGGAAAAAGAAAAGACCAGATGTTGAAAAATCAACAGACTTGATTGGTATTGGAAGTTTTCAATTTGATCCCATTCAAATGAAATTGATTCATCCTGATGGAGAATATGAATTAACAGGAAAAGAGGTTGATTTACTTGCGCAACTTTATAATTCAGTCAATCAAATTGTAGATCGAGATGTGATTTTACAAACTGTTTGGGGAGATGATGGCGATTATATTGGTAGAACATTGGACGTCTTTATTTCCAAATTGCGTAAAAAATTGGAAGCTGATTCAACTGTTAGAATCTTGAATATTCGTGGAGTGGGATACAAGTTGGTGGTTGGATAGAAACTTCAGCTAGAAGTTCCATATTTGATAGCGAAGTATTCCCGAATTTATTGCATTGTTATTCTGAATTATCAGTAAATTTGGGACTCATTAACGAAGCAATTTTATGATTCAATTATCAAATCGTGTATTGGAAATGGAAGAGTCGGCTACCTTGGCGATGTCTCGAAAAAGTAGAGAACTTCGCGCCCAAGGAAAAGACATTATTTCATTGAGTTTGGGAGAGCCCGATTTTCATACTCCAGATTTTATTAAACAAGCCGCCGCAGAGGCAATGGAGCAGAATTTCACCACTTATACTCCAGTTCCTGGTTATGATGATTTGAGAGATGCAATTGCAAACAAGTTTAATCGAGATAATGGGATTCCGTATAAACGAGAGCATATCGTTGTTTCTACAGGAGCAAAACAATCGATTGCTAATTTGGTGATGGCTGTAATTAATCCTGGAGATGAGGTCATTATTCCTGCTCCATATTGGGTTTCTTATGCTGAAATCGTAAAGGTTGCTGGTGGTGTTCCAGTTGTAGTTGCCACAACCATTGAAAGTGATTTCAAATTTACACCAGATCAATTTCGAAAAGCCATTTCTCCGAAAACGAAGATGATGATGTTTTCCTCTCCATGTAATCCTACTGGAACAGTTTACACGAAGGAAGAATTGAGAGCTTTAGCAGATGTTGTGAAAGAAAACCCGAGTATTATTGTCATGTCTGATGAGATTTACGAACATATAAATTTCGTAGGTCACAATCATTCGATGGCTCAATTTGAAGATGTTCGAGAGCAAATCGTTACCGTAAATGGTGTTTCGAAAGCTTGGGCAATGACTGGTTGGAGGGTTGGATACATTGGTGCTCCAAAAGATATTGCTGATGCCTGTAATAAAATTCAAGGTCAGTTTACTTCGGGAACCTGTTCAATTGCACAAAGAGCAACAATAGCAGCTGTAAATGCAGATCCTGTTGTTTTGAAGGACATGGTGAAAGCGTTTGAAAATAGACGTGCTTTAGTATTAGATGCATTGGATAAGATGCCAGGGGTAAAAACGAATAAGCCAGGTGGAGCATTTTACGTATTTCCAGATGTTTCTAGCTTTTTTGGCAAGAAAAATAAGAATACAACAATCCAAAGTGCAGAAGATTTATGTATGTACTTGCTAGATAAAGGTGTTGCACTTGTTTCAGGAGAAGCATTTGGAGATGCAAATTGTATGCGTATTTCGTATGCAGCATCAGAAGAAACATTGACAGAAGCAATGAAAAGGGTTGCAAATGCTTTAGCAGAATTGAATTAAATGACGATACACGAAATACTTGCGGCATTTAAGACCAAGCGCATTTTGGTGATTGGTGATGTAATGATTGATGCCTATATGTTGGGGAAAGTTCACAGAGTGAGCCCTGAAGCACCTGTTCCAATTGTTAGCTTGGAAAGTCAAGAACAACGATTGGGAGGGGCCGCAAATGTTGCGTTGAATCTTCAATCTTTAGGGGCAACGCCTGTTTTGTGTGCTGTTGTAGGTTCAGACAAAGAAGGAATACAACTTAAAAAATTGTTGGAAGAACAAAATATGCTTTCAACAGGTATTGTTTCGAGTGAAAATCGAATTACTACGGTTAAAACCCGAGTTATTGGGAATAACCAACAATTATTGCGCATTGATGCAGAAGATACACATGCTTTGAATGAACAAGAAGAACAATTGTTTGTTGCATCTGTAAAGAAGACATTGGAAAATGAGAAAATAGATGCCATTATTTTCGAGGATTACAACAAAGGACTTTTAACTCCAAAAGTGATCGAAGGAATTATTGCTTTAGCGAAGGGGTATCAAATTCCAACAACAGTTGATCCTAAAAAAGAAAATTTTTTGGCCTACAAAGGAGTGACACTCTTCAAGCCCAACTTAAAAGAGTTGAAAGAAGGTGTTGGGATTGATTGTAGCTTTCAAAAGAGAGAATCTTTTAATCAAGCGATTGATTTATTGGAAACAAACCTCGGAAATGAGATCACTTTCGTAACACTTTCTGAGTATGGAGTTTATATAAAAGATCGAAATAAAACATATCATACGCCAGCTCATATTCGCAATATTGCGGATGTTAGTGGTGCTGGAGATACGGTGATTTCAGTTGCAACTTTGTGCTTGGCAACTGAACTTTCCATCGAAAGTATTGCTGAGCTTTCAAATTTGGCAGGTGGATTGGTTTGTGAAAAAAGTGGAGTGGTAAGTATCGAACCAGATCAGTTGATACAAGAATGTGAAGGAAAACAGTTCAATTAATAAGATGGAAGAAAGAAAAGTTGTAAAGCCATACGGTACTGATGATAAATCAAAGAAAGAAGAGGTTGCTGAGATGTTCAATAAAATATCGAAGCGCTACGACTTTCTCAATCACTTTTTATCCGTTGGCATTGATCGCATTTGGAGAAGAAAAGCTGTAAATATGCTAAAAGAAATCCAACCAAAGCGGATTTTAGATTTGGCAACTGGAACAGGAGATTTTGCGATTCAATTACTCAAACTAAACCCAACTGAAATTGTAGGAATGGATATTTCTGAAGGGATGTTGGAAGTTGGTCGCGTAAAAATGAAGAAACGTGGTTTTGAGAAAATCATTTCCATGCAATTGGGAGATTCAGAAAATCTTCCATTTGAGGATAATTACTTTGATGCATTGACGGTAGGTTTTGGAGTTCGTAACTACGAAAACCTAGAAAAGGGGCTTTCTGAAATGTTACGTGTTGTGCGTTCAGGAGGGAAATTAATTATTTTGGAATTCTCCAAACCTAAGAAATTCCCAGTAAAACAATATTATTCATTCCATTCGAAATACATCATTCCATTCTTTGGAAAACGCATTTCGAAAGATGACAAGGCGTATGCTTATTTACCTGAATCGGTAGCAGCATTTCCAGAAGGGAAAGATTTTACGGATATTCTTGAGAAGGTGGGATATACCAAAGTTGCTTCCAGATTGGTTTCCGGAGGAATAGCAACGATTTATTCTGGAGTGAAGTAAAAAGAGTTTATAAGTTAACGAGTTCAAAAAGTTTAATATTTTATTCCTTTGAACATTTTAAACTTTTTGAACTCATTTTTTAGAATAAAAAATGCCAAACAACGTTTGAAGGGTATGAATAGAAATTTTGTTTTAACAGTCTTACTGGTCTTACTTACGAGTACGATTTTTGCGCAGCCTGAAAAAAATAAAAATTACAAAAATTTTGATCGACGCTGGATTCATTTCGGGTTCATGCTTGGTGCGAACATGGCTAATTTTAAGGCAATTCCAGTCAATGATGCCTATGCAAGTTACAACTTGAAATCCTTGGAAACAAAACGACAGCCAGGAGGACAAGTCGGGATTGTTGGAACTCTTAAGCTAGGTCACCCAACTATCCGTTTACGATTCGTTCCAACTTTATCCTTTCAGGAACGTGCTGTTCGATATTATTTTACCAATCCAGATCCTTCAAAAACGACGGATTTATTCGTAGAAGAACGCGTCAATTCTACCAACTTGGATTTTCCATTGATGCTGCAATTTCGAACATTACGAATCAATAATTTTGCGGCTTATGTGTTGGTTGGAGGACAATATTCTTACGATTTGCAGTCTCAAGAAGATGCCAATCAAAGTTTAATTGATCCCTTTGTGAAAATTCGAGCACATGATTTTCAGGGCCAGGTTGGAGGTGGACTGGAATGGTTTGCACAGTTTTTTAAATTTGGTTTCGAGGTAAAATTTTCGCAAAGCTTTTCTAGCTCATTTATACAAGACAAAACGCCGGTTTCTTTACCAATAGATCGATTGTATAATAAAGTGCTTTGGTTTTCGCTTATCTTTGAAGGCTAAATGCAAATCCAATTTCAATTTTCGCCCGAAGAAGCTAAAGATGATTCTTTCATTCGCAAAGCAATTAGTAAAGAACTAAAGCTTCCAAGTGACCATCCCTTTAGCTATAAATGGCACAAACGTTCTTTTGATGCGCGTAAAAGAGATATTAAAGTTAATGCTAGTTTTGAAGTATTCTTAGATGGGGTAATTCCTGATTTCGAACCTGAATTCAACCCGCAAAAAGTAACTGACGATTCAAAAGTTGTTTACATCATTGGTGCTGGTCCTGCAGGACTTTACGCCGGCTTACGAGCCTTAGAATTGGGTTTGAAACCAATCATTTTTGAACGTGGAAAAGATGTTCGGTCTCGAAGACGCGATTTAGCTCAATTGAACAAAGAGCACCTAGTCAATTCTGAATCGAATTATTGTTTTGGAGAAGGAGGTGCAGGAACTTATTCTGACGGAAAATTATATACTCGTTCGAAAAAGCGCGGTGATGTTATGAAAGCGCTCAAGTGGTTTGTTCACTTTGGTGCGCATGAAGATATCATTGTAGATGCGCATCCACATATTGGAACGAATAAATTGCCACAAATCATCGTTTCTATGCGCGATTGCATCATTGATTTTGGAGGTGAAGTGCATTTTGAATCCAAATTGACAGATCTTGAAATCGCCGATGGAGCAATTTGCTCGATTACAATCAATGAAAAACATAAATTTGAAGCAAAGGCGGTTATTTTCGCAACAGGTCATTCTGCGCGAGATATTTTCTATTTGTTTCAGTCTAAAAGGATTGCAATACAGGCAAAAGCGTTTGCGTTGGGAGTTCGAGTAGAGCATTCACAAGATTTAATAGATGAAATCCAATATCACGGAAGACATAACGATGAGTTTTTACCACCAGCGTCCTATGCATTAGTGACTCAAGTTGCTGATAAAGGAGTGTATTCATTTTGCATGTGTCCTGGAGGAATTATTGCTCCATGTGCCACTGAAAATGGAGAAGTAGTAACGAATGGTTGGTCTCCTTCCAAGCGAAATAATCCTACTTCAAATTCAGGAATCGTGGTGAGTGTAGAGCCAACAGAACTGCCTAATTATACTTCGGATAATCCACTTGTTAGTTTAGAGTTTCAGCAAGAAGTGGAGAGGAATTGTTGGAAGGCCGCAGGAAGTACTCAAGCTGTTCCTGCTCAAAGATTGAAGGATTTTGTAGAAGGAAAGAAGTCTAAGGATTTTCCTAGAACATCTTATCAGCCTGGAATCATTTCGGTTGATTTAAATACCGTTTTACCAGATTTTATTGCTTCGAGATTGAGAAAGGCTTTCGTAGATTTCGACCGAAAAATGCGCGGTTTTTTGACTAATGATGCAGTTCTTCATGCTCCCGAATCTCGAACATCTAGCCCTGTTTCAGTTCCTAGAGACAATGAAACCTGTATGAGTGTGAATACAAAAGGAGTTTTTCCGTGTGGAGAAGGTGCTGGCTATGCTGGTGGAATTATTTCTGCAGCAATTGATGGAATGAAGTGTGTGGAGGCGGTTAAAGTATACTACGACAAATAATTATCAATGAGCAATTACTTTTCTTGACTCAATAGTACTTCAGCGATTTTCAAATCTTGTTCCATCAACTCAAAATTTCCCATCTCTTTATAGATTTGAGCACGAATGATGAGTAAATCAGCAGTTGGCTTAGCGGTTTGTAAGAGTAAGTTCATATCTCCTAAAGCATCGCTGTATTGTTTCATCTCAAGATATATAAGTGCTCTGTTGTTCAGTGAAGTACTTAAGAATGGATAGAGTGAAAGTGCTTTGTTTAAATCCTCCAATGCTTTTTTATAGTCTCCTGTTGCCATCCAAACTTGTGAGCGTTTATCATAAGCTTCTGGATACCTGGGGTCAATTTCCAAGGCTTTATTGATAGCTTTCAAAGCTTTGATATTATCTCCTAAACTGTAATAACAAAAGCCTAAGTTGTTGTATGCTTCTTTGTACAATGAATCTTTTGAAATAAGTGTTTGAAAATGAGTAATTGCTTTTGAATAATTCTTTTGCTTGGTCTCACAATATCCCAAATAGAGCAAAAATGATAAGTTTTCGGGATCTTTCTTTAATAAGTAGAGTAAATCTTTTTTGCAAGCTTCGTAATTCCCCGCTTTATAATACAGCGTTGAGCGATCATTAATCATGTCAATATTATCAGGCTCAAGACTGATTGCTTTGTTGATGTCTTGAATGGCTTGGTCAATATTGCCTTGAGAATAAGAGACTTTTGCTCTTGATTGATAGGCAGAAGCTACCTTTGGTTCGAGTGAAATGAATTTGTCGGTATCTCTCAACGATGCGTCGAAATCCTTTAAAAGGAATAGGTAATATCCACGTTGCAAATAAGCTTCCGCATTCGTACTGTCAATTTTGATTCTGTTGCTAGCAATTCGGACAGATAAACGATAAGAGGTATATTTACTTGTGTCAATTTCTGGATCAAATTGAGAGAAAACAACAGTTGAAATACAGCTCAGTATGAAAGTGGTTAAAATTTCCATAACTATTGAACAATTTCAGCCAATAAAATAGCTGTTGCAGTTGCTACATTCAATGATTCTGCTTCGCCATAGCGAGGAATTGTTACCGGAACATCAAAAAGTGCTTCAATTTCAGGTCGAACTCCTTTTCCTTCATTTCCCATTATTAAAATAGAATCTTTCGGATAACTTACTTTCTTATAGTTTGTTCCGTGCAACATAGCTCCAAATTTTTGTTGCTGATTGTCTTTCAAATAGCTTGCCAAATCGAGGTAATGGACAGGGATTCGATAAATGGCTCCCATGGAAGATTGAATCACCTTTGAATTGTAGCAATCAACAGTGTCTTTTGAGCAAATGACTTGTTTGACGCCAAACCAATCTGCTAATCGAAGCATTGTTCCCATATTTCCAGGATCTTGGACGCCATCTAAAACAAGGGTGAATGATTTTTCTAAAAGAGTGTATTTTTCTCGTTTGAAAATAGCGAGACACTTATTGGGAGTTTTGAGTTCTGAAACTTGTTCTAATTCCTTAGTTGAAACTGTAAAGGTTTTAAAATGAAGGGAAGCTGGAATCTGGTCGAAAAAAGCTTCGGATGTGATTATCATTTCTAGATTAGAAAGACCCATTTGAATTCCTTCAAGTACCAGTTTTTCGCCTTCTACAATGAAAATGGATTCTAAATCACGCATTTTTTTTTGATGTAGCGATCGGACCCATTTTTGCTTCGCTTTTGAAAGAGCTTCCACTTTTTTTTGCCAAACTTACATAATAAGTTGAGTATAAAATGAAATTTTGTTTTCGTTTCTTACTTTTGTTGTATGTTGAGGCAATTTGAGCGACTTAAATTAATCCATTTCATTGCATTTTTCGCGATTGCTCTTGGCGTCCATAGTTGTTCGTCTACCAAATTAATTCCTGCTAATAAACATTTATTAGTTAAGAATAAGATTAAAGTAAAGGGCGATAAGATTAATAGTTCTGAGGTTGGAGATGTTTTAAAACAAAAACCCAATCTGAAATTTTTGGGGATGCGCGTACGCCTCGCTTTATTTAATTCCATTGACAGCTCAAAAACAGAGCATGGAAGAATTCGAAAATTGAATCGACTTAACAAAACAAATTTACGTAAAGGAAGACGTGAAATTCGAATCAATGAAAGACGCAGGCAACGTGCAATTCGAAAAGGAGATAAAGATTATATCTATAAAAGGATTCAGTTAAGAGATACACTTGATCCGAATTCAACACTTCGTCAATTAATCAAATACAAATTTGGAGAAGCGCCCGTAATTGCTGATACTGGAGCCTTATCAAAGTCAAGAACTCAAATCCAAGCATATATGCATTCGAAAGGTTATTTCTATTCAGAAGTAACGAGTAGGTTTGATACGATTCATAGATTGCTGAATAAGCATAAAACCAAGAAAAAAGTTATAGCAAGGTATAATATTACAACAGGGATACGCTACTATATTGATACGGTTAAAGTGATTTGCGAAAATTTATCTGTAAGAAATGACTTCAATAATTTTCTTAAAAAACAAACGGATAAACAAGGGTTGAATGCTGATTTTAAATCCAGTATTTTAGAAGGAAAACCAATCAACCTTCCCTTCGATGCTGACAAATTTAAGGCATACAGAACAGAACTTGCCAGATACATGCGGGACCAGACTTATTTTGGATTTATTCCAACGAATATAAGTTATAAAGCAGATACAATGCGGGCTGGTAACAATAAGGGTTCTAATTTGAAAATGAGTTTGACCATTGTATTTGGAGATCGAGCTGTTCAAGATCAAAATTCTTCGGATACCATTCGTTATGTGAAGCATGTCTCAACAAAAATACAAAATGTGTATTTCCATTTTTGTGATACTACTCGTTACAAAGGAAATTTCAGAGAAGAAATGAAAGCGATCGATTCTGATTTAAAGAAAAACAATTTTTTAATAACAAAAGATAGCTTTTTGTACAAAGAATTAAAGAAAAAGGTCGAAGATTATGCTGAATCTGAAAAAGTAGGTCACAAGGTTATCGTAAAAAGTAAAGTATATCATACTATTTATGGAAAACCAAAAGACAGCATCGACTTTGATAAATTTAGAATTGCGACATTTTATTATAATGGTCAGATGTTTGTTCATCCAAATGTCATTGAATCTCAGAATTACTTAGAAAATGAAAATTACTATAAGGAATACTATCTGGAGCGCTCCTTTTCTAGGTTGGTTCAGCTCGGTTTATTTTCAATCATAAAACCTGAAATTATTGAAACTTTTCCAGGAAGCGGAATAGTTGAAGTTCATTATTATTTGGTTCCTGTAACCAAGCAAAGTTTTAGTTTCGAACCGAGAGCTAAGAATTCCAATGGCTTTTTAGGATTAACAGCATCATTAAATTATTCCAACAAGAATATTTTTAGGTCAGGGACTAATTTTACGTTTTCAATTTCTGGAGGTTTCGAATCCAATCCAAGCGTATTTGCCAAAGATGATACGGGAAAAAAGGTGAAAACGCAAGGTAGAAGCTTTAATACGATTGAAATAGGCCCTTCTGTAAAGTTGGATATACCTGGATTATTTCCCTTTGGAGTAAATATCCTAAGTAAAAGACAAAGACCTAGAACAGAGCTTTCAGGAGCATACAATTATCAAAAAAGGCCTGATTTTTCAAGAGGTTTAATTCAGTTTAATTATTTGTACAAATTTTTGGTTGGAAAAACGCAGAGTTTTTCTTTTGGATTACCAGGTGCTTCAGTTATTAAGTATGTTTCAATAAATCCACAACCTGAATTCGAAGCGAAGATTAATTCCTTGAATGATTTGTACCTGAAGAATGCCTATCGAAATCAATTTATTTGGGAGGATTTTAAAATCACCTTCGATTTTGATAATCAAGAAAAAGTAAAAAGAATCAGTCCTCGTTTACGTATATTATATTCAGCAAGTTTTTCAATTGCAGGAAATCTATTAAATGGACTTACGTCAATTAATCCAAAATATGACACTCTAGGGCATAAATTATTTTTAGGAGTTTCTTATGCACAGTTTACGGTTTTTGATAACAAGTTAATTGCCTATCTAAATGTGGGAAAAAATAAAATTTTGGCATTTAGAACGATGGCGGGAGTAGGTTTTCCAATGAAAAACTCACCAACTTCTCTTCCTTACGATTATTCTTTCTTTGGTGGTGGTTCCAATGATAATAGAGGTTGGTCCGCAAGAACTTTAGGTGTTGGTAGCTATCAACAACTTTTAGATCCTAATTTTGTAATTACCCAAATAGGGGATGTTCGTTTCAATACTTCACTAGAGTTTCGATTTGGTTCTGGAGGCGTTATAAATCATGCACTTTTTGTAGATGCAGGAAATATTTGGACGATGAAAAACGACCCCAATCGTCCTGGTGGTCAAATTTCCACACGGTTTTTAAAAGAATTAGGAGTTTCTGTTGGATATGGATTAAGACTTGATTTTAATTATTTCATTATCAGAGCAGATTTGGGTATCCCAATTCACAATCCATCATTGCCTGAGGGGGAACGTTGGATTTATTCGAAAAAACCAAATTTCTATGCAAAAGCAGAACAAGTTTATGGGCCAGATTACCAATCGCGTTTGCCTATATATCTTTTTCAAGCTCGTTTGAACTTTGGTATTGGTTTCCCTTTCTGATACTTAAGTGTGAATTTTATCGTTTGTTCTTCATTATTTGGCGCATTTCATTACTTTTACACCCCAAATAATTACTAAAATGGCTTATTCAATTAAACCTGGAGTTGCCTCAGGAAATGAGGTTCAAGAAATTTTTCGCTATGCAAAGGAAAAAGGCTTTGCACTTCCTGCAGTGAACGTTACGAGTACTTCTACTGTAAACGCTGTAATGGAAACAGCTGCAAAGATGAATGCTCCAGTAATTATCCAATTTTCAAATGGAGGAGCTCACTTTTTTGCTGGTAAAACACTTTCAAACAAAGATGAACAGGCAGCAATTTTAGGTGGTATTTCTGGTGCAAAACACGTGCATGCATTGGCTGAAGCTTATGGTGTAACGGTTATTTTACACACGGATCATTGCGCGAAGAAATTATTACCTTGGATTGATGGGTTATTAGATGCTGGTGAAGTTTTCTATAAAGAAACTGGAAAACCTTTGTATTCCTCGCATATGATTGATTTGTCGGAAGAACCAATCGAAGAAAATATCGAAATATGCAAAGAGTATCTTGCTCGAATGAGTAAAATCGGAATGACCTTAGAAATTGAATTAGGAATAACAGGAGGTGAGGAAGATGGTGTGGATAATACAGATGTTGATTCCTCTAAATTGTATACACAACCAGAAGAAGTCGCATTTGCTTACGAAGAATTATTGAAGGTAAGCCCTTGCTTTACAATTGCGGCAGCTTTTGGAAATGTTCATGGTGTCTACAAGCCTGGAAATGTGAAGTTGACTCCGAAAATTTTGTTGAATTCTCAAAATTTCGTACAACAAAAATACAATACGGGTCATAATCCAGTTGATTTTGTGTTTCACGGAGGTTCTGGTTCTACGGTTGAAGAGATTCGTGAGGCCATTGGTTATGGAGTCATTAAAATGAACTTAGATACAGATTTACAGTTTGCATTTACAGAAGGTGTTCGCGATTATGTAACTTCGAATATTGATTATTTGAAGACTCAAATTGGTAGCCCAGAAGGAGCAGATTCTCCAAATAAAAAGTATTACGACCCACGTAAATGGTTGCGTGAAGGTGAATTGACATTTGTGAAACGTTTAGAAAAATCCTTTTCAGATTTGAATAACGTAAATACATTGATTAAATAGAAAGCATATGAGTTGGTTTAAACGTTCCAAAGAAGGTATTACAACCTCTACAAAAGATAAAAAAGAAACTCCAGAAGGACTTTGGAGTAAGTGTTCTAGATGTAAAACAGTATTTACTGCTCAAGATTTAGAACGAAATTCATGGGTGTGTGATCGCTGTTCTAATCATGAGAGAATTGGATCTGAGCAATATTTCCATGTTGTATTTGACGGAGGAAAGTATACTGAAATCAATGAGAAAGTAACTTCTGGAGATCCATTAGAATTCGTCGATACTAAAAAGTATACAGATCGGATTAAAGCTACTCAAAAGGCTACAGGTTTGAAAGATGCAATTAGAACCGCTTATGGAGAATTGAATGGAATTCCATTTGTTGTTGCTTCTATGGACTTTGCATTTATTGGAGGTTCAATGGGTTCTGTAATGGGGGAGAAAATTGCTCGTGCTATTGATAAAGCAATCGAATTGAAGGCACCATTTATGATTATTTCAAAATCAGGTGGAGCTCGTATGATGGAAGCAGGTTTTTCATTGATGCAAATGGCAAAAGTTTCAGGTAAGTTGGGGCAATTGGCAAGTCACAAATTGCCATACATTTCTTATTTAACAGATCCAACAACGGGAGGAGTTACTGCTTCTTTTGCGATGTTGGGTGATATTAATATTGCTGAACCAGAAGCATTAATTGCATTTGCGGGACCGCGTGTTGTGAAAGAAACAATTGGTCGCGATTTACCAGATGGATTTCAAACGTCAGAGTTCGTTTTGGAACATGGTTTCTTGGATTACATAGTTAGTAGAACTGAATTAAAAGAAAAATTGGGTCATTCACTCAAGCTTTTCCGATCTTAAATACACAATTCCCGGTCAGCAATAGCAGGTCGGGATTTTTTTCATATGAAAATCATTAAAAACAATCAATTTAAAGTTGCAAAATGGGCTGGTGGTGTTACTACCGAACTGTTTATTTTTCCAGAAAACGCTTCTGTAACTGCTCGTGATTTCGATTGGAGAATTAGTTCTGCTGTAGTGGAAGAGGAAGAATCCGATTTTAGTTTGTTTGAAGGATATGAACGCATTTTGATTCCACTTACGGGTGATTTAGAAATGATTCATCAAATTCCGACTGGAGAACTGATTCAAAAAGTGTCAAAATTTGAGTTGGCACGATTTGATGGGAATTGGCAAACCAAAGGAAAAGGGAAGCTTACAGATTTCAATTTCATCTTTAAGTCGAAATTTAATCCGAAAGTTGAACTCATTTTTGGAAAGAAAAATTTGCCCCTTGAAATAAAGATTTCTCCAATTGCTTTTTATTTATATGAGGGTTCGATTCAGCTAAATAATGAATGTTTTAACTCGCCTGTTTTAATGATGGATTTTTCACCAGAAGATTTGATTATTAATTGTTTAACGGATTGCATATTCGTCTGTGTCCAATTAAACGCCTTCTCTTGAAGTGACCAGGAAGCGCTTTCGTGTATCCAATTATGACGCCTAAAATTTTAATTTCATTGTTCGTTGAAATAGGTTGAATATTCATTTGTTGGGAAAATATTTTCATTATGTGTCCTTTGATTTGATTGAAAAATATATATTCGTTCAACTGAAAGCTATTACAGACTAAAATATTTTTGCCTTGAACAAATTACTTTTCATATTATCAGTTACTTTTTTGCTCTCCAATGTTAGTTTGGCTGCAAAAAATCGTGAAATGGATACATTGAATCAACTCGATTCGAAAGGGAAAAGAACGGGGTACTGGGTGGTTGATGAAAGCAATGATGCTACAACTCTTCAAAGTAAAACCAAAAGAAAAGAAGGTAAATACATCAAGGGGCGAAAATTTGGAGCATGGATTTGTTATTATCCCGATGGAAAAACTCCAAGTTTAATTGGTGAGTATAACGATAATAGACCAGGTGGCGCTTATTTCCGTTTTGATGAAAAAGGAGAATTACTTCAAGCGAGTACAGTTCCAAGAAAAATATCACAATTACAAAGTTTAGAAGCACATAATGGTGTTTTTGATTGTAGAATGCTATTTCATAACCGCGAAATGGTTGCAGGACAAGTGTTTTTTGCAAAACGTGCATTTAGTGTGCCTTATTCCTACCAATTTTGGGTAGAGGAATCTATGCATCAAAATCAAACGCAAAATGCACATGTCAATTTTAATTGGTTGTCTCAAAATTACCCGCAATTGTATTCCACTTATTTGAATGTTCGAACACCGCGTAATTTAAGTGTTGAAAACCCTGAAATTCAAAACGTTGTCAGTAAGTTAGAACGAATTCAGGACTCAAATTCGAATTCTCCCGTAAAAAATTCATTGATGAATGCTCCTTTTGTTCATGCTCCACGTGTGGCTAAAGGTGCTGTTTTCCAGCCAAATGGGTTTAATAAGTTGTATACCGAAACGGATGAGATTTGGATTGATGGACAATTTAAAAATGGCCAGTTGAAAGACGGAAAAGTCTTTGTATATGACCGAGATGGTGTTCTATTAAAAGTTCGAATTTTCAAAGATGGACTTTACGTTTCTGATGGAGGACTGTAATTAATTCATAATTCACACTCGTAATTCGTAATTAGTTGTTATCTTTGCATCGTAATTCCAAAAGTTGGGGTTCTACATAATAATCATTCAAGTAATATTGGCATGTATTTAGATTCAAAAGCAAAAGAAGAAATCTTCGCAAAACACGGAGGTTCAGCAACAAACACAGGTTCAACAGAAGGTCAAGTAGCATTATTTACTTACCGTATTGCTCACTTAACAGGGCATTTGAAAAAGAACCGTAAAGATTATGGAACTCAAAGATCTTTACAATTGTTAGTTGGTAAACGTCGTAGTATGTTAGATTACCTGAAGAAAAAGGATATCGAGAAATACCGTGCGTTGATTAAAGAATTAGGTTTACGTCGTTAATAAAAAACAGGTCACTGAATACTTGCGCTAAAGCTTCAGCATAGGCGCAGCGTAGTCGAAGTGCCAGTTTTCACGATAACATATTAAAAAGGGGGGCTTGTCGGATTATTCCGGTGTCCCCTTTTTTTGTTTAAATCGTCCGTTGGGACGAAAAATGGGAGGGACGCGATGCTTCGCGTCCGTACAAAAATGTAAAGTATAAATATGAATATAGGAATCAAAAAGTCCATCGTTACTGGAGGGAAAGAAATTTCCATCGAGACCGGAAAATTGGCGAAACAAGCCGACGGTTCAGTAGTGTTACAAATGGGCAACACGGTGTTATTGGCAACTGTCGTTGCAGCACCAGAGGCAAAAGACGGAGTGGATTTCCTTCCGTTAACGGTAGATTACCGTGAAAAATACGCAGCAGCAGGGCGTTTTCCTGGTGGATTCTTCCGTCGTGAAGCTCGTCCATCTGAAACAGAAATCTTGGTGATGCGTTTAGTGGATCGTGCATTACGTCCATTATTTCCAGATGATTATCACGCTGAAGTTCAGTTGATGATTCAATTGTTGTCTTACGATGGTGTAAACAACCCAGACGCATTGTGTGGTTTGGCAGCTTCTGCAGCAATTGCAGTATCTGATATTCCATTCAACGGACCGATGTCTGAAGTACGTGTAGGTCGTATCAACGGTGAGTGGATTGTTAACCCTTCAATGGAAGAGATGAAATCAGCAGATATCGATATGATGGTTGCTGGTACTATGAAGGATGTGAACATGATTGAAGGAGAATTTCAAGAAATCTCTGAATTGGAAATGGTTGAAGCAATTAAAATTGCTCACGCTGCTATTAAGGAGCAATGTCAATTCCAATTAGATCTTGCTGCACTAATCCCAACAGCTAATCCAAAACGTGTTTATTCGCACGAAACGCATGACGAAAACGTGAAAGCGAAAGTGTATGAATTGGCGATGGATAAATGTAAAGAAGTTGCTCGTCAAGGTCTTGCAAATAAAGCGAAACGTACAGAATTGTTCGACGCAATCAAAACGGAAGTGAAAGCTGCATTCTCTGAAGAAGAGTTGGCTACAGTTAGTGGTTTTATTTCTACTTACTTCTCTGAAGTGAAGAAAAAAGCGGTTCGTTGGGTTATGTTGAATGAGCAAAAGCGTTTGGATGGTCGTAAATTTGACGAGATTCGTCCGATTTGGGCTGAAGTAGATTATTTGCCAATGGTTCACGGATCAGCAGTATTTACACGTGGGGAAACGCAATCATTGACAACATTGACCCTTGGTGGTAAAATGGATGAGCAGTTGATTGACGGAGTTACTTTCCACGGAACAGAGAAATTCTTGCTACATTATAATTTCCCTCCATTCTCTACAGGAGAAGCGAAACCATTGCGTGGAACTTCTCGTCGTGAGATTGGACACGGTAACTTGGCATTACGTGCTTTGAAACCGGTTCTTCCTGCAGATAACGCTTATACTATTCGTTTAGTTTCTGATATTTTAGAATCAAATGGTTCATCTTCAATGGCAACAGTTTGTGCTGGTACATTGGCATTGATGGACGGTGGTGTTCAAATCAAAGCGCCAGTTTCTGGTATCGCAATGGGATTGGTCGCTGACGAAGGTAAATTTGCTGTATTGTCTGATATCTTAGGAGATGAAGATCACTTAGGAGATATGGACTTTAAAGTAACAGGAACTTCTAAAGGAATCACAGCTTGTCAAATGGATATTAAAGTAGACGGTTTACCATACGAAGTATTGATTCAAGCTTTGGATCAAGCGCGTGCGGGACGTATACATATCTTGAATAAGATTATTGAAACAATCGCAGTTCCAAATCCAGATTTCAAACCGCAAACTCCTCGTATCGAAGCATTCAATGTGCCTAACGATATGATTGGAGCAATCATCGGACCTGGAGGAAAAATCATTCAAGGAATTCAAAAAGACACAAAAACAACTATTACAATTGAAGAATTGGAAACAGGTGAAGGTCGTGTTCAGATTATGTCGAATAATGCAGAAGATATGGATGCTGCAAATTCACGTATTCGAATGATTGCATTCCCTCCGGTAGTTGATGAAGGTGCAGAATACGAAGGAAAAGTGAAAGCTATCAAAGATTTCGGAGTATTCGTTGAAATTCTTCCTGGAACAGACGGATTGATTCACATTTCTGAGTTCTCTTGGGAGAAAGTAGCAAAAATGGAAGACGTAGTAAAAGAAGGAGACGTATTGAAATTTAAAGTTGTTGGTAAAGATCCAAAAACTAAAAAATGGAAATTGTCTCGTCGCGTTTTATTGCCAAGACCAGAGAAAGCTGCTGAAGCAACAACAGAAGCTCCAAAAGCTGAGTAATAAAAAATAGGATAAAGTGAAAAGACCATCAGAAATGATGGTCTTTTTTTTGTTTCATAATTAGTAAAACACAACCTGATTTTCAGCGTTAATACCAAAAATTCATAGATGTCTAAACACACATTCTCCATCTCAGCTCGCATCAAAAGCTTTAAATATGCCTTTGCAGGTTTGAAAATACTCTTCATTGAAGAACACAATGCTCGAATTCATTTGGTTTCGGCTCTTATTGCAATTATTTTGGGAGTTGTCTTGAAAATCTCTTTGAATGAATGGATTGTTTTGGTGATAGTTATGGGGCTGGTATTCATTTGTGAGTTGATTAATACGTCTTTGGAAGCAATGGCCGACTTTGCATCACCTGAAAAACATCCTCAAATTAAAAAAGTGAAAGATTTAGCAGCAGCTTCTGTACTAATTGGTGCATTGGTAGCTCTAGTAGTTGGAATCATTATTTTCTGTCCTAAAATCCATCACATTATTTACAACTAACTGGAAAAACTCAATTAATAGGAAATATTCAAGTGTCCCTCCGTAATTTGGATTGTATCTGAGTGATAATCGGTTTCCATCATTTCAAATTCGAAAGTTGCTTCCATTTTCTTTAGAATGGTGTCGTTTGATAAGATTGTAATGGAACCACTATCAACCCTGTAAAAATAGTCGTATGAATACATGATAAATGAGAATGAATCATTCCCATTATATGAATATGTTCCAGGTGCAAGATCCTTCTTAATTCCCAATGAATAATAATCACTGGTTTCGGAAATAAAACCCACAGAAACACCAATCGTTTGCTCGTTTGATGAGACTTCTGCATTATTTGTGGTAAATGGAACTCCATCTCCTTTCAAACTAAATAGATTGTTTGAAATTGGAGTATTTGGTGTTTGTGCTGTTGGAGTGTTTTCCTCTTTCTTTTTACAAGATGTACATAAAATAAAGAGGGCTAATGTGGTAAATAAGATAGTTTTCATTTGCAGTAATCCTCATGAATAATGTTAGTTATTAAGATAAAAGTACGACAAAAATTGTGGTTAACAGCTTTTTGGAATGAATAAATCTTTCAAATTCAACTAATTATTTCTTCGAATTCGATTATATATCTGAAATAACTCATCATTCTTTTGACTCAAATAGTCGAAAAATCGATCAAAATGGATGTTTAGAATTTGCTCAATTTCTTTGATCAAATTTTCAGTGTGATGATGTGATAAAGAATTGGAGCTTTCAGAAATTAAATCTAATTGCCCCACTTTTAAAGCAAAGCGAGAAAATACTCCTCTAAATTCTTTTACATCTGTCCAAGTTGAATGATTTTTCACACAAACTGCTTCGATAGCTTTGTAGTTTTCTAATTGATTGATTACCGTGCTGTTCATGATTGACAAAATTTTAGTGCTGTTTCTCTATTCAATTAACGCAATAAAACGGACAAGGTTGTACTAGAAAATCTTAAAAAATCTTAACTGTATCTTTCATGGATTAAAGTGTGCGTTTATGGGATAAAAATTAAAGTACTTCAAAGGCTTCTGTTAACAGAACTCCTGTTTCATCCACAACGGTTACTTTATGTTTTCCTTTTTCAGGCTGCACAGCAATTTGATGTATTTCAGAAGTGGTACCAATAAACTCTTCATCAATGTGCCAATAGAGAATGCTGTTTTGTCGCGTATGTGCCATTTCAAAAATGACCTTTCCACGGCTTCCACTCAATTCTTTTGGAATGTAAATCTTGGTCTGATGCTTCGGATAAATGAATCCCATGATATTTTCGGGTTTATTGGAAGTGCATTTTGGATCAAAAGGAGGAACTGAATGATAATTTGGGTTTTGTTGTACATAATACTTTTCCATGCTTGGTGGAAGGATAAACCACGATTTATGTTTCATAGTATGACCACCTTCGCAATCCGCATTTACACGGAATGTTTCTTTTTGATTCAAATGAACCAATTGATGATAACCACAACTCTTACTAATTAAACTACTTGACGGGATTTGTTCAAAATGTGTGTGTTCACAAAAGCGATTAGATATTTGACCGCTTTCATTACAGATTTCTGTTCGAGTCATTTCTGCTACTGGTTTTGAAAACCATTTTTGAGGAGCATCTAAATTTCTGAAAATTGAAAATAATAGAGGAGCAGCAGCTTTTACTCCTGTAAGTCCAGGTCTCCCTTCACCATCGGCATTCCCAACCCAAACGGAAACCACGTATTTGGGAGTAATACCAACTGCCCAAGCATCTCTAAACCCAAAACTTGTTCCCGTTTTCCAGGAAATTTTCTGAGAAGATTCAAATGCGCGCCAATTATTTTCTTCATCAGGCCTGTTTACATCAACGAGTGCTTCAAAGGTGGAGTAAATACACCCTTTGTTTAAAAGTGGTTTGGAGCCTATTTGTACTTTTTGAGAAAAGTGAATGGTGGTGTTTGTTTCATTTTGAAGATGCTGCGCCAATGAATTGTAGCAAGCATTCACTTCCCAAAGATTGGCTTCTGCTCCACCAAGAATTAAGGATAGACCATAATGACTCGATCGCTTATTCATGTGTCGAAATCCGAGTTGTTTTAAATCTTGGTGGAATTTCGCCTGACCATATTCGCGCAGGAGAAATACCATGGGAATATTCAAACTCTTTGACAAAGCTTTATTTGCAGGCAATGCTCCAGAAAATTGACGATTAAAATTGTTCGGAGCAAATGTTCCAAAACGCGAAGGGAAATCACATAATAATTGCTTGGGGGTAATCAATCCAGCTTCCAAGGATTTTGCATAGAGCAAAGGCTTTAAAATACTTCCAGTACTCCGAGGAGCTTGAATACAATCGACATCAAATGCATGTTCTTCATCTGTGTGATTCAAGTTGCCTTTGTAAGCTAAAACCTCACCAGTTTCGACGGACGTAATCAAAACTGCAGCATTGAAAATTCCGTATTCGTTCATGCGCAAAGCATATTGTTCCGCTTCTTGATTCACCATTGCTTGAATTTGCTCGTCCAAAGTAGATTGAATCAATTGCTCTTTCTGTCCCTGTAAAATACAGCGTTGCAATAAATGTGGAGCCTCTTGTGGCAGAGGAAGTGGTTTGTCAGGAAGTGGTTCTTCCAAAGCCAAAAAGTAATTGAGTTTGTCAATTACCCCTTGTTCGTGAAGCATTTTTAGTAATCGATTTCGTTTTCTATGTAAACTTTGGTGATTTTTCCCTGGATAAATGAGTCCTGGAGCATTGGGTAAAACTGCTAAGGTTGCGCTTTCTGCCCAACTTAAATTTTCTGGAGCTCTTCCAAAATAACGCCAAGAAGCAGCATCGATACCCACGACATTGTTTCCAAACGGAGCATTTGCTGTGTATAAATTCAAGATTTCTTCTTTCGAATGACGAAACTCTAATCGTGTGGCAAGGATGATTTCGACCATTTTTTCTGAATAAGTTCGGGATGGATTTTTGCGCATCAATCGAATGACTTGTTGCGTAATCGTACTTCCTCCACTTACAATTTTGCCTTGTGAGATGTTTTGATAAAAAGCGCGCCCAATTCCTTGAAGACTTACTCCAAGATGCTGGTGAAAATTTTTATCTTCAAAAGTGACTAAGCAAACAGCAATTTTTGGAGGAGTTTTTCCACTTGGAGGAAATCGCCATTGACCATCTTTTGCAATGTGTGCACCTAACAATTTTCCACTCTTTCCAACCAATACTGTGGAGTAGGGATCATTGAAAATAGTTGATGGCAGTGCTTGCACGTACCAAATCAGAAACGAATAAAAGCAGATACGTTTGATGAATCGCTTTTTCCAGCGCCATTGTTCTCTCCACCAAAATAGTTTCTCTCTCATCGTTTTTTACTGAAAGTAAGTAGTCTGAATTGAATGAAATACATGCTTTTATTATTCGTTGTGTTTGTACTAAAAAGCGTATATACTTTTTGATTATTTAAAAGTCATTGGTTGCAGGCTTTTTAGTAATTTCAACGAAGTAAGATTGGAACGAAACCATGAAAAAAAAATCTGTTTTATTGCTCTTTATGTACTTGATTTTTGCGAATCAACTTTTTGGGCAATTGGCTAGTTTTCGAAACTTTTCGGTGGAAGACGGTTTGGGGCAATCTCAGGTTTACAGTGTAATTCAAGATCATAAAGGATATTTGTGGTTTGGAACAAGAGGTGGAGGTTTATCGCGTTTTGATGGACAGAATTTCGAGTCATTTACAGACAGGCAGGGATTGGTGAATAATTACATCTATTCGCTAAAGGAAGATTCGAATCATACACTTTGGATTGGAACCAATGATGGGCTTTCCTCATACAATGGACAAAAAATTAGGACTTACAAACATCCGAAGTACGCGAATCATTTTGCTGTTTTTGGTTTGACTTTAGATTCCAAAGATAAATTGTGGCTCGCTACAAATCATGGAGTTTTTACTCTAAAAGGAGATTCGTTGATTTCCATGAATCGATTTTTGGAAATTGGAGACGGAACAGTCAACGCGATTTTTTCCGACTCAAAAGGAGTTCTTTGGATGGGAACGGGAACTGGACTCCTTTCTTTCCAGCAAAACGGGGGAAAGCAATTCACAGTCAATCATGGATTCAAAAATCGCGTGATGCGGAATGCCATTACGTGTTTGAGTGAGGATCAACAAGGAAAAATATGGATTGGAACTTATGGTGATGGAGCTTACGTTTACAATCGAAAAGACTTTTACCGTGTTGATTTACATCATGAGCTCTATAAACAAACGGTTTTCAATATTTTTTGTGATGAAAATAATGTATGCTGGATTGCAAGCTTGAATGCTGGATTGGTTCAATACGATCAGAAAAGTAAAGAATTTACAAGTTACACTGAACGAAATGGCTTAGGAAATAATCATGTTCGATCAGTTATCAAGGATACTTGGGGTGATTTGTGGATCGGAACATCAGGTGGTGGTGTTTCGCAATTTGCTGGGAAATTATTCTCGCATTATTCCATTTCGGCTGGTTTAGGAGGAAATTTTATTTATTCGATTTACAGAGATTCTAGCGAAAAATTGTGGTTTGGAACTTCCCAAAATGGGGTAAGTGTTTATGAAAATGGAGTTTTTAGCCAGTTGAATGTTCAAAATGGTTTTGATGCCATAAAAGTCAAGGCAATTATTGAGGATAATAATGGTTTGATGTACTTCGGAACGGAAGGACAAGGAATTGGAATGCTCTCAGCTGGTGGTTTTTCATGGATTGATGAGACACGGAAGTATTATGTCCGGCAAATGTCTAAGGACAAAGATGGTGTGATTTGGGTTGCAACATCAGGTTCTGGATTGATTCGAATTTCAGAACAGGGGAAACATATTGAAAATGTTTCTTTTGATGAGGGGTTACTGCACATGCGTTTAACTTCCGTTTTTGTAGATTCAAGAGGATTGGTTTGGTATGGTGCAGAATCAGCTGGACTTGCCTGCTACGATCCAAAAACGAGAACCACCAAGATTTTGACAAAGGATTCAGGATTGAGTGCAGATGCCATTCGAAGTATTGTGGAAGATTCGAAAGGTAGAATTTGGGTCGGAACGGCAGGAGCTGGAATTAATTGTGTGGAATACGGAACTAAATTAAAAGTAACAAAGAAGATCAGTATTGAATCAGGACTGCATTCTTCGAATGTTTATTTGATGGTTTTTGATGTCAATAATCACTTGATTTTAGGTTCTGAATCTGGTCTAGACATTTTGGATTTGAATGAAACCAATCAGATTAAAAGTATTAAACATTATGGCAAAAGCGATGGTTTCTTAGGAGTTGAAACTTGTCAGAATAGTGTTTGGAAAGATAAAGACGGAAAAATTTGGTTTGGAACAATCAATGGAGCGAGTTGTTATAATTTATCGAATTTGAAAGTGAATAAAACAGCTCCTATTTTAAGTATTTTGGATATCCAATTGTTTTATGAATCGCTTTCCAAAACAAAATACAACGATGTGCTATTGCCTTGGAATAGTTATAAAACCCTTCATTTGCCGCATGATCAGAATCATTTGAGTTTCTTGTTTCGAGGAATTAATTTGAAGAATCCAGAAGGAGTGGAGTATTCTTGGAAAATGAGTGGTTTTGAGAATAAATGGTCGCCATGGACGAAAGAACAACGTATCGTTTATTCGAATATGTCTTCAGGGAAATATACCTTTTTGCTTCGTTCGCGCAATGAAGATGGTTTCATTAATCCAATTCCTGAAAGTTTCTCCTTTACAATCGCAACTCCTTTTTGGAAAACGGCTTGGTTCATTTTCATTGAATGTATTTTAGGAGGAGCGCTTATTTGGTTTATCATTTGGGTTCAAACGGCTCGTATAAGACGAAAAGCAAAACTGGCTCAAAAGGATGCGGAATTTGCTCGTAATCTATTGGAATTGGAACAAAAGGCTCTGCGTTTACAAATGAATCCGCATTTTATTTTCAATGCACTGAATTCGATTCAAGGACTCATTGGAACTGAAAATGAAACCAAAGCGCGTTATTATTTGGCCAAATTCTCCCGATTGATGCGTCAGATTTTAGATAATTCTAGAAATACCACCATTTCTTTGGAAGAGGAAATTTCTACGTTGGAAAACTACCTATTAATTGAACAATTTTGCAATGGAAACCGTTTCGAATATGAAATTATCGCAGATTTGGAAACCGAATTGAACTTCATTCAAATTCCTCCAATGCTTATTCAACCTTTTGTTGAAAATGCCATTAAACATGGATTTAAATATGATGTAACTGATTCTCGAACGGGTAAAATCACTTGTTTGTTTCAAGAAGTAAATGATGGAATTACCTGCGTGATTCGAGACAATGGAATTGGTAGAGAAGCTGCTGGAAAGAACCAAGAAGCAAGCAATGAACCACAACATATTTCGCGGGGATTCAATGTTACGAAAGAAAGATTGGATTTATTAAGTACTAATTCGAATGGTCATAAAGTAAGAATTGTAGATTTGTATGACGATGATGGAATTGTTATTGGAACCGAAGTTCAACTTTTTATACCCTTGTAAATGATTAGAGCTGTAATTATTGACGATATAGAACAGGCGCGCATTACTTTTAAGAAAGATCTGGAAGTCTATGCTCCCGATATTCAGGTTGTGGATGAAGCTTCTGGCGTTGTGGAAGGTGCAAAGTTGTTGAAGCATATGAAGATTGATATCTTGTTTTTGGATATTCAAATGCAAGATGGTTCGGGCTTTGATCTGTTGGATATTTTGCCTGAAATTCCATTTAAAATCATTTTTATTACAGCAAGCGACGCACATGCAATTAAAGCTTTTCGATATGCTGCAATTGATTATTTACTCAAACCCGTTGATCCAGATGAATTGATTGAAGCATTGAAAAAATTCCGTAATCACAATCACAACGAGCAGGACAATTACCGTTTGCTGAACGAATCTTTGAAGCAAAGCAATAAAGTGCAAGAAAGATTGGCTCTTCATGCGCAAGATAAAATCCACATTGTACAAATTGCAGATATTATTCGTTGTGAAAGTAATGTGAATTATACGGAGTTCTTTTTCACGAATTCAAAACGGATTGTTGTTTCCAGAACCTTAAAGGATTTCGAAGATATTCTAGGTGAATTGGGCTTCTTCCGAGTACATCAATCACATTTGGTGAATACGAAAATGATTCAGGAATTTGTGAAAGTGGAAGGTGGACATTTGATTATGTCAGACGGAAAAATGATTCCTGTTTCTACAAGAAAGCGCGCGGATGTGGTGAAAATGTTGGAACAGCTGTAACAAGTTCAAAGGGTTCAAAAAGTTAAAAGGTTCAAAGAATTTAAGAGTTCAAATTGGAACTATTGAACGTTTCAACTTTTTGAACTGTTTTTCTAAGTCTTTTTCGGACTTAGAAAACTAGTTAGAATCCAAGCTGGACCAATCAATAAAAACTGGATGTCTTTGAAAAAGGAAGGTTTCTTACCTTCGAGTTTATGCCCGTAGAATTGTCCAATCCAAGCAACACTGAAAATAATAAGAGAAGTAATCCATAAAGGTCCAATCTTGGCTAAATAGAAATTTCCAATCACGCATAAGGCGGAGAAAATTAAAATGTAAAGTGCCATTCGGAGACATAGACGCAAGTAGAAGTAAAGCACGAGAATCAGGGCAGCAACAGCCCAATTGACCAATAGAAAGTTATCTGAATGAACCAAACTGATTAATCCACGATTTGGGATACTCATTAAAAGTCCGACGACGGAAAAAAATATTGCCGGAACACAGATATAATGAATCTTTTTGTTGGTCATATTTTGGTGACTCACAGAATATTCGGCAAACCATTCGTCGAGAGTTCTCATTGGTTTTTTGAACCAAGTTACGAAATGAGATGGTTTCTTGCAATGACTCTTTGAGTATAAAGATCGAACTTCTAGAATTTTCAAAAAATAGTCTTCGAAAATTCTAAAAGTTTCAAATTTACTTGTTCATAAAGATGTGAACAATTTTACAGTTATAGCACTGTTTATCAATTATTTAATGTTTTTTTTTAGTTTGTAAAAAGGGCTGCTCATTTTTTAACGAGCAGCCTTCATTAATTATCAGGATGATTTAGGTTGTTTTACAATTTTAGTCACTTCAACCCATCGGCCTTTTTCCTGCGCATTCACCGAATGGTCATACATTGCTTCTGAAAAAACTGCTGGTAAATAGAATTTCCCCAAGTAAGATGCATTCAACTGAATTTTAAAAATCTTCGTTTCATTCGGAGCCAATTTGAAATAACTGTAAACACGGTCATCTCTGTAATCTTGGTAATCAATATTGGGAGTGCTTTCTTCGTCGTACAATCTGGCATTATGTATTTCCCAACCACTCGGCATAATCTGACTCAACGCCATTTCCCGGTAGAATTGATCTTTCGTAGGATTTTTCAATTTTACTTCCATAATGAAATCCGTTCCTTGCACAATTTTAGTTGGATCGATTTTTACACCATTCAAATTCGTATACGTAATATCCATGTCAAGATTACTGCGAATGTGTTTCTCCTTGCCAATTTGCGGAACTTTCGTGGTACAGAAAGTCAAGTAGATTTTTTTTGCAGAAGTATTCTTAACACTCAATCGCTTCATTTTAGACCCGTCAGCTTCCGTGTAATTTTTGGTGGTCATGCATTTGTTAGCAGTCACTTTTTCTGAGTTTACCTCAAATTGAAGCGCTCCACCATTCTTTATTTTTCCACTTGTTAAGGAAAGAATACAATAACCCGCTTCTTGTGTACTCAACCACTGATTCGATTTTAGGACATCTGCAATTTCTTTTTCCAATTGATCCGTAGATTTTGATTCAATCATTAATCCTGCTTCCAGATTCATGGCTTTATCACGCAAAGTTGAACCGTATGAATACGAATATTCACGGTAAGCAGTAGCTGTGAAACTCAAATTACGAGTCATTTGTTTTGCCAAATCTTTCTGACCAACCAAATAATAAGCGGCCGCTAATCTCCATTTGGCAGTAATTCCCAATTTGGAATTTTCTTTTAGGCGATTCATTGCACCCAATTCAGGTTTTCCTGCCAAAGCCAAGGTATATAAGCGATAAGCTTGAATCAGTTGATTGGATTCTTCCGCATGATTGGAATAGCTAGAATACGATTCAGAAGACCAATTATTTGCCTTATTTTTCTGATAATCGATCCAACGCGATTTTAAATTTGCAGGTAAAGTAAATCCATGTTGCTCTGCTTCGATGATGAAATGTCCGGCATAATTTGAACCCCAATCACTTGCTTCTCGATCTCCAGGCCAGTAAGCAAATCCACCTTCGTATTGCTGAAAGCTTTGATACTTTGTGATGGCTGCGCGAATGTTTGCAGTCATTTTACTTTTATCTTTTTCACTGAATTGCATAATATCCATTGCGAAAAGCTGAGGAAACACAGCCGAAGTTGTTTGTTCAATGCATCCATGCGGGTAATTGATTAATTCTGACATTCGCCCGCTTAGATTGATGGAAGTAAATTGACTTGCCTCCAATGAGTAGGAGTGAGAACCCTTGATTCCGTCTTGCTCCATGGAAAAACTAACTGAAGAACCTGGTTCTATTACTTTTGTTTCGCTTTCCAAAACTTGCGGATTTGGACTTCGCACATCGACTTCGAATTCTTGGGTTGCTGTTTCATTCCCCGATTTCGCAAAGATCTTGATTTTCGCAACTCCCAATTTATTCGCAACTTTCAATTCGAAATTAACAATCTGATCACCTTCTGCAGCAAATTTAATTCCTTGATTTTTTGAACCGTTGACTACTAATAAATCATTGCAAGTAACTTGTACGTCAACATTTTTAATGTTGTCTTTCATTGCGAAGACATCAACAGGTAATTGAATCGTTTCACTTGGTCCGATTACACGAGGTAAAGTTCCCAAAACCATCAAAGGCTTTTTAATTGTTACTGTTTCTTCTGAACTTCCGAATGCAGTTGCAGCATGAGCTACGACCATAACACGAACGGATCCGATATACGTTGGAAGTTCAATTTGATGTGTTTTTGAAGATCCTGCTGGCAAAACAAAGGGTCCTAAGAAATAAACCATTGGCTTGAAACGATTGGCTTTTGGTCCGGCGCCATCATCTGCTGAACCATCTCCGCCAATACTCAATAAGCGATTCAATTTACCAGAATACGCACCAATCACAGAATTGTACATATCCCATGTTTTGATCCCAAGAGCTTCTTTTGCATAGAATGTATTCCATGGGTTTGGTGTATTGAAACGCGTTAAATCTAACAATCCTTCGTCCACAATTGCTAAAGTATAGGTCATACCTTTTCCTAATTCTTCTTTCACAGTTACTTTTGCAGTTGATTCTGGTCGCCATTCTTTTGCAACTTCAATTTTTGGATGCAAATGAGTTGCTGGATCATCGACACTTATTGGAACAATTCCGTACATTCGAATCGGTAAATCATTGGTTGTTGCACTATGGGGTTGAATCAAACTCACATGAACATATGCATTTGGAGCCATGTCTTCTGTTGTTTCAAAAGAACAAGTTGTTTCACCTTTAATGGTATTTACCCAAAATTTCTTGATGATTTTAGTGCGTGTTTCAATCGAAATGAGTGCTTTTCCAATAGCAGGAGATGGAATACTCAATTTGACCGTTTCTCCTTTTATATAGGATTTTTTATCTGTTGAGAAGTTCAACATGGAAGCATATTCATTGTTTTTTTGATTTCCGCGACTCCAATAAGGAACATCAATGGATACAGTTTTCCCAGATTGATGAAAACCTTCTTCGTCTGTTACAGTGATCAAAAAGCGTCCATAATCTTGTTCTTTTAAACCGAACTTGAAGTCTGCTTTTCCTGTTGAATTATTCAATAAGGTATCGTAAACCAGCATGTTTCCATTTCGTGCCATGAAGTTCCCTAAATCATCATCTCCTGTTTCATACCACCATCTCCATTCCATGCGGTAAATTTTCACCCGCACCTTGGATGGCTTTTTCAATAATTGTCCATTTCCATCAACCAAAACTACATCGAATGCATGTTTCTTTCCAGAGACTAATGAATTATCAGCTTCTAGGTCAGGAGTTCTAAATCCTACATATTGCTTGAAAGGTGAATAGATCTGTGAAAAACGGTCGATTGAGAAGTTTCCTCCTTGTTCGAAAACACGCATAGTATAGGTTGCTTTCAACATTCCGGAAGCTTGTGAAAGTGAGGATACTTCTTGTTTGAGGGAAGCTTTCCCGTTGACATCCAAATCATCATCAAACAAGGTGTTTTTGTCGGAGTTGATTTTTCGGACAGGAGAATCAAATTCAAATTTCGAAAACCCGGGAATGATTGTTTTGGTGGACTGATATTCCACATCGACTGTAGCTCTTAAGTTTTTTGCTGGAGCTCCGTGTAACCAATACGATTCGAGTTTCAATAAACTATCTGAGTTTGCATTGCTGGGAACAGTTAATTTCAACTTCAAGCGGTTGGGTTTTACTGTTTCTACTTTCAAATATTTGGTAAATTCTCGCGATCCAACACTAATTCTAGCAGTATAGATTCCAGTTTGAGAATCATGACGAGTAGCCGTTCTAAAATCGTAATGTCCATTGATTCCTTTCGATTTGATTATCTTACTAACTTCATTTCCAGAAGGGTCTGATAACGTGAAATTTACAGGGTGATTGAGTGGAAGTTTGTTTTCGTAATCTCGAAGTACAAAATTGACATACATCGAATCTCCTGGTCTCCAAACTCCACGTTCAGCATATATGTAGCCTTTTAATCCATTTTGAACTTCTTCACCTTCTACATCAAATTCCGACAGCATATTCGAATGGCGATCGCCCAATTTTAGATAGCCGCGCTGTTTTCCATATTTTGCAATCAATAGAAACGGTTTTTCAGAAAGTGTCTTGGTGTACATTCCTTCTGAATTGGTTGTTCCAGAAGCAATTACTTGTTTGGAAAAATCATAGAAAGTCACGGAAGCATTTGGAATGGGTTGAGTCGTAATCATGTCTGTGAGGAAAACATGTGCTTCTTTTTTCGCATCCATTTTATAGATTACCCCGATATTTGAAGCTAAAATGTTGCGAGAAACTGCTTTTCCATAGTAATAACTTGGGCTGCATGGAGATTCGTTTCCATAACCGCCCCAATCATTGTATCCATCATCCCAATCTTCCATGTGCCAAGGTTCTTCAGACCAGCTTTTGTCTGTTGATGATTCTTCGGATGAAGCAGATTCTTCTGAGTTTTCTTCAGCGGTAGCAGCACAATCACACAAGGCATCTGCTTGTTCAAACTTGATTGAGATGCGGTAAATTGCTCCTGGTTCTGGTCGGATCCATTTCTCCAAATCGAGAACATGGGACTTCCAATCGCTTTTATCTTCTTTTTTGACTCCCAACTGAATGTGTTTTTCAGCAATCTTCTTTCCGAAACGGAATATCGCATCCGATTCATTCAAATTGTTTACTTGCAAGAAATGATGTACATTTTCCTCATAGATTTTGATAATTCGAACGGTAACAGATTTCAATCCAATGGTTTCAAAGGGAAAAATCAATCCTTTCGAGTCGGGTAGAATAGAGCCACTTCCTGTAATCCTGATTTTTGGTTTGGAGGCAGTAAATTGCAATGAACGCTCAGTGCCTTTTAACATCGAGTAATTTTTGATGTTCTTGATTCCCGAATTGACTTTTAGTTTGTAATCTCCTTCAATTCGTTTTGGAATAAAGACCGTTACTTCATTGTAATAGATAGAAAACGTTTCACCAGTAATACCTTCTAAGTCAATCAATCCATTTAAGTCTTGATTGGTTGATAATGGCTCTGAAAATGAAAGGCGAATACTTTGGTCATCGTCGTCATTTACTTCAAAAGAGCTCAACTCAAAATCGCCAAGAGCAGGAACTTTAATGCTTGTAGAACCCGTTGAAAAGGATGAAATTGCATCACCATTCCAGTTTACGGTTAGTTTACCTTCTTTCTCTGAACGTTTTATACTGTCAACGATATAGAAAAATTCGTTGCCTCCATAACCTTCTTCAAACCGCATTTTTGATTTTTGACCTTGATACTCCACGGAAATAAGTTCTTTCAATTTTGTGGTGTCAAAGTGGTCCGTTACAGAAAAATTCCCGCGTAAGGAGTACCATTCTAAATTGTATGAATCGTATTCAATTAAATTTGGCTCTGAAACATCTATTTTTTGTGGTTTTGTTGCGAATTGAAAATTGAATTCTTCGTAACCATCTTCCACGTTCATGATTTCTTTCAAATTCAAGCTAACCGTATAGATTTGGTTGGAACTCAACGATTTTTTAGGTGTTATCTGAATAGTTCTGAAATCGACCCATTGAATATCTGCATCTACAGCAGGACTGATTTCAACGATTTTTTTTAATACTTTATCGTCCATGCGGGATTTCATGCCTAATTCCATCAATTTGGTTGAATCCAATTGATCTCGGAGTTCGATTTCAATATGATCGGAATTGGATATAATTCCCGAAGTGTATCCAGAAACCCATTTTCTAAATTTGGGATCTACTGAAATGATTTTATTGCTGGAACAAGCAAAGATTGTTGCGAGTAAACTGGTAGCAATAGATAGAAGAATAATGAAGCGAGACATAACTGTTGTATTTGTTATGTCAAAGATGAGTGTATCTAAAAGAAGAAAAGGAGTCGTTTTAGGAGTCGAGAGTACCTTTTGATTATTCGTGGTTGAAAGGAGATTATTTGATAAAATGTAATTCCGCAATATTACGTCGGTTACGAATTATCGTTAAAAACAGTAGGCACGTGATTCGTCGTGGGACATGTATTATTCGCACCCAAACCATTTTATCATACAAACTGTGTTATATTTTTCCACAAATGCACAAATGTTGGAGGCGCTTACCAGTCGCCTCTATAGCCTGTAAACACAAATAAATAGATGTTTATCCGGTTCAAAAGCGAGTGCGGTAGCCGAGCTAAAATTTGTGCATTTGTGGTAGAAATTAAGTCTGGGTGTGAATTGTGATTAATTCCCGACGCATCGCGTGCCTACTGTTTATGTATTTATAATATCACGGTTTATATCCCAATAATTCATCCATAGTCATTGTTGAAACAGGATGATAATTCATTCTCACTTTTTTGTAAACTTCCAATCCCCAAGCTTTGCTTTCTTTGTTTTTATTCAATGCTGTATAAATCGGCAATAAGAACTTTCTACGTCCAACTTTAGAAATGAATCGTTCAATATCAGGTCGAATGTCTGTGTAGTTTGAATTGATTCCAAGTACATACCATTCTGTGGCAACTTCAGCATTTCCCCAATTATTGAAATGCAATTTTTCATCGATAAGAGCTAATCGTTTCGGATCCATTTTCTTAGGTAAAGCGCGAATGAATGCTTGCCATTCTTGTGGAACATATTGATCACGCGTTAAAGCTGGAAGTTGCTTTTTCCCTTTTTTCTTCGCTGGTTTTTTGAAAATGTCCTTTCCACCTGCAAATTCATGGGCTAAACTTTGAATTTTCTCGAAACGAGGAGAACTAACAGCATAACAATTTTTGGGCAATCCTGATTTGTATAACCATTCATCAATGTTGAAATTCACATCTGTTTGACTAATCAGGTTTTCATTTAAGTAATTTTTGAACTGCTCCGTAGTGAGTGTTTGAAATGCGTGATCGGAGAAATATTTTTTCAAGAATGCATCAAAACGTTGTCTTCCAAAATCGCGTTCCAAGGTTTTTAATAAGAATGCACCTTTTACATATGCGATAGAAGTCATTCCATCATCTGGATTTCTTTTGGAAAGTTCGAGTTTTAAATGCGTATCTTCTTCGTCTAATTCAGACATTTCTGTTTGAAGTTCTTGGAATTCGATTAAAGCAAGCATGTCGGCTACTTCTTTTCCGTATAATTCTTCCATGATTCGATTCTCAAAGTAAACCGTGAACCCTTCATTTAACCAGAAGTCATTCCAACTGGCATTTGTAACCAAATTCCCTGACCAAGAATGTGCCAATTCGTGAGCAATAACAGAAACGGCACTTCGATCTCCAGCAATCAATGTTGGATTCGCAAAAGTCAAACGTGGATTTTCCATCCCACCAAAAGGGAAGGAGTAAGGTAAAACAATCACATCATATTGTTCCCATTGGTAAGGTCCGTATAAGTTTTCAGCAGCGTGAATCATTTTTGGAAGATCTTCAAACTCCCATGCAGCTTTATCAACCATTGAAGGTTCTGTATAAATTCCACAGTTTTTACCTAAGCTTTTATACTCCAAATCACCAACAGCTAAAGCAATCAAGTAAACTGGAATAGGTTGTTTCATCTCGAAGTGATACTTTCCTTCTGGGTTTTTCACTTTCGGATTTGAAGCACTCATCAATGCCAATAATTCAGAAGGAACAGTTACATCAGCGCTATAAGTAATTCGATTTGCAGGTGTTCCTTGTACAGGAATCCAAGTACGCGTGAGAATTGCTTGACCTTGCGTATACAAGTAAGGATGTTCTTTTCCTTCAGTCAATTCAGGATCCATCCAATCCAATGCACCTGCATTTTCGGTTGTTTTGTAGTAAATATTGATGTATTCGGTATTCTTGTCAATTTTCACACTTAAAGGTTGCCCCAAAAATTCTTGCATGGTTCCGATAATGAAATCGGTTTCCTTTTCGTGCCCTTTTTTTCCAAGAGTTACTTTTTGAATTTCAGGTCCGTTGATGTCAAAAATGGCTGTATCAGTGTCTTTCAATCGTTGCATATGATGACGCGCAACACCATAGATTGTTTTTTTCTCAAAATCGACATCGATTTCTAAATCCAAGTGTTTTGTTCGAATTTCATCTGTATTTGAAAAGGAATGTGCATCGTGACTTGCAACTACTCCATTGATGGATTGATCCTTATCCAAAGGCTCTGCATCGTTTCCGCAACTAGATATAAATAGAATAAGAGCAGCGATGCTGAACAAGTATTTTAGTTTCATTTTTTCAGTTTGAGGTTTGCGAATATACTTTTTTCTTTGAATACCTTCATTATTTATCAAGAGCTTTGCTTTCTCTTGTTTCTTTTTTCGTCAAATAACGAATTACTTCTGCGGCACCCATTAATCCAAACAAGGCAGGCATGTAGCTTACCGTTCCATAAAATGAGCGTTTGTAGTTGTTTCCATCGGTCATTTTTAAAGAATCTTTCAGCTGTAATTCGGACGAATACACACATTTAATTTTTTCAAACCCAACATTTTTTTTCTTGAGTCTTTTTTTGATATGTGCTCCTAATTTACAATTGTAGCTATCAGGTAGTTTGGCAACATGAACGCGTGCTGGATCAATTTTACCACCTGCTCCTAAATGTGTGATGACTTTTATTTTTCGACTTTTACAAGCTATAATCCATTCTAGTTTTGGAGTCACACTGTCGATACAATCCATCACATAATTAGGTTTGTACTGATCTAGTAATTCCCAAACACGTGCAGGAAGCACAAACTCTTCGACGATGTTTAAGTGAATATCTGGATTGATATCTTTGATACGTTCACCTAAAACAACTGCTTTATTTTTCCCAATGGTAGAATCTAAAGCGGTTAGTTGTCTGTTTTTATTGGTGATGTCAAAAGTATCTCCATCCACAATAGTCATCGTTCCAACTCCTGCTCTAGCAATAAATTCTGCAGCAAAAGATCCAATTCCTCCAAGTCCCACAATGAGTACATGAGCTGATTTCAGACGATTCATTTCTTCGGGTCCTAAAATCAACTCTGTACGCTCCAACCACTTACTCATACTTAAAAATTCGGTTTGCGTTTTTATTTAGTTGTTCGGTTAGGGCATACAAAGATACTTTTTTTATTTCAGCGACCATTTGGTAGGTTTCAATCAGGTCAATTTCTCCCATATCTGTCTCCAGTAATAAGCGCTCCAAAGGAATTTGTTGAATACCCGATTGAAGTTTTTGATTGGTTAAGATGGATTCGCCAATACTGATGATTGCTTGTTGATATTCCAACACATTCTTAGTAATGGAAGCTTTATTGAAGCCGTGGTATATTATCGAGGTATTAGGAGCATTCTTTTCATGTAGAAAACGACATCTATCCCAAGTATTCACGCAATGAAGAATAACTGGTTTTTGAAGTTTTTGAGCAATTTTCAACTGAAACACATACAATTCTTCTTGTTTCTGAATCGCATCATATCGATTATCCAACCCAATTTCACCGATTGCCAAAAATCCAGGATTAGAAGATAATTCTGAACAAATCAGATCCAGTTCTTCTAAGTTGAAAGGTTGTTCCTTTGGGTGAATGCCAAAAGAGAAAAATTCAGGCAATTGACTTCCTGAAAGTTCCGTTAATTGAACAATTCCACGATTTTTTGTTTCAAAATTGTGTGTGTGTGAATCGAAAAGGCTCTCTAAATCAGACATTAAGCATTAAACTAATAGTTAAAATTAAAACAATCTGAATCAATCAACCAATTTTTACCTATTTTCACCGACGCTAAAAAATTAAATCGAAATATGGAAAATTCGACCCCGAAAGGACATCCAAAAGGATTGTATTTATTGTTTACCACTGAAATGTGGGAACGTTTCTCGTATTATGGGATGCGTGCAATCTTTACTCTATTCTTAATCAAAGCATTGATGTTTGATAAAGAAACTGCATCAGGAATTTATGGTTCTTATACAAGTTTGGTATATTTAACGCCAATTATTGGAGGATATTTTGCTGATAATATTTGGGGGAATAGGAAGTCTATTTTTGTTGGTGGTATTATGATGGCAATTGGACAGTTGTTTATGTTCTTATCAGCATCTGTCTATCAGAATCAGAGTTTGGCCTTAATATTAATGATTGTTGGTTTAACATGTTTGATTTTTGGAAATGGATTCTTTAAACCGAATATTTCGACATTAGTTGGACAATTATATGCAGAAACAGACAAACGAAAAGATGCCGCTTACACCATTTTTTACATGGGTATCAACTTGGGGGCATTTATAGCTCCATTGCTTTGTGGATTCTTGGGTGAGAGATATGATTCTGCTGGAGAGGCAATTCCGGGGGCATTCAAATGGGGATTCCTTTGTGCATGTATAGGGATGATCATTTCAGTGATTACGTTTGAAATGAGAAAAAACAAAGTATTGGTTACACCAGAAGGAGAGCCAATTGGAGTTGTACCAAACGTACAGAGACTTTCAGCTGATCAAATGGGTGAAGCTCAAACTGGTAAAAAATCAAAAAACAACATCTATATTGGCGTTCTAGTTGGAATGATTCTATTGGTATTGTTGCGTTTCTTTGTCTTCATGGCAGAAGATGAAAGTACAATAGACATGGTAAATAATTACATTTCGTCAGCTATTTTCGCGATTTCCATTAGTATTCCATTAATCATTATTACAGATAAATCTTTAAGTAAAATTGAGAAACAACGTATTTGGGTAATATTTATCGTTGCATTCTTCGTAATCTTTTTCTGGGCCGCATTTGAGCAGGCCGGTGCTTCTTTGACATTCTTTGCGGCTGAACAAACGAATAGAGATATCCTAGGATTTTCAATGCCTGCAAGTTGGTTTAATAGTTTCAATGCCGTATTTATTGTTCTTTTAGCTCCGCTTATTTCTATTCTTTGGACGAAATTGGCTAAGAAAAATCTAGAGCCTGCATCACCGTATAAACAAGCATTTGGATTATTGTTTTTAGCACTAGGTTATGTGTTTATCGCAATTGGAGTTGACGGAGTTGAGCCAGGGGTGAAAGTGAGTATTATTTGGTTAACAGGATTGTATTTTATTCACACGATTGGTGAGTTATTCTTGTCTCCGATTGGACTTTCAATGGTGAATAAATTGGCACCAGTTCGCTTTGCATCTTTATTGATGGGGGTTTGGTTCTTAAGTACAGCTGCTGCAAATAACTTCGCTGGCTTCTTGAGCTCATTCTACCCAGATCCAGTTTTGAATGCTACAGAAGTTAGAGCTTTGGAAAAAGAATTCACTACAAATACATACAAATGTTATTTGGTTGCGGATGAAGTGAAAACTGCTACGATTGCTGATACCGTTAAAGTAATTGATGAGAAGGGTAAGGCTGTTGAGGTGAAATTCTCCGATATTAAATTTGATCGCCTTCTTCCTGAAGTGAAAAATAAAGAAGACAAAAAGACAATTGAGGCGAATGCTAAGCTTATTCAAGAGAAAAAAATTGAATTTGCCAAGAGAGCAGTCAATAAGAAAAAATCATTCCTAGGAATACAGATTACAGATTTGAAATCATTCTTTTGGCTTTTTGTATATTTGGCAGGAGGTTCAGCTGTTATTTTATTCTTGTTGAGCAAATTGTTAGTAAAAATGATGAATGGGGTGAAATAACAGCTCCATATTCTATAAATTTAAAGTCCCCGTTAATCGGGGACTTTTTTAGTTAAAAGAGAATTATGAAACAACGCAAACACCCCCAAGCACTCCCTTTTTTATTCCTTTCAGAAATGTGGGAACGTTTTGGTTATTATTTAATGATTGGAATTTTCACCTTCTATTTAAAGGATAGTACGCAAGGTTTTGAAATGTCAGAAGCAGAATCGGCCAGCTTATATGGAACGTTCATTGCTTTGGTCTTTTTTACACCGTTTATTGGTGGACTTCTTGCCGATCGTGTTTTAGGTTACCGCGTGCCAATTGTAATTGGTGGACTTTTGATGGGGGTCGGATATTGTATGATGGGAATACATTCCTACACGATGTTGTATTCAGGAATGGTTTTGGTGATTTTAGGAAATGGACTTTTCAAACCAAATATTTCAACTCTTTTAGGAAACCTCTATAATAAGGACCAATTCATCAACCAGAAAGATGAAGGTTACAACATTTTCTATATGGGGATTAATATAGGTGCTTTCGTTTGTAATATTGTTTCAGCATTCTTGATTAACAAGTATGGATATTCAGTCGCATTCATTGGTGCTGGAGTTGGAATGTTCATTGGTGTAATTGTATTTCTTTTGGGGAATAAACATTATACAGAAGGTGACGTTAAGAAAGTAGCTGTTCCTGGTGAAAAAGCTTGGTGGATTGATTTGTTAATTGTGGTTGTTCCAGCAATCCTTTTCGCAATCATTGGATACTTTATTAATGGTGTTCCTTCTGAAACAAATGAACATTCCTTCTTGGTGAAGGACGATGTGACGGATGCATTCCTTTTTGCGTGTATTCCTGTAATTTTCTTTTTTGGGTATGTGCTATTCACTGCTCCAAAACATGAACGAAGAGTAGTTAGTGCAATTTTAGTTGTGTGTATTGCGGTGATTCCTTTTTGGGCAATTTTCAAGCAGAATGGAACTGTATTGAATACTTGGGCAAATAATTACACCAATAGAGATGTGCCAAGTTCCATGAAAAACGGCTTGAAGAGCATGTACTTGGCAGATACTATCAACTATTCAAAAGCAGAGAAGCCGAGTCCAGTTCTCGATAAGCATTTTAGAAAGATTGGGAAAGAGGAAGCTATTCAGTATCCGAGCTATTTTAAAAATTACGAAAATACTCCAAAGTTGAAAGAAGGGGAGCAAGTGGTGGTCTTCAATTCGAATATCTTTCAATCTGTGAATCCGTTTTGGGTAATTGTTTTGACTCCTTTAATAGTAGGGATATTCAGATTCCTGCGTTTAAGAAAGTTGGAACCGTCTATTCCGATTAAGTTTGTTCTAGGTTTGTTCATTACAGGTCTATCTTGTTTGGTAATGGTTGCAGCAGCAAATGCATCAATGAACGGTGAAGTAAAATCGAGTTATTGGTGGTTCTTCGGCGCTTATGGGGTTATAACTATTGGAGAATTGTGTTTGTCACCTATTGGATTGTCTATGGTTTCCAAATTATCTCCAGCAAGATTAACCGCATTATTGATGGGAGCTTGGTTTATTTCTACGTCAATCGGGAATAAATTAAGTGGGGTTCTTGCATCTTTGTGGGATGAATATGATGATAAAGCTTCATTCTTCATGTTGAACTTTTACTTAATGATGGGTGCAACCCTTATTTTGATTGTCCTATTACCTTGGTTATTGAAAGTGTTTAGAGAACAGAAGAAATAAAATCTGCATACATTTAATAAAAATGAGAAAGTTTATTCCTTGGATTGTATTATTTGCTATTCTGCTATCAGTAGTTCCAGCATTGTTAATTTATCAGCAATTGGTATCTGCGAAAGTTGTTGGAGTGATATTGATACTAATTGTTACTGTAGCCCTTCGAATTTGGTTGAGAAATGCTTTAAAGAAGAAATTATCGAATGATGGGGTGAAGTTTAATGTAAATCATCGCTACTATTTGAATGAAATCAGTCCGATATACCGACTAATGTCAAAGTCTGAAAAGAAAATCTTGGAAAAACGGATGGGAAAACTGATTGCTGATTTGCAATTTGACGATACAACACGTGATCAATTAAATGTAGATGACATGTTATCTTATGCCTTGTTGCAAATATTGACTGTATATAATGAGTCCTATAAATCCCTTAAAGGGAAGATGATTGTCTTTGATCAAACAAATAATTCGGGCGAATTGAAGATTTCTGATGGGAAATTCATCTTAATAAACCCCACTTTACTACAAAATACATTAAAAAACACTTCAACTATTGAGTCATTACTCGTATCTAAACAGCCAATAATCGAGCAATTGAAGGCTTTGTACTACAACAACTGATATTTTCTCATTTTTTTTCGCCCAGATAACGAATATATTATCAGTGTGTTATGAGTTTATTTTCAAATCCTTCAAAAATAACTTTACAAAAAGCTTGTAAAAGTAAAAGAAGTGGGTACCTTTGCCCCCGCTTAGAACGATAAGCACTTTGGAAACGGAGGGATTTGAAAAGATAAAAGGTCATCAAAAAAAAGTTTTTAAGAAAAGCTTGTTAGAATAAAAAAGATGATTACTTTTGCACCCCGCTTAGAACGCTAAGCACAGGTGTTAACCTGAAAGGAGTTGAGAAGAAGGAAAAAAAAGTAATCAAAAAAAAGTTTTTAAAAAGCTTGCAAGAATAAAAAAGATGATTACCTTTGCACCCCGCTTAACAACGGAAAGCCAGCAGACGAGCGGTTTTAAAATGAAATAAGAGTTTAGAAAAAACTTTAAAATATTTTTCACAAACACTTGTTAAAAAGAAAAACTTGCTTACCTTTGCAACCCCGAAACACTAAAGGGAAATAAAAAAGAGAACAACGGTTCGCTTTTAAAATTGAAAACGAAAGCTTAGCTTTTATATAAAGAAAGACAAAATTAACAACGGTTATAAAATTAAGTCTTACAGTTAATAAAGAGTTGACCCTCTTAGTAACGACAAAAAAGTTCTTTGACAGATTAGGAAATAAGGAAACAGCGTAAACAGAAAAATTAAACGAGCACATCAACAAATTCAAAGTTTTTTACAACGGAGAGTTTGATCCTGGCTCAGGATGAACGCTAGCGGCAGGCCTAACACATGCAAGTCGAGGGGTAGCAGGATAAAGCTTGCTTTATTGCTGACGACCGGCGCACGGGTGCGTAACGCGTATGCAACCTACCTTATACTGGGGTATAGCCCGGAGAAATTCGGATTAATCCCCCATAGTATTATTGAATCGCATGGTTTGATAATTAAAGGTTACGGTATAAGATGGGCATGCGTCCCATTAGCTAGATGGTGAGGTAACGGCTCACCATGGCGACGATGGGTAGGGGGCCTGAGAGGGTGGTCCCCCACACTGGTACTGAGACACGGACCAGACTCCTACGGGAGGCAGCAGTGAGGAATATTGGTCAATGGGCGCAAGCCTGAACCAGCCATGCCGCGTGCAGGAAGACGGTCCTATGGATTGTAAACTGCTTTTATTAGGGAATAAACCTCTTTACGTGTAGAGAGCTGAAGGTACCTAATGAATAAGCACCGGCTAACTCCGTGCCAGCAGCCGCGGTAATACGGAGGGTGCAAGCGTTATCCGGAATCATTGGGTTTAAAGGGTCCGCAGGCGGTCTTATAAGTCAGTGGTGAAATCCTACAGCTCAACTGTAGAACTGCCATTGATACTGTAAGACTTGAATTCGATCGAAGTGGGCGGAATATGACATGTAGCGGTGAAATGCTTAGATATGTCATAGAACACCGATAGCGAAGGCAGCTCACTAGGTCTGGATTGACGCTCAGGGACGAAAGCGTGGGGAGCAAACAGGATTAGATACCCTGGTAGTCCACGCCGTAAACTATCAATACTCGTTCTCAGCCCTTTAGGGGTTGGGGACCAAGCGAAAGTGATAAGTATTGCACCTGGGGAGTACGATCGCAAGGTTGAAACTCAAAGGAATTGACGGGGGCCCGCACAAGCGGTGGAGCATGTGGTTTAATTCGATGATACGCGAGGAACCTTACCAGGGCTTAAATGTAGAGGGAATATAGTGGAAACATTATAGTCTTCGGACCGTCTACAAGGTGCTGCATGGCTGTCGTCAGCTCGTGCCGTGAGGTGTTGGGTTAAGTCCCGCAACGAGCGCAACCCCTATCTTTAGTTGCCAGCGAGTCATGTCGGGGACTCTAAAGAAACTGCCTACGCAAGTAGTGAGGAAGGCGGGGACGACGTCAAGTCATCACGGCCCTTACGTCCTGGGCCACACACGTGCTACAATGGTCGGTACAGAGGGCAGCTACCTAGCGATAGGATGCGAATCTCGAAAGCCGATCTCAGTTCGGATTGGAGTCTGCAACTCGACTCTATGAAGCTGGAATCGCTAGTAATCGCGCATCAGCCATGGCGCGGTGAATACGTTCCCGGGCCTTGTACACACCGCCCGTCAAACAATGGAAGCTGGGGGTGCCTGAAGTCGGTAACCGTAAGGAGCTGCCTAGGGTAAAACTAGTAACTGGTGTTAAGTCGTAACAAGGTAGCCGTACCGGAAGGTGCGGCTGGAACATCTCCTTTCTAGAGGCTCGTTTAGTCGTAAACGTTGTTTCCATTTCTTAATCTATTGAAATTAAAAGTCCTCCCCTTACAGGAGTCAGAAAGTAGGAGGGACTAAACAGTCCCGTAGCTCAGTTGGTTAGAGCACTACACTGATAATGTAGGGGTCAGCGGTTCAAATCCGCTCGGGACTACCACTTTGAATAAATATTTCTATATTTTTCAATTGGGGGATTAGCTCAGCTGGCTAGAGCGCCTGCCTTGCACGCAGGAGGTCATCGGTTCGACTCCGATATTCTCCACTTTTTAATCAGACAACGGTTTGATTTTTATTAAAATTAGGATGCTAGTCATCATTTGGTCTAAAACTTAAGTGTTTTTGTTCTGAACTATAAAGTTCTTTGACATATTGGAATTGATTGAAGTAATAAGAATAATTAGTAGAGATATTAATAAGTTACTAAGGGCACACGGGGGATGCCTTGGCTCTCAGAGGCGAAGAAAGACGTGATAAGCTGCGATAAGCTACGGGGATTTGCAAATAAGATTTGATCCGTAGATTTCTGAATGGGGAAACCTAGCTAGTTGAAGACTAGTTACACGTAAGTGGGCGAACGCGCTGAACTGAAACATCTAAGTAGGCGTAGGAAGAGAAAACAATAGTGATTTCCGGAGTAGCGGCGAGCGAAATGGAAATAGCCCAAACCAGGTTTGTTTCGGCAGATCTGGGGTTGTAGGACTACGATGTGGACTATTATATTATAGAGGAAGCGTTTGGAAATTCGCTCCATAGAAGGTGAAAGGCCTGTACTCGAAATAGTATAATTACCTAGTAGTATCCTGAGTAGGGCGGGACATGTGAAATCCTGTCTGAATCAACCGGAACCATCCGGTAAGGCTAAATACTCCTGAGAGACCGATAGCGAACGAGTACCGTGAGGGAAAGGTGAAAAGAACCCTGAACAAGGGAGTGAAATAGACCCTGAAACCGTGTGCCTACAAGCGGTCGGAGCCTTAATTGGTGACGGCGTGCCTTTTGCATAATGATCCTACGAGTTACTCCTCATTGGCAAGGTTAAGGTATTAAGTACCGGAGCCGAAGCGAAAGCGAGTCTGAATAGGGCGCTTTAGTCAGTGGGGGTAGACGCGAAACCTTGTGATCTACCCATGGGCAGGTTGAAGTTCCAGTAACATGGAATGGAGGACCGAACCGATAAACGTTGAAAAGTTTCCGGATGACCTGTGGGTAGGGGTGAAAGGCCAATCAAACTGGGAAATAGCTCGTACTCCCCGAAATGCATTTAGGTGCAGCGTTGTGGTAGAGTCATATAGAGGTAGAGCTACTGATTGGACTAGGGGGCTTCACCGCCTACCAAATCCTGACAAACTCCGAATGCTATATGATATACACAGCAGTGAGGGCATGGGTGCTAAGGTCCATGTCCGAGAGGGAAAGAACCCAGACCATCAGCTAAGGTCCCCAAATATACACTAAGTTGAACTAACGTTGTGCGGTTGCATTGACAGCTAGGATGTTGGCTTGGAAGCAGCCATTCATTTAAAGAGTGCGTAACAGCTCACTAGTCGAGCGATCGTGCGTGGATAATAAGCGGGCATTAAGTGTATTACCGAAGCTATGGATTCGTAATTTATTACGTCTGGTAGGGGAGCATTCTAGTCAGCGTCGAAGGTGCATGGTGATGTGTGCTGGAGCGGCTAGAAAAGCAAATGTAGGAATAAGTAACGATAATGCAGGCGAGAAACCTGCACACCGAAAGACTAAGGTTTTCTGGGCGACGCTAATCGTCCCAGAGTTAGTCGGGACCTAACGCGAACCCGAAGGGGGTAGTGGATGGCAAACGGGTTAATATTCCCGTACTTGCTTTAACTGCGATGGGGTGACGGAGTATTGAAAGGACCGCGCACTGACGGAATAGTGCGTTGAAGGTTGTAGCTATATTTTGGATAGTTAAATGCGTTCAGAATGGCAAAGACCGATAGTACCGCGCGGCTTCGGCCAAGTGGATAGTGTCCCTAAAAGCTTCCAAGAAAAACCTCTAAGCTTCAGGTTAAAGCAACTCGTACCGTAAACCGACACAGGTAGTCGAGGAGAGAATCCTAAGGTGCTCGAGTGATTCATGGCTAAGGAACTAGGCAAAATGGTCTCGTAACTTCGGGAGAAGAGACGCCACAGCAATGTGGCCGCAGTGAATAGGCCCAGGCGACTGTTTATCAAAAACACATGGCTTTGCAAAATCGAAAGATGAAGTATAAGGCCTGACACCTGCCCGGTGCTGGAAGGTTAAGAGGAGATGTTAGTTTCGGCGAAGCATTGAATTGAAGCCCCAGTAAACGGCGGCCGTAACTATAACGGTCCTAAGGTAGCGAAATTCCTTGTCGGGTAAGTTCCGACCTGCACGAATGGTGTAACGATCTGGGTACTGTCTCAGCCATGAGCTCGGTGAAATTGTAGTATCGGTGAAGATGCCGATTACCCGCAACGGGACGAAAAGACCCCGTGAACCTTTACTATAGCTTCACATTGATATTGGGTAATTCATGTGTAGGATAGGTTGGAGACTTTGAGGCTGCGTCGCTAGGCGTAGATTAGTCGTCCTTGAAATACAACCCTTGAATTATCTGATGTCTAATTCTCCTCTGGGGAAGACATTGTGTGGTGGGTAGTTTGACTGGGGTGGTCGCCTCCAAAAGAGTAACGGAGGCTCCTAAAGGTACCCTCAGCACGCTTGGTAACCGTGCGTAGAGTGTAATGGCATAAGGGTGCTTGACTGAGAGACCGACAAGTCGACCAGGTAGGAAACTAGAGCATAGTGATCCGGTGGTTCCGTATGGAAGGGCCATCGCTCAAAGGATAAAAGGTACTCCGGGGATAACAGGCTGATCACTCCCAAGAGCTCACATCGACGGAGTGGTTTGGCACCTCGATGTCGGCTCGTCACATCCTGGGGCTGGAGAAGGTCCCAAGGGTTGGGCTGTTCGCCCATTAAAGTGGCACGCGAGCTGGGTTCAGAACGTCGTGAGACAGTTCGGTCTCTATCTGTTGTGGGCGTTAGAAATTTGAGAGGACCTGCCTCTAGTACGAGAGGACCGGGGTGGACGAACCTCTGGTGTACCTGTTGTGGCGCCAGCTGCATCGCAGGGTAGCTATGTTCGGATGAGATAAGCGCTGAAAGCATCTAAGCACGAAACTCACCTCAAGATGAGATTTCTTTTAAGGGTCGTGGAAGACGACCACGTTGATAGGCTACAGGTGTAAAGACAGTAATGTCAAAGCCGAGTAGTACTAATTACCCGTAGACTTATAATACCTCTTTTTCTTATTACTTCAATCGCCAATTCGTCAAGATCTTAAGAAATTAAGAATGATGAATCAAGAATGCAGAGATTAACTTCTCATAATTCAACATTCATAACTCATCATTCCACGATTTTAGGTGTCTATAGCAACGAGGTCCACCTCTTCCCATTCCGAACAGAGAAGTTAAGCCCGTTAGCGCTGATGGTACTGCCCTTTTGAGGGTGGGAGAGTAAGTCGATGCCACTTTTATAAAGCCGTTCCCAAAAGGAGCGGCTTTTTTTTGTCCATATTTTTGAAGTTGGGAGAGTATCCCGATAGCTATCGGGACGATGCCACTTTTATAAACCCTTACAGTTTTCTGTAAGGGTTTTTTTGTGACCTTTTTTTGGGAAGGAATGTTGTACCTCGTTCTTGATCATAAGGAACTGTCAGTGGCCTAATTGATGAGAGAGACCCTGATAACTGTCCGAACAATGTCACTTTTATAAAGGCAATTTCCCATAAAGGAATGGCTTTTTGTGTTTATACCTTTTAAAGAAAATGATTATAAAGAACTTTTTGAACGATTTATTCTCATCAAATTTTGACTAATTTTAAAGAATGAAATTTCGAAAATTAAATGATGATTGTTCTTGGTTGTGGGAATTGAATGGACTTAAAATAATTGTCGATCCTTGGTTTACACCTTCTCAAATTGATGGTCATCGTTTGTTTAGTGAACAGTTTCATCAAACACCCCAGCCTTCTGTCTCAAGCCTGACTCAGATAGATTTTCTCTTTATTTCTAACCCATTTACGGATCATTGTAATAAAGAAACACTCTTGCAATTTGATTCTTCTATCCCCGTTATTGCCAAAAGAAGTATCTTGAAAAAAATTGGAAAATGGAACCATTTTAACTCTTTAATTGGATTAGAAGATTCTCCAATTGTAGTTACAGAGTATAAACCAAGTCAATTTTTAGATTTGGTACACAGTGCTTATTTGTTTGAATTGAAGGATGGGACTATTCTATTTGCTCCTCATGGAGCGAAAACAAAACAACTGCCTAAAGCTGATATATTGATTAGTACGACAACTTTGTATCATTTGCCATTTTGGCTTGGAGGAACTGTTAATTTGGGTATAAAGAGTGCGAAGACTCTCTACGAGAGATGTGGAGCTGAATTATTTTTGTCAACCCATGATGAACGTAAACTTGGAAAAGGACTTGTAGAAAAATTGGCTATTAAAGACTATGTTTCAGATGCAGATTTTGTAACTTATCTTAAATCAGGTCAGGAAATTTCTTTTGATTAAACCATCTCAATGATAAACTCATTGAAATCTTCAATGAGTTTTGCTTTCTTCAACTTGCGATAAAGTTGTTTTCCATCAGAAAGACCTTCAGAAAGGTATTCCCAGTAAGATTTCATTTTACTTAATGCGTATCCGCGGTCTGGATTACATTCCAATAAGCTTTCAGTCAGTAAGCCCGAGAATTTTAGTAGTTTGTTTCGGTAAACTTCACTAGAGTCAAAGATACCTGTTTTTATCTCGTCAAAAATACAAGGGTTTATCATCGCTCCTCTTCCAATCATCCAGTTATTAATACCTGAAAATTTCTTTTGAAGAAACTCAAAGTCTTCTTTGGATTGAATGTCACCATTATAAGTAAGTGAATGGTCGGTTAGTGAGATACATTCTAGAAATCGCTCGTGATCACAAGTTCCATTGTATAGTTGTTTCGCATTACGAGCATGTATAATAATTTCGGTCAAAGGATAATTATTCAACGCAGGAAGGAATTCAATAATTTCTTGTGTGCTTTCCAAACCCATTCTCATTTTAATTCCAATTCCGAGTTTTGTTTTTGGAAGAATACTATCCAAAAGCCTTAAAATTTCGTCGGGTTTATTTAATATTCCTGCCCCTAGGTTCTTATTTGTGACCATTGGATATGGACATCCCATATTCCAATTAACTTCGGTGTATCCCAATGATTCTATATAATCGGCCATCACAAAGAAATCATCTTTATTGCAAGCCATTAGTTGAGGAACAATTTTTTGAAAAGGATTATTCTTGACAAGAATATCTATTTTCGGATTATTCTTGATAGTGCCATCATTGTTCAGTTTTAAATAGGGAGCATAGAATTTATCGACATTCGAATAAACTTGCTGATGTGCATTTCGAAAGTGATAATCGGTATATGTCTGCAAAGGCGCTAAGGCTAATTGCATCAGACCTTAAGGATTGGAAACACTAACTGGAATGATTTTTCCATGAAAGTATTTACCATTATTCATTGTGAAATCAACTATGAATTCAGCAATTTCAGCTGGTTGGTGAGGTGCTTTGTAACCTGGGAAAGCTTCTTCCATCATTTCTGTTTGAACAGCTCCTAAACACAAACAATTGATTGAAATTCCAGAATTTTTAAATTCTTCCGCCAATAATTCTGTCAATGAAACCAAAGCCGCTTTTGAAGTGGAATATGCCGCTAAACCTGGGAATTTAGAACTTCCCTGAAAACCTCCAATCGATGAAATCATAACGATATGACTACCTGATTTCATTTTTGGAATACAAATTTGCGTGATTTCCATAACAGATAATACATTCACTTGATAGCAATTGTGAATATCTTCCCTAGTCAATTCTAAAAAAGGTTTTACGGCAATAAAACCAGCATTGTGGATCAGGTAATCGATCTGATCAATCTCTGAAATTGCCTTTTCGAAATCAGATTTGATTGTCGGGCTTAAAAGGTCCAAATGAATAGAATGCACCTTATTGTCGGAACCATTTTGTAAATTTCGTGCAAAGCCAAATGTCTCCAAATCTTTAGCAGCAAATTGATGAACCAATTCTTTACCAATTCCTCTGCTAGCACCGATAACTAAAACAGTTTTAGACATCGAAATCTAATTTTAAGACTTCACTCGTTGGATGTGATTGACAAGTTAAAATATATCCTTCTTTTACTTCTTCATCGGTTAAGGCATAGTTGATAGTCATTTGTGCACTTCCTTCTATTATTTTCGCCTTACATGTACAGCAAACACCGCCTTTACATGAGAATGGAACATCCATACCTGATTGGTCTAGAGCATCCAAAATACTTTTTCCATTGGTAGCGAGTTCTATTCTTTTTACTTCTCCATCCAAAATGGCACTTACTTGAGAAATACCTGTAAAATTACCGACAACGGTAGTTTCTTCCTGTTTCATCAAGACTGGTGTCGTAAATAATTCGAAGTGAATTTTTTCTTTAGCAATTCCAAAGACATTTAGAACCTCTTGAATTCCCATAATCATTTCTTCAGGACCACAGATGTAAAAACCATCGGCTCTCAGAAGGGATAATTCAGATTTGATTAATTCGCTAATAGTATGTTTGTCTAATCTTCCTTCTTGATGTCCTTCATTTTTTTCTTGACTGAAGAAAAAGGTGGTAGTAACATTTGGAAAGGCTTTGATTTCATCTATGAAAAATGCTGTTTCCATTTTTGAATTTCCGTAAATCAAACGCATTTTTTGATTCGCGCCTAATGATTTGGCAAAAGACATAAATGGAGTAATTCCACTTCCTGCTGCAAAACAGACAATGTTTGGTGCTTTTGGATCCAATTTGAAATTACCTAAGGGAAAATCTAGCTCAATTTCCTCGCCAGCTTTTAATTCATTTACCAAATAATTTGAAACAAGCCCTTTGTCAATTGCCTTTACAGCAACAGCCAAATTTTTCTCGTTTGGTCCGCTACAAATGGAATACGAACGTGAATGTTTTGTTCCGTTCAAAGTCAGATGAACATTTACATATTGTCCTGGCTCATGAACAAATTGATCTTTCAAATCTGAAGGGATTTCAAAGTGAATACGACTTCCTACAGCAGTAATACGCTCGTTATTTGCAACTGTAACTATTCCAGAACGCGATTTTTTCGAACCAGAATCTTTTTTGAATTTTGAAAATAAACCCATAATTAATCGTCAAATGATACTGTTAATTTCTCTGAAGTAGGGTGCGCTTGGCAAGTTAAAATGTATCCTGCTTCAACTTCATCTTTTTCAAGTGCATAATTGACATCCATCACTGCATTTCCTTCCAATATTTTAGCTTTACAAGTACAGCAAACACCACCTTTACATGCATAAGGTAAGTCTGCGCCAGCTTGATAGCCTGCTTCTAAAATAGATGTTCCAGCTGTATTTAAGTCAACTTCTATGCGATCTCCATCTAAAATGATGGTTACTTTCGCTAGAACATTTTGATCCGTTGGAATCACTACTTTTGCTTGAGATCCAGCAGTTTTTGTTCCAAATAATTCGAAATGAATCTTGTTTTCAGCAACTCCTGATTGCATCATCGCATTTTTCACGGCATGAATCATTTCTTCTGGCCCACATGAATATACGGCATCAATTGTTTCTCCACGAAGTAGTGTTCGACCAATTAATTCTACCTTTTCTTGGTCAATACGCCCTTTTTGTAAAGGATTTCCTAAACTTTCTCTACTCAAAACATGAACGAGTTGAAAGCGATTGATGTATTTATTTTTTAATCCTTCTAATTCTTCTCTAAAAATAATGCTTGCAAAACCTTTATTACCATAAATAAGAGTTACGGTGCTCATCGGCTCGTTAGCCAAGATTGTTTTAGCAATCGAAATAATTGGTGTAATTCCACTTCCAGCTGCAAAAAGTGCATAATTCTTCGTTGCACTAATTTCAGGAGTTACTTGAAAATGACCACTTGGAGTCATTACATCCAGAACTTCTCCAATTTTTAAATCAGAAGTAGCCCAAGAGGAAAATTTTCCATCTTCAACGCGTTTCACGGCTACTCGTAACTCACCATCTTGTGGTGTAGCACAAATGGAATATGATCGTCTTAGTTCTTCACCGTCAATTATTTTTCGAATGGTAATGTATTGACCAGATATAAATTGGTAATCATTCGCCAGTTCTGATGGGATATCGAAAGCAATTGAAACAGTATCAATCGTTTCTTTTCTTATATCTTGAACAACTAAAGGATGAAATTTCGGAGTCATTTCTGATTTTTTTTGAATACAAAAATAGAATTTTATTCGGCTTTATGGCTGTTTATTTCGTGGAAATCCAACGAATTTCAGTGATTATTCAGTATTTAACAACCGCAGTGTAATTAATCCATATTCAATAGAAAGTTCGATAAAAATTGTGAAAAATTTGCCTACCTTAATTTTAGTTACTAACTTTCTTCGTCACAAGTCCAAAAAATATGGCTCAGATAACAGCACTTACGGAGGGAGTTTTAATTCGAGTTTCGACTCAGTTTCGTGCAGATGTTTCACAAACAACTGATTCGAGCTATTTCTTTAGCTACAGAATTGATATTGAAAATCAAAATCAATTTAAGGTTCAATTGCTTCACCGCGATTGGTTCATCTTTGATTCCCTAAACCCCGTAATTCATGTAAGTGGAGAAGGTGTTGTTGGTCAGCAGCCTATTCTAGAATCAGGCGAATTGTATCAATATACAAGCGGTTGTGAATTGAAATCTGAATTAGGTTCCATGCACGGATTTTACACCTTTAAAAATTTGGATACCGATCAGCTCTTCAAAGTGGATATTCCTGTTTTTCAATTAAGTTTTCCAGGTAAGCTTAATTAGTTGATTTTTTCATCTTTTTCAATTTCACCAATACCAATATTAAAGCGATAGCAAGTGAACACGAAATAATCAATAAAATGTAAAATTTTAGTGAATTTTCTTTCTGAATTTCTTTTGTTTTCGTTTGCTCAAAATCAGTTTTCCAAATTTCATGTTGCAGGTTTGTCAAATCTTCTGCATCAGCATTTTGTGTCAGCTTGATATCATTTCCAAGAGCAATCACTTTTTCAAGACATAGTATCTCTTGAACAGATTCAGACTGTTTTTTGTAAACGTTAGCACTCGCTAGTAAGGCATCTTTTTCTTCCTTCAAAAGGTGATTTCGACGAGCTATTTCAGCAGATTTTTTATACCAAAAAAGTGCTTTTGAATATTGTTCAATGTAAAAATGATAATCACCTAAGTTATAATAACTTTCAGAAATTGATTTGAGATCGTTCACAGCTTCTCGTAAAGTTAAAGCCTTTTCAAAACTTAATCGGGCATTCAAGGTGTCTCCTTTTTCAAAATAAATGATTGCTAAATTATTTAAAGCATGTGCTTTAGGGGAAGTTAAGTTGGTCTTTTTAGCCATTTGGAATGACTTTTTGAAATAACTTTCAGAAAGATCCAATTTTCCTGAAATGCGATAGATATCTCCCAAACGGGAGTAAGCTGAGCTTAATCCTCTGAAATTTTTAGATTTTGTGGCTATTGAAATGTAGTCTTGATAGGTTTCAATGGCTTTTGATTCTTTCTTTTGAAGCAAAAAAGCTTCGGCCAAGGAAATCATTCCTTCTGTTTTGTCAATTGATTCTTTATTCCCTTTGTTGTATTCAATGGCTTTTTTTGCCCAAAGCATCGCCGAATTTCCATCTTCCAATTTCCGATAACCAGAAGAAATGATGCGGCTAACATTACTTAAAAGTCCCAGATCTCCACGTTCTTGTAAGTTAGAAAGTGTTGCTTTTGCCATTACAATTCCATCGTTAATACGACCATTCATGACGTAAAATTCGGCCAATGTGATTTTTCCAAATTCAATTGCGGGTTGGTAATGATTATCAATTCCATAAAAGAAGATTGTTTCACCAACAATTCTTAATGTGTCTATTGATTCAGATTGATAGTAAAGACTCAGTTGTTTTGCTGCTTCAATTCTTTCGGTTTCACTTCCATTTGTTAATTTACTCCATTGATTTTTGGAATCATTACTTTGGGAGTATGAAAAAGAAATGGTGAATAAAAGGAAAATGAGATTGAGTAATTGTGTCTTCATAGTGTGTAGGAAAAACATTTTACCAAACATAAGAACAATCTTTTGATTTCGGGTTGGAAGTTCAAGAATATGACACGAATGAAATGATAGAACTCAATGCATAATGTGTACATTTGTGTAGCAAAAATGTATACTATGTCAAACGCGTTATTTACGGTTCCAAAAGCAATTAATGAACCAGTGAAGGCTTATGTTCCCGGAAGTGCTGAACATACAGCATTGATTTCTGAATATAAAAAATTATTGAACCAAGATCCAATTGAGATTCCAATGTATATCGGATCTGAGTTGGTTAAAACCAATAATAAGAAACCAATGTCTCCGCCACATGATCATAAAAAGGTGCTTGGGCATTTTAATTATGGCGATGCATCGCATGTGAACAAAGCAATTGAAGCTGCGTTAAATGCTCGTGACCAATGGGCAAATTTGCCTTGGGAACAACGTGCGGCAATCTTTTTGAAAGCAGCTGATTTGTTGGCTGGACCTTTCAGAAATAGAATGAATGCTGCTACTATGCTTGCTCAATCAAAAAATGTAATGCAAGCTGAAATTGATGCAGCATGTGAGTTAATTGATTTTTTCCGTTTCAATGTTCAGTATTTGACTCAGATTTACAAAGAACAACCTGAATCTTTGCCAGGAATGTGGAATCGATTGGAATACCGTCCTTTAGAAGGGTTTGTTTTCGCTGTTACACCATTTAATTTCACGTCAATTGCGGCAAACTTATGCGCTGCTCCAGCAATGATGGGGAATGTAATTGTTTGGAAACCTGCTGAATCTCAAATGTACTCCGCTCAAGTTATTATGGAAGTATTTAGAGCTGCAGGAGTTCCGGATGGAGTAATTAATATGATTTCTGTTGAAGGTTCTGTTGCTGGAGATGTAATCTTTAAAAACAAACATTTGGCTGGATTACATTTTACTGGATCTACAGGGGTTTTCCGTCATTTGTGGAAAGAAATCGGAAATAATATTGAGAATTATAGAACGTATCCTCGTATCGTTGGTGAAACGGGAGGAAAAGATTTCGTAATGGTTCATAAAAGTGCAAATGCAGCAGAAGTTGCAACAGCATTGTCTCGAGGAGCATTCGAATTCCAAGGACAAAAATGTTCAGCTGCTTCACGTGCATACGTTCCTTCAAATATTTGGGGAGATGTCAAAGATATTTTGGTTAATCAAGTGAAATCCTTCAAAATGGGTTCACCAGAAGATTCTTCCAACTTTATGAATGCCGTAATTGATGAACGTGCTTTTGATAAAATTGCTGGATTTATTGATTATGCAAAAGGACAATCAGATGCTGAAATTATTGTAGGAGGTTCATACGATAAATCAACAGGATACTTTATTGATGCAACAGTTATCGTTACAACAAATCCGAAATTTAGAACTTTGTCTGAAGAAATTTTTGGTCCAGTATTAACAATCTATGTTTATCCTGAAAATCAATTCGAAGAAACGTTGAAATTGTTGGACGAAACTTCTGAATACGCATTGACTGGTTCGATTATTTCGAATGATCGTTATGCAATTCAAGTAGCTACAAAAGCTTTGGAGAATTCAGCGGGAAATTTCTATATCAATGATAAACCAACGGGAGCTGTTGTAGGTCAACAACCATTTGGTGGAGCTAGAGGTTCCGGGACAAACGATAAAGCTGGAGCATCTATGAACTTGTTGCGTTGGGTTTCAGCTCGCACAATTAAAGAAACATTTGTTCCCCCAACGGACTATAAGTACCCGTTCTTAGGATAAAACAAACTATAATTGAATAATAAGGGTGTCGAAAGATGCCCTTTTTTGTTTATTGTACTCAGAATAAGATTTGCATATTTTCTTCGTGTACTTCGTGGTAAACCTTCAGATTCTTTAACCACAAGGAACACGAAGCTATTATTTTATAGTACCTTCCTTAATTTGAAGGAATAGATTTAATGTTCAAAAAGTTTAAACATTGAACAATTTGAACCTTGTTTCTTACCAAAGAGTCGGGTTATTCAAGCGGTCATCTAAATTGAATCGCAAGAAAATTTCAAATCCACCCCGCGATTTAGAAACAGGAGTTAAGCGAGACAAGTTAAAATCATAGCCCAATCCCAGTGAAAGTTGGTTGTATTGAAAGTAACCTTTGGCAACAAATGCATCCTTGTATCGGCTAAAAATCCCCAATGCGATTGCTACCGGTTTAATTGATCCAGTGTAATGAGATGCCTCACGAATATTGAATCGCAAATACGTTCCAAACATGATTTCAGAGTATTTGGATTGTAATTGCAGATATATTGCTGGTTGAATTGCTAATCGGGTTTTTGGAATATTGAATGACGTATTGATGAATCCGGATATTCTCATGGCTAATTTATCTTGCGCAAGTGAAATAAACGAAGAGGATGGTTGATTTACATGATATGCAGCAAGTCCGCAGTTAATATTGTTGTTCACATTGTGATTTACGGAATAACGCATTTTGCGAAATGAATAAACAATTCCAGCACCTGCATCCATGAAAGTATGATTGTACGAACCAAAGTTTTCTCCACTAGAAACTCCAGAATTAATTGCGTCTCCATCAAATTGACTTGCCCAGCGACCAGCATTCGCATTGAGCATTCGTTGATTCATACCTCCGTAAATCCCCAGCCTTAATAAGCTATGTTTCCCCATTTTAATATGATAAGCTAAATCCAAATTGAATTGGTTCGTCGTAACCTTCATATCTCCAGCAACATCATTGAAAAAATTCAGGCCTAAAGCAAGAAAGCTGTTATTGTCGGCATCTTTTCGTTGTAAACGCACATCAAAAGAAGCTGCAATTGTTTGATAGGGAGAAGCAATACTGCTCCATTGGTTGCGGTAATTTACAATTGCCTGCATGTGTGAAAATGCTCCTGATAATGCAGGATTCAATAACATAGGGGCATATTCAGCTTGTGCAAAATGCGTATCTTGAGCATTTGCATTTTTAGCAAATAGTTGAATAAGTAGTAATATGCAAAGAGCTATTTTTTTCATATTATCTGACTAATGTTATGTTACCCGATTTCTTAATCTCTTCGCCATTTACTAACTTCATATCAACGCGATAAAAATAAACGCCCGTATTTTGAGGTTTTCCTTTATAAGTACCATCCCAAAATAATTCTGTTGATTGAGTTTCAAAAACCTGTTCTCCCCAGCGATTAAAAACGAGTAATTGATATGTTTCTAAACAAGGTAATGTTCCAAGTAATCCAAAAGTGTTATTCGCTTCTGGACCACTATTGTTTGGAGAAAATACGTTAGGTAAAGATAAGTTGTGACAATCTACATAAACGTGAACAATCACGGTATCATTTCCAATACATCCATTTGGATTTGAACCTGTAACAATGTAAACAGTAGAAGATGAAGGTGTGCAAATCGGATTAGAACAATTGTCACAGCTTAAAAATTGATCTGGTGACCAGCTGTAATTTGTGGCTCCAGTTACTGAGAATGGGATTTCAGTTCCAATATTCACACTAACAGAATCTGGATTGGCTTCAACCGTTAATATTCCAGCTGTTCCTAATACGATTACTTCATTGATAATACACCCATTTGAATCAGTAACTGAAATGGCATAATCACCAGAAGGAATACTTGAAATCAAAGATGCATTGCTGTTGAAATCTGGCCAATAATAGGTGTAAGGATTTACTCCTCCTGAAGCTGAAACATCCATACTGCCAGGTATAGTTCCAGAGCAGTCAACAGGAACAATCGTTGTCGATAAAGTCATTAATGGAGGTTCATCAATTTGAAATGTGTCGGAAGCAAAACAACCATGATGATCGACGATATCTACATAATAAGTACCTTCAGGGATATTAATTAAATTTTGTGTGTGAATATTTCCAGGATTCCAAGTATAAGTGTAAGGTGTAGCTCCTCCTGTAACATTAATAAGTATACGACCTGTACTTTGGCCATTACACTTCACATCATTAATACTTGTAATGTTAATATTGGGAATGTTTGCACTTGCTTTTACAAAAATTTCAATAGTTGATGTTAAAGCTTGAGGAGTGCAAGAATTCGTGCTTGTAACAGTTAATGTTAATACAACCGTATTTCCGTTATCTCCAGGCCCAGCAGTGTAGCTAGGTGAATTGGTAGTTTCATTGATAAGTGTCCCAGTACCATTATGTGTCCAAAGTACTGTTCCAAATTGAGTGGTTACGCCTTGGATTAATTTAGTTGCATCTGGACAAAGTGTGTCTTTGTCATCAGTAATTAATACCATTGGTGGACCATCAATAATGAAATCAAAAGTCGCTGAACTACTTGCAGGAATACAGGTGTTATTACTAGAGACAGTCATTGTCAAAGTAATGATATCGCCTATTTCGCTTGACGTTGGGGTGTAATAGGGAGTTGTCGTTGTTCCATCAGAGATTGTTCCATTTCCATTCCCCGTCCAGTTAATCGTTCCATGATTTGCAGTTGCACCTGAAACGAATCCTCCAACATTTGAACAAATTGCATCCGATCCGCCAGCAACAGCTAATGGTAATGGGTCAATGTTTACAGTATATGTTGCTGTGGCCGTCTGCGGTGCACAGCTATTCACACTTGTTACGGTAAGAGTTAAGGTAATCGGATTCCCAATATCTGAGCCAACAGGATTGTAAACAGGACCTAAAGTAGTTGGATTAGTAATTGTTCCACCGCCATTATGTGTCCAGTTAATCGTTCCATACGTAGCAGTAGCACCAGTTATTGGGGCTGTAGATGTAACACAAACGGTAGTGCTTCCACCTGCTAGTGCAACTGGAGCATGTTGTACATTTAAAATAAATTGGTTGCTTCCAATAAGTGGAGCACAGGCATTATTACTAGTTACATTTAGAATCAAGGTTACTGAGTTTCCAGCATCAGCAGGGCTTGCAGTGTATGTTGGACTATTTGTAGTTCCATTGGTTATTGTTCCAGAACCATTATGTGTCCAATTGGCTGTGCCATAATTAAATGATGCTCCACTAACGGTGAATGGAGTTGTTTGGCAAATCGTTGTACTTACAGGAACAATGGCTACAGGTAAATGATTGACATTAATTGTGTAAGTTGACGAAACTGTTGAAGGCGCACAAGCATTATTACTTGAAACGTTTAAGGTCAATAAAACGATGTTTCCAGCATCAAGAACGCTTGGAGTATAAGTAGGAGTTAAAGTCGTGAGATTCGATAAACTTCCGTTTCCATTATGAGTCCAAGAAAAATTACCATTTGATACAGAAGCTCCAGATACTGTAGCTGTTCCACTTGAGCAAATGGTTGAAGAACCTGAAATCGTTGCAGTAGGTAAACCTTGAACTGTAATTAAATAATCGGCACTCGCGGTAGCTGGTGCACAAGAATTGTTACTTGTAACGGTCATCGTTAGAGTCACAATGTTTCCAATATCTGCAGGATTAGGGGTGTATGTTGGATTAATAGCGGTTGGATTTGTTAATACACCACTTCCATTATGAGTCCAGTTAATTGTTCCAAAGTTTGCTGAAGCCCCAGAAACAGTTAAAGATCCATTTTGACAAACGGTGGCAGTTCCACCAGAAACGGCTTGTGGCAATGGAACAATATTTATTACATGGAAAGTTTGAGACAAACCTGGTGCACATGCATTATTGCTTGTTACTGTTAATGTTAGGACAACGGTATTTCCATTATCTAGTGGACTTGGGGTATAAGTTGGAGAAGCTGTATTTCCATTCGTTAATATTCCATTTCCATTGTGCGTCCAGCCAATTGTTCCAAAGAGTGCTGTTGCAGTTGTTACAGTATAGCTAGATGTTGAACAAATAGCTGTTGTTACCCCATCAGTCGCTATTGGATTTCCGTGGACATTTATTGTGTAAATAGCTTGTGCAGTTGCAGGTGCACAGGAATTATTACTCGTAGTTGTCAATGTTAATATGACTGTGTTTGCTGCATCTGAAATTGCTGGAGTATAGGTTGGAGTTAAGGTATTGCTATTTGTCAATGATCCACTTCCGTTATGTGTCCAAGAAATGGTTCCATTTACTGAAGTAGCTCCACTTACTGTTACGGGACTATTTACGCAAATCACAGAAGTTCCACCTGCTGTCGCTATTGGTCCTTGTTGCACAGTAATGACCGATTGCGCGGTATTTGAACAGCCAATATCATCCGTGACAGTTAAAGAGTAAGTCCCTGAGTTACTTGCGCTTGCATTATTTATAGTCACATTTGAATTGGTACTGCTAAAACTGTTTGGACCTGTCCAATTAAAGGCAAGGTTGTTTCCTGTTCCGCCTCCAGTTAATTGAATATTTCCTCCTTGACAGATTATTCCAGTTGGGGCAGTGCTGGCATTTACAGTATTAAGAGTAAAATTACCTGGAGTAAAATTCACACAAATTGAATTGTTAACATCGGTAATCATATTATTGAACAATGTTTTTGAAGGTGTCCAAGTGTTTCCAGCTCCACTTATGTATTGTGCATCAGTTGGTGAAAATGACTCAAAAATGACATGATAACTGAAATTTCCAGTTACAGGAACAATAAATGTGTTGTTTGGATAATAGGTTACAGGAGCCGAAAATGTTATTGTAATCCGAACTGGAATCGAATTATTGATAACAAATGCACTACTTAAATTTTGGTATCGATAGCTTGTTGTCCCTGTATAAACAATGCTTCCTGCGGCTAAATTTGAACTACCCGAATTATAAACGACATTCGTCATACCAGAGCATGTTCCACCTGATGGTGTTGGGTTGAATCCATTGATGACATTGAATAATGTGTCATTAATCGAAAATGCATAGCAATTGGTATTGAATACAGGCCAGGAAGAATTGGTGTAGGAGAACGTTTGTCCACCTGTTAATGCATAAGAAAATGAAGTTAATGGATTCGTAGTTGAGCTGGTGCCAGCTGGAGGAGTGGTTGGCGTTTGAGCAAAAGTTGATTGAATCAATAAGACCCAAATGCTAATAGAAAATAAACCCAATCTAATCATAACTTGAAAAATTAAGTTTAGAAATTGAATATTTTGAGTAGTGATTAAGACGTGTTGTACGTTTTGAGATACAGCTATTTAACAAATCACCTTGCTGCAAATCAATTACGTAAGAATAGGTAAATTCCGTCTTCATAAATGTGTAGTCGATTAATTAATCGATGCAAAGATACACATTTAAAGGCATAATTATTTGAAAGTGTACTAGTTGAATGTTGTAAGCTACGAACCGTAACTCACAAATAACACAATGATAAAAACCTTTTTATTTCTAGTCTACTTTAAACATTTGAAATAATCAAATGGCTCTAAACAGCTTGTACATTGATACAATGCCTTGCAAGCAGTGCTGCCAAATTGACTCAACATTTTGGTATCTTTCGAGCCGCATTGAGGGCATTTTACAGTCGGTGCGGTACCAAATAATACCAGCTTATCCACCTCATTTACAGGAGGAGCGATTCCATACTCCAGTAGTTTTTTCTTCCCGTTTTCGCTCATCCAATCTGTTGTCCAAGCAGGTGCTAAAATAGTATCAATGTGAATGGTTTTGAACCCTTTTTCTGTCAGTATTTCTTGGATTGATTTTTCGATGTAATTCATCGCTGGACAACCTGAATAAGTTGGTGTAATGGTAATATGAACTTCACTATCTGAAATCACTTTTACCCCACGAACAATTCCAAGGTCTATAATTGAAAGTACAGGAACTTCTGGATCAGGAACTTCTTCTAAATAAGACCAAATTGTTGATTCAGTTACCATTCCATGTTGGGGTAAGCACGCTGCATGTACTGCATTTCTGCAATCAGATGTCCGAAATGTTCTGTATGCCTTCCAAGTCGACCACCATTTAACTTCCATGTTGAATCAGGTACTTCTAATGTTGCTTCATTGAGAACGTAATTTATTCGTTCATTGAAAGCAGGTCTTAAAGTTTCAAGATCAATGGCAATTCCTGCTGCAATTAATTCTTTGTCAACTTCATCCATGAAAAACAATTCATCTGAAAATTTCCAAAGGGAGATTAATGCCTCGTTTACACGTAGATGAGATTCTTCTGTTCCGTCTCCTAAGCGAATCATCCACTCCGAAGAATGTTTCCAATGGTATTTTGTTTCCTTTAGAGATTTCTCAGCAATCGCTGCCAATTGGCTATCTGAAGAATGTTGCAATGCCTCGTAGAACGATAATCTGAATGTATCGAAAATCCATTGACGAACAATTGTAACCCCAAAGTCGCCATTCTTTTGTTCGATTAATTGAGCATTTAAATATTCATTTTCAAATCTCAAAAATGCTAAATCATCTGCAGTTCTTCCTTTGCCTTCCACTTTTGCAGCGTATTCTAAAAGAGAAGTTGCTTGGCCAATTAAATCCAAGGCAATATTTGTTAGAGCAATATCTTCTTCAATGACAGGGCCATGTCCGCACCATTCAGATAAACGTTGACCAAGTATCAAACTGTCATCGGCGATGCGTAAAGTATATGTAAATAAGTTATTTTTCATTTTTTGAAGACTTAAGATAGAAGACTCAAGACGAAAGACAAATAGTTAGTCTATAGTCTTTTGTCTGTGGTCTTATGTCTAAATTTTACATGTGTCCAACACCTTCTGGCACTTCATAAAAAGTTGGATGACGGTATATTTTGCTGTCTGCTGGTTCGAATAAACCATCTGCATCTGCTGGATCAGAAGCAAAAATTTGAGAAGATTCTACTACCCAAATGGAGATTCCCTCGCTGCGTCTTGTATAAACATCACGTGCATTTTCAACAGCCATTTCGCCATCTGCAGCATGAATACTTCCAACATGTTTGTGGTTTAATCCTACTTTACTTCTGATAAAAACTTCCCATAAAGGCCATTCTTTTCCTGACATTCTATTAGATATTAAGATGCTTTTTTAATTTTTTTCTTTTCTGCGTGAGCCATTGCAGCTTCTCTTACCCACATTCCATTTTCCTTTGCTTTTACGCGTGCTGCGATTCGCTCGGCATTACATGGTCCGTTTCCACTCACAACTTGTTTGAATTCTTCCCAATCAATAGCTCCAAAGTCGTATTCACCTCTTGCTTCGTTCCATTTTAAATCTGGATCTGGGATAGTCAATCCGATCAATTCTGCTTGTGGAACCGATGCATTGACAAACATTTGACGCAACTCATCATTCGTATGACGTTTAATTTTCCAATCGATAGATTGTTGTGTATGAGTGGATTCTGCATCGCTTGGACCAAACATCATCAAGGAAGGCCACCAAAAACGATTTAATGCATCCTGAGCCATTGCTTTTTGAGCTTCAGTACCTTTCATCAGAGTGCACATGATTTCATAGCCTTGGCGCTGGTGAAAAGATTCTTCTTTGCAAACACGAACCATCGCACGAGCATAAGGCCCGTATGATGTTCTGCACAATGGAACTTGATTCATAATCGCAGCACCATCAACTAGCCAACCTACTGCGCCCATATCGGCCCAAGTAAGAGTAGGGTAGTTGAAAATGGATGAATATTTTGCTTTTCCTGAGTGTAAGTCGTCTATACTTTGTTCGCGAGAAAAACCTAAGGTTTCCATCGCTGAATACAAGTATTGTCCATGCCCAGCTTCATCTTGAACTTTCGCTAATAATACTGCTTTGCGTCGTAAATTTGGTGCACGAGTAATCCAGTTTCCTTCTGGAAGCATTCCTACAATTTCGGAATGGGCATGTTGAGAAATCTGACGAATCAATGTTTTTCGGTATGCATCGGGCATCCAATCTTTTGGCTCAATTCGAATCTCGTTTTTTAGTTTACGGTCAAAAGCCTCTTGCAATGCTACTAAATCTAGTTCTTTCATATAGCTAGTTATGAGAATCAAAGATAGTGAATTTTGATCAAATTTATCCCGAACTTAAGTTAAATAAGAATGTCGAACCGTAAGATTCGACATTCTGGATTGGTTTTGGATTTTATTTTGATGAAACCATCAAAATTGGGTTTATCATTGAGTGCTTATGAAGCTTTGTAAATCGCTGTAATTGGAAGAGAATGTAAATGTGTTTTGTAACAAGAAGTAATTCCCTTTGTCAAAGCAAGAGCTGTATGCTGATTTTGCCCAATCTAATCGGTTACTATCAAAAGTGAAGGTTGAAGCAATTTCTTTGATTTGATTCGCTGATAAATTGGTGTTTGCAGCATATACTTTTGCATTTTTCAACCGATTACTATCGAAGCTTTCATTTTTTAGGGTTGATAAAAACTGATTGAAATATACATTACTTGTATTTTGACCTTGATAATATCCATTTTGGTTATTTGAAACTGTTCCACAGTGATTTCCTGAGTTTCCATAATTCACTGATCCAACATTTTCTCCCCAACCATTGCTTGAATTTGAAAGAGGGTTTGTAGAAATGATTGTCATGTTTCCATAGGGATCTAATTCTGCAACAACTTGAGATTCATTGGGAATCGAAACCGTGTTTTTGAAAATTATTTGCTTGTTCCATTTACTCACAACTTTTACTTGAGTAGAACCTCCATATAAGTTGTAAAATTGATAAGTGTTGTAAGTATTCGTTTGTGTTTGATTAGAAGCACTAACGATGTATTGACCGTTTCCCTGAACACGTAAAATGAATTCAGAAGCATGTCCAAGAGTACTCGTTAAAAGTACAAGGGCAAATGTGATGTAGAAATTTTTCATGACTTTGAATTTTATAAAGAATAGCTAATAAAATTCGTGCCAAAAAAAAATCGTCTTTCAAATGAAGGACGATTTTTCTATAATATATCTGTTTTTTTATCTGTTTATCATAACTGGCATCACCAACATCAAAATGTCTTCACTTTCATTTTCTGATGTGTTTGGCATTAATAAACCAGCTCTGCTTGGTTCACTCATGGCCATTTTCACTTCTGCTGCATCGATGTTGTTTAGCATTTCCATTAAAAAACGGCTGTTAAATGCAATTTCGATATCGGTACCGTCGTAATTACATGTTAAACGCTCATTTGCTTCGTTGGAGAAATCCAAATCTTCAGCAGAAACGTTTAATTCGCTACCAGCAATTTTCAATTTGACTTGATGTGTTGTTTTGTTTGCGAAAATAGAAACACGTTTAATTGCTCCTAAAAATTGCATACGATCAACAATCAAGATATTTGGATTCTCTTTCGGAATTACAGCTTCATAGTTTGGATATTTTCCATCAATTAAACGACACATCAAAACGATGTCATTAAATGTGAAAATTGCATTTGAATCTGTATATTCTAATTGAACTTCTTCATCACCTCTCAAATTTGATTTCAACAAATTCAATGGTTTTTTTGGAAGAATAAATGCGGCTCCATTTGTTGCTTGTCCATCAGATCTTCTGTATCGAACCAGTTTGTGAGCATCCGTTGCGACAAATGTAATATCGGAAGGGCTGAATTGGCAGTACATACCGCTCATAACTGGTCTTAAATCATCATTTCCTGCTGCAAACAAGGTTTTATTGATTGCGCTTGAAATAATTTCACCAGAAATTCGGATGCTTGTACTGTTTTCAATCGTTGGTGTTTTTGGAAACTCTTCTCCATTAAAACCAACCATTTTTGATTTTCCGTTATCATAAGCAATCTCTACCTCATACTTACTATCATCAATCTTAAAAGTACAAGGTTGATCTGGTAAGTTTTTCAGTACATCCAATAACATTTTAGCTGGAATAGCTACTTTGCCTGAATCTGTTGCTTCAACCTCCATGGTTGTTTGCATCGTTGTTTCTAAATCAGATGCCGATATAATTAATTGGCTATCTGTAATAGTAAACAAGAAATTGTCTAAAATAGGTAAAGTGTTACTCGTGCTTAAAACACCGCTAATGCTTTGAAGGTGACGCAGTAAATTCGTACTTGATACGATAAAATTCATACTATGGATTGTTTACGAAAAGCAAATATACCAATTATAAATCCGCTAAAGACTCGAAAAACGAACTCTTTAGAACCAGTTTTCAACGAGATATTAACCTTGAGGTTTTGTTGCGTATCTATTCGGGTTGAAGTATATATGTCCCATAATGATTGGGTTAAATACGAAATATTGGCATTTAACAATCTCTCCATTAGGAAGTTCACACCAGAACTTGTTAACATCATAAGTTGCTTTATCACCAAAGTCATCTACTTCTGATTCACCTGTTGAAGTAGCCTGAATTCTGAACATACGTAACTTTTTCTTTTCGTTTTTAACTGTACGCAGATTTAACTCGCAAAATGGCTTTGTTTTTTTCAGACTGTCAATTTGTTTGTTTGTCAATTCAAAATTTGGATTTTCAAAATTAATTCGTTTGTAGTTTAGTAAATAACGATAAACCATGTTTGTGTCTAAACTCGTTAAATATTTACCTCCAAATTTCACCAAGTAATCGTCCTTTATCTTGCGAACTTCAAAATTACGGTCTTTTCTATCTGGGAATTTAACATTTACCTCAGCTATTTCAGACATTTGGTATGCAAAAATACCCGAACATTGCCATCTTCTTGAATCTGCAAAAAAACGAGGTTCAATAATTCCTTTCAATCCTTTGATTTCTGCAATAACTGGTAAATCACTTTTTCCTGCTTCTTCAGATTCTACCAACATGAAGGTGCCGTGATGATCAGAGGTTGACCCTCCAATATACCACGTTTTACTCCAATCACCATGCTGAAAATATTGTACTTTAATGCCTATTGTAGCCATTCGGTTGATGACTAACTTTACCCCGTTTTCAGGGATGTATCCTTTAAATCGAACATTGTACAATGCATCAAGAATATTAAAAACTTGAGCTGATTGAACACATTGACCTTTTTCATCTGTCCAAGTTGTCCCCGATCGAAGTAAGGTCATTTCCATACCGTTAGGCTCCGTTATAATGATTTTATCAACTGAAGCGGTATCCTTGATGTCAAAATTGAAGGCAGCCAAATTTTCATCGGATGTTCCTTTTTTACTAATTAATTGTGAAGTGTAGATTCCTAATCCTACTAGAAGTCCAACTCCTAAAATGATGATGATAATTCTTTTCATATAGCTTAAGAACGTGCGAAACGTCGTTTTCGCAAGTAAAATAATAAAATAGCGAATAAAATAACTAGAAGCGATGGAAGAGCAACATTGATTAAGATGTATTTAATTCGTTGATCTTTTACTTTTTCTTTGTTAATTGGATGGATGTCAATTTGTTTGCTTCGAATATCTAAAACGGAATTATCTCCCATCATGTAATCCACCATGTTTTGAATAAATTCCTGATTCCCGTAAATGAGCGGCTGCATGCGCATCTGAGCCATCACTTCATCGTATCTTAAATTATTGAATGAGATGGGACGATACATCATTTGCCCCTTTTTATTAGGCATCGAATCATAGTAGTTTGCGATAAATGATCCATTTGCGACCACAAGAACTTTTCCTTCTTTGGTGCTCTTGGTAATAAATCCAGATTCTTTATTTTTCGCAAATTCGTCAATTAAGCGGTTTTTAAAGTGGGAGTCAAAACGGCCTTCAGAGATTCCTGCGATACATATTTTGTTGTTTTCAGAAGTTGGATTGTCCACTAATACAGGAACTTTCCCATAATTCATAGGCATTCCTAAGCTTATAAGTGGCGCCATTCCTGTAATGTTTGAATTGGTTGATGTGGTCAAAACAGGAGAAACCAAGCGTTGCTCGCCAGGAATTAATTGAATTTGAGATGCATATCGAAGCATAACAGGCTCAATATTTCTAGCAATTGGGTGTTTGGTTGGTGTTGCCGCTACATAAAAGAACCAGGGCAGAAGGCTTTGCTTAGCAAAAGGTGTTTGGATAGGTGCGCATCTTACGTCGACAACATAATTATCATTCGTTCTTATTCCGTAATCAAATAGCATTCGGTCGAGGCCTAAATTCGTACGGACAGTGTGAGTCATTCCTGTTTTATACAAAGAATCTTGTGGGAATGTCAATTTATCAAAGAAGCACATCAAGCTTCCGCCTTTTAATACAAATTGATCTAAGAGGTATAAATCTTTGTCTGAATACGCCGTTCGTGGTCGGGCAATAATTACACCTGAGAATCCATCAAGAACTCTCAAGGAATCATTCAGATTGACATCTTCAATGGAATAGTATTTCTCCAGCAATGAGCGTACTCGTTGAGTTTCTCGTTCTTTTAATTCACCATGTCCGTTAATAAAGGCAATGCGTGGTCTGGATGATTGGATAACTCTTTTAAGTGCTGAAACCAGCATGTATTCCAAGTTGTTAATGGAATTTTGAATGGTTTGTTCTGAAAACTCCTTAGATAATTGCACGGGTTGGCCTTGAGGAGATCCTGGAAGAAATTGAATGTAATTTTTTGTGAATCCTTCATATTCTATTTCTGCCCCTGGCCACAGTGTCATTTGGGATTGAGAACCATCTTTTTGGTAAACAATTTCTAGAGGAATAATTCCCTGTGCTTTGTTGTATAAGATTTCAAACAAAGCTCTTTGCTCCGATTCAGTTCCAGATAAAGGGTCTATGAATGTATATTCAATTCGGTCGCCGGCTATTTCTTTGAATTCATCTAGTTTGTCTTCAATTGCATTTCGAAAACGCTTGACCTCTGCGGGAAGTTTTCCTTCCAAATAAATTTTCAGGTAAATTCGACTTGCTTTTTTACTTTTCTTGACTGAATTCTGCTCATTCATTTTACCAAGAAATTCAATAGTTCCAGTCGATAATGAATACCTTTCGTCCTCCGTCATGTCAATCCTCGAATAGACAAAGGTTCCAATAATATTGAGGAATATTACAACTCCAACGATGATTCCAAGAAGAATCCAGTTGTAGAATTTTTTCATTTTTCCAGTACTTTCAGCCATCGAATTAACGTTTCAAGGATTTAACAACAGTGAGTGTTGCCGCTAAGAATAGGACAATCATACCGAAGAAATAGATTAGGTCACTAGTGTCGATAACACCTTTCATGATGCTTTTGTAATGGGATGTTAAACCAATGTATTGAAAAATAATGTCGAAATCTCCCATTAAATTGAAAGACCCAAGAAGTTCAAATCCATCATAAAACAACCAGCATAAAAACATCGCAACAATAAATGCCACGATTTGATTACTAGTTACTGCTGATGAAAAGATTCCAATTGCAATAAATGTAGATCCCAATAAAATTAATCCGAGGTAGGAGGTGAATGTTGCTCCTTCATCAATGACAGATTTAGAAATTCCATTTTCATCCATCGAATCAACTCCTAGTTGAACCATACTGTAGTAGTAAATCAATGTGGGTAACAATGAAATGATCAGTAGTGTTACTCCAGCAAGGTATTTCGCAGCAATAATTTGAAAATCCGTAATTGGGCGTGTGAAAAGTAACTCAATAGTTCCTGTTTTACGCTCTTCAGCAATCATTCGCATTGTAATAGCAGGAATTAACACCAGAAAGATAATGGGAGATAAATTGAAAAAAGGAATCAAATCAACTTCCTCCCCGTTGAGCAAGTTTGTGTCTTCGGCAACCACCCAGTGAAAAATCCCTGAAGTAATCAAGAAAATAACAATGAAGATATATCCGATTATGGAGCCTAAAAAACTCCTAATCTCTTTCCAATAAAGTGCTTTCATATCTATTTAACTTCGGCAAAAATAAGAACAATATTCATAAATTGGTTTATTGTTCAAGTGCTATAAACGTTTACTTTGTCGTTTGGTTGGGTGAAAAGGATCCATCTTCAAAATAGGTGTCGACACTCCAAGCTTCTGGCTTACCACCAAACCAAGGTTTAATAGTAGACCAAACTCCTTCAAATAATGAGGAATCGCGGTAAGAATTTAACGCATTTTCATCCTTCCAGTTACTGTAAGTGAATATAATTGTTGGCTGATGAATGTCTTGCATCAAGCGCATTCCAAAACAATTTTCAAACGTACTTACTCGGGTGTTGATTGTGTCAAAAAAAGAAAGAAAGTCACCAACTTTGTCTTCTTGAAAGGTCAATTTAACAATTCGTGTAAGCATAAAATTAAAATAATGAATCGATTGTTTTTGCTGATCCGCGAGGTGTAAATTCAATACGGACTAAGTCGTAAATGCGGAGTCCAAATAAGGAATCTGCGCCTCCACCATTTCCAGTAGCGCCTTTGTTAATGGCAATTTCCAGAAAATTATTATCATTGAAAAACGCTAATCGTTCTCCTGGCGCGACATCGTTGTAGGTAGTAGATATTTCGTCAATGTAATATTCTCGTTTCCTAAATAAAATAGTGAAAGGAGCATTTTCAAATCGATCAAAAATTTCTTTGCTAATATTTGTAATCGTGTTTCCGTAATGGTCAATGTGTACAATAGAGCCTTTGATTAAATTCTCTTCAATGACTGCAGCCACTGTATGTGCAACACGCCAAGAGCTTTCTTCTGAGCCAATGTCGCTGAGTGATTCTCCAGCTAAAATACGTGCCGCAGTGGGCACAAAAATGTTCTTTACTGGAAAGCGGAATCCCTTCGGGTTGGAAAGCACATTGTCAATTCTCCAAAAACCTTCCGGACTTTCACCTTTCAGAATTAAAGCGAAGATTCCATTGTCATTTGAAATGAAATAATGGCCTTTAAACAAAAGTATAGAAGGATAAGCACCATTACTGGAATTAATAATAGGTTCACTATCAACTCCTATGATGTGGATTGTTCCTTCTGGGAACTCTTGAAAGGAAGACTGAATGTAATAACTTGCGTCTGCAATATCGAAAGGTCTCACTTGATGCGTAATATCAACAATAGATACTTCAGGAGCCAATTTGTATAAATTTCCCTTTAAAACCGCTACGTAGTAGTCGGTCAAACCCATATCTGTTATCAATGTTATAATTCCCATCTTATGAACACTGTCATTATCCGTTGAAAAAATACTTAAATTTGTTTCAAAAATACGGGTTATAAATACAACCGAAACTTAGAAACAAAAGTTTTATTCACATTGATAGAAAAGAAAATTGAAATAAAAGGGGCTAATGTTGCTGAATTATTTGGAGTTAACAATTCCAATTTGAAGCACATTCGGTCTTTCTTTCCGAAGTTGAAAATTAATTCACGCGGAAATGAGCTAACGATTCTGGGTGATTCTGAAGTCATGGAGGAGTTTGAACGTAAGTTTGAACTTATTTTGGCTCATTTCAACCAATACAATGTTTTGACAGAAAACAACATCGACAATTTAATGTTGGACGATGGTTCCGAAATGCTTTTATCCGACGGAACGGAAACCTTGGTTCATGGAAATGGCGGGGTGAAAATTAAAGCAAAGACTTTAAATCAGCGAAAATTGGTTCAAGCTGTCAATAAAAGCGATATGGTCTTTGCCGTTGGTCCAGCTGGAACGGGTAAAACTTATACTGCCGTTGCTTTGGCAGTACGCGCTTTGAAAGCAAAAGAAGTTAAACGCATTGTGTTGACGAGACCCGCAGTGGAGGCAGGTGAGAATTTAGGATTTCTTCCAGGAGATTTGAAGGAAAAATTAGATCCTTATTTGATGCCGCTTTACGACGCGCTTCGTGATATGATTCCGCCAGAGAAATTGGCCGACATGCTCGAATTCGGGATTATTGAAATTGCTCCATTGGCATTTATGCGCGGTAGAACACTCGATAAGGCATTTGTGATTTTGGATGAGGCTCAAAATGCAACAGTCATGCAAATGAAAATGTTCTTGACGAGAATGGGACAAACGGCTCAATTCGTAATTACGGGGGATATGTCTCAAGTAGATTTGCCCCACCGCCAAAAGTCGGGATTGTCATATGCACTAGATATTTTGAATGAAGTGGAGGAAATTGAGATTATTCGACTGACTCAAAGTGATGTTATTCGACATTCTTTGGTGAAACGAATCATTGATGCATTTGATAAAGCGGAGACTGCGGAGAAGATTAAGCGATTTGAAAAAGAAGAGGAAGAAGCAAAGTCAAAAAGAAAATAAAAAGTTCCAAAATTTGTAAATTATGTTGAACGAAACAATTACGAGTACCAATTTTAAATTTCCGAAGCAAACAAATGTTTATCGTGGAAAGGTTCGTGAGGTTTATACCATTGACAATGACACAATGGTGATGGTTGCTACTGATCGAATTTCTGCATTTGATCACATTTTACCAAAAGGTATTCCGTTTAAAGGTCAAGTTCTTAACCAAGTTGCTACCATGTTTTTAGAGGCTACTCGAGATATCGTCCCAAATTGGTTAATCGGAGCTCCAGACCCTTCGGTTGCTGTTGGTTATGCTTGTGAGCCAGTGCGTGTTGAAATGGTTATTCGCGGATATTTAGCGGGACATTCTGCTCGTGAATATGCATTAGGAAAAAGAATGTTGTGTGGTGTTGTTCTTCCAGAAGGGATGAAAGAGAATGACCGTTTTCCAGAGCCTATCATTACCCCAGCTTCCAAAGCGGAAGAAGGTCATGATGAAGATATTTCTCGAGAGGATATTCTTAAAAACGGAATTGTTCCTCAAGAGATTTATGAAAAAATGGAAGCTTATACGCGTGCATTGTTTCAACGAGGAACGGAAATGGCTGCAGAAAGAGGATTAATTTTAGTTGATACCAAGTATGAATTTGGAATTAGAAATGGGGAAGTCATCTTAATTGATGAGATTCACACACCAGATTCCTCCCGGTATTTTTATGCAGACGGTTATGAGGAAAGACAAGCAAAAGGAGAAAACCAACGCCAACTTTCCAAAGAATTTGTGCGCCAGTGGTTGATTGAAAATGGATTTCAAGGTTTGGAAGGTCAAGTAATGCCTGAAATGCCAGATTCTTTTGTGGAGACAATCACTGAGCGTTATATCGAGCTTTACGAAAAAATTACAGGAAACACTTTCGAAAAAGGAGATACGTCAAATATCAACAAGCGGATTGAAACGAATGTAGCTGTTTTTTTAATGGATAAAGGGATTATTTGATGGATTTTAAGATGTTAGGACTTCAGGATATTAAGACTTTAATCAAAGTTTCAAGTCTTAATATCCTAAAATCTTAAAGTCCGAACATCTTAAAATCCTCTAAGTAGCACTGCTCAAAAATTAAACCCTATACCAAATCTCCAAGACAGATCAAAACGGCGCGGATAGCCCTTGACCTCGTAATCTTGCTGTATGACATTCCTTACATTCTTATCGCTCATATACAAGAAACCAAGCAAGTCAACTTTTGAAAAAACTGTTAGACATTTTCTTGGTGTATATTCTATACCTGCTCTCATGTTTATTCCAAAATCATTCAGTTTTCGATTCTTCTCGACAGGTTCATAATATATTTGATTAACATAATTGTATAATTTCAAATAATCCACCACAATAGACTCACTACCAGTTCGATAATTCAGTCCTCCACCATAGGTGAAACAGAATTGTGATAGAGGCAGGCATCTTTCATAAGTGGCATTAATTGTGTTGTACTTTATTTCAGTAACCCCATTTTTTAATTCTGGAATTACATTCCAATAAGATCTTGTATGATACATATATTCAAGCATCACTGCATTTCTAGTATTCAGTTGGCGTCTGAATTGTCCTCCGAATGAACTGTATAGTAATTTACGAAAAGGCTCATATTTATTCCGATGGTTTACATTAACCATTGGTGTTCCATCAAAAAAACAGTGAAACAATCCTGTTTGTATTGTTATTCTATTCTTTGCTTTGCCAACAATAGTGTCAACTGCAATTTTTCCATAGTTAAATCCAACCCCAAATCTCCATGAAACTGAATATTTACTAGGAATATTTTTGTGATAAGATTCAGTATAAGACTGCGAGAAGTCAATATCATTCTTTTGGTAAACTGAACCTAGAAAGTTAAAGTTGGAGTAAATTGTGAGCCATTTGATAGGGGTATATTCAATACCTGCCTTTAAATTAAGTCCTATATCCTCACTGTAATAGCCAGTATTGAATGATTCGGTCCAAAAACCATTATCAAATGCAGAGTGATGAAACGAGCCACTGCCCCACGAATATGAAATCCCCGCACCATATTGAAAATTCCAGTGTTCATTAATCGATAAAAATCGATTATAATAGCAACTTATGATTTTAAGATTTTTCCACATTTCCTGTGCTGGAGCAGCAGCATTTCCATAATTTAAGGTATAGTTGTAAACTCCGTAAAATTTCATGTATTCTACCGAAATTTGAGATTTTTTAAATCTGTGCATCAATTCAATACCTTGTGAATCGATTAGTCTGTTTCCAAAAATTCTTCCTTTACCTTTTATTGGTAAGGAATTAACAATTGGTGAACCATCAAAAAAACAATTGAATAGCCCAGTTTGAACCGATATTCGGTTACTATTTTGAGAAAAAACTGCATTTGAGATAAATATCCCAAATGCAGTTAAAATAAATAATTGTTTAAGCATTATTGTATTACAATACGTTTTACCAAATCCTGACCTTCAATCAAGAAGTGAGCAAGATACACCCCTTTATCCAAAGATGAAAGGTCTACTTGAAAATTCAGTTGATTAGATTCCACTTGTTTTACCAATTTACCATTCAAATCAAAAATAGTAATCGGTTGATTCAAATTCACAGGAACTTTAATGGTGATTATTGAACTGGTTGGGTTTGGATACAATTCAATATCTTCTGTGTCATAGGCATATTCAGTAAATAGTGTCTTCTCTTGGTTTTAAAGACAGTTAATAATGGTTATAGAAGGAGAAACCTCTAGCAATATAAAATCCTCATAGGAATCACCAAACGCAGTAATAGCGCAAAGTTCTTCTTATTAATAAGTAAATAATTGGGTTCAAAATGTGTATAGTGGATTTTGAACCGTAGTTATTAATGTTTGCAAAAGTAGTTTTCTCTTTTTGTTTAGCAAGTGAATTGCCAATTTTAGGTTCGTTTTTGTTTTTTTGGAATTTTCATTTGTAAATACTATTGAGATATTAGAAATGGATCACGCCCCAACAGTCTAACATAAATCTGTAATTAGAACGCTGAACGTACATCGAGATCTCTCTTGATGTCCTAACATCTTAAAATCCTCTAAGTTGGACTTTGCTTCGCAATAATTTTCCAGAACAACTTCGGGAAGAATCGTTTCAGCGTCACCGCTTTGATTTCTTTGTTTCCAATCAGTATTTCTTTCTTCTTTTGATCTACTGCTTTCAGAAGAATAGCTACACATTGCTCTACCGGCATTCCTGTTTCCTGATTGTGATCCATTTCCCCATGAGCTTTCCCATCTTTCCCCAGTGCGCTGAGTGAAATAGGTGTATTGATTTTCCCCGGATAAGCAATCGTGACAGATATATTGTTTTTCGCTTCTTCTAAAAGTAAACTCTCAAAAAAACCCTGAATGGCATGTTTGCTGGCGCTGTATGCCGAGCGCAGGTAAAAGCCAAATTTTCCAGCAATGCTAGAAATAGCAATGATATGACCCGATTTCTGAGCTTGCATATAAGGTAATACTGCTTTCGTAAGAGCAATGGTTCCAAAATAGTTAATCTCCATGATTCTTCTATCAACTTCCATGCTTGTTTCACTAGCTTCCGCACGCTGGCTTAAACCACCACAATTGTACAGATAGTCGATACGTTTTGTTTGTGCTAGAGTTTGTTTGACCAACTCGGTAAAATGATCGGAATGTTCTAAATCCAATGGAACAATCAGATGCTCTTCTGGATTCGGAAGTTCCTTTTTCAATGAGAGAAGTTTCTCTTCACTGCGACTCGACAGAATTAATTTGAATCCTTTTCGAGCCAGTTGTCTGCAGAGTTCTTCTCCAATCCCAGAAGAAGCACCTGTAATCCAAGCTACATGTTTCATCGTAGTACGAAAATACATATTTTAACGTGAGATCGGAATTAGAATTCTTATCCCAATCTCACGTTATTTAGATTTGAGTTTAATTTTCTTGAAAAATTGGAAAAAATCAGTATATTCGATTTATACTACTATTGAATTGAAAAATTTAGAATCTAACACTATTTCCGGCGAAGTCATAACGTACCTTGAAGAATTACGAGTTAAACTAGCATTTCGCATGTCTATCATGTTTTTGTGCACATTTAGCATTCTTTCTTATACCCGTTATTTTGAATCAATGGAAAGCTTTAGCATGATGGCTGTTGCTACAATCATCAGTGCTACCTGTTTAATCATCATGAAATTGAATAACAGGAATTATTTATTAGTCTTTTATATTTATTCGATCTGTGGTTATATTATCGTAGCTTTTGCTTTAATGGTTTATCACAGTAGAATCCATTTAGTCGATGTAATGTGGTTGATGACGGTAGTCTTTCTTGCATTTTTTACATTGGGACGCAAATTGGGCTATTTATTATTGTTTTTATCCATTACTGTAATTGGGCTATTTATTTTTCTTCACCTAAATAACCAAATTCTAATACTGAAGGAGCTTACGAACTATCAAAAGATTTCTTTACTAATCGAATTGATAGCGGCATTTTCGATAAACTTTTACTTATTTTACTTGTTTTTGGAACTGAATCGTTATTCCGAGCGAAAATTAATTGAATCTTTTGATCAATTGAAAGAACAAAACGCCCGAATTTCTATTCAGAATGATGAGAAAACTACCTTGGTGCGAGAAATCCATCATCGGGTTAAAAACAATCTCCAAATTGTGGTGAGCCTATTGCGTATGCAAAGTCAAGAGGTGGATAACCCAGAGTTTCGAATTTTGTTTCAAGAATCGATTAATCGGATTATGGCCATGTCATTGATTCATCAAAAACTCTATCAAAATAATAATTTGTCGCAAGTGAAAATTGGGGATTATTTGGATGATTTAGTACGTGAAATCATAAGTTTGAGTATAAATGATGAGAATGTTCACTATCAAATTGATGTTGAAGTAGATCGAATTGGATTGAAAACACTTGTTCCTCTTGGACTTTTAGTGAATGAATTGGTTTCAAACTCTTTAAAGCATGCGTTTTTTGAGGTTCAGGATGCTCGCATTGAAATAACCATGAAGAAGGGGAAGGAGGGGTGGCTTTACTTAACCTACTTTGATAGTGGTGTATGGAAAATGAATAGCGCGACAACTTCTTCTTTTGGACTGATACTTATCGAAACATTGGTGGAACAACTAGAGGGAACTAAAACGGTTGAAAAAGAAAGTCTAGGGACTAGCTATTCGTTTTACCTCAAAAACTTAGAAGAGATGGATATTTTTGCATAAAAAAAGGAAACCGAGGTCTCCTTTTTTTGTTCTATTTTCTATTACAAATCATCTGGCAAATTTGCTTGCTTGTATGATTTTGCTTTTGGCTTCAATTTATCAATAAATACCACTCTAAATTTTTCTCCATCTGGGGTGAAAACCATTTCTGAAATTCCATTGGTAACAACTGGATTTGTTTTCTTTGCATTGTAGAATTTTTTCTCCAATAAATAATAAGTTCCATCATCGTATTGTAGGAAAATAGAAACCACTGCTCCATTTTCAACTCTAGCTTTACCAGTAAGACATTCCGTACCTTCAGGAGTGAAAAAGCTAACGATAACATTTCGATGCATGTCATCAGCAACGGTGTATGAACCTCTTTTTGCAAAAGCGTCTTCCAATTTCTTAAAACAATCATCTTGCGCGGATGCGCTGTATCCCAAAGTTAAGGTTAGAATGGCAAGTAGAATATTTTTCATAGTTGTTTTTGTGTTATGGAGCAAACTCCGATTTTCAAATATAACAAGTTTATCTAAAATGGTAACCGCACTCAATAATTATTTATTTTTACAATCAATCCCATTTGTAAAGGCATGAATCAAATAGCAGACCATTTTAACGAAGCGCAAGAGATTTTGCAAAAATTTAACAACGCAGCCAATCATCAATTGATTCAAAATGCTGGAAATTTAATGGTTTCAGCTATTTCGAGTGGAGGAAAGATAATCTCTTGTGGAAATGGGGGGTCCATGTGCGATGCCATGCATTTTGCGGAAGAATTAACTGGAAGATATCGGGATGATCGAAAAGCAATTCCGGCCTTGAGTATTTCAGATCCCTCACATATTAGCTGTGTCGGAAATGATTATGGCTATGAGTTCATTTTTTCACGTTATTTGGAAGCTCTGGGGCAAAAAGGAGATGTTTTATTAGCTATTTCGACCTCGGGTAATTCGAAAAATGTACTTCGAGCGATTGAAGTTGCTAAAAGCAAAGGGATGTTGGTTGTTGGCCTTACAGGAAAAGATGGCGGTAAAATGGCTACTTTGTGCGATGTGGAAATTCGTGCACCTTATTCAGATTTTGCAGACAGAGCTCAAGAAATTCATATCAAAGTAATTCATTCCTTGATAGATTTTATAGAACAGGAATTGAAATAGATTTTCTGCTTTCACTTTCCAAATGGATTTTGCAATTTAATTCTAGAATCCTTTAAAAACCTATTGAACAATTAAAATACAAACTATCAATATGAGCTCATTTTCACACATTTTTGATTCAGGAGAACAAGCACGTCAAAAAGGTCATTTTAGAAATTTGGTTATGCTGGCTAGAGTAGACGGGAAGGTTAGTTTAGCAGAAAATCAATTATTGAAGAGGATTGCAACAAAACTTTCATTAACGGATGAACAAGTAGCTGAAATTTGCGAAAACCCAGATGATTACCCATTTATACCACCTGTTACAAGAGAAGAAAGATACGAGCGCTTTATTCAGTTAATTCAACTGTTGGGAGTTGATGGAAATATGGATGAAAATGAGACGAAATTGGTGAGAAGACTAGGGATAGAATTGGGCTTTACACCAGAAAGAATAGACGAAAAGTTTCCAATTATCTTGGAACATTTGCGAAAAGGAATGAATAGGGAAGAGGTTATTCGAATTGTAATCTAAAAATCAATTCTTTTTCTTTAATTGGTCTTCAATGCGTTTCGTTAATACTTGGAACAATAATTTCGCGTCTTGTTGATTCAATTTTCGTCCAACACGTACTGTCTTTCCTAAATAGTCGAATTCGATGCGTTCTCCACCACGAATCCAAGGTGAATTTTCCCAGGCTGCTTGAAAGGAATTTTCTTTTGGAACAGAAACCCGTATTTTTTTGATGTTCTCTAAGTAATATTCTTTCGCCTTGCCATACGTGCGAATACTCGTTTTGATAGTCATCGAGATTTTATCAACTTTAATGTATTCTCTTCCATAAAGGATCCATAGGAATGTTCTTCCAACCCTAATAAAGTAGTAGAGCCAAAATGCCATAAAGATTCCAAGTATAATCTTTTCTTGTTGTGTGAAGGTAAACGTGAAATAAGACCAACCGATAGTGACTCCAATTGCAAACCACATGAAAAACCAAGCGCCCATTAATGCTTTAATTACTCCAATTTGTTCTGGTGTAATAATGAACGTTGTTTTTTGTTGTTCGTCCAAATAACTAATGCGGTTTCCTATCCATTTCATAACGCAAAAATACTATTTTTCACTTCTTGATTTGCTTAAAAAGAAATGCTGTAAGAATAAAATTATGGTTTTCTATTATTAGAATATTTGCAAAGACTTTGATATAGAAAATAGAAGGGAATGAACAAATGAGTTAACGAATAAGCGTCACATTTCCCTTGATTATTTTTTGTTCACCTTGAACACAAGTAGCTTCCAAATAATAATCATAAGTATCTGGTTTTAATAGTTTTCCTCTAAACGTTCCATCCCAGCCACTATTTTGATCGGTTGTTTCAAATACCATTTCTCCCCAACGATCAAAGATTCGGAAAAGAATTTTGGTAGCAATGACACTTCGCACATAGAGAACATCATTCTCTAAATCACCATTTGGTGAAAAAGCATTTGGAATAAAAACATACGTTCGATCACAGACAACTTCCAGAACATTCACCTTTACAGATGCTGATTTGGTGCAAATTCCATCGGTAATATTTACCGTGTAAATAGTTGTTTGAGGAGGTGTTGCTTCTGTGATTTGACCTAACGGGTTGGAGAGATTGGTTGGAGGAATCCAAAAGTAAGAATAACCACTCGGAGATGCTGTCAGTGTGGATGCCCCTCCTGGAACAATGTATTCTGGATTTGCTTGAGCGTTCACCGCACCTGAAATAGTTCCAACAGTTACGTAAATTGAATCGCGATCAAAACAACCGTTTGAGCCACTTGCATCGACATATACCCATTGACTCGTTGGCGGATTTGCAATGACCACGTTTTGCTGACCAGTTGTAGTTAGAATATTCAGTGGGCTCCAAACATAATTGAAAGTGATACCAGGAACGTTTATGTTAGCAGTTAATGTGGTTGGATCATTGAGACAAATAGAGTCATTTCCGCTGATGACCAAACTTCCACCCACGAAATAAACGGTCACACTATCAATTTTTGAACAGGCAGCATTTCCTGCGTTGATATAATAGGTTGTCGTTTGCGAAGGTGTTACAGTTAGAGTAGAATCAGCTACTGAAACATTCAGGGTATCTGTAAATTGGCTATTTGTTGACCAAATGAAATAATCTGCAGAACCACTTGAATTTGCAGTGAAAGTCATTGGTAAAGGAGAACAAAGAATGGTGTCATTTGAAACCGAAAGTTGAATATCCGGAAGTACTGTTATGGTAATTTGATTCGTGTCTGTAATTAAGCATATAGAATCGGTTACCCGCAGTTTAACAATGTAAACTCCTGGATCAGTATAAGTAACTGTTGGTGAGAAGACTGTTGAAGTTGTTCCATTACCGAGATCCCATTCATAGGAATCAGATGGGGAGCTTGTATTAGTAAGTGTAACTGTGTAATCTTCACATCCTCCTAAACCACTTGGGTTAAATTCTGCTTTAGGAAGAAGCTGGAAATCAAATTTAAAGACGATGTTGTTGCAGTTGGAACTGAGATTTTGGTTTGACCAGGCATTTGGAGTAGTGGGAAAATCACTATATCCCTGACATCCTCCACAGACACTTTGGTAAACAACACCATTTTTATCAAAACGGGAAGTTCCTCCGTCCACGTGTTCCTGCGCCTGTCCGCCACCCAAATAACTACCGTAAAGCAAGCCAGAGAAATCTCTTTTGTAAACGAACAAATAGAAGTTAAATCCGTCACCTGAACTGGATTGATAGGCATCCGAACTGACCGGCATTCCGCTTAATGGGTTGGCTTGTAAAATGCTAGCTCCCCAACCGGAAACGTACATATTACCGCAAATATCAACCAGGAATGCTGCCGGAGAAATATTGATGTTCGGGCTTCCATTTCCGAAGACAGTGGAATTTAAGACGGTCGTTAAGTTTGGATTTAATTTTGCGATAAACTGGCTGCTGTTGGGATAACTCTGAGAGTTAATTACCGGGAAATTACCACCAACAGATTGTCCTAAAATAAAAATTTCATCGTTGCGGTTTATTTCAACAAAGAAAGCCTGATCGTACTGATTGGCGCCGATATATGTGCTTTGTATCAACGTTTGACCGTTAGGAGTGAGTTTTCCTACAAAACCATCTGCTTTTCCACCCAAATAATTGGGATTCAATCCACCGGTGGTTCCAGGAATGTTAGTACTGGAAGTTCCTCCCGAAAAAACAATATTGTAGCTGGAATCAATTTTTACGGAATAGCATGCGTCGTTATCTGTTCCCCCAAAATAGCTCGACCACAACATCGTGCTCAGGTTACTGGTCAATTTAAAAATAACACCATCCTGCTGACCAGCTTTTGTTGGTTGAAAAGCATTCAGTACAGGGAAATTGTTTGATCGACTGGAGGACGCAATGAGACAGTTTCCTAAGGAGTCGAGCATGATCTCTCCTCTGAAATTGTCTCCGTAATTAGTGGTCAATGAATCATAATTATTCGCACCACTTTTCATATTTACCCCATCGTTGAGCGAACCTCCCACATAGGTTGATGCAAGCAGGTTATGTCCATTGGCACTGATTTTTGAAACATAGATATCTGTTCCAGGTGAGTTGAAATGAACTCCGTTGCTTGTGAAGTTCGCTCCCGCTGCTCCGCCTGCATGTGTTGGCTGATAAGCATTGACCATTGGGAAGTTAGTGCTTGAAGTTGCTCCGTAGATATAAAGGTTGTTGTTTCGATCACAGATCAAACTATGTGCTGTCTCTGTTCCCTGAGTTTGACTTCCTCCACCCAAAAAAGTGGTCCAGAGCATATCTTCGCCATCGGGTGAATATTTGGATACAAATACGTCTGTAATTCCGTACGTAGGATTACTTAATGCTGTAAAAGTGGATGTGATATCGTAGGCAGAATTATCCGGAGTAGGATAAGCATTGCCATAGATTGTTCCAGCAGAATAAGCAGTTCCATCGTAGCCATAAGTCGCGGTCATTCCAAAGTTATCTGAAGGAGATCCAGAATAGGTCGCGAATATTAAAACTGGATCAATAATAATACTTGCGAGCGGATTGTACTTGCCAAGTTGAAAAGATAAGATGCTACCGTTTAATTTAAAAGCACAGAGAATTTCGGTGAGTTTTCCATTCAAAAGTTGATATGCAATCGGTTTTTGTTCAATTATTTCGCCCAAACTTGTTTTAAGGATCAAATCACCGTTTTTAGCAATTGAAATCTGCTGGAAATGGATGAGATCAATCTGAATGTTATTGATCGGACTTCCTGGTGAACACCACAATTCATACTTGAATTTTTCTGGTGTGTCAAAAACTTTCAAATCAATTCCGTTATAGAAATTCTTGAGTGTTACTTCGTTGAAACTTCTAACGTCTGAAGTCCATTTTGTGGAGTCATTTCCTAAGAAGTAATTGTAATAATAGGGCAGAGGCTTCTCTTTGATTATTTCATAAACCTCATTGGAATTTAGAAAATGGGCAGCCGATAATGCGCTTTTAATTTCTGTCGAAGTATCCGTACTGTTTCCAAGGTGTGCGCGTTTCATGGGGGAATAATCCCTTAAGTCATAGAGGAATCCGTGTTGCTGAACCCAAATATTGTTTCCTTGTGACTTGGATTGAAATAACACTTTTTCGGCCCATTGCCCTTTGTTTTCAATCAATGCATAATGTGTATTATGCTTGTGTTCGATCTCTTGAGCAAGAAATTGACCACCGAAAACAAGTCCAAAAAACAAGAGTAACAATAGCTTCATACATGAAAGATATGAAAATGTTTAAAAAGGTTGCATTTTAGGGTATAACTTTTGTTAATCAATTTGCTCTGTTTATATTTGATATAAATTCGAAGCATTATGACAACTCAATGGGTCTTCAATGAAGTGGCTACTATTACCGAGAAAAATATCCATCACTTGAAATCCAAGTTTTCCAAGTATTCGGAAAGTCAAATGAATTGGAAACCGAATCCAACAACTTGGAGTTTAACGGAGATTTTTGCCCATTTGAATGCTTACGCCACATTCTATCATCGTGTTCTCAATGAGCGTATTGATGGAACACGGTTTCGAGTTCCAAGAATCAATTACACATCTTCTCCCTTGGGAAAATCTGCTTGGATGTCGATGAAATTGGGGAATGCACGGAATGTGAAACGGAAATTTAATGCACCAATCCAATACAATCCAACTGTAACAACCGGATTAGTAACAGGTAATGAGGTTGAATCACTCTTAGTTGGTCAAAAACAGTTCTTGGATATTATCGAAAAGTCAGTTTCTGTCAGCCTAAAGAAAGTCAAAGTTCCACTTTCGATGTCGAAATTGGTTCGATTGAGATTGGGGGATGCTTTGCTATTTGTAGCGTATCACAATGACCGACATTTGGAACAGGCTTTGAATTTGACTAAAAATTCTCAATTTCCTAAAAAGTGAGTAGAATTCATGCATTTTGTAAAGCGAGCATTGCTCCAGTTCGAGCAGAAGCAAGCGATCGATCAGAACTAGTAACGCAATTGTTGTTTGGTGAATTGGTTGAAATTACGGAGGTACAAGACAATTGGCTGAAAATCCGTTCGTTTATGGATGGATATGAAGGTTGGATGGACCCAAAACAACTTCAAGACTTAAGGGAAAAAGAATTTTCTCGCTGGTTAGATGGACTGGTAGTTGAGCATTCCGAATTCCGAATAGTAGAAGGACCTGAGGGAAAACAAATTTTACCAAAGGGATTTTTTCGTCCGGCAGATGCGGATGAAACGTTTACGATTGGTAAATCAACCTATTCGTTTTTAAATGAGGAAGAAGAAATGCCAACTTCACGCATTGATTTTGCTCAAAGCTATTTGAACGCTCCTTATTTGTGGGGAGGAAAAACGATGTTTGGGGTTGATTGTTCGGGATTGATGCAGCAAGTTCACCGCGTTTTCAATTACCAATTGCCAAGAGATGCTTCACAACAAGTAGAAATGGGGTTGGAGATTGATTTTGAAGACCGAGAAGCAGGTGATTTGGCTTTCTTTATTTCGGATTCAGGAACGATTCATCATGTTGGTTTGTTGGTGAATAAAGATGAAATTATTCATGCTCACGGCTATGTGCGAATCGATGATTTTAATTCCCGAGGAATTATTCGAAAAATAGATGAAGTGAATTCACACAAATTACATTCGATCAAAAGACTCTAAAAGCAATGATAGTTTTTAGAATCAGATTATATTTGCGCACGAAAACCGAAGGTTTAAAAGTTCAATCGTTCAATCGTTCAATTTTGATCCGGTTAAGCTTTTTGAACCCTTTGAACTGTTTAAATTTTTGAACTAAAAAAATATAAGAATGAAACGCGATCAAGAAATATTTGACTTAATTATTGCAGAAAGACAGCGTCAAGAGCATGGTATTGAATTAATTGCATCTGAAAATTTCGTCTCTGATGAGGTAATGGAAGCAATGGGTTCTGTGTTGACAAATAAATATGCAGAAGGACTTCCTGGAAAGCGCTATTACGGTGGATGTGAAGTGGTTGACAAAGTAGAGCAATTGGCAATTGATCGTTTGTGTAAATTATTTGGAGCGACTTGGGCAAATGTGCAACCACATTCGGGGGCGCAAGCAAATGCGGCTGTTTTCTTGGCGTGTTTAAAACCAGGAGATAAAATTTTAGGGTTCGATTTGTCTCATGGTGGACATTTAACACACGGATCTTCGGTAAATTTTTCTGGAAAATTATACGACCCACATTTCTATGGTGTAAGTCAAGAAACTGGACAAGTGGATTATGACATGATGGAAGAAGTGGCGAAACGCGAAAAACCAAAAATGATTATTTGTGGTGCATCCGCTTATTCCAGAGATTGGGATTATGCACGCATTCGCAAAATTGCAGATGAGGTTGGAGCTCTCATTTTAGCAGATATTTCTCATCCAGCAGGATTGATTGCAGCAGGATTATTGAATGATCCTTTGGATTATTGTCACATTGTTACTACTACGACTCACAAAACATTGCGTGGCCCTCGTGGAGGTGTCATCATGATGCGTAATAATTTCGACAATCCATTTGGTTTGAAATGGAACAACGGAAACCCGAAATCAATGGGGGCTTTGTTGGATGCAGCAGTGTTTCCAGGAATTCAAGGTGGACCATTGGAGCACGTAATCGCAGCAAAAGCAGTCGCATTTGGAGAAGCGTTATCAGACGGATACAAAATATACATGACTCAAGTGAAAAAGAATGCTGCATTGATGGCGGATGAATTCATGAAATTGGGGTATAAAATCATTTCTGGAGGAACAGACAATCACAGCATGCTAATCGATTTACGATCAAAAGGAGTAACTGGAAAAGATGCAGAAAACAACTTGGTTTTGGCAGATATCACGGTGAACAAGAACATGGTTCCTTTCGATACAGAATCTCCATTCATCACTTCCGGAATTCGTGTTGGAACATCTGCAATTACATCCAGAGGAATTAAAGAAACAGAAATCCCAACAATCGTAAAATTGATTGACCGTGTATTGATGAACATTGGCGACGAAGAAACGATTCACAAAGTACGTTCCGAGGTGAATGCACTAATGAGTGCAAGACCTTTGTTTACGTGGTAAATAGTAATTAAATCAGTTAAAACACGTAGGGGCGCGATTAATCGCGCCCCTACGTGTTTTAACAAAATAGATTTTGTTTATGCTCTGCTGCAAAGTGCGTCCCACGTTGTCCAGAACTGGGCATTGATTGCTCCCGGCGCCGGGTTGGTACTGTCTGCAACGATACCAACCATGGATGAACAATTGCTGTTGCATCCGATTTGATTCGTACTTCCTTGCTGAGCAGGGATTGCACGCCATGTACCTGTTGAACCACTTAGTAATTCTACCTGAATATCAAAAATACCGGAAAGATTTGGTGTTTGAATTTGTTTGGTTGGATCCTCACTTGAAATAGAATCGCTCCAATTTCCTTGTGAAAAAGTTACTTTCCAGGTCGTGATCATTTTCGCCGTGTCATTCTGTGGCGATAAATAAACCCAAAATTGTGCACCGTTACCCAATTGGATACTTGCAGGTGCGTTTGCATTAAATGTTGTCATAGTGAATAGTATGTGAATGCGTCTTCGCTTTAGCTTCAGCGCAAGTGTTGTGGTTCCTACTCTCAGGCTTTTCGGAAAACGCCCCCCTGTAATCCTATCGGGGCAGGCTGTTTTTTAGCGTGATTTGCTGACTCCACGCCACATTTCCATTTCCTTTCTTCGGACCCGGCCGAGTCCGTCTGAAAGGCAAATAGCGAATAGTGTGAAGCGAATGTAACTTGTTTTTACAGAAGGAAGATTGTTGTTTGTCACGAGTCGGGTGATTGATGTCATGAACGGATTAAATGATCGCATAAAAAAGGACGCAATTAATTGCGTCCTTACTTTTTTGTTTATCTATAATTTCGTTCTATTTTGCCAAAAGCTTTGCAGAAACTTTATAAGCTGCTGTAAACGTAAGTCCTTTTTGTTGTGTTGAAAAAGTGAGTAATGCTTTTTTGTACCATGCTGCATCCGTGGCTTTCTTTTTGAAATGCTCGTGAATTTCAATATCGTATAAAACACCATCAAGCCATGCCTGAATTTCATAGATTCCAATACCAAAGTATTCTGCGCGTTGAAGTACGATTGCGAAATCCCATTCATTGAAATGAATATTTTCTGCCTTGTCGAACCCATCGTTCATGTTTTTCAAATCATTAAATACTTTTTGTTCTAAGAATTCAACCTGCTCCATATTGCGTGTAAAAAATTTTGGCTAAGGTACGCAGAATTAAGAAAGGGAACGGAAATTTTTCCGCCTCACTACTCGTTTTTATCCAGTATTGTTCTCTTTCTAATTTTTTCAATGCTCGTTACTATAAAACACAACAGACCAAAAAATATTCCCGATGATGCCAATTGAGATTTTGATAGATTTCCGGATAACTAAAAAAAAGGGACAATCCGCCACAGCGAATCATCCCTTTCCCGTTAATTATAATTCTTCTTACTCCTTAATCACTTTGATAAGCGCATTTTGAGTTCCGGTTTCATAAATCACGAAATACATCCCGCTTTCTAGATTCGAAATATCAAACGAATTTGTTTGCTCTAAATCCAAAGTCATTAATTGTTGACCTTTCAAGTTTGTAAGTGTTACAATTCCTGTTGTCTGCCCTGAAATTGTAACCAATCCATTCGCTGGATTCGGATAAACGTTTAAACTAATAGTTTCTTGCTCTTCTAGTCCAACAGTAGAAAGTGTTGTGAAAGAAAGTGTTGTCCATGGAGAGAAATTTCCGTTTCCGCAATCGGTTCTAACGTGGAAATAGTGAATCGTTGAACCCGTTAAGCCAGATGCAGTAAATACAGCGTTTGCTGTTGCTGTTCCACTTGCAGTTGGTGCTGTTGCTGTTTGATTTAAGACATATTCAAACGTGTTTCCAGTTTGCGTGTTCCAGCTTAGGTCTGCAGCATGTCCTGTAATAGTTGATGCCGTCAATCCAGTTGGAGCAGCACATGGTCCAACCAATGTTGTGAAAGAAAAAGTTTCCCATGGAGAGAAGTTTCCGTTTCCACAATCCGTACGAACGTGGATGTAATAAGTTGTTTCAGAAGTCAACCCTGCTGCGTTGTAACTCGTATCTGAAGTTGTAGTTCCAGAACCCATTGGAGAAGTCGCATTTTCATCAACTACAAATTCAAAATCATTCATTCCTTGTGGATTCCATGACAAAACAGATGAGTTGTGCGTTGTATTTGAAGCTGTCAATCCAGTTGGCGCAATACATGGTTCAACGAGTGTGGTGAACGAATAAGTAGTCCAGTCAGAAGTGTTTCCTTGAATGCAGTTCGCACGAACATGTAGATAATACATAGTAGAAGGATTTAAACTTGTAGCTTCATAACTTGTGTCTGAAGTTACTGTTCCCGAACCAGTTGGAGCCGTTGCTGTTTGATTAAAGACGTATTCAAAATCATTCGTTCCTTGTGGATTCCACGACAGAACAGATGAGTTATGTGTTGTATTTGCATCAACCAATCCAGTTGGTGCCGTACATGGTTCAATCAACGTTGTGAAAGAAATCGTTTCCCACGGAGAGAAATTTGTTCCACTACAATCCGTGCGAATGTGCAGGTAATAAGTTGTAAGCGGATTTAGTGATGTTGCATGGTGACTCGTTCCAGTTGTTGGTGTTCCTAAAATGATTGGATCTGCATTAATTTGGTCAACGACATATTCAAACGTATTACTTCCTTGAGTATCCCAAGATAAATCAGAAGAGTTGTGAGTTGTATTTGCGGCAGTTAATCCTGTTGGTGAAATGCATGGTGTAACCAGAGTTATAAAAGAGATTGTTTCCCAATCAGATGTATTTCCCTGAACACAGTTTGTGCGAACGTGTAAGTAATAAGTTGTCAATGGAGTTAATGAAGTTGCATTGTAAGTTGTTCCATTCGTTGAAGTTCCTGCTGTTGCTGGATCTGTATTGATTTGGTCAACCACATATTCGAAAGTGCTGCTTCCTTGTGCGTTCCACGATAAATCAGAAGAGTTGTGCGTTGTATTTGCAGCTGTCAATCCAGTTGGCGCAATACATGGTTCAATTAACGTTGTGAAAGAAATTGTTTCCCAATCAGATGTATTTCCCTGAACGCAGTTTGTGCGAACATGTAAGTAATAAGTGGTTAATGGAGTTAATGCAGTTGCATCGTAAGTTGTTCCAGTCGTTGAAGTTCCCGCTGTTGCTGGATCTGTCAATGTTTGGTCAACCACATATTCGAAAGTGCTGCTTCCTTGTGCATCCCACGATAAATCAGAAGAGTTGTGCGTTGTATTTGCAGCTGTCAATCCAGTTGGCGCAATACATGGTTCAATTAACGTTGTGAAAGAAATCGTTTCCCAACCAGATGTATTTCCCTGAACGCAGTTTGTGCGAACATGTAAGTAATAAGTGGTTAATGGAGTTAATGCAGTTGCATTGTAAGTTGTTCCAGTCGTTGAAGTTCCCGCTGTTGCTGGATCTGTATTGATTTGGTCAACCACATATTCGAAAGTACTGCTTCCTTGTGCATCCCACGATAAATCAGAAGAGTTGTGCGCTGTATTTGCAGCTGTCAATCCTGTTGGTGCAATGCATGGTTCAATTAACGTTGTGAAAGAAATCGTTTCCCAATCAGATGTATTTCCCTGAACGCAGTTTGTGCGAACATGTAAGTAATACGTCGTTAATGGAGTTAATGCAGTTGCATTGTAAGTTGTTCCAGTCGTTGAAGTTCCCGCCGTTGCTGGATCTGTATTGATTTGGTCAACCACATATTCGAAAGTGCTGCTTCCTTGCGCATTCCACGATAAATCAGAAGAGTTGTGCGTTGTATTTGCAGCTGTCAATCCAGTTGGCGCAATACATGGTTCGATTAAAGTCGTAAATGAAATCGTTTCCCATGCAGAAAAATTACCTCCTCCACAATTTGTACGGACATGTAAATAATAAGTCGTCAATGGATTCAATGATGTTGCATTATAAGTTGTTCCTGTTGTTGCTGTTCCTGAACCTGTTGGGTTTGTTGCCGTTTGATCAACTACGTATTCAAATCCATTGCTTCCTTGTGCATTCCATGATAAATCAGAAGAATTGGTTGTTGTATTACTGGCAGTTAATCCGGTTGGAGAAAGACAAGCAGGTGTCGTAAAGTTGACGTATGTCCAGTTGGAGAAATTTCCACTCCCACAATTTTGACGCAAGTGAAAAAAGTAGGTAGTAGAAGGAGTTAATGATGATGTGCTGAAAGATATTCCGTTAATTGCCGTTCCAGCTCCCGTTGGAGAGGTTGCTGTTTGACTCAATACATATTGGAAGTTGTTGGAACCATCAGCATCCCAATTGAAATCTGAAGTTGTTGCCGTTACGTTGTTTTCAGCAAGATTGGTTGGGATATCGCATACGGCAAGTACTGATTTTACTTTAATGTTATTCAAACCGATCATAGGAGAAGCACCTGATCCTGTTCCACGGTCTGATGTGAATCGAAGTGTGAACGTAGCATTGTTAGCTACATTCAGGCCTGTTAAAGTAACCGTTTTATTTGCAGGTGAAGCGGGAGTATTCGTTGCTGTATATGTCCAGTTCAATGCTGATACATTTCCAAGACTTGAAGTTGCTGTCCAAGTTGGAATTCGTGAATCGGAAGCAATACTAAAAGCCTGATAGCTAATTACAACCTCAGTGATTGTGCTTCCTGTTGTGTTTTGAAAAGTACCTTCTATCCAACAACTTGTAGCACTTCCGCTCGGTTTATATCCAAATCCACTATTTGAAACGGCATAGACTCCGCCAGTAATTGAGCTGGATGAATTACCTTGGTATGTAAGACTGGTAAGTCTTGTAAATCCAGTAGGAAGTGTTCCGTTCCAACCGTTCAAATTGGTGTTGAAATCTGTGTTGTGAGCGTTAATACTCACTTGTGAGAATCCTGTTTGCCAGAATCCCAAAGTAAGGATGAGAAGACAGGTTTTAATTGTTGTAAAAATGTTGTTTTTCATGTTTAGAATTTATTTGTTACTGATTGATTTTTAGCTCAAAGAGTTTGCAAGATGTTTTTTACTAAAGTTTAGTACAAAGTTAGGTTCGTGAGTTTCGAAGTGGATTAAGGACGTGTCAAATAAGCATTAAATTGACTGAATGTTTTTTACAGATAGTTAATCGATTTAGTATTTAAGAAAAAATAAGTTTTGAGTCCTTGTGTGAAAAATTAGTTCTAGGTGTTCAAATTTGGAATCTAAAACAGTCAAAAAACTACAGAACAAAGTCTTCTTGGTAACATAAGCTTATTTTAAGGCGAAATAGCCGCTCGAATGTTTCCTGTGTTTCGTTGGGTGATTTTTTTTATCTTCATCCACTGAAACTATTCACTTTCAAATGGAACGCGAGAAAATTATTTGCTTTATACAAGAAATTGGAATTCAGGTTGTGGAAACAGAGCTTCCAGATGATTGTTTTCTGCCTGGGTTGGCCATTGAAAAAAACACTATTCTACTGGATTCTGAGCGATTAAAATTTCCAGGAGACTTGTTGCATGAAGCTGGACATTTAGCAGTGACAGAGGCAGAACTGCGACCATTGATAGGAACCAACGAAATGGATCCCGAATGGCCGAGTGACGGCGATGAATTAGCCGCTATTCTTTGGTCTTATGCTGCATTGAAACACTTGGGGCTGGAACCTGAAGTGGTTTTTCATCCGGATGGCTACAAAAATGAATCCGAATGGCTCATTCAGCAATTTCAAAATGGAAATTACATCGGACTTCCTTTATTTAAATGGATGGGATTTTGTTCGAGTTCCGAAAAAGGCACAGAAAAGCCATATCCTCACATGCTAAAATGGTTGAGATGAGTATAAAACAAGTAACAAAATACCTGAAGTTTCCCATTCAGTTTGATGAGCAGCTGTTAGTTTCGGATCTCAAGCGTGCCATGGAGGGGGAATGGATTTCGCATTTCAATACAGGGGGTTATACTGGGAATTGGAAAGCTGTTTCGTTGTATGCGGCAAATGGAAACGAACAAAATATTTTTGCACATCTACAAGATTACACTTCTATTTCTGAAACACCCTTGATGAAAGAATGTGCTTATTTCAAAGAAGTACTTAATCAGTTTAAATGCGATATCCTTTCAGCTCGATTATTGAGGTTGGAGGTCGGTGCAGAAATAAAACCACATACTGATCATGAATTAGGTTATGAAGACGGGCAGTTTCGTTTGCATATTCCAATTGTAACCAATCCAGAAATTGAATTCATTCTGGATGGAGAAAGACTGACCATGCTTCCTGGAGAATGTTGGTACACCAATGTGAATTTTGTTCATTCGGTAGCGAATCGAGGAACAATTGACCGGGTTCATTTGGTGATTGATGGCGTTCGAAATGCCTGGACAGACGAACTTTTTTTCTCACTTGCTCCAGAATCAAGTTTTGAAACCGATCGGGAAGAAAAACTTTCGGACGAAACCATTATCCGTATGTTGGAAGAGTTGAGAAGCAATCCGTTGATGGCAAACCACCCGATAGTAGAAGAATTGGAAAGGAAGTTGAAAAGCTGGAGTTGAAAAATCCTAAAATTCATAAAAAAATCATTTGCTTTTGTAACTGAACTATATTTGCTCACTTTATGTGGAATAAACACGAACATGGCAGAGAATTCAATAGATACAAAACAAAAGAAAGAACCAGATTCAGAATCGGATCAAATGTCTGAAGTATTGTGGTGGTTTTCCACAGCGATAAAAGAACTGATTGAAGTTTGTACGGTTGATCGAAACAGGTATAAAATCTTAGGGTCTGCAATGCTTTTCACGTGGTTGTATGCAACTTTAGCATGGGGGTATTTTTGGAGTACAAACTCGGATTCTCCGTTTCTATTTGTTTCTCTTGGAATTTTTATGGGGGGCTTTGTCCTTTCTATTGATCGGGTTTTGGTTTCTTCCATCAATAAGAAAAGAACCAATATTGTGGCGATTGCACTTCGGGTAGTGATGGCTCTGTGCATAGGTGCATTTTTGGCTCAGCCTATCATTTTATTCATTTTTAGTTCCGATATTGATCGTGAAGTTCCGATTTTACTAGATAAAAAACTGGCCGAAAAGAAAATCGAGGTGGAACAAGTTTACCAATCTCGAAAAGATGAATTGCTAGCGAATAAAAAGAAGTTGGATGATGAATTGAAAGAGAAAAGTGAACTAGCAATTGAAAAACAAAATGATTACCTGAAAGAAATCGATGGAACGGGTGGTTCTGGGAAATTCGGTATTGCAGGAATTGCGAAAGCCAAGCAGAACGGTTACATGATCGCCAAAGACAATCTGGATAAAATGCAAAAGGATTCTAAAACCGAATTGGAAAAGATTACCAAGGAATTGGATGAAATCAATGCTAAAGTAACTAAGAGTGTTTCCGATTTCGAAAAGACATTGGATGGAAAAGGTTTTTTGATCAAAAAAGAAGCCCTTCAATCCTTGTTTGATAAAGACAAAACGCATGGACTCCAAAATCAGTATTATTTATTGATGGTAATCCTGACTTTATTTGAGTTGATTCCGATTATCAGCAAATTGTTCATGTCATCTGGAGCTTACGATACCAAAGTTGCTTTACGCGAAGATTTTGAAATGAAAGTTGCAACGCTGGAATCAGAAAAAGAGTTTAAAGAGAAAGAAAGAGAGTTGATTTAAGAAGAATTATCAGCGGTTAATTATTAATTATCAAGAGGATTTTTGTGTTCTACTCAACCCGTATTGATAATTCTGCCATTTATAATTGATAATTAATTTGATCTTGAAGTATCTTTGAGTTTTACAAATAGTCATATCATGAAACAATTCATTCTTTTTACACTCCTTTTTGCAGCAAGCAGCACCTTTTCGCAAGTTCTCGATTCGGTAGAATATTCCATTGACGGACAAAAATTTACTGCGTTTTATGCAAAACCAACTAAAATTACCAAGAAAACAAAAACAATTCTCATTGTTCACGAATGGTGGGGATTAAACGATTATCCCAAATCACGAGCGCTTCAAATTGCCCGAGAAGGAAATATTGGTTTTTGCATCGATATGTATGGAAAAGGTAAAATTGCTGCGAACCCAAAAGATGCACAAGCTTTAGCAACACCATTTTACAAAGATTCCGATTTTTCATTCAATCGTTTCATGGCGGGATACAATCAATCGTTGAAAATTGAAGGCGTTGATTCATCTAAAATTGTGGCGATTGGATATTGTTTCGGAGGTTCTGTAGTTTTGAATGCAGCTAAAATGGGCGCGCCAATTGACGGTGTTGCTAGCTTTCATGGTGGATTGGCAGGGATTCCAGTGGACAAATCCAAGTTAAAAGCTGCCGTTCTTGTTTGCAACGGAGCTGCCGATTCATTTGTTCCAGTAGAAGAAATCAACGAATTTAAAAAGCAAATGACGGAAGCTGGTGCAGACCTGACTTTTATCGATTATCCAGAAGCAACACATGCATTTACGAATCCGAATGCAACTGCAACTGGAAAGAAATTCTCCATGCCGATTTCGTACAATGCCGCTGCTGACAAACAAAGCTGGATTGATTTCAATCAGTTTATGAAGACGAAGGTTAAATAAGAGAGACTTAAGACATTAGATAAAAGACGATAGACTTGAATTCCCCAAAAAGATCAAGTCTTTTGTCTTTTATCTTATAGACCTAACATCCAAAATGGATTTTTAGTCGTATCTGAAGGATGAAATTGACAAAAATTATTCTTGGATCCATTCTGATTTCCTCGTTTTCCGGTTGTATAACTTCCAAAGAAAGCTTGTCTTATATTGCTTTGGGTGATTCTTACACAATTGGTGAAAGTGTTGAAACAAGTTTGAACTTTCCGTATCAATTAGTGGATTCGTTGAGTTTGAAAGGGAAAAATTTTGCTAGTCCGGTAATAATTGCTCGAACTGGATGGAGGACGGATCAATTGATGGATGCTATTAATTCCTCTTCACTTCAAAAGGAATACGATTTGGTAACTTTGCTCATTGGTGTAAATAACGAATTCCAAGGAAAATCAATCAATCAGTATGAAAACGATTTTACGATGCTATGTAAGAAGGCATTGGAGTTGACCAGAAATAAAAAACAGAACCTCTACATTCTCTCTATTCCTGATTATGGATTCACACCCTATGGAAAGACTACGATGAATCAAATTTCAGAACGGATTAATGTCTTTAATGCTTCCAATAAGCGGATTTCTGATTCTTTGGGATTGAATTACGTGGAGATAACGGACATTTCTCGAAAAGGACTAGAACAACCTGATTTAGTAGCCGATGATGGATTGCATCCAAGTGCGAAGATGTATGCGCTTTGGGTGAGAGAGATTTTGAAAAAGGTGAAGGTTAAATAAGATCGTAAAGGACACAATACTAAAGACCAAAGACAACAGACTTGATCTTTTTTGTGAATTCAAGTCTTTTGTCTAATGTCTTTTGTCTAAAGTCTTATCTTTGCTTCTATTAAAATCATGAATAATGTCAGAAATACCAGCAAATAATCCCGCTTTAAAATCATGGATTGAAGTTCCTTCGAATTCAGATTTCCCCATTCAAAACATTCCTTTTGGAGTTGTTCAAAGTGAAGATTTAGCACCTCACGTTGCATCGAGAATTGGAAATAAAGTGGTTGATTTGAAAACACTTCACGTGTTGGGGTATATGGAGAATTTGCCGTTCGAACTTTCAGATTTCGATACAGATTCATTGAATCCAATGATGAAAAAAGGAAAGAAGGCGGTTCGTGACTTAAGAAATCGTTTGTCCAAATTATTCGATGTAAATCAACCTGATTTGCAGCAAAATGAACAGCATGTGGCTCAGGTTCTCATTCCATTGGAGCATGTGAAAATGTGTATGCCCGTTCAGATTGGCGATTACACAGATTTTTATTCGAGTAGGGAACATGCTACCAATATCGGAATGATGTTGCGTGATCCAGCAAATGCCTTAATGCCGAATTGGTTGTGGTTGCCAGTCGGTTATCATGGAAGGTCGAGTTCGATTATTATTTCTGGTGAACCAGTAAGACGACCGAAAGGCCAAATTAAACCAAATCCAGAAGAACCACCAATTTACGCTCCGTGTAGGAGTCTCGATTTCGAATTGGAAACGGCCTTTATCACTTTTGATGGAAAACCGTTGGGAGAGTCTATTTCAACGACAGAAGCAGAGGATTATATTTTTGGGATGGCTTTGTTCAATGATTGGTCTGCCCGCGATATTCAAGCTTGGGAGTACGTGCCACTTGGACCTTTTTTGGCGAAGAACTTCGCTTCATCACTTTCTCCTTGGATTGTTACTTTGGATGCATTACAACCTTTTAAATTAGAAGGTCCAATTCAAGATCCAGCGGTTTTGTCTTATTTGAAATACGAAGGACAATTGTCATACGATATTCAATTGGAAGCATATATTGAACCTGAAAATGGACAGGAGACAAAAGTTTGTACGTCGAATTTCAAGTATATGTATTGGAACATGGCCCAGCAATTGGCACATCATACAGTGAATGGTTGTAACGTTCGATGTGGAGATTTGATGGGTTCTGGAACTATTTCAGGTCCGACACCTGATTCATTTGGTTCAATGATGGAATTGACTTGGAAAGGGACAAAACCAATTCATTTGAAAGACGGAAGTGAAAGAAAATTCATTCAAGATGGAGACAATGTAATCATGCGAGGATTTTCTTCAAAAGATGGGGTTCGAATCGGTTTTGGAGAAGTTTCTGGAAAGATTTTGCCTGCTTTTGATTAAAAAAAGAAATTCTAATTAATGCAAAATAGAAGTAGTCGCATCATTTTGGTGCGACTTTTTTTGGTTCTTACATATTAAAAAATCCACCAAAAGGTTGATTTTTCAGCTTGGATTAAGTGCTAGTTTTGTTTAAAATTAAATCTTGATTCATGAAAATTTTTACTAGAATTTTAGTTGTTATTGTTGTCTCGTTTGTTGGTTTGGCTTCTTGCTCTAAAGTGAAAAGAGTTGAAAATCAATTGACTAAAAAAGAGGGTAAATGGGATGTTAAATCGGTAGACTATAAATATTACCTTGACGGTTCGGTTGAAGAATCGGATAATTATCCTGCAACCGGAACTATGGAGTTTAAAAAGAACGGATCGTTTTTCCTGAATATTTTTTTGGGTGTTGTTCCTCTTACTTCCTCGGGAACTTGGACAAATACGGAAGATCAAATTACCTTAATTGCAAATGGGCAGCCAAGTGTTCTGAAGATTACTGATGGTCCCAAAAAAGGTAAATTGGTTTTGGTAGAAACATACTCTTATCCTGATTCGAACGAAAAGGAAACGTATACATATCACATGGAACAGTGATTCAGTTCTCACGCTATTTAAGAAAAGCTACTCTCACAAGGAGTGGCTTTTTTTGTAGTTCACTTTTGAATGTTAACACTTCCTAAAACCAATTGAAAACACAGGCTATTTCCTCTTATTTTTGTATCTTAAAAGATTGATTTCCCAGTTTTATGGAAGCGCAGATAGATTTAGAAAAAGAACGATTAGAAATTTTAAGTGCATTTAAAGGACTTTTAAAAGCGACTAAAAATAGAACGCGTCAGGATACAGCCTACATTCGAAAAGCATTTGATGTTGCAGTGGAGGCACACAAAGACATGCGTAGAAAATCGGGTGAACCTTATATTTATCATCCAATTGCTGTTGCCCGCATTTGTGTGGAAGAAATGGGGTTGGGGGCTACTTCCATTGCCTGTGCATTGTTACATGATACCGTTGAAGACACGCACATTACCTTGCAAGATGTAGAGGATTTATTTGGTGAAAAAGCGCGAAGAATCATTGATGGCTTGACCAAAATCCCAGATGTTTTTGATCAAAACACATCCATACAAGCGGAAAATTTCCGTAAAATGATTCTGACCATTTCGGATGATTTACGTGTGGTGCTCATCAAACTTGCTGATCGTTTGCATAATATGCGGACTTTGGAAAGTATGAGTCACGATAAGCAAATAAAAATTGCTTCGGAAACCAAATTTTTGTATGCGCCATTAGCACATCGTTTAGGTCTTTATTCCATTAAAACAGAGTTGGAAGACTTGGCAATGAAGTATACGGAGGCTGCTATTTATCAAGATATTCAGCTTAAATTAAAGTCTACAGAAGATGTTCGAAATAGATTTATCCGTCGTTTTGTAAATCCAATTCGTGAGGCATTGAATAAAGAAGGATATCATTTTGATATGAAGGCTCGTACGAAATCCATTTCTTCGATTTGGCGTAAAATGCAAAGCAAGGATTTGCCTTTTGAAGAAGTATTTGATTTGTTTGCGGTTCGAATTATTCTAGATACTCCGATAGAACTGGAAAAAGCAGATTGTTGGAGGGTTTATTCGATTGTTACTGATTTTTATCAACCTAGTCCAGACCGGTTGAGAGATTGGATTTCCACGCCTCGTGCGAATGGATATGAATCATTACATACAACTGTGATGTCTCCACAAGGAAAGTGGGTCGAAGTTCAAATCCGCACCAAACGAATGGATGAAATCGCAGAGAAAGGGTTAGCTGCGCATTATCGCTACAAGGAAAATCAAAAGGACGACAATAAATTTGACCGATGGATTTCAGAAATTCGTGATTTGTTGGAGAATCCAGATGTGAACGCGATGGATTTCGTGGAGGAGTTTAAGATGAATTTATTCCACGAGGAGATTTATGTATTTACGCCAAAAGGAGATTTACGTGTTCTTCCTGTTGGAGCTACAATTCTTGACTTTGCTTATGATATTCACAGTGATATTGGGAATAAGTGTATCGGTGCGAAGGTGAATAACCGATTGGTTCCATTGAGTTATCAATTGCAAAATGGAGATCAGCTAGAAATTATCACTTCGTCCAAACAAAAACCTTCGGAAGATTGGTTGAGGTTGGCTGGCACGGCTCGAGCACGTCAAAAAATTAAATCTGCTTTAAACGATGAACGAAGAGAGATTGCAGCAGACGGGAAAGAGATTCTTGAACGGAAATTTAAGCAGCTTCACATTCAATTTAAGTCAGAAAATATTACTGTTTTAGAGCGTTTTTATGGGTTTTCTTCTGCAACGGATTTATATATCCGTATTGCTAAAGGGAAACTGGACTTGTCGAAGTTGAGAGAATTGGAGAATGTAAATGGATTACTTCAGTTAGAGAAGAAAACAACGGTACATAAGGATAAGCACGAGTTGGATGTTTATCCGAAAATCAATAAGAAGGACGATACGATTATTATTGGAGAAGATTTCAAAAATATCCAATATCAAATGGCTCGTTGCTGTAATCCAATTCCTGGGGATCCGATTTTTGGGTTTATTACTATTTCGGAGGGAATCAAAATTCACCGGATCAATTGCCCGAATGCGGAACATTTACAATCTAAAATGGCTTATCGCTGTATCAAGTCGCGCTGGAGAAGTCAGGATTTAGTGGCGCGTGTAGCAGCTATTCGTTTGATTGGAATTGATGATGTAGGAATCGTGAATAAAATTACGGAAGTGATCTCGAAGGAGCTCAATGTAAATATGAAGTCGATTTCATTTGAAGCCAACGATGGATTATTTGAAGGGAGAATTCATGTATTGGTATACGATACAGAGCATTTGGATACCTTGATGCGGAAGTTTGAGCAGGTTGAAGGAGTGAAACGAGTAGAGCGCTATGACACAACGGAGGATTAGATGGATTCAAAAATTTCAGGATTGGCTCAATAAAGCCTATAATCCGTCTCAACTTTTCTGATTATTACCTAAAATACATATTGACATGTATCTATTTGCTCAGTGGTGGCAAGGGTTTTTACGTGAATTGTTAGATTTTTTCAACTTATCAGTAGTATCGTTCATCAGTTTGTAATTGTTTCCAGCATAGAAAACTTCTAAATTAAGGATGATTCATCCACTAGAAAGACGCATAGACATCCATCTATTTGCTCACTAGTGGTACGGGTTTTCTCAGTGGATTTGGCTCTAATGAAACAATAAAATTGGAATGGCTTTTCCAATTCGTGTTAAAAATCCTAATAACTCGTTGAAAACTTCTTTTTGTGACTGGTTTTGTCGATGCTCTAAAAGAAAAAAATGACTATTTTTGCCTTTTCAACTTTGTCAGATGCAACAACAAGATCTGCAGTTAACAGTCAGAAACATTTTTTCAGCATATTTGGAGCAAAATGGGCACCGGAAAACTCCCGAGCGCTTTGCAATTTTGGCTGAAATCTATAATTATACTGGACACTTTGATATCGAATCTTTGTATATCAAAATGAAGAATCAAAATTACCGTGTTTCGAGAGCAACTTTATACAATACAATTGAATTGTTATTGGCTTGTAACTTGGTGCGAAAACATCAGTTCGGTAAAAATTTGGCGCAGTTTGAAAAATCTCACGGTTCCAAACAACACGATCATGTTATCCTGACAGATACGGGAGAAGTGATTGAGTTTTGTGATCCTCGCGTACAAAGTATCAAAGCTACAATCGAAGAAATCTTCGGGGTAAATATCCAACATCATTCACTTTATTTCTACGGCGTTAGAAACGAAGAGAATGAAAAAAAGAACTAATGAGCGCTCAGTTTGACATAACGAGGTCGTCGAATTTTGTATTGGTCAAAGTTTCAGGGAGAATTATCTCTGACGAAGGCTTGGCAGAAGCGTTGATTCAAGTTGATAAAGCTTTGTCGAGTGAATTGAAAGCCGTTTTGTGCGATTGCTCTGCATTGGAATATTGCAACAGCACTGGGTTGAACTTCTTTGTTCGTGTCTTGACAAGATCCCGAAAAATTGGATTAGACTGTGTGTTGGTGAATTTACAGCCAGCAGTCAAGAAATTGATTGAAATATCCAAGTTAAACGAAATTTTTAGCTGCTTCAATTCTACAGATGAGGTTGAAGCGAAATTTAATAAAATCACATGAAAGTAGATGTTCTTTTAGGATTACAATGGGGAGATGAAGGAAAAGGGAAAATTGTTGATGTCCTAACTCCACAATATGATATTATTGCTCGTTTTCAGGGTGGACCAAATGCTGGCCATACCTTAGAGTTTGAGGGTGTAAAACATGTTTTGCATACAATTCCTTCTGGAATTTTTCATTCAAATGTGATTAATTTGATTGGTAACGGAGTGGTTATTGACCCTGTAGTTTTTCAAAAAGAACTGGAAAAATTGGCTCCGTTCAAAATTGATGTTGCAAAACGCTTAGTTGTTTCTCGAAAAGCACACTTGATTTTGCCTACGCATAAATTATTGGACGCAGCGTCTGAAGCTTCAAAAGGAAAAAATAAAATTGGAAGTACGTTAAAAGGTATTGGACCAACTTACATGGATAAGACGGGAAGAAACGGATTGCGTGTAGGAGATATTTTCTTGCCTTCTTTTAAAGAGAAATATCAAGCTTTGGTAGAGAAACATTTGAATATGTTGAAGCATTACGAAGGTTTTGAATACAACTTGGCTGAATTGGAAGGTCCATGGATGGAAGGAATTGAGGTTCTAAGAGGTTTGCCTGCTGTTGATAGCGAGCATTACTTGAATGATGCATTGAAAGCTGGTAAGAAAATTTTAGCGGAAGGTGCTCAAGGAACAATGCTAGATATCGATTTTGGAACTTATCCATTTGTAACTTCATCCAATACGGTAACTGCTGGAACTTGTACTGGACTTGGAATTGCGCCTTCTAAAATTGGAGATGTGATTGGTATTTTCAAAGCATATTGTACACGTGTTGGGTCAGGACCATTTCCTACAGAATTGGAAGACGAAGTTGGCGAAAAAATTCGTCAAGAAGGACGTGAGTTTGGTTCAACAACTGGAAGACCACGTCGTTGTGGTTGGATAGACATTCCTGCTATGAAATATGCGATTATGATTAATGGCGTTACTGAATTAGCAATGATGAAAGCAGATGTTTTGGATACATTTGACACAATTCGAGCGTGTACCAAATACAAAGTAGATGGTGTTGAACAAGATTACATGCCTTACGACATTGATGGGGTAACCATTGAGCCAGTTTTCGAAGATATTCCAGGATGGAACACAGATTTAACAAAGTTGACGTCTTATGAAGATGCTCCAGCGGCGTTAAAATCATATGTGGATTATTTGGAACAACATTTGCAAGTGCCTGTAACAACAGTTTCTGTAGGACCAGATCGTACGCAAACATTGACAACGAAATAATTTGAAAATAAAGAGAATAGATCATTTGAAAATTGCGCTTATTTTGAGCGCAATTTTTGTGTGTGCTCAAATTTCTTACGGTCAAAGCTCATGGCTGGAATTATTGCCTGGAGCTAAAAAGCTTTCCTACGACGAAAAAACGGGTAAACAACGATTGACTGGATTCGTCAATTTCAAATACCAAGGAAATGTCATGTTTTGCGATTCTGCGCATTACAAAGAGCGAACAAATGAGGTTTGGGCTTATGGAAAGGTTCAAATCAATAAAGCGGATACGCTAAACCTATTTTGTGATTCCATGTATTACAATGGGAAAACGAGGTTGGCAAAATTGTGGGGACATGTTCGAATTCGTGATAGAGAGTATAAACTAACCACCGATTCATTGGATTATGATGCCAAAAGTTCGAAAGCAATTTACCGAAACAAAGGCCGCATTGAGAATATTACAACCAATGAAGTTTTAACCAGCGTTTTCGGTTATTTCTACCCAAATACAGAGGAAAGTTTTTTTAAAGGAAATGTTGTTTATAAAAGTGATGAGCTCAAATTGACGACAGATACTCTACATTACAATTACTTGGTTCACAAAGTGTTTTTCTACGGACCAACGGTTGGAACAACCAAAGATTCGAAGTTCTATTGTGACAAAGGTTGGTATCATGTGCAGAAAGAAGAAGGTTTCTTGACCAATCATGCAAAGATTGAACAAGCTCCAAGAATCATTACTGGAGATAGTTTGTTTTACGCCCCCAAACGTAAATTTGCAGAAGGAAGAGGAAATGTACAAATGTTGGACACGGCTCAAAAAGTACAATTCAACGCTGGATTTTTCACCTCTGATGGAAATACTTTGAAAGATGTGTTAACCGATTTCCCATTGATTCGGATCATGAAATCAAAAGATACCATGTTCATTCGAGCAGATACTTTGGTTCATTTCAGAGATACCTTGGAAAAGACCCTGCGGATTCGAGGAGGGAAAGATGTGCGTATATTTCAAGAGAAAGTGCAAGGCGTTTCTGATTCGTTAGACTACAAAAAAGCCGATGGAATCATGGATTTATGGGGGAATGCACATTTTTGGAGCTATAATTCTGAATTGATAGGAGATACGATTCGCGTGTTTATAAAAAATGACACCTTGATTGAGAAAGCGCACCTATTTCCGCATGCTTTTGCCGCCAATGAGCTGGATTCCGGAAAATATTACAATCAGCTTGCTGGGAAAGAAATTTGGTCGTATTTCAAGAATAATGAATTGGTAAGGTCTGAAGTAATTGGCCAAGCAAAAACCATTTTCTACCCGGAAGATGAGCAAAAAACAGATACTGCAATTGTGGTGAAAAGAATGGGGTTGAATCGGATATTTTCATCCAGTTTGAATGTGTATTTAGACAGTGGTGAAGTAACGGGGATTTCCTACATCACCTTGCCTGATGGTAAGTTCTACCCAATGGATAAAATAAATCCAGATGAACAATTTCTGAAAGAGTTTATATGGAATCCATTTTTGCGCCCTAAAACGTGGCAAGAATTGCTGAAACCCAGAGTTCAACCAATCATCAAAGAAGAAGAAAAAACTCCTACTGGAAGGAATAAGTGATAAAATCTATAGATTCATTCCTTTAAGATTATGAGCTAACTAATTGTGGAAGCATACCAAATAGACAGTAATTAATTCTCCAATACGTTGAAAAAAGCTTACATAAAATATTATTCACATTTAATATTGATGACTAAACATGATTCAAAACTTCCTGAAATGTATGGGTTTGTTTCAGTTTTTATTCTTAGTTTTCACAACATTATGAACTTGATAACAGTATCTAATTTGATCATGTTAAACAAGTCTTTCTTCAGAAGGAATTTACCTGAAGCACTAGTGGACTTTGTTAAGAATTATAATATATGGATACTATTGATGTTTACTTCACTATTAATTTTGAATAACATATTATTATTTAATCAGGCGAAACATCTGGAAACAAAATACGATAAGCTTAAATCGAGTATTTACGTGTTTTCATACTTTATTTTCACATGGTTTAGTTGGATGTTTGTTGTTACTTTTGATTTATAGTAATCAGGATAAGACAGTATAGAAGTGAATCAAATTATCATATGTTTAGATTTATTCCTTGAGAATTTCGACTTTTCCTTAAAAAAATGAATATGACTAAAATGAATATTGCGGTTTTCTTTTCCATTATAGCACTTGTTTTCATGTCATGTGAAGGGAAATTAAAAAAGACTCCACTTATTGATGGTACATTTGAAACAAAAGTGAAATTAAACGATTCAATAATTTTGATAAATAGATATGATTCTAATGAAAAGTTGAATTCAAAAGATTATGAAAATCTAAACACAAAGATTCATAAGATTTTTTATTATGATGAATTTGGAGCACTAAAAGAATCTGCTATTGGATATCCAGATAAAACGAATACTAATTTTAGTTATGTGGATTGTAAATATTTCGATTCAAAAGGAAATTTAAAATCCCGGAAAATTCTAAATTCAGATTATACAGTGTTAGCTCATTATTATTGTGATTCCACATTAAATGTTTTTAGAAAAGTTTTCTATGGTGAATTAACTAAAAGAAAGATTTCAGAGATTTCTTGCACAGAAAACAAAATAATAGACTTAGAAAATACTGATTTTTTAAATGTTAATAGGAAAGGAAACCTCCTATATCTAAAACCAAGTTGGTTTAAAGGTATCCATAAAAGAGCTATGATTACAATCAATTCTTATGATGGAATAAATCGAAATTTTATAAGTGAAGTTGTAGTAGAAAACAAAAGGGATTTATGTGTTGATTTAAGGAAAATAGATACTTTTAAAGTGGTTTCAATTACTGTAAGTGTTGAGCATGGTTCAAAATTTGGAATGCCTTTATTAGTTCCAATTAGTATATTAATAGATGATTTCAATCATATTCCAGAAAACAACTTATTTCCAGTTATTGTTAAAGATGGTCAAATACGTTCTGGGAAGTACTTGCTTGAAGGTGGCAAAGCAACATGAAATTTGAATTAATTGAGTCTCACCCCTATTGAATCTTCACCAACTTCCCATTAGCATCTACTCGGTAATCAATAAACCCTTTTTCGGTTTCTTCAACGACTATTTTTTCGTCTGCTTTTACTTCAAAAAAGCGATATTCACTGAGTAATTTTCCTGTTTCATCCATCAATGCAAAAAGGTAATTGGAACTGGAATCGTCTTCTGAGTCAGATTTTTTTTGCACCGCGTATAATTGGTTTGTTCCTACGGAGAAAAGAGGAATCACTTGTTGAAACCCATTTCCCCCAATGAGCTTTCCGGTGAGATCCATAACTCCCATAAAGCGCTCTTCCAACGGTTCTGAATCAATTTCAGAATCCATACCTGTGATTAAAGTATCATACATAGAAAGTTCTTCCATTTTCTGTGCGATTTGCAATTTGGGAAGATTTCGTTCAATGTTTGCACGAAGACTTTCATTTGCTTCAAAAACAAATTGGTTGTTACCCACAGCTTCAATGCTTCTAAAAATGAATGGAAATAGAATCTTTCCAGTTTGATCTACGAGACTCGTTTGGTTGTGGAAGAAAACTTGTGCATATCCAAAATGAAATTCATCAGCAGAAGTGAATTTTTGCTCAATTTCGAAATTTCCTTTTCGATCGATGAAACCAATGAGATTCGATTTACTGGCCGCAGCAAAACCTTCCGAAAAAGGAGCTGCAAAGGTAAATTCATGGTCAATGATTACATTGTTTTTTTTGCTGATATAACCGTATTTGCCATTCAATTTAGTAAGAAAAAGCGATTCTGTTGGAGCGAACATTTCATCGTATTCAAAAGGAATGATGATTCTTCCCAAGGTGTCAACTAGCCCAAATTTTTTATCCAAATTTTGAGACCCAATGATTAAGCCATCTTCTAATGACAATAAGCTGTTGTATTGACAAGGAAGTACCATTTTGAATTGATGATCGTAATATCCTAAGGAATAGGAGCGTTCAAAACCATTCGATTTATTGATTTTGAAGACAAACAATCCCAAATCATTTTCAATAATGCGACTGTAAACAAAAGGAACTTTGATTTCTCCCTTTCTAGATGTTACACCATATTGTCCGGCAGCATTTTTTGAAATGGTATATGCTCCGCCGTAAATTTCTTTGTTATCAATCTCTTCCTCAAATTGAGCGGCAGAAAACAACGATAAAAAAGAAGTGATTGCTATAACTACAAGCCGGATCAATGTTCGATTTCTCCTTTCTCGGATAAAATAATCGCGATTCCACGCGTAGATTCAAATTTGGAAAACACAATCACCATAATTACCGTGATTGGAACACTGAGAAACATTCCTGGTAATCCCCAAATGAATCCCCAAAAACCGAGTGAAAGAATGACAACTAGCGGGCTCACATTCATCGTATTTCCCATTATTTTTGGTTCTACGATGTTCCCAGCAATGAATTGTACAGAACCAAGACTGAAAAGAATAATAAGCGATTCACTGTAAGATCCAAATTGTACAATTGCAAACAAGGCGGGTAAAAAGGAACTGATGAGAACTCCGAAGAATGGGATAAAACTAAACATGAAAATGAGCAATGCCCAGAAAAATGGTGCGTTTAATCCCATTAAAGTAAGAAGGGAATAAGCAATCACAGAAGAAACCAATGCAATCAATGATTTAATTCCCAAGTAATCGGTAATGGCTTTCTCAATGCGGCGAATAACCAGTATTCGTTCGTCATACATAACTGGATTGGGGAATAAAGCTTTTACCTTGAATTTGAATGATGATTCTTCCAAAATGATGAAAAGCATGTAAATCAATACAATGACAACATTTGAAATGATTGTCTGCAATGACATAAGTACAGATGAAAAGTATTTTGTTATCAGGTCATTGGAGTTGAAGCTTTTGGTGATGTCTTCTATTTTATAAGAGGATAAACTATCGAAATCTTTTAAAATTGAGGTTAAATTGGTGTTGTAAACATCGTAATACTTAATGAGTTCTTGAATATTACGCTCGAAAATCAAACCAATTACCCAAACCAAGGAAAAAAGAATTCCGGTACTCAGAAGTGTTTTCAATGCTTTTGGAAACCACCTGTCTTTAAGCCCAATGACATAAAATAAGGATCGAACTTTGCGCATCAAAAGCCACAAAATCACTCCGAAAATGAGTGGAATAATCAAGCTTCTTCCCAAATAAAGAATCACCACAAGTAGCGCTAGAATAATCAAGGCATGACTTGTCGTTTGAATTTTTGCTATTCTTTTGGGAGTGTTTTCCATATTTCTCTCGAAATTAAGAAAAAGCACATGCTAATTTTTAATTTATGCTAAAAAAATCGAATAATAAGCATGTTCTAAATACGACATTGCCTTCAGGTATCTATTTGGTGAAAGTTTCTGGTTTAGATTCCAAACCTGTTCGCTTGGTTGTAAACTGAAAAACGGCACTTAAAAAAGCGCCGTTTCGTTTTATTGATTTTGGTTAGACCAATTTACTTCAACAACTCAATCACACCAGCTGCACCTTGTCCTGTTCCCACACACATGGTAACGACTCCGTACTTTTGCTTTCTTCTGCGCAATTCGTTAATCATTTGAACTGTTAGTTTTGCTCCAGTACATCCAAGCGGGTGCCCCAAGGCAATTGCTCCACCATTTACGTTCACGATATCAGGGTTTAAGCCAACTTCGCGAATAACTGCCAATGATTGAGATGCAAATGCTTCATTCAACTCAAATAAGTGGATGTCGTTCAAGCTCATTCCAGCTTGTTTCAATGCTTTCGGAATCGCATCTACTGGCCCAATTCCCATGATTCGAGGTTCTACACCAACAACTGCGTAACTAACCAAGCGCGCAATTGGTTCAATGTTCAACTCTTTTACCATTTTCTCAGACATGACCATCACAAAAGCAGCTCCGTCTGAAGTTTGAGAAGAGTTACCAGCTGTTACACTGCCTTGCGCATCAAAAACGGGACGTAATTTACCAAGTCCTTCAAGCGTTGAAACGCGTGGGCCTTCATCCGTGTCGACATTGTATTTTTTGACTTGTCTTTTTTCGTTTTCATCTAAGAAGATATTTTCCACTTCAATCGGAACAATGTCTTCTTTGAATTTGCCTTCAGCGATTGCTTTCAATGCTTTTTCATGCGATTTTAACGAAAAGATATCCTGATCTTCTCTGCTTACATTGAATTGCGTTGCCACAGCTTCTGCCGTTAATCCCATTCCCCAATACCAAGTTGGGTTTTCTTTCGCAACACTTGGATTCGGAACAATTCTCCAACCTCCCATTGCCATAACTGACATGGATTCAACGCCACCCGCAATAATGCAATCAGCCATTCCAGCTTCAATTTTTGCTTGCGCCAATGCAATGGTTTCCAAGCCAGATGAACAGTAACGATTTACCGTCATTCCTGGAACTTTGTCGGTTTTCAATCCCATTAAGGAAATCAAACGACCAACGTTCAATCCTTGTTCTGCTTCTGGGGTTGCATTCCCAACGATTACGTCGTCGATGCGTGTTTTTTCTACTTGCGGAACGCTGGCAACTAAGTGTTCAATCACACGGGCTGCTAAATCATCTGGACGGAAGAATCGAAATCCTCCTTTTCCTGCTTTTCCTACTGCTGAGCGGAATCCCGCTACGATATATGCTTTGTTTGACATGTTTTTAATTTTTATTTGAGATTCAAATTCCTCCCTTGAGGGAGGATTCAGGAGGGTGGCCATCCCCCTCTGTCCCCCTTTGAAGGGGGAAGCCGTTTTAATTCCTCAAAATCTTCCCCGATTTCACCAAACTCTCCAAGCGCTCCAAGGTCTTACGCTGTTGACACAATTCCACGAATGCTTTTCGTTCGAGATCCAATAAGTACTGTTCAGAAACAACCGTGTTTTCGCTTAAATCGCCGCCACAAAGAACCCAGCCAAGCTTTTCTGAAATGACTTGATCGTGTTCCGACATGTAGTGTCCAGATTTCATAGAGTTTGCACCAACGTAGATGATTCCAAGTCCTTCCTGACCAAGAACTGTAATGTTCTTTTCTCTTTTCGGAGCAATGTATCCTTTGTCTGCTAATTCCAATGTGGCTGCTTTTGCTCTTGTTAATTGATATTCGCGCGAAACAACCACTTCGTCTGTTCCAGGTCGTAAATAGCCTAAATCGAATGCTTCGTATGCGGAAGTAGAAACTTTCGCTTGTCCGATAGAAAGGAAACGTTCACGTAATCTATTAATTTTGATATCACCATCTTTCAATTCTTCTGAGAATCGTTTTGCGAATTCTTTGGAACCTCCTCCACCAGGAATCAATCCAACGCCAAATTCAACTAAGCCCATATAAAGCTCCGCATGAGCTACAACTTTATCCGAATGCATGGATAGTTCACAGCCACCACCCAAAGCCATATTATGCGGAGCTACAATTACTGGGATATTTGAATAACGAACGCGCATCATCGTATCTTGGAATGCTTTCACGGCGAAGTTTAATTCGTCGTAATCTTGTTCTGCAGCCATCATGAAAATCATTCCCACATTTGCACCAGCAGAGAAGTTTCCACCTGTATTGGAAATTACCAATCCTTTGTATTCTTTTTCCGCTAAATCAATGGATTTATTGATTCCTTCAATCACTCCACCGCCGATTGTATTCATTTTCGTGTGGAATTCAAGGTTTAGGATTCCATCTCCTAAGTCTACCAAAGTAGCATCAGAATTACCCCAAATTTTGTTCGTTTCACGTAATGCATCTAGAATCACCAAATGTTCTGTTCCTGGAATAATTTGATACGTTTTTGAAACGATATCGTAGTAGTATTTTTTACCACCTTCGGATTTGTAGAACGACTTATTTCCTGTAGCAACAAGTTCTTTCACCCATTCTGCAACAACAAATCCTTCACTTTCCGCCAATTCAATTCCTTTTTGAACCCCAATCATGTCCCAGTTTTCGAATGGCCCATAGGTCCAAGCGTAACCAGAACGGATGGCATCATCAATACTGAAAAGTACGTCTGAAATTTCAGGTACTCGTTGAGAAATATATGCAAATAAAGAAGCGTAATGTTTTCTCAATAAATCTCCTGCTTTAGATTTGTCTGACAATAACATCCCTAAGCGGGTTTTTAAATCTGGAGCTTGTTTTGCCATTTCCAATACAGGGAATTTAGCTTTCTCTAGCGGACGGTATTTCAATGTTTCTAAGTCAAGCGCAAATCGATTGACATTACCCGAAGCATCTTTTTCCTTATAGTAGAATCCTTTTTTGGTTTTGTCACCCAAGAATTTATTTTCAATGAGGAAGTTTAAGACTTTCGACTCTTTTAAATCCTTTACCATTTGGTCATTTGGTAAATTGGCCTGTAAACCTTTGGTAACGTTATATGCAGTATCCAAGCCAACCAAATCGCCTAGCTTAAATGTTCCCGTTTTAGGTCGTTCCAAAATTGCACCTGTTAATGAGTCTGCTTCTTCGATGCTTAAACCAAGGTCTTGTGCTAATTCCATCACTTTTGCCATCGAATAAACCCCAATACGGTTTCCAATGAATCCAGGAGTATCTTTACACAGTACAGTTTTCTTTCCTAAAATTTTAGAGCCGAAAGTCATGTAGAAGTCAATAATCTCAGGAGAAGTTTCTTTGGTAGGAATGACTTCCAATAAAGGCAAGTATCTTGGCGGATTGAAGAAGTGGGTTCCCGCAAAATGCTTTTTGAAATCGTCAGATCTTCCGTCCAACATCAAGTGAATTGGAATACCAGATGTATTGGTAGAAATCAATGTGCCAGGCTTGCGGAATTTCTCTACTGTTGCGAAGACTTGTTGTTTGATGTCAAGTCGCTCAATAACTACCTCGATAATCCAATCAACATCGGCAATTTTTGCCATATCGTCTTCAAAGTTTCCCGTTTGAATTCTTGAGGCGAAAGACTTTTTGTAAATCGGTGAAGGATTTGAGGCTAATGCAAATTGCAAAGCTTCATTTACAATACGATTTCTTACAGCCTTGCTTTCAAGTGTAAGTCCTTTTGCTTTTTCAGCTTCATTGGGCTCTTTTGGAAGAATGTCGAGGAGTAAAACCTCGCATCCAACATTGGCAAAATGACAAGCGATTCGAGATCCCATTACACCTGATCCCAGAATTGCTACTTTTTTAATGTGTCTGTTCATATTACTTTATTCTTTATGCAAATTCTTTGAAAATTTCCAAAGTGGATTGCGTTTATTTTTTGGTTATTCTTCCGAGTTTATAAAATCATCTTCATCGATGATAGCTTGAATTTGATCAATAACAGATTCAAAAATGTCGATGTGTTCTTTTGGAATTCGTTCGATGACTTTATTATTGAATTCAAAAACAACATCGCGTGCAATGTAGCGTGCTTTCAATCCTTCTTCTGTAAGGAAAATGCGAACGATTCGTTTATCCAATTTATCCTCTTCTCTGCGAATGAATCCATTTTCTTCCATGGTTTTTAATGTCCTAGAAAGACTGGTTGGCTCCATTCCCATTCGTGGACCTAACTGAGTGCTTGGAGTTCCTTCCCGATCAATGTGGAGAAGGATAAAACCAACAGACATGCTAATTCCATAGCTGTTTGCTCGTTGGTTGTACATGCGCGACATTTTGTGCCATGTTAATCGGACATCTAAGTCGATGAGGTATTGGGGCTTATTTTGCATACTGTGAACTTATCACGAATATACAAAACAATATTATGTGTGCATAATATTTTAACTATTTTTTTTGGGGAAGAATTACCAGAGTTCTGGGTGACGGAATACGGTTCCGTTAAATTTAGCAATAATTTTTTGATTTTGGTTGTAAACAATTGACTCATAGCGTCCAATTGTTTTTCCGCAATTGATTTCTTTGCAGATTACAAGGAGTTCATCGTTTACAAATACGGGGGCAATGTGCGCGATTGAAGTTTCGATACTTACTGCTTTTTGTCCGCGACTATTGGCTGCAAAGGCTAAAGCAGAGTCTGAAATGGAATAGGAAATACCGCCGTGAGCAGTTTGATGACCGTTGACCATTTCTGGTCGAACAGTGATGGTTAGTTTACAGAAACCAGGTTCTATCTCAAGAATTCGGATGCCTAACCATTGGGAAAAGGCATCCGTATTCATCATTTCAGTGACAATATCTTGAGGTGTTTTCATCTTAATCTAAAGATCTTGAAAGCAAAGAAATCATTGCTAAAATCACTATGAATAACTGTGTTGCAGTTTCATCGTCCAATGTAACTCCTTCAGCATCTTCCATTCCGATTTCCATTGCCAAGAATTTCACTAAATCTGGTTGGTCGGAAAAATCTTCTAAAATACCATCATCTTCATTTTCAAAGTACTCATCCAATAATTGAAAATACGGTTCTTCAAATCCATCAATTAACTCTTCGCTTACACTTTTTGGATGTAATCCTGCTTGAGCATAAGCTTCCAAAACTACGGTGTAATAGTAAATCAATAAACTTTCTAATCCTTCATTTTGGTATTCTTGCGCAGCAGACATAATGTATCCCAAAAGAACGGGTTGAGCTGCTGTTTGAGCTTCTGATAATCTGTCTAAAGCGTTATCATCTAATCCATCAACTTTTTGGATTGCCGCTTCAATGTGTCCTATTGAGACTTGTGCCATGTTTTATTTTTTTAAGCAAATGTACTGTAATCTTTAGAGATATGTTTCCGAATTGGCTTTTGATTTAACCATAAATTACTCTTAAAAAAAATCTGAAAAAATCAGCAAGCTCGTGAATTGGATAAATACTATCTTTGAAACATGGCATATTTTACAAAAGATTATCTGGATTTCTTTATTGAGCTTGCTGCAAACAACAATAAAGATTGGTTTGATATAAATAGAAAACGCTACGAAAATTCGGTAAAGAAACCATTTGCTGAGTTTGTGCAGATTTTTATTAATCACGTTGCTAAAACAAATCCGGCATTTAAAGACCTTACGGCATCAGAATGTATCTTTAGAATCAATAGAGACATTCGTTTCTCTAAAGATAAAACACCTTATAAGTTAATGTGCTCAGCTGTAGTTGCACCAAATGGAAAGAAATCGAAAAGTATTCACGGAGTTTATTTTGAATTCGGGCCTGAAGAAGTGCGTGTTTATGGTGGTGTATATGAAATTGAAAAGGAAGATTTGTTCTTGGTTCGAGAAGGTATTGCTCAAAACGCGAAGGAATTTAATTCACTTATTTCAGATAAAAAGTTTGTAGAATTATTTGGGGAAGTTCTCGGAGAACGAAATAAAATTGCCCCCAAAGAATTCAAAGAAGAGGCCGGAAATCAGCCTTATATTTTAAATAAACAATGGTATTTCTTTACCAAATTTGATGCGGAACTTATTTTGCAAGATACTCTTTTGGAAACTTTAGATAATTGCTTGCAGGTAGGTTTGCCACTCGAAACATTTTTTAATAAATTCATTCAAAGATCATAATTATGAATAAGTATTTGTCACTTTTAGTTTTCTTTATTCTTGGGGTAAACGCTTTTGCTCAGAAGAAACAATTATCTCTTTCTGATGCTGTTTTGCAACAATACAGGTCTTTTAGGGATGAACAAATGAATGGTGTTGCTTGGATTCCAGGAACAGATTCGTATGTGTATGTGAGTAATAATTATCAACTCCTGTATCAAGCTTCGGTGAAGAAAACGACTCCTGAGCAACTCTTAACAATTCAAGAAGCAAATACGGTTTTGGGAGCTCAATTGTATAGTTTCTATGGTTTTTCTTTCATTAATAGCGATGAGTTATTATTGACTGATGGAAACAATTACTACAAATTGAATCTGAAAACAAAAACGGGTTCAAAATTAGTTACTGTTCAAGAAGAAGGTGGTGGAGCAGAATTCGAAATCACAACTGGAAGTGCTGCTTATACCCTAGAAAATAATTTGTGGATAATTAATGCAAAGGGCGAAAAGATTGCGGTTACTTCTAATACAGATAAAAGTATCGTTTCTGGTCAGACTTATGCTCGAAGTGAATTTGGAATTACTGATGGGATTTTTTGGTCGGGAAAAGGAGCGTATTTGGCATTTTATCAAAAGGATGAAACAGATGTAAAATCGTATCCACTTGTTGATATCACAAAAACTCCAGCCGAATTAATGAATATCAAATATCCAATGGCTGGTCAAGGTTCTGAAAAGCCAAAAGTGGGAATTTATTCTATTTCTACTGGGAAAACGGTTTTCATTTCGCCAAAAAGTACAGCTGATAGCTATTTGACAAACTTATCTTGGACACCAGATGAACAATTTGTTCTAATTGCAGAAGTCAATAGAGATCAAAATCACATGTGGCTAAATCAATACGATGCAAAAACGGGAGCGTTTGTTAGAACTATTTTAGAAGAGCAAAATGACAAATGGGTAGAGCCTGAGCATCCAGCTTTCTTTCCATTGAGTACTTCTAATAATTTCATTTGGATTTCAGAAAAGGATGGATTCAATAATTTATACTATTATTCCATTGAAGGGAAATTAATGAAGCAGCTTACTGCAAATAAATTTGTAGTGAAGGATATTTTGCAGTCAATCAATAAAGGAAAAGATGTTGTTTTTTCAGCGACAGGAACCAGCGGATTGAATACTTTGTATTATGCTGTTGATTTAAATGGAAAACAACGCTGCTTGACTTTAGAAGAAGGAACTCATGGAATTTCAATCAATGAGTCGGGAACTTATTTTATTGATCAATATTCTTCGCATGCTGTTCCTGGTAAATATGAGTTGAAAACAATAACTGGTAAAGCGGTAAAGACGCTTTTGACAACAAAAAATAAATTGGAGGAAATACAAATAGGAACGGCAGATATTGGACAAATAAAAGCAGAAGATGGTTCTGTTTTGTATACGCGATTGATTAAACCAAGCAATTTCGACCCAACTAAAAAGTATCCAGTAATGGTTTATGTTTATGGAGGTCCACATGCCCAGATGATTACAAATTCGTGGTTAGATGGTGCAAATTTATGGATGTATTGGATGGCTGAACAAGGTTATTTAGTTTTTACCTTGGATAATCGTGGTTCTGGAGAACGTGGTTTTGCTTTTGAAAATCAAATTCACAGACAATTGGGTGTTGTTGAAATCAACGATCAAATGAAAGGGATTGAGTATTTGAAATCGTTGCCTTATGTAGATTCTGATCGGTTTGCTGTTCATGGCTGGTCTTTTGGTGGATTTATGACAACTTCATTGATGTTGAAGCAAGCTGAAACATTTAAAGTTGGAGTTGCTGGTGGACCAGTGACGGATTGGAAGTATTACGAAATCATGTATGGAGAACGTTATATGGATCGACCACAAGAAAATGAAAAAGGATACGAAGAAGCTTCCTTAATGACTCATGCAGGTAAATTAAAAGGTGATTTGTTGTTGATTCACGGAACGGTTGATGATGTAGTTGTTCCTCAACACAATGATGCATTGTTGAAAAAGTTTATTGAATTGGGAATTCAAATCGATTTCTTCCATTATCCGATGCATAAACATAATGTGATTGGTAAAGATCGTGTTCATTTGATGCAGAAGGTATTGGATTATATTATTGAACATAATAAATAGAAAGTACAATTTAGATTGAAAAGAGAAGTTCGCTTCTCTTTTTTTTTGAACCATCATAAATTATGACTAAATTTGTCATGATAATTAATGTCATATGAAAGAGATTCTTCAAAATGCTAGAAAGGCCAAAGGGTTGCTTTCGAGAGAGCTTGCAAACTTATTGGGTGTTGATCAATCTTTGATTAGTAAATTTGAGAATGGGAAACGATTGCCCTCTGAAAAACAATTGATTGAGCTGTCAAATGTTCTTTCGATCAACTTAGATGAATTGAAAAAAGCTTGGCTAACGCAGAAAATTCTAGGGGATGTGAAGAAGTACACATTTGCCGAAGAGGTTTTATTCATGGTCAATGAAGCGCTTGCTAGTTATGCTCCAAAAAGAGAATTTGAAGATTTATCGATTGAGAAAACATTGGATGAAATAGATTCAATGAAAAAGAATCTCGATCAAGTCCGTGAATTTGAAAATTATCGAATTACGGAAGCACTGGAATTGGAATATACTTATGAGAGTAATCGCATTGAAGGAAATACATTAACTCTTCGTGAAACGGATATGGTAGTCAATAAAGGATTAACAGTTTCAGGGAAAAGTTTGGTGGAGCATTTAGAAGCAATCAATCACGGTGATGCAATTCATTATGTAAAAGAGTTGGTTTCTAAAAATTCAATCCTCACCAAGCGCGAATTATTAAGTATTCATAACCTAATTCTTCGTGGAATAAATCAATCTGAAGCAGGTAAATTTCGCAGAATTCAAGTGATGATTCAAGGAAGTAGTCATCTTCCACCGCCACCTTATTTGGTTGAAAAACAAATGGAAGATTATTTCATTTGGTACGAAAGAAATAGAGGAAATCTTCATCCGGTAGTTTTGGCAGCAGAGATGCATGAGCGTTTAGTGACGATTCACCCTTTTATTGATGGGAATGGAAGAACTTCTCGTTTGATTATGAACATGATTCTTTTACAAAATGGCTTAGTCATTGCAAATATGAAAGGAGATAATACTTCGCGCTACGCTTATTATGAGGCTCTTGAGTCCGTGCAGTCTTCAGGAAAAAAAGATTCATTTATTCGTTATGTGGCCGAAATTGAAAAACAAAGCCTTGAAAGATATCTTTCAATTTTGAAGTAAAAAACAGAATTTTGTTGGAAAATGAACCTGATTATTCTTCGATTAATCGGTTCATTTCCTTTTTGAATCTTATCTTTGTTGGAAAAATAATCCAAATGTCAGATATTCTTACAAAGACCATGGGATCTACACTAAGAACAGGTAAAGAAGTTTTATTGAAGGCTTTTCGTTTGATGGCTACAGCAAAAACATTGGCCGAAAAATACGAAGCAAATAAAGAAATTACTGCCAAATATGTGCATGCGACTTCTCGTGGCCATGAAGCCATTCAATTGGCTGTTGGATTACAGTTGAAGCCACAAGATTGGGTTTCACCGTATTACCGAGATGATAGTATTCTTCTTGGAATAGGAATGACACCTTATGATTTGATGTTGCAAGTTTTTGCAAAGAAAGATGATCCATTTTCCGGAGGAAGAACCTATTATTCTCATCCATCTTTGAAAAGGGATGATATGCCAAAAATCCCTCATCAATCTTCAGCAACTGGGATGCAAGCTATTCCAACTACTGGAATAGCGATGGGGATTCAATACAAAGAAAAAACGGGAATTGCAGAAGATTACAAGGGTGAAAACCCGGTTGTGGTTTGCTCTTTAGGAGATGCTTCTTGTACCGAAGGAGAAGTTTCAGAAGCTTTCCAAATGGCAGCGCTAAAGCAATTTCCAATCGTATATTTAGTTCAAGATAATGGTTGGGATATTTCAGCGAATGCAGCTGAGACAAGGGCTCAGGATATTACACATTATGCACAGGGATTTAAAGGAATCGAAGTTAGAACGATTGATGGAAGCGATTTCGATTTGTCTTTTCAAACGGTGCAAGAGGTTTTTGAAATCGTTCGAAAGGAAAGAAGACCTTTTATAATTCATGCGAAAGTTCCGCTTTTGGGACATCACACGTCTGGAGTTCGCAAAGAATGGTACAGAGATGATTTGGAAGAAGCTGCTACAAGAGATCCTTATCCGAAATTGAAAGAAATTATTCGTGAACTGGAAGGTGAAGCGGATGTTATCAATATCGAAGCAGAAGTTCGGAAATTAGTGGATGAAGATTATGAGAAAGCATTGAACGCTGAAGATCCGATCCCTTCAAGTGTTACAGATTTTATTTTTGCTCCAACTCCAGTTACAGAAGAGAAAGGTGAACGTGAACCTGCTGGAAAGAAAAAAACGGTCATGGTGGATAGCGCTTTGTTTGCTGTTCGTGAAATTATGTCACAACACCCGGAAGCTTTGCTATATGGACAAGATGTTGGTGGAAGATTGGGTGGTGTTTTTAGAGAGGCTGCAACATTGGCTCAAACCTTTGGAGATGATCGCGTGTTTAATACTCCAATCCAAGAAGCATTTATTATTGGATCAACGGTCGGAATGTCGGCAGTTGGTTTGAAGCCTTTCGTGGAAGTTCAATTTGCAGATTATATTTGGCCAGGATTGAATCAGTTGTTTACAGAGGTTTCTCGATCCAATTATTTATCAAACGGAAAATGGCCTGTTAGCTGTGTGATTCGCGTTCCAATTGGAGCTTATGGATCTGGTGGACCTTACCATTCTTCGAGTGTAGAGTCTGTTTTGGCAAATATTCGTGGAATTAAGGTGGTTTATCCTTCAACAGGAGCTGATTTAAAAGGTTTAATGAAAGCTGCATTTTACGATCCAAATCCAGTTGTTATTTTAGAACACAAGGGTTTGTATTGGTCGAAAATAGCTGGTACTGAAGGGGCGATGTCAATCGAGCCAGATGAAGATTATATTATTCCGATTGGTAAAGCGCGTATTGTGCAGGAGGCTTCAGACTCTGCAATTGAAAAAGGAGAGTCTTGCGTAGTAATCACTTACGGACGTGGAGTTTATTGGACTTTAGAAGCTGCAAAACAGTACGAAGGACGCGTGGAAATATTGGATTTGCGTTCCATAAATCCGCTGGATATGGAGGCAATTTACACTTCTGTTGAAAAACATGGAAAAGTATTGTTGGTTACGGAAGAATCCGTTGAAGCCTCATTTACACTTGGTTTGGCTGGTCGTATTCAACGTGATTGCTTTACTCATCTAGATGCTCCAATTGGTTTAGTTGGTGCAATTGATACACCTGCAATTCCATTGAATTCCATACTAGAGGCTGAATTGTTGCCAAATGCGGATAAAGTGAAAACTGGACTTGATAACCTCCTAAATTATTAAACTTGTAAACATCACTCGTTTTATAATTAATTCAAAATATCCGAAAAGGGACTTCATCTGAGCTTACTTTTATAGAGAGTAAGTCTATGAAAATCGGAAGTATACATACAATTGGCGCAATTGCGCAGTTTTTGGGAAGAACAGTAGTTGGGGACGAATCCTTGATTGTTACTGGAATAAATGAAATTCATCGTGTTGAAGCGGGAGATTTGGTCTTTGTAGATCATCCAAAATACTATGATAAAGCGGTTCATTCAGCTGCAACTTTTATTTTGATTGACAAAGAAGTGGAAGTTCCAGCGGGTAAAGCGCTGATTATTTCGCCAGAACCTTTTGATGATTACAATAAATTGACGCGTAAATTTTCTCCCTACAGACCGCAAATGTCGATGACGGGAGAAAATTGTCAAATTGCAGAATCTGCACACCTTTCTCCTAATTGTTTTATTGGACATGATGTCACAATTGGTGAAAATGTAACCATTCATCCTGGCGCTTATATTGGCGATGGGACAGTCATCGAAGAAAACACAATCATTGGTCCGAATGCAATCATTGGACATTACGCTTTTTATTATAAGAAAAAACCAAACGGTTATGACCGCATGCATAGTTGTGGATTCGTTTACATTGAAAAAAATGTAGAGATTGGTGCTGGAACTACCATTGATGCTGGTGTGAGTGCTATCACTCGGATTGGTGAAGGAACAAAAATCGATAATCAAGTCCAAATTGGTCACGACACCATCATTGGGAAACACTGTTTGATTGCGGCACAGGTTGGAATTGCTGGTTGTGTAACCTTAGAAGATCGTGTAACCATGTGGGGACAAGTTGGCTGTATTTCTGATGTGACTATCGGAGAAGGAGCAGTGATTTTGGCTCAATCAGGAATTTCAAAATCCCTAGAAGGTGGAAAAGTGTATTTCGGAAGTCCATGTGAAGAAGCGAAGCAAAAAATGCGTGAGTTGGCAACGATAAAAAACTTAGTGGAGAATAGACGAAAATGATAAAGATTGAAAAACGCATAGCAAGTTTAGAATCACAAGTTGAATTGGGAGAGTTTCGTCTCAATTCGCTTTTGGAGCTAACACGCGCTATTGCGATCAATCAAAGTATCGAGCAAATTGTTAGAATGTTCGAATTCGTGATGCGTGAGCAATTAGGGTTCGATCACTTCTTGCTTTTTAATAAGGAAAATCAGTGGAGTCCACTTTTGAAAATTGGATTAAAAAGCAAAGTCAAAGATATTTCCGTTGAAAAAGAGTTGTATCGTTTTCGCGAAATTACGGTCATAGAATCCAGTTATTCCCCTATTATTGATGAGTTTGACATCATTGTTCCAGTTTTTCACAAAGACAAACCTTTAGCCTATTTGTTAATAGCAGGGATTGAGGGAACTGGAATCAAAAAATCGGAAACTTTGGCAGATATGCGCTTTGTTCAAACGCTAACCAATATGGTTGTAATGGCGATTGAAAACAAGCGAATGGCGCGTGAGGAATTGAAGAGAGAGCGTCTAAAAAAAGAGCTGGAAGTAGCTTCTGAGATGCAAAAACTTTTGTTTCCTTCTGATTTACCGTCCAACAAACAAATGGATATTTCTGCCAAATATATTCCGCGTCATGAAGTTGGTGGAGATTATTACGATTTCATTCCTTTGGGAGAAAGCAAATACGTGATTTGTATAGCTGATGTTAGTGGAAAAGGAATCAGTGCTGCAATGTTAATGGCAAATTTTCAAGCAACTATTCGTACATTTTATTCGACAGTTCATCAAATCCGCCCGTTTTCACTCGAGTTTTTAATTGAAGAACTCAACAAGAAAGTCATGACTAGTGCAAAAGGGGAGAAGTTCATTACTTTCTTCATCGCCGTTTACAATGCAGAAACGCGCGAGCTAGATTACGTAAATGCGGGGCATAATCAACCCATTATCACAAACGGTAAAGAGAAGAAACTATTGGATATTGGTTGTGTTGGACTGGGAATGTTTGAAGAAATGCCCTTCATCCAAGTAGGGAAAGAAATTCTTAAGCCAAATACTACGCTGATTTTGTATACGGATGGCGTTGTTGAGTTAGAGGATGAAAAAAATGAGCATTTCGAATTGGAACGTTTGATCAAAATCTATCATAATTTCTACCGTTTGAGTATGGAGGATATGAATAACATTGTATTTTCAAAATTGGACGAGTGGAGAGGGAATCGTAAGTTAGTGGACGACACCGCAATTTTCTCCTGTCGATTCTTCTAAGTTTTTGGTTACTTTCGCAAAAAGACTAACATGAAATCAATCAATTTAACACTCCTACTACAACTTTTGCTATTAGTAACTAGTTCCCAGCTTTTTGCTCAAGACGATGAAATTGAACGTCCTGCGGAAGTTAATCTTACAAAAAGTGAAGCTTATCCCGTTGTTGATGCTTCGTCCAAGATGTATTTTAGGGTAGCTGAAAATCAAGTTTTAGCAGTTAAGCAGGTGAAAACAGGCTTCATTTTTCAAAAGTTTGAAGGTGAACAATTGAATATAAAAAACACAATCACAGAGCCATTTGAATTTAAAAAAACAAATTTTAAAGGAATTTACAACATTGATTCAAAATTAGTATTAATGTATTCCATCTATGAGAAAAGTCAAAAAACCACCAGTTATTACGCGCAAACAATCAACTCGGAAAACGGTGGTTTTAGCTCTACTCCAAAACTTTTGTTGACAATTGAAAAGGATATTACTTCTTTTAATTTTGATATTTCTGCTGACCGGAAAATTCTTGCAATTAGCTATCGTTATCGACCATCTATAAAAGATGATTCAAAGAATACGGATGTTTTTGGAGTTCATGTTTTTGATGGAGCATTAAATGAATTGTGGAAATCAGATTTGACAATGCCTCAGACTGAGAGCATGATGGATAATCTCGATTTTTCTATTGATTCTGAAGGAAACGCTTACTTCTTGATTAGAAAATTCAAAGAAGAACTAAACCGGTCGAATCGTCAAGATACAGACAATCAATCAATTGCTTTTTTGATTAGTAATGGTGATAAAGCATTAAATGAAGTTGAGTTTAGTCTAGGTAATAATTTGGTCAGTACCGTTGTTATGAAAGAGAATCCACAAGGTGATATAATTTGTGCAGGATATTATCGTAAACCAAAATCTAATGGAATTGATGGTGCTTTTGTTTCTGTTTTAGATAGTAAAGGCAATATAAGTGAACCAAAATTCTATGAGTTCTCATTAGATTTTATCAAGAAATACCAAAATATATCTGAACGTGCGAAGAAAAAAATGGAAAAGGCAGAAGAAAATGATATTTTGTCTTTGAGAAATCTTATTATGAGAGATGTACGTGTTCTCTCAGATGGTAGTATTGTTTTGGCTGGTGAAATCTTTTACGTGACCACTTATACTGATTCTAAAGGAAATACTCATACAACTTATCATTATGATGATGTTATTGTGGTGAAAATTAATCCTGATGGTGAATTGGGCTGGATGGAAAAGTGTTATAAGAGATCCATTTTTGAATCATTTAGATTAATGACTACTGATAAAAACACCTATATCTTATTTTCAGATTATGTAAGTAATGCATCTATGACAGCAGACGGTAGGTCAACTAGCTCTTCAAAAGGAGTTTATGTAACTGCTCATAAATTTGATAATAATACTGCAGAACGCAAGTATTTGCCTTTATTCAATTTAGATAAAATTGACGGAATTAAAGTTTATCAATATGCTCTGAATAGAGTTGTTGGATTATCAGACAATTCTTTTGCAATTGAACTTTATATCAAAAAGAAAAGCGATATGATGTTTAAAGTGACTTTTGAAGAGTAAGTGAACAAACCATAAATTGGTGGAAGACTGTTTCGTTTGAAGCAGTCTTTTTTGTTGAAATAAGAATAATCTGACTATTTAATATGCTAGAATCCTAACAAAATTGTTTAATTCATCGGAAACTGTAGTTTGTTGAGCTGCACTAACGTTTGCTCATTATCGAAAGCAGTGCTTTCTCTTACCGCATCAAATACATCTTTCCAAAATTCTTTTTGAAGTATTGATCAGCTCCAGATTCTCGGTGTTTGATATCTTCACCTAGTATTTTCGCTTTCACTTGATACAGGTATACGCCATTTGCGAGTGGATCTCCAAATTCATCGGTTCCATTCCAGGCGTATTCGGTAATGTTTCTTCCAATACGAATAACCCCAAGTTCATCTTCTGTAATTTCACGAATTACGCGTCCAGATACGGTCATGATTTGGATAATAATGTCATCTGGAACTTCTGTACCCGTTAATGTGAAAACAAAGCGTGTACTTGTTGAGAACGGGTTTGGATAATTCATCATTTGAGTAATGGATGATTCACGAATTACTTCAAATCGCACTTTATATTCATAATCTCCTGAAACATTTCCTGATCGGTCAGTTCCTTGAACAAAAAGTTGGTAGATTCCATCGCTTAAAAATTCTTTTGGATAAACGATTTTAAATTTCAAATTTTGCCCAGTTGCAGGATACCATTGCATAATTGTATTTCCAGAAGCATCAATAAACGGAATGCGTTTTTGAATGCCATCAGGCCCTGTCAAGTAAATCCCGAAGAGTGTTGTATCCGAAATATTATCCATCACCAAGTATGGATTATCATCTTTTAGAGTAATTAATATTTCACTAGTAGGATCAATAATATCTCCGTTCAAGATGTGCTGTCCATTAAAAGTGACATCTAAAATGGGATTTTGATCATCTGCGACTACAAAAACAGGTAATTGTAAGATATTGTTGAAATGATATTGTTCCAATTGATCTGTTTGAACCAAAGAACCATTTACATAGGGATTTACTTCCATCCAAAGAATGTTATAGCCAGTTGTTTCTATGGAGCTGAATTGAATGGTGTCCCGAATGAACTGATGAACACGCAGAGAATCTTGTCTGGGATAAGGAATCACATGTTTAATGTGCTGTGCGTCTTCGAGCCAGTAATCGACTAATAGTGAATCCATATCGTATTCACTGATGTTTGTAACATCAACTGCAAAACTGAAATCCTGTCCTTCATACAAGGTGTCGCCACTTACCGAAGCATAATATCCAGATGATCCGTCAATGGCAGCTTCTGGAACTGGTTGGTAAAGAACATGAATGCGGTCTATTTGTGCAGGTGTTAGATTAATTTTATCTGAGTTATAGATTCCAATTTTTATTCTGGGGTAAATGGTAGCATCAACTAAGCTGTTCAGATTAATGATGGAGTCAATGGGAGTAAACAAGGTATCGATAGTACCAGCCAATGAATTTGTAAGGTCATATTTTTCAATACGTATACGAACACTATCTGTTGACGGTGATTCCAAAGAATCTCTTCTCCAATAAAGGGTTTCCCATTTGAAAGCGGGTCCAATTTGGGGTGTTTTTTCTACCCCGATATAAGCTGGTTTTACAACATTTGCCAGAATTTTTATTTTTGGAACTCCTGCTGGAATATCATTCGTCGGCTGGCTATCTGTCCAAAATTTAACTTCATTAAATGCGGTAGTTCCCTTTCTAAAGAATAGTGCGAATGGATCGTTAGGCTGAGTTGCATTCACGGATGAAAAACCTAAATTTTGAAACATCGTGTACACACTTGGATTGTTTGTATTCCATAAATCAAAGTAGGTGCTATATGGTGTATAGATGATAACATAATTGCTATCAGGAATCCCATTTTGAATCATGTTTTGGAAATTAGCCATGGACGCTGGATCCGTTTGATTAAACGTGAAATAATATTCATAGCGATTTCTGCAACCCTGTCCGCCTTGGTTTCCAAGATTGTTTAAATTTCCAAAGTTCATCGAAGGATCATTATTACTCGCTGCACATCCTGGGCAATGTGTTTTCCATGCTTCTAATGTGGTACCATCAACTACACCAACGTATATATATGGGTTGTAATCACACGTCGCGTAATCCATTGTTTGATTGTCAATTGACCAAGCAATGTAGTAGGTGTCAAATAGAGCAGTTGATTTCATGTTTATGATGCCAATAGTATGGACATCATTTAGAAGGTAAGATCTTTTTCTGGTAGTTCTATCGTAGTTTATATTTGAGAAGCCATTGTTTTTGAATTGAAAAAAATGGTCCTGGCCCCAGCCACTTTTCTCTGGAATGTATTGGAAAGAATATTCCGCCCAGTTTGGAGTTATGCTATCTACGGCAACTCTCCAAAAATAAACGGTGCTATCTGTACAAATCAATGGGAAAGCAGAACCAAATGCGGAGCGCCATTCAGTAGGTCGTACACTTTTTACTCCGCCCAAACCAGTTACTGAAAAGCGTCTAAGTTGAGGGCTATCATAAGTATCAGTGGTATCTAATTCAAAACGATAAGTTCTTATTCCAGCAATTGGATTGATGGTAGATGCTTTAACAGTTATCGTGTCATGAGGAATTACGGCATAGTTATATGGCCAAACAGGAAGTATTCCGTCAATATTTAAAAAGAAATTAGCACTGGCCTGATTATTTGAAATCTCTTCATATTGTTCTGGATAAAAGCTGGGGATATCCACTGAAACGGTAAAAGTATTTACTCCAGCGCTAAATTCGGCTTGTAATGGGAATTTTCGTTTGATAATTGTATCGTAATTGAGTCTCGGTAAGAACAACGTTTTTAATGAATCTACAGTAGAGCCAGGGAAGTTTCTTCTAATTTCAACATTGATGGGTGTTATGATTGATTTTCCAATATTGCGAATGGTGAAGGTTAATTCAATACTATCTACGGATAAATTTATATTGCTTGGGCTTAGGCTTAAATCATTTACTTGAATATCTATCTCAGGATTTGTGCTGTAATTTATTCGAAGTATCGGGTCTCCATGGAGGGTCATTTGCGTACAAGTAGATTCAAGATAAGCTTGACCAGACATTGGAGTTGATGTTCCATAATCCGTATACATTTTTTTAATGGTCTTTTTTATTTGACTTCCAAATGTTGATCCATAGCTTTTATAAGAAAATTGACGGTAAAGTTCCTTTGAATAAATAGCAAGATAGTATTCATAACCAACTGAAATACTTGATAAAAATGCAATTGCTCCTTCATTTGGAATATTGACGAAATTTTCAGAAGTAGAATTAACCGAAGAAAAGATGTTTCCATTGTAACACGAATTGCCAATAACAACTGGATATTTCCCGAAATTATCCCAATTACTAGGTTCGTCAATATTGATTTCAAAACCATTGTTAGAGGCAGCAGCGTGACCGAAAAAGGTCATAATTGAGACACCATCTTCAATTTTTTGGGTTACAGTAGAAACGACATTTGGATCTAAAGGATTACTGGATGTTTTAAAGTAATTCGTAACATTTCCTGCAAAAACAGTGTCTTCAACAATGCCTTTCATGATATTCATCTGTCCTTGAAATGAGTTCTGTTCATTGACAGATGAGCCTCCTACAAAATGCAAGATTTGTTTTTGCCATTTCTTCGTTTCTGAAAAATTTAGACCAGTGTTGTTTTGAGCGTCCTCATATTGCTCCACCTTGGAAAGGTAGTTCTCCACCTCTGTATTGGTTCGCATAGAAAGGCGCCCAGTGGGAATAAGTGGCTCCCAAGTAAACGGGTCAATTAAACCCGCGGTAATGGCATTATCACTTGCCGGATAGCCCAATGGAGGAATCAAGCAAGCTACAAAACCGGGGTCTGAATAACGAGTTTCACTAAAGTTTAACCCTTTTCCAATAAGAAATAATCCTTCTGGTTTTTGAGTACTGTTATCGTAAATAAAATCCGCGAATCGACGAATAGAAACTGGATGCTTTAAAATTCCCGAGCTAAATTGTAGATACAATTCTTCGATGTTTGCTTTGATTACATTATGGCCTCCGCCAGCACTTGAAGCACGGTAGTTTTTATAAGATTCCGTACTGCTGCTTAAACTTGGATGATAAACGAAAAGCAAGGCGGAATCAATGTTTAATGCACTGAAATTGGTGAACATTCCAGTTCCATTTACAGGAGTAAGTATATTTACTGGAATCGAAGAATTGATATCGAGTACCATTACTTCCGTTTCATTCGATGAGGTGTTATTTGGAACGATGAACTGCAATATACCTGCATTTTGAGTAGGTATTTCATATCTTGGAATTGAACCAAGACTCAAAACTAGAGGAGAAGTTCCACTGAAGTTAGCTAAGTCAATACGGCTTTTTAGAGCTCCATTTTGAACAAAAAAGCGATCGAAACTTTGATTGTTACTGGAGGTTTGTTTTGGATATGAAAGGGCTGCATAAGTAAAAATTTGTCGATCGACAGTAACTCCTAAATCCGCAATGATTTCGTGGTGAATATTAGTCGTTCCATTGCTCAAATTACTAGCAGAAAAAGTGCTGCTTGTTTTGACTTGAAAATAATCTCTGTAAGTTGTGTCAATGATTAATAAGTTTCCTGTTCCAAAGGATAATTTGGTGTGATGATTGTGAGCAAGTGGATTCGTACTTCCCAATCCAGAAGAGTTTGAGGAAACCCGGCATTCTAGTTTTACAGGTAAAGCTCCAGCACCGGTATAAACACTTGGAGTAGGAATTGGAACTTCTGATAGATAATCTGATCCAAATGAACTTATTTCGGGTAATCCATAACCCTCTCCTCTAGAATACATAGATCCAGCGGCATCGCCTTCAACAATTCCCTCACAGTAAGAACTTCCATAAGTGCTTCGGAATTCTGAACGAACAAAGTTACTGGGCGTATAGTTGGAATAATTTTGATCTGGTTGAAGCGCAAATCGAAGACCAGTTCCTGTGCTTTTCCAAGAGAAAAAATAGGTAATCGTGTCATTAATTAAACTGTAGCCTGGATTAGCCATTTGATTGGGTCTTGCAAACATGGTGGAATCTAGCCAACCATCATTTTTGTAGGCGTAAAATAAGAGAAAATCTCCGGGGTCAAATGAATTGTCACCATTGTCAACCATGTAAACAGGAACTTCTTTGTCTTTACCAAAGATTTGAAAAGTGTTGGGGTTTAGTCCTGAAATTGGAATTCCATTGGCTGTAAGTGTTGCATAATCGATTTTATACAATCCATTTTGTACGATTTTGAAACCGTAAAATTTTTGGGAATAATCAATCCATTCATTTCCGTATGGTTGACTCCACGCGAAAACAACAGGTAAAAGTGTAAGTAGTATTAAGTAGAGTTTTTTCATAGGCTCTTCTTATTCATCTTTTTTTGCGGCATTTTTTGGTTTGTTCAATGCCAGTCGCAATGAAATGACATGGGAATATAGTGCTGTTGAGGCATCGCCAATATCTGTAAATGCGTAATCTAAATATATCGCTTTAAAATGTAATCCAATACCAATATTTGGTTGAATGGTAAGCTTCTTTGAGTCATCGAAATTTTTGATGTATTGCATATTAGAGATTCCTCCGCGCAAAGTAACCAACTCTTTAAATCCAAAAGCGATTCCGATATGCGGGTCGAAACTCACAACGTTTGTCTTTAAAATCGTATTTCGCTTACCATCTGTTGTGATGTCTAAATCCAATTCACCAGAAACAAAAATTCCCTTTTTTCCAAGTGGTTGTTTGTAGTAAGTTCCTAAAATAATCCGAGGAAGTGTCAATTCCAATCCGTTTCTAGGAATCTCATTTCCTGTTAAAGTAAATACTTGTTTGGTCGTTTCATCCAATGTGAACATCCATGCGTTGAAAGTGGATGTTACATCGCGAATGACAGCTCCAAATTTCAAGCGCTCACTTTTCTCGTAAGTAAGACCTGCATCAATTCCAAATCCCCAAGATTTTGCAAAATCTCCCACTTTTCGGTGAATCACTTTAAAGTTTCCACCAACAGCTAATCCCTTTATTTTCAGTTTTCGCGCATAAGACAATAAGAATGCGTAGTCTGCAGCAGTAAATGTGGTGATTTTATCGTAATCGATTTTCCCTTCGTTATCAATCAATTGAGTCGTATTCGGAATATCATCTACAGCAAATCGAATAATGGATAGTCCAACCGCACTTTTCTCGTCAATTTGATGTGCTAATCCTAGATAATCATACTTCGCAATTCCGGCAAAATATTCCGAGTGCATTAGGCCGATATCTAACCATTTATTTGTTCTTGCCAAACCTGCTGGATTCCAATATCCACTATTAACACCGCTTGTTTGGGCTACTACGGCATTTGAAAGACCAAGTGCATCAGCTCCAATTCCAATGGATAAGAATTCATTCGAATATTTGGGTGCAACTGAGCTTTGTCCAAACGAAACGAATGTGTAGCAAAAGATGCAAACAATTAGGTAAAATTTCATAGTATTTAAGTTCCTCACGAATGCTATTAACTGCATCTTTTATAAAAAATTGTGCATCTGCTTGTATAATTGATAAATTCGAAGTGTAAATTTACAGCTTTTCGAACTATAAAGACTAACAAAATATTCATTCCCCAGATGAAAATGTTCAACATCCCTAATTTGATTACTGCCAGCAATATGCTTTGCGGAGTCTTCGCTATTATTTTGGCTTTTGCAGGTAGAATTGATATAGCACCCTATTTTATTTTCCTAGCCGCAGTGCTCGATTTTTTCGATGGTTTCGTAGCGCGCTTGCTCAAACAACAAGGAGAATTGGGAAAACAATTGGATTCGTTGGCGGATATGATCTCGTTTGGTTTGGCTCCAGGTCTAATCATACTGGTTACATTGATTTTTGCTACTACAGCATTGGATCCACATAATTTATTATTTGGGGATAACAGAGAGCTCGGTGGCTTGTTGTGGAATAGCGGAGAGTTCATTACTACCAATACGATAGTGGAAATGGGGGATAATGGCGTCCCGCTGACATTCCGGGTGGCGATGGCAATTAGCAACTGGAAAAGCAATTTTTTTGATTGGGGAACAATTAACTGGCTGCCTTTTGTTGGATTAATTATCCCATTCTTCTCCTTATTCCGTCTCGCAAAATTCAATATTGATACGCGTCAATCGGAATCATTTATTGGACTCCCAACTCCCGCAAATACGATCTTCTTCATGGCTTTTCCATTGTTGCTTACTCAATACGGTGGGACCACAGGTTGGGAACACGATTTGATTATGTGGCTCATTCAACCAATCGTTTTGATTCCGATTATTGTGGTTATGTCGGTACTTTTGGTCTCTGAATTGCCGCTTTTCGCACTGAAATTCAAGAACTTCAAGTGGAAAGGAAATGGAACGCGGTATATTTTCTTAATAAGTTGTGGAATACTTATTTCCACTTTATTGATTTGGTCCATTCCAATTATTGTACTTTTGTACCTGTTATTATCATTTATTCAACACATTCTTCGGAAAAAAACGAACGCATGAAATTCAAAGCTGAAATCGATGTGATGCCATTAGAGGCATTGTTAGACCCTCAAGGAAAAGCTGTTACTAACAGTATGCCAACTATTGGTTTGCCTGAAATTACTGGAGTGCGCGTTGGAAGACACGTACGTCTTTTTGTAGATGCACCTTCTAAAGATGTAGCTACAGAAAAAGTGGAATTGGCTTGTAAGAAATTACTTTCAAACCAAATCATGGAAAGTTATTCGTATACGGTTGAGGAGGCGTAAGCCATGAATCCGTATTTAGGTAAAAATCACATTGGTTATCAAGGAAGCAATCTTGGTAACCATGTTTTTTTTGGGATTAACCCAACAAACAATCAGCCATTCGAAACGCCTTTTTACCAAGCAACTTCGGAAGAAGTAAACTTAGCTCTTGAACTAGCTCAAATGGCTTTTGAGAAGTATCGTTTGATTTCCCTCAAAAAGCGTGTTTTGTTTCTCCAAGCAATTGCTCAAAAAGTAAGAGCAAATAAAGACGAATTAATCCATTGGTTTTGTGCTGAAAGCGGTTTGCCTAAAAATCGCGCAGAAACTGAATTGGAACGCTCTTGTTTTCAATTTGAGTATTATGCCAAAGCGGTTGAATCGGGTTACGCACTTGAAATCAAAGAAGATTCAGCAGATCCAGAAAGAAAACCCAATCCAAAACCTTCGTTGTTGAAAATGAATGTTCCAGTTGGACCAGTGGTTGTTTTTGGAGCAAGTAATTTTCCTTTTGCGTATTCAACATTAGGAGGAGATGTTGCTTCGGCACTTGCTGCAGGTTGCTCCGTGATTGTGAAAGGGCACGCAATGCATCCACATACGAGCTCTATTTCTGCTCAGTTTATTATAGATGTTGCAAAAGAGTACGAAATGCCTGAAGGTGTTTTCTCTCATTTACTAGCTGAAGATTTTACTGTTGGACAACAATTGGTTCAAGATTCTCGTGTAAAAGCTGTCGGATTCACAGGAAGTATCGGTGGAGGAATGGCGTTGCAGAAATTAATTAATGAGCGGAAAGAGCCTATCTCTCTTTATGCAGAAATGGGAAGTTCGAATCCAATCGTCATTACAAAAAGTTCATTGGAAAAGCGCCCTGAAGAGATTGCGCAACAAATTAGCGGATCTGTTTTGTTGAATGCTGGTCAGTTTTGCACTTCTCCAGGCTTGTTGTTTGTAGAGGAAACCGCAAATTTCAACCTATTTAAAGTGTCCATTATCCAATCTTTTTCTGAAAGTGACTTACAATGTATGTTGCATCCTGGAATTTCGAAACGGTATTTTGAACGGGCAAAAGAACACGCTCTTTTGGTAAATGTGCTTTATGAAGGGAAAAAGGAAGGTAACTTCATCCAGCCATCTTTGGCTGAAACAACGGCTTCTGAATTTTGTTCCAATCCCCAAATTCAAGAAGAGATCTTTGGATCGTATCTAACGATTGTTGTTTGTCGGGATGAATCGGAACTGAAAAAATGTTTGGAAACCTTGCAAGGACAACTGACTACCAGTTTGTATACTGAAACATCTGTAGAGATTGAGGATTTAATTCCAATTTTATCTGCTAAATCAGGGCGAATTATTCTAAATGGAGTTCCAACAGGAGTAGAAGTGAGTTTTGCTCAACAACATGGAGGACCATTTCCCAGTAGCTTAAATTCCTATTTCACTTCTGTAGGTTGGGATGCGATTAAACGATTCCAAAGACCGGTTGCATTTCAAAACTTCTCTCAAGAATTTAGTTCCGAAAAGAGATTATTCAACGAAAACACATTTTTTTTACATTTTCTTAACGGAAAATATGAATAGATGTATTGATAGGTCAAATTAAAAATGCGTTATTTGCCAAGATGAATTCCCTATCGTTCATTCGTTCTATTATTATATTTGTACTTAAAATTTAGATTATGTCAGAATTAGAATCAGGCTCGAAGAAAAACATGACTCCAGCATTAACAGCGATTATTGTTTTGTTGGTAGTATTGTTAGGGACAATGACTTACTTGTGGAGTTCAAAAAATGGTGCTTTAAAGGAAGCAACAGCCAAAAATGAAGAGCTTCAAGCAGACATTGCAGAAATGAACAAAATGATGGCTCCTTTCTTAGGAAGTGAGACAACAAACGACTTAATGTCGGATTTCAACAACATGATGGACACGTATGATGCCTTATTGAAAAAAGATGCATCTAAGTCTGACAGTTTGAATGCTCAGAAAGAGAAAATTCAGGGATTGATGACTGAGTTGGAATCAGCTAAAAAGAGCGGAAAAGTAACTGCTTCATTGATTGCTAAGTTGAAACGTGAAAATGAAACGTTGCGTCAAATCATGATTAGTTATGTGAAGCAAATTGATCAGTTGAACACCATGAATCTGAAATTGACTTCAGAATTGGATGAAACGTCTACACAATTGGCTGAGACTAAAAATGAGCGAGATACTTATAAAGATCAAGCGGAAGAAAGTGCAGAACAAGTGAAAAAAGGTTCTAAACTGGCTGCTTATGCGTTTAGTTCAACAGGTTTAAGAATGAAGTTGAACGACACAACTGAGCCAACTACGAAAGCGCGTAACTGTGTTCAAGCTAAATCTACTTTCACAATTGGTGAAAATACGATTGCAGCTGCTGGTGATCGTGCAGTTTACCTTCAGATTATTGATCCAGATGGCAAAACGTTGCAAGGTCGTTCAGGTGGAACAGCAACTGGAGCTGACGGTAATTTCGTTTACTCAGCGAAACGCGATATTCAGTACGGTAACAAAGCAATTGATTTGACAATTTTCTATGATTTCAATGGTGAAGAGCCAGTGAAAGGGAATTACAAAGTGAAAATTTTCTGTGATGGACAAGTTATCGGTTCTGATAGCTTTACATTAAAATAAGTAATAAAGACTTAGCTCCGGGTTTTAATAAATCTGGAGCTATTTTTAATAAATAAAGAATAAACGTTGAAACGTTTTAGGTAAATTAGATTCGAACCTTAGGTTCAAAATTAAAGTTAGGTAAATGACAAATATTTTCATCGCAAATCTTGACTGGGAGATTACTTCAGAAGATTTGCTAGCAACGTTTTCAGCGTTTGGCGCAGTTCATCTAGCACATGTAGTGTTTGATGCAAAGACAAAACAATCAAAAGGCTTTGGTTATGTCGAAATGGAAAGTGCAGAGGAGGCAATCAATGCAATTCAAGCATTAAATGGCTTTGAGGTTAATGACCGGAAGTTAGATGTGAAAATCGCATCTCCAAAAGCAAATCGTCCGAAACCAGAAGACAAACCAAAAAAACCAGCATTTGGTAATAAACCAGGTGGCTTTGGTGGACAGAAAAAGTTTAATAATAACGGACCAAGACCGGGCGGACAAGGTGGTGGTGGATCGTACAGACCAAATGATCGAAATCCAAATTTCAAACGTGAAGGAGGAGCATCATCAGGTGGAGGAACTTATAAACCGAATCCTAGACCTTCTAGTTCAGAATCAGGTTCTAGTTCAGGATCAAGTTCTAGCTCGGGATCGGGATCAAGTGGATCTACTGATCGTCAAATGCGTCCTCGTAGAAAATTCGATAATTAAGTTAATTAATACATGTCAGAAGCAGTTAATCAAGGCCATGTAGAAATGCATGTAGATGAATTCGGTATTGCTACAATCGAATTCGGACATCCAATGAGTAATTCCTTACCAGGAAAAATTCTTCGAAAATTAGCTGAAACAATTACGGATGCTGGAAAAGATTCAGCAGTAAAAGTGATTGTTTTAAAATCAGCTGGAGATAAAGCGTTTTGTGCTGGAGCCAGCTTTGATGAATTAATTTCGATTCAAGATTTAGAAACAGGAAAGGTGTTCTTTTCCGGATTTGCACAAGTAATTAATGCGTGTAGAAAATGCCCGAAACTGATCATTGGTCGTGTTCAAGGAAAAGCAGTTGGTGGTGGAGTAGGAATTGCTTCCGCAGTAGATTATTGTTATGCAACGCGTTTTGCGGAAGTGAAACTTTCAGAGCTTGCAGTAGGAATTGGCCCTTTTGTGGTTGGTCCAGCTGTGGAGCGTAAAATGGGACTTTCAGCAATGTCGCAATTGGCTATTAATGCTACGGAATGGAGAACAGCTGAATGGGCTATGCAAAATGGTTTATATGCAGACGTTTTCGATAGTGAGCATGAAATGGATGAGGAAATAACTCGTTTAGCAACTGTTTTAGCTAAATCAAGTCCTGAAGCAATGGCTGAGTTGAAAAAAATATTCTGGATAGGAACTGAAAATTGGGATCAATTGCTTGCAGAGCGTGCAGGAATCAGCGGAACCTTGGTTCTTTCTGATTTCACTGTGAATGCGATTAATTCGTTTAAGAAAAAGTAAATCTAAGTAAATAATGAAAGGGTCATTCACTATAGTGGATGACCTTTTTAGTTTTTAATGGTGATCTCCATTCGTGATTCAAACAAGGCAAGTACAGCAAAGCTTGCCAACCAATGTTCGCCCATGTAATCGCCATCAACAATATTAGGAAGAGAATAGTTTAAATGATTTACAGCGATTTTTTCCAAATGTGCCAATTCGGGTAAAGTGCGTACTAATCCGAATAAACACCATGCCCTAGAGAAGTTCAATCCGTCTAGATGAACCAAATGTCCGTCGGTTCTATCGCTAACTACACCAGGTTCCAAAGTGAACTTTTTGCTGAATAATTGAGGGGCAAATTTTTTCAACCACACTTTAAATTCATTTGTTGGCAAAATACGTCGCATCAAATCAATTTCTTCCATTCCAGGAGAAAGAAAATCATACCCACCAGGCTCTAAATACAATGGATACTTTTGGTCGTTTCCGTAAAATAGTTGCGCCTTTTGAGTAATCAGTTTTTGAAGTGAATCGTTTTTGGTGTAAACGGCATAATCAAAAGAGAAAGTGAGTCCAAATGCTGTGTTTATATGGTCTCCGGAGCGAATAGGGTAGTTTAATTTGGGAATGAATTCCAAGTATTTTTCGACCAGAAGATTACTCAGAGGGCGTAAGGCATCTGCCAGTTTTTGACCATCTTGATCTTGCCAAGTGTCTAGTTCTAGTTGTAATTTCAATACCCAATTCCAACCGTAGGTCCGCTCAAAAGACCCGTTGTTTTTGGTTTTGAAATAAGCCATTTCTTGCTCAATTGTACTTGGCTGAATGTTGGTATGCAAGGCTTGTATGAGACTATCATTCTTCAAAGAAGGAAACTCTTTTAACAAACGTATAATTAGCCAATGTCCATGAACGGAAGAATGCCAATCAAAACAGCCGTAGAATGCTGGATGAAGCTGTTTAGGACTATGTAAATCTGTAGAATCATTCAAAACCTGGCCCATTTTATTTGGATATTCTTGTTGCATACATTTGATAGGCAGATGAATCAATCGGGTTGCTTGGGCAAGATTAAGTTCTTGAGCATGGACAAAAATTGGATACAAAAATATTGCTAACAAGAAGTGTTTCATGGGATTTGACTTTTGCATAAAACTATTGAAATAAACTTAGAATGGAATGAATTATCTTTGTGAAATGTCTGAAGATAAGAGTGCGAATGAAGTACGGAAGATTATCCATGTAGATATGGATGCCTTTTATGCTTCTGTTGAGCAAATGGATAATCCAGACTTAATCGGTAAGCCAATTGCGGTTGGAGGAAGTAAATTAAGGGGTGTTGTTGCTGCAGCGAGTTATGAGGCACGAAAGTTTGGAGTGAAGTCAGCAATGCCAAGTTCGATGGCTGCACGATTATGTCCGGAACTGATTTTTGTTAGACCGCGTTTCGACCGTTACCAAGAAATTTCACACCAAATCAGAGCAATATTTTACGAATATACCGATTTGGTTGAACCGCTTTCTTTGGATGAAGCATTTTTAGATGTGACAACCAATAAGAAAGGAATTCAATCAGCAACGTTATTGGCAAAAGAGATTAGGGAACGCATTTATCAAGAAGTAGGATTAAGAGCAAGTGCTGGAATTTCCATCAATAAATTTACTGCCAAAGTAGCTTCAGATGTCAATAAGCCAAACGGACAACTAACAGTTATTCCGGAAGAAGTTGAGACTTTTCTAGAAAAATTACCCATTGATCGGTTTTTTGGGATTGGAAAAGTAACCGCTACCAAGATGAAAGAGTTAGGTGTGCGAACTGGAAAAGACTTGAAGCAGAAGAGTATCGATTTTTTAAATCAACATTTCGGAAAACAAGGGCTACACTTTTACAACATTGTTCGCGGAATTCAATACAGTAAAGTAAAACCGAATCGCATTCGAAAATCGTTTGCTGTTGAACATACTTATTTTTCAGAGATTTATTCCAAGCGGAAAATTTTAGAGAATTTGGAACAAATTGCACTTGATTTGGAGCGTCGGATGAAAAAGAAGTCCGTTTCAGGAAAATGTGTATCGATTAAAATAAAGTACGCCGATTTTACGCAACAAACTCGAGCAAAAACGGTGTTGGAATACATGTCGACAAAAGAAGAGTTTTTTCCGCTTATTGAACTTTTAGTGGAACATTTAGAAATCAATAAACCTGTTCGATTATTGGGGATCTCTTTCTCCAAATTGAATACGGAAGAAACTGAATTAGATCAAGACAAACAATTGACTCTTCAGTTTTGATGTAAGAAAGCATGATTACAAGTTTATGAGTATTCCAATTCCAGCGCCAAATGATGGGTTTCTACGAACCTTAAAATCCCAGTTGAGTTGCTGGATTAGCGTTTGATTGAAACTTCCAAAACCAACTAATTGAAGCTTTCCAAAAGTGTAATGAAGTTCAGGACGGAACCAAATATTCCAACCGAACGGACGAAATTTTGGTGGGCTTAAAACGGATGCGATTTTATTAGTAGTCTTCCATCCATAAGCAAATTCGGTACCTCCAGATATACGTACATCGAAATTTTTGCTCATTGGTAGTGAAAAGGATATTCCTAGGGGAACAATAATCGAGTTTACATGATACGTTCTCGTTTCTCGTTGGTTTTTAATAAAATAACCCATTGAATCGGGCACTGGAGTACTGCTCACTCCTTCAAATACAACAAAACTATCCAAGCTATACAGAGAGCCAATTTGTTTCACTTTACTTGAGCGAAACCCAAGTCCTATAATTGCATCAAATCGAGTATTTAGTTTTCGATTCAATTCTATTTTCCCATAAAAAGTAGAAGCGTGAATCTGTGCGAATTCTATTGGATTGCCAGAAAAGGTAGTGCTATCGAATCTTTCAGAACGTTTTTTTGCCTCATTTTCCCAGCCGCTTACAAGAGACAAAGACCATTTTCTTGGATTTTCTTTAATTTCTTTTGTTAGACTGGAGCGGGGTGGAGTTTCTGCGATGTTGTCTTTTATTGAATCGACTAAAAGATAGGTCGTTATGCTGTCTCTTTTAATTTCGGTAAGAGCGTTTTCCTTCAATACTGATTTTGTTTGATTTTCTGCTTGTCTTACAACAGCGTTGGATGAAACATTTTGTGGATTTGTTTGCGATGAACCAAGCTCTGAAACATTCGGAAAAATAAGGTTAGATTTTGAAGTTAATTTTGACTTGTTGTTTGAATCATTTGCTGATTTTGTTTCTCCAGAAGAGTGATTGTTTTCAAAACTCATTCTTTTGCGTAATGGTTTCGAACTGGAATTTGTTTCTTGGTGTTTAGTTATATTTTTTGCCTGTTTGTTTTCTTTTGAATAGGATAGATTACTTGTTGTTACTGATTGTTTAATCGTTTTATTTTGATTGAATTGACTTTGTGACAGAATGTGTTTGTTGTTTTTCGTTTCCTTAGAAAAAGAATAGAAGTGAAAAGTTGCGGCTAAGAGTGTTGAGCCGAAAAGAATTGGCAATAAAACGAATAGAAACCTTCTTCGCTTCTTTTTGGAAGCAATGGCGCGATCGATGTTCGCTTTAACTGTTGGATCTGGAGTTAACTCAAATTCTTCGAATGTTGTTTGAAACAACTGGTCTATTTCGTCAAGCTCTTTCATTGGTTCTTTTTTTTTCTAGATTTATTTTAATCCAATTTTTTGCCTTCGCCAATTGTGATTTTGAGGCTCCTTCAGATATATCCAAGTATTCCGCAATTTCCTTATGTGTGAGATTATCCAAAACAAATAAATTAAACACTGTTCGATAACCCGGAGGCATTTCTGACATTAGTTTCAGTAGCAAGTTTTTCTGATCTTTCGGATCTTTCTCAGGAAGAAACCATTCATGAGGAGCTTCAAAAAAGTCTTCATTTTCGGTTAAGATCATTCGTTTTTGAGTTTTCAAAAAATTGATTGCAGTTCTGATGGTGATTGTTTTAATCCAAGGTCCGATTGGGAGTTGGGGATTCATTTTCTCTCGGTTTAGATAGACTTTGATAAATGTTTCTTGCAGAATTTCTTGCGCATCGTCTCTACAGTTTGCATAACGCATACAAATACCAAACATAGAAGGGGAGTATTTTTCGTAAACCCCGTCAAAAGCTTTTTTATTTCCTTTGATAAATTCTTCTATGTTTTCCTCCATCCCGATTTTTCGGATTTAATATGAATCCCTTTTCCTCAAAAGTAAAGCACTTTAGCTGAAAATTTTCCAACTTCTTTTTAGCGTTCCAATACCATGTAAAATCCGCAAGCACCTTCTCCAGTGGACTTCTTGTTTTCATCAATCGACAATTGATTTCCTGAAATAACAAATTGTCCGAGTTCATTTGCGTCGATTACCAAGTAATTTTGTGTTGAACCAGGAATTTCTTGGAAGTTATAAGTTCCAGAAGGCAGGTAATAATACGTGGAATTTCCAGCTGTATTATCAACCGTTAAAGTGTTGTTTTGAGTGTTGAATGTCCACTCAATCTCACCTATTGAATGGGTTTCATTTGCTCCTGCTATTCCGCCGTAAAGACGAACTAGGCTCCATTTTCCATCAATCGTGCTTGTTGATGGATTAGTTTGACGCTTAGAGCAGACATCTTTTTTACAAGAAGTGAATGACCCAAGCGCTAAAAGTGCTAGAAGAGAGCTATATATTAACTTTTTCATATTTTTTAGATTAAAAATGAAATTTAGAGACTTGTTTACTGATTGTTTTTGACGATTCTTTTGGTGTACTTATTTCCTTTATTATCTGTTATTGTGAGTAGATAAATTCCGTTTTTCAGTTCGGATACATCAATCATTGTATCATTTGGAACAGTGATTTCTTTTAAAATTATTTTTTGACCAGAAAAAGTGCTTAGTTCTACTTTTTCAATGGTTGCATCTGTTTTGATTTGTAATTCATTTTCAAAAGGGTTTGGAAAAACGGTTAAGGAATACTTGGTTGAATGACTGTTAATGCTTAGCGGGGTGTCAATGGAAAAATTGACATTATCGCTGTCTACAATTTGATCCATTGGATGGATGATTAAATTGACATGTAACTGATAATTGTTTGCATCCAAATTTCCCAATGAAATGGTGTCAACACTGTGACAAATGTAGGTCAAAAATCCAAACTCGTATTCCAAACTCAATGTGAGTTGATTTCCTTGAGCGATAAGGGAATGATTTACCAATTCACATCCTCCGGAAGGAAATGTTGTGTAGCAAATCACTTTGATTTCATCATTTGTGTTTGCATTTTCTGGAATGATCTTCAAGCTGTCAATTGTTGGATTTTGTCCAAAAGCTTTTTGACTCATTAGTATCAAGCTTAAAATAAGGAGTTGGTTGAATATAAGTTCTTTCATATTGTGTTTTTTTGAGAATGATTATTTTGTTGTTTTCTCTAATACAAAACTGAAAAATGAAAGGTTGCCTGAACAGAAATTGAAAATTTAATCCTGATAGCTATTGGGAGGATAATTGAAAAGGAAAGATTATTTTAAATCGGGGGGAAATTCTCAAGTCAAATTTAAAATTAATTGCTATTAATTCAAGACTTCTAACTTTTGAATTTTCACTTCTCGATTTTCAATTAAATGGTCGATTTTCCTGAAAATGAATAATAATATGGAATCTAATGGATTAATATTCAGATTTATTTCGAATTCCCTTGTTATTAAAAAATAGAGTTTCTATCTTTGCACCCCCAAATTGGGGATATTGTCTTATTTAAAAATTAAAAGGTAGTGGATACTTTAAGTTACAAAACTGTCTCTGCTAACAAGGAAACTGCGAATAAAAAGTGGTTGTTAGTAGATGCTGAAGGCCAGACAGTTGGTCGTTTAGCAAGTAAGGTAGCGAAGTTAGTACGTGGAAAACACAAGCCTAACTTCACTCCGCACGCTGACTGTGGTGATAACGTGATCGTTGTCAACGCAGAGAAGGTGTCGTTCTCTGGTACGAAATTAGAGAACAAAGAATACGTTCGATACACTGGATATCCAGGAGGACAACGTTCATTGACTGCGCAAGAATTATTGAAGCGTAATCCTGAGCGTGTAATCGAAAAAGCAATTAAAGGGATGTTGCCAAAGAATACTTTGGGTCGCGAATTGTTTAGAAATGTGAAAGTTATCACTGGAGCAGATCACAAACATGAGGCTCAAAAACCTGAGGCATTTGACTTAAACGCTTATAAATAATGGATATGGAAGTAGTAAACGCATTAGGAAGAAGAAAAACTTCAGTTGCTCGTGTGTACTTGATGAAAGGTACGGGCAAGATGACAATTAATAAACGTGATTACAAAGAGTTCTTTCCAGTAGCTATTTTGCAAGGGAAAGTTGAGCAGCCGTTCAACTTGACTGATACTTTAGGTCAGTATGACATTAAAGTAAATGTAGCTGGTGGTGGAATTAACGGACAAGCGGAAGCTATTCGTTTAGGAGTATCTCGCGCTTTGGTAGAGGTTTCAGCAGATTTTAAAACGTTGTTGAAAGCAGAAGGTTTAATGACACGTGATCCAAGAATGGTTGAGCGTAAAAAACCAGGTCAACCGAAAGCACGTAAGAAATTCCAATTCTCGAAACGTTAATTTGGATTTTATTTTTCCGGCTTTGTCGGAAAGGTTGTTTAGTATCCAAGCACAAAGTATTATCAGTCAGTTGACTGACCCCTTTGTTAGCTGACTACTAAGGAACGTAAACAATTAAAGAAAAAAGATTATGTCTAAAGTAAATTTTGATAGTTTATTAGAAGCAGGTGTTCACTTCGGACACTTAAAAAGAAAATGGAACCCGGCAATGGCGCCGTATATCTTTGACGAGAAAAAAGGTATCCACATTATTGACCTTAATAAGACAATTGCACATCTTGATCAAGCTTGTGCGGCAATGAAGCAAATTGCTAAGTCGGGTAAAAAAGTACTTTTCGTAGCTACTAAAAAACAAGCAAAGGAAATTATCACTGATCGTGTAGCTCCAATTAACATGCCTTATGTTACTGAGCGTTGGTCTGGTGGTATGTTAACAAATTTCCAAACAACACGTAAGTCTATTCGTAAAATGGTGTCTATCGACAAAATGAAAACGGATGGTACTTGGGAGACATTGAACAAGCGTGAGCGTTTATTCAAAACTCGTCAACGTGACAAATTGGAGAAAACTTTCGGTTCAATCGCGGATATGACTCGTCAACCAGCAGCGATTTTCATCGTTGATATCTTGAAAGAGCATATTGCATTGGCTGAAGCGAAACGTTTGGGTATCCCAACATTTGCAATGGTAGATACGAATTCTGACCCACGCTTGGTTGATTTTCCTATCCCAGCGAATGATGATGCTACAAAATCAATCGCAATTATCTTAGATGCTATTTGTGGATCAATCAAAGAAGGTTTGGACGATCGCAAAACTACTGCAACGAAAGATAAAGATGAAGCTCCAGCTGCAGCAACTGAAGAAGTTGTAGCTAAAGTGGAAGAAACAAAAGAATAATAACAAAGTAGCCCTGGCGTAACAGTCAGGGCATACATTTGTATAATCATTTAAAGAACTTATAGTCATGGCAATTACTGCGTCAGATGTAAACAAATTACGCCAGCAAACAGGTGCTGGTATGATGGACTGTAAAAATGCATTAGTAGAAGCAGACGGCGATTTCGAAGCTGCTGTAGATATCTTGCGTAAAAAAGGTCAAAAAGTTGCTGCGAAAAGAGGTGAAAATGAAGCTGCAGAAGGCTTGGTTTTCGCTCAAACTAGCGCAGACAGCAAAGTAGGTGTTTTGTTAACGTTGAACTGTGAAACAGATTTCGTTGCGAAAAATGATACTTACAGAAATTTCGTTCAATCGTTGGTTGATATCGCAATGAGCAATTTGCCTGCGACTTCTGAAGAGTTGAAAGGATTGAAGTATGATGATAAATTAACTGTTGAGGAGAAAATTACTGAGCAAGTTGGTGTTATCGGTGAAAAATTGGATCTTTCAGGTTATGCTGTTGTAAAAGGTGACACTGTTGTTGCTTACAACCACCCAGGAAACCAATTGGCTACTTTGGTTGCTTTGAACAAAGGAGGTGAAACTGTTGCTGAAGCTGGTCGTCAAGTTGCAATGCAAGTTGCTGCGATGAACCCAATCGCTTTGGATAAGGATGGTGTTGATGCACGTACAATTGAGCGTGAAATTGAAGTTGGTAAAGAATTGGCTATCCAAGAAGGAAAACCTGCTGAAATGGCTGACAAAATTGCTCAAGGACGTTTGTCTAAATTCTTCAAAGAAAACACTTTGTTGAGCCAAGAATTCATCCGTGATAACAAATTGACAGTTGAGCAATTCTTAGATTCTACTGAGAATGGTTTGACAGTTACTGAATTCAAACGTTTTTCTTTGAGCTAATTAGCTTCTAAAGATTACAAATAATTGAAAATCCTATCACACTGTGGTAGGATTTTTGTTTTTATATACAATGTGTTTCTATCTGCTCTCTGTGGTTCAATATATACTATACCACAGAGCGACATCGTATTCTAAATTTATAATTCGTTATTATTTCTTCAGATCAAATTCATTCCCACAATCCAGACACTTGTAAACTGTTTTTCGGTAGACTGGAAAAATGAATAGAAGGAAAGAAGTAATGGCAGAAAAAACAGCACCAATACTTTTCATCGATTTGTATCCTGATTCAATGTGTTTAGATTCACATTTTGGGCAAGCAATTATTTTTTCATCGTCTGTTGTATATGGAGTTTGTTCAAGTTCCAAGACAATATTTTTAGCATGAATGAGGTCTTCTTCATTGATTTTTAATTTGATTCCTCCTACCAAATTGGAATACAATGGGTTCACTGAAACGATGTGCTCATCAAATAAAAAACAAACGATTCCTTCACTCTCTAATTTTATTTTTAGAATGTGAGCATCCATCGAATTATCAAAAGTTTTGAAAGTAATCAGTCCCATTCAAATTGCATTTATCTTCTAAAATAGCGAATTATTCATCTACAAATCCAATTTCCTTTTCAGAACTTCAAAGATTCGCGCTATATTTGCGCAACTTCTTTCTATAAATATGAAATACCGTCGCATTCTTCTCAAATTAAGTGGTGAATCTCTCATGGGAGACAAACAATTTGGAATTGATAACCAGAGACTTAGTGTTTACGCTGAGCAAATAAAGGAAATTCATGATTTAGGAGCAGAGGTTGCAATTGTTATTGGAGGTGGAAACATTTTTAGAGGTGTTCAGGCTGAAGAAGGTGGAATGGATCGTACGCATGGAGATTACATGGGAATGTTGGCAACAATGATTAATTCCATGGCGCTTCAAGCCGCTCTTGAGTCGGCTGGTCTTCAAACAAGACTTCAATCGGCTATCGAAATGAAAGAAATTTCGGAACCGTATGTTCGAAGAAGGGCTGTGAGACATTTGGAAAAAGGTCGCGTAGTTATTTTTGGAGCAGGAACAGGAAACCCTTATTTCACAACCGATTCAGCAGCATCGCTCAGAGCAATTGAAATCAATGCAGATGTGATTTTGAAAGGAACACGTGTAGACGGAATTTATACGGCAGATCCAGAAAAAGATCCAACAGCAACAAAATTCGATGTAATTACGTTTGAAGATGCGTATAGCAGAGGATTGAAAGTGATGGATATGACTGCTTTTACATTGTGTATGGAGAATGATTTACCCATTATTGTTTTCGATATGGATTCCCCAGGAAATCTGAAACGATTGATGGACGGCGAGCAAGTAGGAACAATTGTAAGAAATTAATAGCGAAAGATTCAATTAGATAAATTATGACCGAAGAGTTAGAACTAATTTATGATGAACTGAAGTCATCGAATGCAAAATCAATAGATCACTTAGAAAATGAATTGGTGAAAGTAAGAGCAGGTAAAGCAACGCCTTCTATGCTTTCTGGAGTATTGGTAGATTATTACGGTTCTCCAACTCCTATTCATCAAGTGGGTAACGTGAACTCAATGGATGCTCGAACTTTAACTGTTCAGGCCTTTGAGAAAAACATGTTGAACGAGATTGCAAAAGGAATTATGAATGCAAATTTGGGATTGAATCCTCAAAATAATGGGGAGCAATTGATTATTCAAATACCACTTTTGACAGAAGAGCGCAGACGCGATTTGGTGAAAAAAGCAAGAGCAGAAGCTGAACACGCGAAAGTGGGGATTAGAAATAATCGCAAAGATGCTATCGACATGGTGAAAAGCTTGAAAGCAGACGGTCTTTCGGAAGACATGACCAAAGATGCTGAGACTGAGATTCAAAATCTAACCAATGGATTTATCAAAAAGATAGACGAATTAGTTGATTTGAAAGAAAAAGATATTATGACTATCTAAGATGCGTTTCATTCTCATTATTTCATCGTTTTTTCTCCTTTTTTCTTGTGCAAAACAACGAATGGTTAATCGCCTTGAAGGAAGATGGAAATACACAAAAATATTATTGAATAATGGTGAATATGTAAATCACACTGAAGTTTATGAATTTACAGGGGGAGATAAAGATGAAGAGTCTGGTCTCCCTTTTGTTATTTATGGGCAAGACACTACTCATGGAACCTACAAAGTGACCAAGAAGAATGTTATTCAAATAAAGGATGATTTCACTCAAAAAGAAATTGATTGGCTGGTAGAAGACAGGGATGATAATTCCTTGGTTTTTCGCATTGAACAAGGAGTTGTGTTTTTGGATAAAGAGTGATTATTTTTTTGCTTGAAGCGCCTATTATCACTGGTTGAATAGATACATGTCTATGCGTATTTTTTACTAGGAATTTAATAAATCTACACCAGAAACCTCCACCAATCCCAATCCTCCAGTATAATACAAATATCCTCGGATTTCAGTCATGCCAATTTCACGTAAGACTGTCATATAGCCCAGAACCTGTTCTTCGTGTTTTTGGCTTTTTTCTCCTGTTTTGAAATCAATAACAATGGCTTGTTTTTCGGAAACAATTAATTTGTCAGGGCGTAATCTTGTTTTTACATCAAAAATCAATGTTCGTTCATTCAAATGTTTTCCATTTTCGAAGAGGTTTATTAAGTGTTTGTCATTGAATGCTTCTTCAAGTAATTGCTTTAATATTCCTTCAAATTCTTGTTCAATTTGCCCTTTCAAAAGCCCTGTCATCAAAGCGTAAAATGCTGTTTCCTTGGAGTCTGATTTTTCCATGATGAAATGAAATTGCTTTCCAATTCGTTGTGCAGTGGTTAAACTATCCGTTTCTTGTTCCTTAGTAGATTGAATGCTAATTTCAGGAAACCATAAAAAGTTTTGGATTGATTCTGGACTAAAATCAGTCGTTTGTTTCTTTGACTGGTGTTTGATTTCTGGAGCTTCACCAAATTTCACGTGAATTTCAGTTTCTTGAACTGCTTCGGGGAATAATTTGGAGAAAACACCTTCAAAATTTCTGAAAAAACTATTTTTTGATCCATTGATATTGATTCCGTACAAACGATCTTGCGGACGAGTGAATGCAACATACAGTAAATTGATTGCATCCATGGTTTTCGCATCATTTTCTTTTTCCGCTTCTACTTTAATTTCTGGGATGACTGCTTCAAATTGACTCATTTTCGTTTCAACGACATACTCATTGATTTCCATCAAGTAAGTATCAAAATTTCCGCCACCGCTGAAAAAATTAAAGGATGGAATCATTACAACGGGAAATTCTAATCCTTTTGATTTATGAGCAGTCATGATTTGAATAGCCTGTTCATTTTCAGTTAATTGAACGCTAAATTTTTCTTCGTTTTTCTCGTAGTAATGAATGAATTCCATCAAATCTGGACCATTCGACATATCAAATTGATAGGCTAAATCCAGTAATTGTTGCAAATAATTGTTTTCAATTGGATCGACATCGATAAGCTTCATGAAATCAACCAATAAGGAATAGATGTTTTGAAAACTGGCATCTAAGAAATTGGCATCTAATTTACTCTGGTCAAAGAAAAGTTGTTCCGAAAAGTAAACCTTTGATGAGTTATTATCTAGTGTTTTGAAACAGCTATCGTAAGTGGCAAAATTGTTTTCGTTCTTAAAATGATCAAAGTAGAAGTAAGCAAACTGCATCGCTCGCTGGGAATCAAAACGGTTGACTTTCCACTTGCAATAGGTGAGAGTCAATTGAACAAATAAATCGCTATTTACCAATAAGGAATCCGAAGAAACGATTTGATAGCCTTTTGATTTTAGAAAGTTCGCATATTGATTACAATCTTTTTTTCTTCGTCCAAGAATACAAATATCGGAAGGTTTATATCCATCTGAAATGCATTGCTGAATCCAAGTAAGCAATTGGCTATTGGTATACTCAATGGTGTCTAAATCTTTTCGTTTGTTAAGAATGAGTTCTACATATCCGTTTTTTTTTCCTTTCGGATTTTGGTTCAATTGATTGTAAAATTCTTGTCCATTCTCTGGCATAAAGTGCAATAACTCTTGAAAGAATTGATTGTTGAATGCAACGATTTTTTCTGCTGATCTCCAATTATCATCGAGTCCCTTAACGATTCCCATTTCTTGAAAAAAGAGTGAGCGTTGGTGAATGGATGGCTCGTTTTCTGGATTGAAGATTGCTGGCAATGCAACAAATTGTTCGGCTACTCCATTTTTAAATCGGTAAATGGATTGTTTGGGATCGCCAACAATGAAATTAAAGTAGTTGCTACCCAGTGAATTATGGATCAAAGGAACAATGTTGAGCCATTGCAAGCGCGAAGTATCTTGAAATTCATCTAAGAAAAAATGATTGAATCGAGAACCTAATCGCTCGTAAATGAATGGTGCATCCTCGTTCTGAACCAATTCAGCAACCAATTTATTGAATTCACTTACCCGAATAATCGATTCTTTGTTTCGAATATCATCCATGCTCAAAGCCAACTCTTTCAGGATTGCGAGTAAATGAAACTGTTGAATTTTAAAATCCAATTCGATCCAAAAAGGACTTTTTTTACTAATAAATTGAAGGAAGTCCAGATAAGCGGGTGCAAATTGTGTTTCTTTTCCTTCTTCAATGGTTTTTAAGATATTTGCCTCATTTGCCTCTGTTCGTTTACTTTCTTTCAAAAAGAAGATTAAGTCAGAATTTAGTTTTAGGTTAAAAATAATGGCTTTGAAAGTGGTCGTTTTTCCAGCAAAAGCATCGGCACTTACTCCAGTTTCCAACAGCAAACGATTCAAGGAATTCAAGCGAATCATTAATTCGTCTTTTTCAGCTTTGAATTGGGTTTTCCAAAGGTCTAGTTGTTCTTTCTTAAAGTTTGTTTTAGTAAGTGTTTTGATGATTTGAAAATAGCCTTCATTGGTCAGTACGATTGCTTTGGAAAGAAGAATTTTCTTTAAATTCCAATCGTTTTCATCCTCCAAATTGGATTTAGCAAAATTGAGTGCTAATTGATACAGTTTCGTTTGGTTTTTAGAATCGATGTTGTTTAAGAGTTCATCAATTGCCTTTTCAAGAACCAAACTATCATCTAGGGAAATTTCAAAATTATCAGGTAAATCGAGGTCTTTGGAAAATGAACGAATTAATTTTAGGTTGAATTTATCAATGGTCATCACATTGAAATCTTCATACTGGTGTAAAATTTTACTAAGTACAATTTGTGCTTTCTTTTGAATTGACTCAGGACTTGCTCCTACGAATTGGGCAGTTTCGATTAAGTAATCTCGACTTTCTTCTTTCCCATGCGCCAGTTTGTTCAAATCACTCATAATCCGTGATTTCATTTCAATACTTGCTTTGTTGGTGAAAGTCATAGCCATTATTTGGCCAATTTCTGCTCTATCGAACTCTTCGGTTAAAAGTAAACGCAAATAGTTGCGTACTAAGTTGTAGGTTTTCCCACTTCCTGCTGAGGCATTTACTATCAATAATGGTTTACTCACATCCGAATTCATACAGCTTACTCAATAATACGTCGAATTTACCTAAAATTCCGTTGGTGATTTCTAGTATTTTAGGAATTCTCTTCGCATTGTTTTAAATTTGGTAAAACAACTGAATGAAACATTTTCTAATTCCTGCGTTGCTTGTTTGCACTGGATTTTTCTCTTGCTCTAAGAAAAAAGTGGAAGAGCCTATCGATTTACCAGTGATTAATCAAAGTAGGATTTCATTAAAACCAATGTTTGGAACCGAAAATCTGCAGTTAGATTCTGTTTACACGATGAGTAATGGTTTCAAAATTGAATTTGTTGAGTTGAAAGCTTATTTTTCAGATATTCAGTCAAATGGGAGTGTAATGAAAGATGCAGCTCTATTCAATTTTAGGGAAACAGGTAATCTTGTTTTTCAAGCCAATCAAGTTGTCTCGAACCCATCATCTATTCAATTCGGAATTGGAGTTCCAAGTGCCATTAACCACAATGATCCAAGTCTTTTTCCGTCTTCTAATCCTCTGAATATTGCTAGTGCGAATGACATGCACTGGGATTGGAATCCGGGCTATATCTTTTTCAAAGTAGAAGCAAAAGTGGATACACTAGTGGATGGGATAACGAATTGCGATCTTAATTTGACTTATCATGTTGGAACCGATTCGTATTATACAGCTAAAACAATTTCAAATCTCACGTGGTCAGCAATAAATTCAAATTTAAAAGAAGCTTGGTTAAAACTTGATTTGAAAAATTTCTTTGAGAATTCAGGAAACACCATTGATGTGAAAACAGAGACATCAACTCATAGCGCACAATCACAAGGTGCTTTAACCGAAAAGGCGAGACAAAACTTCGCAGCATCTATTAGCGCATTATGAATCGATTTTTGATTGGAATATTGTCTTTAATACTTTTGTTTTTAGCCTGTACGAAGGAAAAGGTGGGATATGAACCTACTCCGTATGTGCTAAAAATACCGAGTCACTTTCCTCAAATGAATATTCCTTCAGATAATCCAATGACGGAAGAAGGAGTTTTGTTAGGGAGAATGTTATTCTACGAAAAGCAATTATCACTAAATAATACCATTTCATGTGGCTCTTGCCATGCACCCGATGCTTCATTTTCAGATGTGAATCAATTTTCCCAAGGAGTAAACGGAACAATGGGAACCCGAAATTCGATGGCACTCATTAATTTGGGATGGCAAACAAGCTTTTTTTGGGATGGAAGAGCTCAAACATTGGAACAACAAATTTTAGAGCCAGTTCCGAATCCCGTAGAAATGCATTTGCAATGGAAAGAAGCAATTGTGCGTTTAAAATCGAATGTTGGTTACCGCAATCAGTTTTACAAAGCCTTTGGAGTAGTGGAATTTGATTCTACCCATGTTGCAAAAGCGTTGGCTCAGTTTCTTCGAACGATGATTTCGGGGCAATCAAAATACGATGTGATGTACAAATTTGCCAATAATATTCCACTCAATTCTTCTGAATTAGCGATAAAAAACGCGGTTACTTCTGACGAATGGGCAGGATTCGATTTATTTAAAAGCTTGAATGGAGCAGATTGTTTTCATTGCCACAATGGAGCACTTATGCAGGTACAGAAATTTTCCAACAATGGATTAGATGCTGCGTTTTCCGATTTGGGACGAGGAGCAATTACGAATAATCCGAATGACAATGGGAAATTTAAGGTTCCTACCTTGCGTAATATTGAACTTTCAGGACCTTTTATGCATGATGGGCGATTTGCCACATTGGATGATGTAATTGAGCATTATTCAACTGGAATACAACATTCTGCAACGATAGATCCACTCATAGAATTTGCTAGTCAAGGCGGGGTTCAATTGGATCCTGAACAACGTAATCAGTTGAAAGCCTTTTTATTAACGTTAACAGATCAACATTTTGTAACTAATCCTGATTTTAAACCGTTAAACCCTTAACGATGTAAGTCTAATTGTTAGTACATTTGTACAAGTGATATGGAAGAAATGGTAGACGAAAGAAGATTAACGACCGAGGAGAAAGCCTTGAAAATTAATCTAACAAGTGACATTTATGGTTGTTTCGCAGAAATTGGTGCGGGACAAGAGGTTGCAGCTAACTTTTTTAAAGCAGGCGGTAGCTCTGGAACCATTGCATATACCCAATCGGCTTATGACATGAAAGTGTCAGATGCAATGTATGGCGCAGCTTCTCGGTATGTGTGTGAGCAACGTTTGGTTACAATGCTTACAACGGAATACAATACTTTGTGTGAGCGTCTTCCTAAAAAACAGGAAGTAGCACGTTTTTTTGCTTTTTGTAATACGGTTGAATCTTTAAATTACCACAAAACAAACCAAGGACATGGTTGGGTTGGGCTACGTTATCAGCTAGTGCAAGGTGGTGAATTCAATGATATCATTTTGCACGTAAAAATGCATGATAATTCTCATAAAGCACAACAAGAAGCTTTAGGGATTTTAGGTGTGAATTTAATCCATGCAGCTTATTTTTCAACAGATGATTTGGAAGAATTCCTAACGAACTTGGTTCACCGGATTCCAAGAGATCGTGTTGAAGTAGATATGTTGCGCGTTTCTGGTCCAGATTTAGGATTGGTTGACAACCGCATAATCGCCTTGAATTTGGTGAAAAGAGGAATGACAGATGCTACGATGTTTGATTTGTCAGGAACAGTACTTCAGCCAGCAGCAGCACTTTATAAAAAGAATATACTTTTGATGCGTGGTCGATTCAGACCAGTAACGAAAGTGCATTTAGACATGATTGCCCACGGAACAGAACAGTTCTTAAAAGAAGAGGGGGTTCGGGAAGATAATTTGTCGGTGATTTTTGAGTTGACATTGAAAGATTTAACGGCCGATGGTAAAATTTCGGATAAAGATTTCATTGATCGCGCTGAATTATTGGAATCTTTAGGATATACTGTAATGATTTCAAATTACTTGAAACATTACAAAATGTTGGATTATTTAGCTACAATTGCTCGCGGACAAAAAATGGGAGTAATTGCTGGAATTTATAACCTACATACCATTTTTGATGAGCGTTATTACGATAATTTGCCTGGCGGATTGTTGGAAGCTTTTGGTATCGGATTTGGTCACAACGTAAAAATGTACGTTTATCCCGCAATCAATGTGGATACAGGCGAATTATACACATTAGATGAATTGGCCATTCCAAAACATTTAAATGGATTGGTTCAATTTTTAAAAGATAACAACAAATTAGCAGCAATTTCAGAATTCGATATGGATTCATTGAAGATTTTATCTGACGATGTGCTTTCTAAAATTCGATCTGGAGTTACGAGTTGGGAACAAGATGTTCCCGAAAATGTAGTCAAGGCGATTAAGCATTTTGAACTTTTCGGCTATGAAAAGAAGAAAGATAGTGTTGTGAACGTTTAATCTTTGTTTTTTGAAATTCCGTTATTTTCGAATAAAGCGAAAAATTATTGGGCCATAAATCTAATGTGTTTCACTATTAATTGATTACATTGTATCGTCAAATTGATATACATGCCTATAATTCTTTTTGCAAAGAAAGTTTTTGAAAAAACAAGAATGAACCAATTAATAACCATTTTGATTATTATTGCTTCAACTTCTGTTTGTGGTCAAAATAAGGCATTCGACCATCGTGTTTTCGATCAAGAAATTGATACCTTACAAAACGAGTTAATCATTGATATCTCAAAAGCAAATTTGAGAATTCGGAAACTTGACAGTACTTATAAACAGTTGAGAAATCCAGAAATTAGCTACCTACTTGCTCTGAAAAAGATCAAGTTTCACGGAGCTTATGGTGATTTAGCGCGGGTGAAATTTGAAATCAATAAAGCAAAGCGATTTCTTTTTTTCTTCAAGGCCAAGGCACAAGATAAACTATACCTTGATTTATATACTTTAGTTTACGAGAATGCGAATAAAGACTATTCGAAGTTAATTCGTAAGGTGAATATTCTGATTGATAAATCTGACCCCATAGATCGTTATTTTTTAATGCAATGTCATTTAGTTCTTGCGAGTAGTTACAATGAACTGGGTGATTTCGATCACGCTATTCAAGAAATAGAATCTTCCAAAAAAATAGCTGGTCAATTAAACAATGAAGCATTTGAGTATAATGTTTCTAATTCAGCAGGACAAATCTATTTCTTTAAAAATTCGATCAAGAACGCATTGGTGGAGTTTGAAGCTGCAAAAAAAATGGCTCAGAAAAACAAGTGGAAATACTTGGAGCAATATTCGAATTCGTGTATTGGTGAAGTTTATTTGTATTCAGGACAATTGGATATAGCAAAGAGTTATTTTGATCTCGTCTTAAAGAATGAAGAAAAGACAGAATTAAGAGATTTATACCAGCTTTATGGATGCTTGGAGTACTATTATGAATTGAAGAACAATTCAGATTCTTCGTATTATTATTCGATTAAAAGAAACGAGACAGACGATTTATTAGAGGATCTTCGAAATGAGAACCTTGTATTTGAATTAGAAAAAGATTTCCAGTTGGAATCACAAAAGTATTTGCTCGATGAAGAAAAAAATAAGAATCAACAACTTCGATTTATTCTTGTACTAATCTTAATTTGTATTGTTATAATCATTAGTGTATCGTATTTGTTTATTCGTCAGAAAAGTGACTCAAATAGACTGTTATATCAACAAAAAGCTGAAATTGATCAAAAAAACAAAGAGATTTCAAATTCATTATCAATCAAAGAAAGCCTCTTGAAGGAAATTCATCATCGGGTCAAGAATAACTTACAAGTTGTTTCCAGTATTTTGAATTTACAGGCAAGAAATGTAAAAGATCCCGAAGCATTACGAATTATTGAAGAAGGGAAAGAGCGTATTCGGGCCATCGCACTGATTCACAATCAACTGCATTTGAACGATGATTCTGCATATGTTGAAATGGGAAGCTATTTGAACAAATTAATCAATCAAATGGGGGAATCATTTTCAAGTTACAACAAGAAAATTGTCGTAAAAGTGAATGTAGAGGAAATCAATTTAGCCATTGATTATGCGGTTCCTGTAGGATTAATCTTGTGTGAATTGCTTTCAAATTCGTATAAACATGCGTTTAAAAATCGCGAAGAGGGTACTATTGAAATTGAGTTAAAGAATAATCCAGAAAAAAGTTTGCAGTATGAACTTCAATTCAAAGATAATGGAGTTGGGTATTCTGGAAAAACAGCATTCTTAGAACAATCATCAACAGGAGTTGAAATCATAGGTGCATTTATCCAACAATTAGACGCAAATTATTCTTACATAAATCAAGAAGATGGTTTTGGAATGTTCATCCAGTTTACAATTGCTGATCGACATTCTAAAGACAATTAATTAATTTTCTCTACCTTAGATTCAAAGAAAAATTATGCCGCATATTAAGAATGCCTTGTTGAGATTTCGAATCATTGATCGCGCTTTGCGAAATAGTTATAGTCCATATCCTACAAAAGCGAAATTACGTGAGGCTTGTGAAGAAGCACTATTTGGCAGTATGGATGGCGCTAATATTTGCGATTCAACTATTGAAAAGGATATGTTTGCCATGAAGATGGAACACGATGCGCCAATCAAATATTCCAAAAGACACAATGGGTATTACTATAGCGATCCAGATTTTTCTTTGGATGAAATCCCACTGAATGAATCTGATATTGAAGCAATCCGCTTTGCAGCAAATACATTGAGTCAGTTTAAGGACGTTGGAATGTTTAAGCAATTTGGTTTCGCGATTGATAAAATTGTAGATCGTGTAAATATTTCGAATGATATCAATGACAAGTCGATAGAGCGTTTTGTAGAATTTGAAACTCCAGTTTCTTCGAGAGGAAGTGAGTTTTTGAATCCAATCTTAAATTCGATTAAAGCGGGAAAAGTGGTTTACTTTGATTACGAAAGTTTTCAAACCCAAAAACGGAAAGCACGAAAAGTGCTTCCTCTTTTATTGAAAGAATACAGGAATCGCTGGTATTTACTATGCTATGATATTGTGAAAGAAGGTATTATTACATATGCTTTGGATCGAATTTTTGATTTACAAGAATCAGAAGAGATTTTTCAATCACCTATTTCATTTAATCCAGATCAGTTTTTTGAACATGCAATTGGAATCACTGCAAGCAATGGGAAACCTGAAACAGTTGTTTTTAAAGCAGATAATATTGCCGCAAAATATATCGAATCACAACCTTTTCATGCTTCTCAAAGAATCGTCAAAGAAGGAAAGAATAAGACAACTTTTGAGATGACCGTTTTTATCTCAGAAGAATTAATCCGCAGTATTTTGAGTTACGGAGGAGAAGTAGTCGTAGCAGAACCTGAATTACTGAGAACACACATCATTGATAGGATTAAATTGATGGTAGAAAATTACCAATAAGTTATTTTTTAATCAGGATTTCAGAATTAGTTTTGGATTTCAGAATAAAAAGTCCTTCCTGCTGATCCCTGAAATAAATTTCTGAATATCCGTTGTGTTTTATGATAGTCAAATTATCAGAAATGTCCTGACCAATTGAATTGAAAACAATCAAATTTTCAATTTCGGATTGATCCCCGAAAACTCTTACACGATCTGCTATTGGATTCGGGAATACGCGTATTTCATTCCTTTCGACTTCCAATTCATAATTAAAAGAAACAGACTTTAAAAATGTTTTTGTGCCGTCTATATCATATTGATTGAGTCTGTAATAACTGATTCCCTCGAGAGGTGCTAAATCAGTCTCTTGATAGATTGTTGGTGAATTAATTTCCCCCGTAGCTTGTATTAGTAAAAGTCTGTTCCAATCAATCCCGTTTTTTGAGCGTTCAATTTCAAAATAATCACTATTATACTCAGATTCCGTTTCCCATTCCAAAATGGCACTTTCTCCATTCTTTATGACTGAAAAATCAATGAATTCTACTGGAAGTGCATTACCAGGGGTATAGCGAATGGTTCCGTTGAGACTTCTATTCGCTGAAATGGTATTGAACGGATAAGCAATCCCGATTCCACCCATAATCGCGATGTCTCCGTTTGAGGAAACGGTCGAATAACCAGCATTCGTGGTGGTGAACACTCCGGTAGAGAGAATTGGATTGGATGCAGTGATGTAGAATCCGTAGGTTTCACCTAATGGAATGACCACATTAACCGGAATTGTTAAAGGTGTTGCCAAATCCAACCCGATACTTACAATGGAACCAGCAGATCCGATAAATGTCCAGTTTCCTGGACTGTTTTCTGATCCTACATACGTTCCAGCCTTGTAATAAACTTCATAGTCTCCGATAGAAAGAGGTGGCAGATTTACATCAAAGCAGTAAATGGTAATTGTATTTGTGGCAGAGATGTCAAACATGACTCCATTGTCTAGAGCATTGCTTGCATAGGGTGCTACTAAATTTGATCCAAGACCTGTACATTGTGCAAAAGTGTTTGAACCAATTAATAGATAGCATGTGAATGAGAGAATAGTGGATTTCAACATGATCTAAATAAATAATGGTTAATTGCAAGTTAGTAAAATTAGATTGATGTTTTTGAATTTTAATACATTAAAATTTAATTTTAACAATTAAACACTTGATATATCAATCAATTACCCCTGGTTCGCGCTGTTTAGAGGGATTGGATCCGTAAGAAGGAAGGTTGGTTGAAAAAGAAATAGAATTCTTTGGAATGTTTGACTAAAAGGGAATAATTGCCTTTTCGGAGACTTATTCCTTCACGAGGATTTGAGCTAAAGTTTTAGATTTCAGTATAAAAACGCCCTTTTGCTGATTGCTGAAATCGATCACGGTGTAACCTGAATGGGCAGTGATTTTTAGTTGGGAAGTAATGTCTTGTCCGATTTGATTCAAAACGACCAATTCCGCCAGTTCAACAGATTCTCCAGATACACTTACAAAATTTGTTGTTGGGTTTGGGAACAGATGAAGTTTGTTTAATTCTATTAGCGGTTGTTGATTCCAGGAAATCGTCTTCAGCAGGTAGCTTTTTCCATCCAGATCCGTTTGGGTTAATCGATAATAACTTGTTCCTTTCAGCGGATTGGCATCTACTTCCTGATAAGATGTAGGCGAACTGCTTTCACTAATTGCTTTTGTGGTGAAAAGCTTTTGCCAATGAGTTCCGTTTGTTGAGCGTTCAATCTCAAAATAGTTGTTACTTTTTTCGGATTCGGTTTCCCATGCCAATAAAACCGATTGATTTATTGCGGTTGCAGTAAAGTCCTTAAACTCTACAGGAAGCACATTCCCCGGAGCATAATGCACCGTTCCGTTAAAGCTTCTATTGGCAAAATTGGTACTGAACGGATAGGCTTTTCCAATTCCTCCTGCAATGCTGATATTCGGATCGGAAGCGATGGTGGTATACCCGGCATTGTTGGTATAACGGATGGCGGCTGTCTGCGCAACATCACTGGCGGTAATATAGAAGCCATAGGTTTGACCTGCCGGAATAACGATATTAATTGGGATATCCATTGGAGATGGTATGTCAAAACCAACACATGGTATAGAAGGATTGGAACCGATTAATGTCCAGGCTGCTGCATTGCTTTCAGATCCGACATAACTTCCAACTTTGTAGTAAATTTCATAACTCCCGTTGGAGCCAAGAATCAGGTTGAGATCAAAACAAAGAATAGTTACGGTATTCGTTGCTACGATGTTGAACATTTCGCCTTTATTGGAATTGTTACTCACATATGATGTTGCTAAGCTCGTGCCGGACAAAGTGCACTGGGCAATTGCTCTTTGATTAATAATGATAACAGAGCATAGAATTGTGAGAATAGTGAAAATAGTGAACCTGAACATAAGTATATTATAACGTGGGCAAATTTAGTTGAATTTTAAGAATAATAGCTGATTTTGAAAGTCTTATTCAAATTTCAACGTAGATTCGAACAACCAGGAAGAATTATCTTGACAAGGAGTACTGGGAATTGTTTTATCCATAGTTACTGGCGAATTGATCGGGCTGCGGCTGATCTTAAACCATTCTTTACATCTCCGGAGACTGTGCTTTTCCCTCTTTACTTTCGCACTAACGATTGTCATGATTCGGTCTTCAAAAGTTGCACTTTTCCCAAATCACTTTCGCACTAACGTTTGTCATGATTCGGTCTTCAAAAGTTGCACTTTTTCTTATCTTAGCTAAAAAAATAAAGAATGACATTGATTCAAGAATTCAAGAATGGAGTTTGTACACTTACATTGAGTAGACCACAGGTTTTTAATAGTTTCAATAAAGAAATGGCTTTTGCTTTGCAGAATGCTTTAGACGAATGTGAAAAAGATGATTCTGTTCGCGCAATTGTTATTAAAGGAGAAGGAAAAGCATTTTGTGCAGGACAAGATTTAGCAGAAGCTACGGATCCCAATGGGCCAGAAATGCAATCGATAGTAAAAGATCATTACAATCCGATTATAGAACGAATCCGAAGTATAGAAAAGCCAATTATTGCTGGAGTAAATGGTGTTGCTGCAGGTGCAGGAGCAAATATTGCTTTGGCTTGTGATTTAACGATAGCAAAAGAATCTGCATCCTTTATTCAGGCATTTTCAAAAATTGGATTAATTCCAGATTCTGGAGGAACTTTCTTCTTGCCTCGTTTAGTTGGAACACAAAAAGCATTGGCTTTGATGATGACTGGAGAGAAAGTTTCAGCAAAAGATGCCGTTGCAATGAATATGATTTATAAAGCAGTTTCAGATGATTCTTTTGAAGAAGAATTGACAAAATTGGCTGAAAATATGGCTTCTATGCCAACCTATGGTTTAGGTTTGACCAAAAGAGCAATGAATGTAAGCTTCACAAATAATCTAACACAACAATTGGCTTTGGAAGAGCAATTACAAACTTTAGCAGGAAATTCAGCAGATTTCACAGAGGGAGTAAATGCGTTTATGGAGAAAAGAAGCCCAGTTTTTAAGGGGAAATAATTTTAAGAAGTGAAGAATATAAAAATAGGCGTACTAGGTGCCGGAACAATGGGAGCAGGAATTGCTCAAGTAGCAGCTCAATCTGGGCATGAAGTTGTTTTAGTTGATGTCAATCAGGTTCAATTAGATAAAGCAAAAATCGCTTTGATGAAGATTCTTGATCGCATGATTGAAAAAGGAAGCTTAGATGACACTGGAAAAACTGCTATTGTAGGAAGAATGCAATTTTCTACTCAGGTAACTGATTTCAAAGGTTCAGGATTGATTATTGAAGCAATTGTAGAGAAAATAGAAGTAAAACATCTTGTTTTTAAAGAAATCGAAGAAATCGTTGGAGTAGATTGTATCATCGCATCGAACACTTCTTCTTTGTCAATTGCATCGATTGGTTCCGTATTAAAAGTTCCTTCACGGGTAATAGGAATCCATTTTTTCAATCCAGCTCCATTAATGCCATTGGTAGAAATTATTCCAGCGGTTCAAACCAACACTGAAACCTTGAATACTGCAAAATCAATCATTGATTCTTGGAATAAAGTGACAGTTGTTTGTAAAGACACACCCGGATTTATCGTAAATCGAGTTGCTCGACCATTTTATGGAGAAGCTTTGCGTATTTATGAAGAAGGAATTGCGGATTTTGCTACAATCGATTGGGCAATGACCGAATTAGCCGGATTTAGAATGGGACCATTTACCTTAATGGATTACATTGGAAACGATATCAATTATACAGTAACCGAAACCGTTTTTGCAGCATTTTACTATGATCCACGTTTCAAACCCGCTTTTACTCAAAAAAGGCACATGGAAGCTGGGTTCTTAGGAAGAAAAACAGCCCGTGGATTTTATGATTATTCGGAAGGTATTGCTTTGCCAGCTCCAAACAAGGATGAGAAATTAGGACAACAAATTGTGGATCGTATCTTGGCAATGTTGATTAATGAAGCTTACGATGCTTTGTTTTTGAATATTGCGAGTCGAGAAGCCATTGATTTGGCGATGACCAAAGGAGTGAATTATCCAAAAGGATTATTGGCTTGGTCGGAAGAAATAGGATTGAAAACCGTTTTGAGTAGATTAGAAGATTTGTTTCAAGAATATGGAGAAGACAGGTATCGTCCGAATCCGTTGTTGAAACGATTAGCAAAATGAAAAATAAGTAGGGGTGAAAAATTTTTCGCCCCTACTTATTTTATATCAACTCAGCTTCCAAGGTGATTGCAAAACTAAAAGCCCCACTAACTGGACAGTTTTTTTCTGCACCTTTTGCAATACGTTGAAATTCCTCATCAGAAATCCCAGGAATTTTTGCCGTTAGTTTCAATGCTGAAAGTGTAATTTTTCCGTTGTCCAAAGTAATACTTGAACTTGTTTTCAATTCTCCAGGAGTATAACCCGCTTCTGTTAGGTCTGCGCTTAGTTTCATAGTGAAACAACCTGCATGCGCCGCTGCGAGTAATTCCTCTGGATTTGTTCCAATACCTTCCTCAAAACGCGAACCGAATGAATATTGAGTTTTATTTAAAGTAGTACTCTGTGTTGTTATATATCCACTTCCTTCTTTGATGGTTCCGTTCCAAACGGCTTCTGCTTTTCTTTTCATGGAATTTTAGTTTTGATGTTAATTTAAGGATAAACAAAATCAAGAAAGAAATAATTGTCACAAAAAAAGAGAAGACTGATTGAAATTAGTTTTCTTCGATTAATTCAATATGGTCTATTGAGAGTGTTTTCGTCAAGTTCGAGTTATTTATAAACCGGAACTCAACACCTCTCATAAATTGAGATGTTTTTATTTTGACAGTATAGTAGTTGTAATCATCATTCATTTCCGATTCGAAAACTTGTTCATTCAGGAGTGTTTCTTGAGGATTATTTGCACCAATATTAATTACACCTAGATATTGATCAGATTTTTCACCAATTGCCTTTATGTGATAACGGACGGTATAATTTCCAGGAGGCAAAGTAATATAAGGACCATATGCTATGATTTTTTCACTTTTATTTTTCAAATCGGGTTTTAGTCGAACAATTTTCTGGTTGTTTTCTGTTGCAATATACTCTGAAAGTAATTGAGGGATTTTTATTGTTTGAGTAATTGGAAGTCTCTTATAACGACAAATATGCCCTCCTCCTAAAAAGAATTCTTTACCAGATTTAAGTAAGGTAAATCCAAATTGACGAACAGTATCAGGAAATTTATCCATCCAAGCATCTCGAATGAGGTAGATTTTTTTTTGTGCTAGAACATCATCAACTATCATTTGCTTTCTAATAGGTGAAAGATCATTTGGAGTCGCTTTTATTTGGTCAGGATTCGGAGAGGCAGCTCGAAATGCCCACCAATAATCTGCAATTATTCCAATTTTACCCAATCGGTCAAATTCTCTGGCGGTTTCTGCAGCTGGTTTTAATCCTTCTGGTCTGAGATATTTGTTTAGATGAATTGTACTTACAGTTCCAATTAAAACGGTTAAACCTACAAACACATTAAATGCAATCTTTTTTAATTTACTTAACTCCACATGTTCAAAAAGAATAAGAATTATCATTGAGCAAGCAATATAGGTTCCAATGAAATACCTATTTCCCATTCCATTCAGAAAAACCCAATGGGAAAGAAAAATAACACCAAGTATTCCAATAAAATCAAAAAGGAAATAAAGAAGCCATTTTTCTTGATTTTTTTGAATTTTAATTTTCTTTTGAACGAGAAATAGAATTAGAAGACCTACAATTATAATAACAGACCAAGCATATAGGCCCATGAAATAGCTCTCATCGCGAAAGGCGAGAAAGTCCCAAATAGCATTTTTTACAATGATTAGTCCATTTAGGATATCATCAAACTGATTAATCGATGAGAAATTTTCGGTTTTTTGAGTCGCGTATGCTTTCGCATAAACAATAAAACGAGTACAGGTAAAGCTTCCAATAATTAGATAAAACCAAACTTCTGGTCTGATTTTCATAGATCGCGTCCGATAAATATGATGTGCAAGTATAGCTAATAGTAAAAGGGAAATAGAAGGAATGGCTAAGTCAGATGCCCAAATGGAAATTCCAAAAAGAAGTGTAATAGCTATTAATAGGAGGTGATTTTTCCAATAAAAAAATGAGTGTTGGCTAAAATTCAATTTTTTGATTAGATAAATCGAAAATGCGATAAAGCTATATTGAACTCCTATTGGGTATCTTGTAATATCAATAAATCGTTGAAATGGAAGAAATAAAATACACGCAAACAATAGTTTGGTAGAACGTTTTTGTAAAATGGAAGAAAAACCAATGTATCCTAGAATTAGAATCAAGTAATTGGTTAAAGAAACGGATCTTATTGCAGAATACCCAAATACTTTTATAAAAAACTGACTAATCAACGGAATAATTGTCCCTCCTCTATCTTGTCCCCAGCAATAATGATCTTCTGGTAATTTATAATAATGAGCCATTAAGATATTCAGCCCATCATCTGAATTTAAAAACGGATAGTTTGTAGATGAATATAGGGAGTATGAAAGAATAATAATTATGGATAATCCGACATAATAAATAATTTTCTTTTGGAATTCACTCACTTCAAACATACACCGATTTTGGTTCGGCAAATGTACTAATCAAAATGAGTTTATCTAGAGTAGATTTATTTGCGGAAAGCTTTATTTCAATTCTTTCAATCGTTTTTCGGCTTGTTTGCTGTAATAGCCTTTTTGATTTTTGATTTTCGAGAATAATTCCCTTGCGCTGTGTTTATCTCCATTTGCTAACCTACTTTCGGCTAAATACCATTCTGCTTCATCATTGAAATTAGAGAATTCAAGTTGTAAACAAGCAGAAAAGTTAACACATGCATCGTTGTATTGGCCTAAATTGTAATAACACCAAGCAGCATAGAATCGGGCATTCACATCATCTGGATACGTTTTAATGATTTCATTGAAGCGAGATAAAGCTTGTTTCCACTTTCCGCGATTTGTATAATTTAACGATTTGTCCAAATAATCCATGTAAGGAATATTTACCAGCTTTACCTGTGGCTCTTCCTGTACAACGTCGTTTGAATCTTCTTGATTTGCAGGAATACCAGTTAAGATTATTTGTTCAATTTGTACTGTCGGCTTACTTCTATATTGAGAATAATCAATCGCTTTTAAGTCGTGTTTGTAAATTTCTTTCGCTATTTTTTGCTTCGAAACAGTGACCGGTTTTTGTTCAACCATAGCTGGAAGTGGTTCTAAAACAAATTCAGGGAAAGGAATTTCAACGTTTTCTTCCTTTTTTTCCGTTGCAGGCAAATTTTTGATTTCTGTTTGAGTAGTCTTTATTTCTCGTACTGTAATTTGATCTGCTCTAGGAATAACAATCAATGTGTCTATTTCTTCTGGGATCTTCAGGTCTGTGTTTTCTACTTTTACTAAAAGTGGATTGCTGTCTTTGGGTGAATTGTTGTTTTTTGAAACTACAAAAAAAGTAATTACAAGAAGAACAATTACAGATAATCCTATAATATAAGGGGTGAAGTTGTTTTTAGGTAAATTCAATTTTCGATCAATTTGTTTCATTTGAGACAAAGGAATCCCTGAACTTTTCCATCCTTCGAGCGCATCACGATCAAAGTCATCCAACTTTTCATTTGGATTCTTCTCCGAGAATTCGCGAAGAATTTTCTCAAATTCCGTGCGAGATATGTGATCTTTATTCTTCATGACTTTCCATCCAAATTTTTAAATTCCGTTTTCCATTTTGAATTGAACTCTTCACTGTATTTAATGGGATGTTCAATTCTTCGCTAATTTCTTGATAGCTTTTATCCTGTAAATAGAACAATTCAATGCAAATACGCTGCTCATCTTTTAAATGTGTAATGGCTTGTTCTAGTTTGGTAAGTTTAATTTCTCGTTCCTTTTGTTCATCTATTTCATGGCTTTGATCTTGCAATAAGTTTTCATGAATGGGTGTTTGATGTGTTTTTTGTTTCCGAAGATGGATCAAACATTCGTTTTTGGTCACTTGATACAACCAGGATTTGAAATGTTGAATCGTATGTTTTTCTATTTTTTGATTCAATTCTCCGAATATTTTCATGGTTGCATCTTCTGCATCTTCATAACGTTTGAGGTATTTTAGGCATGTTCCTAAAACCAAATGTCCGTAACGTTCATATAATAGAGGTATCGTAAACAAGTTTTCTTCTTGCTTGTAAAGCTGGATTAAATCCAAATCCGACAGATTATTGTACTTCTTATGCCTACGTTGAAACAACATCATGACATAGAGATGCATTAAATGAAACAATTCCATAAAATAGTTATACTATATATAAAAGTAAGCACTTAAATTTACAACTATATGAGTGAGCTGAAAAGAATTGGAGTTTTGACTTCTGGTGGAGATTCACCAGGAATGAATGCGTGTATTCGTGCAGTGGTGAAAGCTGGAATCGGAAAAGGGATACAGGTATTTGGGATTGAAGATGGATATAAAGGAATGATTGAGGATCGAATTCGAGAATTAACCTATACAGACGTTAATAATATCATTCATTTGGGAGGTACAATCTTAGGAACTGCAAGGAGTGAGGAATTCAAATTGAAGGAATGGCGAGAAAAAGCAGTTGCTAATTTAAGAAAACTCCAAATCGAAGCACTTATATTAATAGGTGGTGATGGAACTTTTGCTGGAGGAATGACATTAACGAATGAATTCGATATTCCTATTATAGGTATTCCTGGTACAATAGATAATGATATCCACGGCACAGAATTTACGATAGGTTATGATACTTGTTTGAATACAGTTGTAGAGGCGGTGGATAAAATTAGAGATACTGCTTCAAGCCATCATCGAGTGTTTTTCATTGAAGTAATGGGAAGAGCTTCTGGTTATATCGCATTGAATACGGCAATTGCTAGTGGAGCTGAGTCAGTACTAATTCCAGAAACAGTTACGGACATTCCTTTATTGGCAGATCAAATCCGAAATCAAAATAAAGGAATCCGAAGTTCTATTATTATAGTTGCTGAAGGCGATGAAGAGGGAGGTGCAAAAGAAATCATGAAAAAGGTAAAGCCTTATCTTGAAACTTATGATTTGAAGTGTTCCATTCTTGGACATATCCAACGTGGTGGGAGTCCATCTGCTTTCGACCGAATTCTTGCAACAAGAATGGGGGTAAAGGCAGTTGAATTACTTTTTGAAGGAAAAAAATCAATGATGATCGGTCAAATTGGAAGAGATTTAGTCTTTCACAATATATTAGAGGGAACAACAGATCACGTTTCAAAAGACGACTCAGGCATTGGATTACTCAAATTGTTACTGACAAAGGGGTAGACTTAATAATTTTCTAAAAAAAAGTTTTCGATTTAAAACATAAGTTATCAATGTGTTAAGTCTATCGTAAGGATTTCCTTCAAAAATAACTTTACAAAAAGCTTGTAAAAGTAAAAGAAGTGGGTACCTTTGCCCCCGCTTAGAACGATAAGCACTTCGGAAACGGAGGGAATTGAAAAGCTAGAAAGGTCATCAAAAAAAAGTTTTTAAGAAAAGCTTGTTAAAATAAAAAAGATGATTACTTTTGCACCCCGCTTAGAACGCTAAGCATGGAGCAATCCAGAAAAGGAGTTGAGAAGAAGGAAAAAGAGTAATCAAAAAAAAGTTTTTAAAAAGCTTGCAAGTATAAAAAAGATGATTACCTTTGCACCCCGCTTAACAACGGAAAGCCAGCAAGCGAGCGGTTTAGGAAGATTAAGGGTTTGAAAATAAAGTTTAATTTTTTTTTCACAAACACTTGTTAAAAAGAAAAACTTGCTTACCTTTGCAACCCTGAAACACTAAAGGGAAATAAAAAAGAGAACAACGGTTCGCTTTTAAAATTGAAAACGAAAGCTTAGCTTTTATATAAAGAAAGACAAAATTAACAACGGTTATAAAATTAAGTCTTACAGTTAATAAAGAGTTGACCCTCTTAGTAACGACAAAAAAGTTCTTTGACAGATTAGGAAATAAGGAAACAGCGTAAACAGAAAAATTAAACGAGCACATCAACAAATTCAAAGTTTTTTACAACGGAGAGTTTGATCCTGGCTCAGGATGAACGCTAGCGGCAGGCCTAACACATGCAAGTCGAGGGGTAGCAGGATAAAGCTTGCTTTATTGCTGACGACCGGCGCACGGGTGCGTAACGCGTATGCAACCTACCTTATACTGGGGTATAGCCCGGAGAAATTCGGATTAATCCCCCATAGTATTATTGAATCGCATGGTTTGATAATTAAAGGTTACGGTATAAGATGGGCATGCGTCCCATTAGCTAGATGGTGAGGTAACGGCTCACCATGGCGACGATGGGTAGGGGGCCTGAGAGGGTGGTCCCCCACACTGGTACTGAGACACGGACCAGACTCCTACGGGAGGCAGCAGTGAGGAATATTGGTCAATGGGCGCAAGCCTGAACCAGCCATGCCGCGTGCAGGAAGACGGTCCTATGGATTGTAAACTGCTTTTATTAGGGAATAAACCTCTTTACGTGTAGAGAGCTGAAGGTACCTAATGAATAAGCACCGGCTAACTCCGTGCCAGCAGCCGCGGTAATACGGAGGGTGCAAGCGTTATCCGGAATCATTGGGTTTAAAGGGTCCGCAGGCGGTCTTATAAGTCAGTGGTGAAATCCTACAGCTCAACTGTAGAACTGCCATTGATACTGTAAGACTTGAATTCGATCGAAGTGGGCGGAATATGACATGTAGCGGTGAAATGCTTAGATATGTCATAGAACACCGATAGCGAAGGCAGCTCACTAGGTCTGGATTGACGCTCAGGGACGAAAGCGTGGGGAGCAAACAGGATTAGATACCCTGGTAGTCCACGCCGTAAACTATCAATACTCGTTCTCAGCCCTTTAGGGGTTGGGGACCAAGCGAAAGTGATAAGTATTGCACCTGGGGAGTACGATCGCAAGGTTGAAACTCAAAGGAATTGACGGGGGCCCGCACAAGCGGTGGAGCATGTGGTTTAATTCGATGATACGCGAGGAACCTTACCAGGGCTTAAATGTAGAGGGAATATAGTGGAAACATTATAGTCTTCGGACCGTCTACAAGGTGCTGCATGGCTGTCGTCAGCTCGTGCCGTGAGGTGTTGGGTTAAGTCCCGCAACGAGCGCAACCCCTATCTTTAGTTGCCAGCGAGTCATGTCGGGGACTCTAAAGAAACTGCCTACGCAAGTAGTGAGGAAGGCGGGGACGACGTCAAGTCATCACGGCCCTTACGTCCTGGGCCACACACGTGCTACAATGGTCGGTACAGAGGGCAGCTACCTAGCGATAGGATGCGAATCTCGAAAGCCGATCTCAGTTCGGATTGGAGTCTGCAACTCGACTCTATGAAGCTGGAATCGCTAGTAATCGCGCATCAGCCATGGCGCGGTGAATACGTTCCCGGGCCTTGTACACACCGCCCGTCAAACAATGGAAGCTGGGGGTGCCTGAAGTCGGTAACCGTAAGGAGCTGCCTAGGGTAAAACTAGTAACTGGTGTTAAGTCGTAACAAGGTAGCCGTACCGGAAGGTGCGGCTGGAACATCTCCTTTCTAGAGGCTCGTTTAGTCGTAAACGTTGTTTCCATTTCTTAATCTATTGAAATTAAAAGTCCTCCCCTTACAGGAGTCAGAAAGTAGGAGGGACTAAACAGTCCCGTAGCTCAGTTGGTTAGAGCACTACACTGATAATGTAGGGGTCAGCGGTTCAAATCCGCTCGGGACTACAAACAAACTTTGATATATTGTTTTTTAACGAAAAAATAATATATCCTATAAAGTTCTTTGACATATTGGAATTGATTGAAGTAATAAGAATAATTAGTAGAGATATTAATAAGTTACTAAGGGCACACGGGGGATGCCTTGGCTCTCAGAGGCGAAGAAAGACGTGATAAGCTGCGATAAGCTACGGGGATTTGCAAATAAGATTTGATCCGTAGATTTCTGAATGGGGAAACCTAGCTAGTTGAAGACTAGTTACACGTAAGTGGGCGAACGCGCTGAACTGAAACATCTAAGTAGGCGTAGGAAGAGAAAACAATAGTGATTTCCGGAGTAGCGGCGAGCGAAATGGAAATAGCCCAAACCAGGTTTGTTTCGGCAGATCTGGGGTTGTAGGACTAAGATGTGGACTATTATATTATAGAGGAAGCGTTTGGAAATTCGCTCCATAGAAGGTGAAAGGCCTGTACTCGAAATAGTATAATTACCTAGTAGTATCCTGAGTAGGGCGGGACATGTGAAATCCTGTCTGAATCAACCGGAACCATCCGGTAAGGCTAAATACTCCTGAGAGACCGATAGCGAACGAGTACCGTGAGGGAAAGGTGAAAAGAACCCTGAACAAGGGAGTGAAATAGACCCTGAAACCGTGTGCCTACAAGCGGTCGGAGCCTTAATTGGTGACGGCGTGCCTTTTGCATAATGATCCTACGAGTTACTCCTCATTGGCAAGGTTAAGGTATTAAGTACCGGAGCCGAAGCGAAAGCGAGTCTGAATAGGGCGCTTTAGTCAGTGGGGGTAGACGCGAAACCTTGTGATCTACCCATGGGCAGGTTGAAGTTCCAGTAACATGGAATGGAGGACCGAACCGATAAACGTTGAAAAGTTTCCGGATGACCTGTGGGTAGGGGTGAAAGGCCAATCAAACTGGGAAATAGCTCGTACTCCCCGAAATGCATTTAGGTGCAGCGTTGTGGTAGAGTCATATAGAGGTAGAGCTACTGATTGGACTAGGGGGCTTCACCGCCTACCAAATCCTGACAAACTCCGAATGCTATATGATATACACAGCAGTGAGGGCATGGGTGCTAAGGTCCATGTCCGAGAGGGAAAGAACCCAGACCATCAGCTAAGGTCCCCAAATATACACTAAGTTGAACTAACGTTGTGCGGTTGCATTGACAGCTAGGATGTTGGCTTGGAAGCAGCCATTCATTTAAAGAGTGCGTAACAGCTCACTAGTCGAGCGATCGTGCGTGGATAATAAGCGGGCATTAAGTGTATTACCGAAGCTATGGATTCGTAATTTATTACGTCTGGTAGGGGAGCATTCTAGTCAGCGTCGAAGGTGCATGGTGATGTGTGCTGGAGCGGCTAGAAAAGCAAATGTAGGAATAAGTAACGATAATGCAGGCGAGAAACCTGCACACCGAAAGACTAAGGTTTTCTGGGCGACGCTAATCGTCCCAGAGTTAGTCGGGACCTAACGCGAACCCGAAGGGGGTAGTGGATGGCAAACGGGTTAATATTCCCGTACTTGCTTTAACTGCGATGGGGTGACGGAGTATTGAAAGGACCGCGCACTGACGGAATAGTGCGTTGAAGGTTGTAGCTATATTTTGGATAGTTAAATGCGTTCAGAATGGCAAAGACCGATAGTACCGCGCGGCTTCGGCCAAGTGGATAGTGTCCCTAAAAGCTTCCAAGAAAAACCTCTAAGCTTCAGGTTAAAGCAACTCGTACCGTAAACCGACACAGGTAGTCGAGGAGAGAATCCTAAGGTGCTCGAGTGATTCATGGCTAAGGAACTAGGCAAAATGGTCTCGTAACTTCGGGAGAAGAGACGCCACAGCAATGTGGCCGCAGTGAATAGGCCCAGGCGACTGTTTATCAAAAACACATGGCTTTGCAAAATCGAAAGATGAAGTATAAGGCCTGACACCTGCCCGGTGCTGGAAGGTTAAGAGGAGATGTTAGTTTCGGCGAAGCATTGAATTGAAGCCCCAGTAAACGGCGGCCGTAACTATAACGGTCCTAAGGTAGCGAAATTCCTTGTCGGGTAAGTTCCGACCTGCACGAATGGTGTAACGATCTGGGTACTGTCTCAGCCATGAGCTCGGTGAAATTGTAGTATCGGTGAAGATGCCGATTACCCGCAACGGGACGAAAAGACCCCGTGAACCTTTACTATAGCTTCACATTGATATTGGGTAATTCATGTGTAGGATAGGTTGGAGACTTTGAGGCTGCGTCGCTAGGCGTAGATTAGTCGTCCTTGAAATACAACCCTTGAATTATCTGATGTCTAATTCTCCTCTGGGGAAGACATTGTGTGGTGGGTAGTTTGACTGGGGTGGTCGCCTCCAAAAGAGTAACGGAGGCTCCTAAAGGTACCCTCAGCACGCTTGGTAACCGTGCGTAGAGTGTAATGGCATAAGGGTGCTTGACTGAGAGACCGACAAGTCGACCAGGTAGGAAACTAGAGCATAGTGATCCGGTGGTTCCGTATGGAAGGGCCATCGCTCAAAGGATAAAAGGTACTCCGGGGATAACAGGCTGATCACTCCCAAGAGCTCACATCGACGGAGTGGTTTGGCACCTCGATGTCGGCTCGTCACATCCTGGGGCTGGAGAAGGTCCCAAGGGTTGGGCTGTTCGCCCATTAAAGTGGCACGCGAGCTGGGTTCAGAACGTCGTGAGACAGTTCGGTCTCTATCTGTTGTGGGCGTTAGAAATTTGAGAGGACCTGCCTCTAGTACGAGAGGACCGGGGTGGACGAACCTCTGGTGTACCTGTTGTGGCGCCAGCTGCATCGCAGGGTAGCTATGTTCGGATGAGATAAGCGCTGAAAGCATCTAAGCACGAAACTCACCTCAAGATGAGATTTCTTTTAAGGGTCGTGGAAGACGACCACGTTGATAGGCTACAGGTGTAAAGACAGTAATGTCAAAGCCGAGTAGTACTAATTACCCGTAGACTTATAATACCTCTTTTTCTTATTACTTCAATCGCCAATTCGTCAAGATCTTAAGAAATTAAGAATGATGAATCAAGAATGCAGAGATTAACTTCTCATAATTCAACATTCATAACTCATCATTCCACGATTTTAGGTGTCTATAGCAACGAGGTCCACCTCTTCCCATTCCGAACAGAGAAGTTAAGCCCGTTAGCGCTGATGGTACTGCCCTTTTGAGGGTGGGAGAGTAAGTCGATGCCACTTTTATAAACCCTTACAGTTTTCTGTAAGGGTTTTTTTGTGACCTTTTTTTGTAGGTAATGTTATACCTCGTTCTTGATCATAAGCTACTATCAGTGGCCTAATTGATGGAAGAAACCCTGATAACTATCAGAACGATGATACTTTTATAAAAGCCATTACCCATAAAGAAATGGCTTTTTGTGTTTATACCCCCTTCTATCCGGAATTTATGAGCGAAATTATTAATAGATCTAACTAGTGGGATATCTAAAAAGTGTTTTATAAGACATATTAGCAGTTTTTTATACAATAATTGATTTGAATATAAATGAATCCTGATATTGAAATTCTTCCAAGGAAATATTATTTATAATTTAGTTGTGATATTTCTACAAATAGTGGTATGTATTGTTTTTATGCTTTTTGATAGATTTGTAAATTTTATATCAATCTCCTGATCAATTATTAAAAATCTATGTTTTAGAGCCAATTATGATGATTATAAAAAGGTTTAACTTAGATAGCACGTTTGCTTTTTCCAAGGATTAACTTAACTATCCGAAAAATACTTTTATTTAAAATCGAAAAGACTAGTAGGAGGTTTTGATTCTAATGAATCGTTTATTGTTTCTGATTTGGAACCTCTTAAATTTGATTAATTGATTCACAATTTTTGCTTCAGGTTCGATAATTAGGAGATACTCACACAAGAGTTATCCAACTAAATTCAATTGCTCACTCATTGTTATTCATAAAAGATAAAAAATATTCAATAAAAAAGCCCTTCCACATATATGAAAGGGCATCTAAATTATTTTGAGAGATTAATTAAAAAACCTCTGAATCAGCAAAATGAAATTTTCCTTCGATCGCAGCATTTTCATCAGAATCAGACCCGTGAACAGCATTTCTACCTTTAGATTCAGCATAGTACTTACGAATTGTACCTTCTGCAGCCTCTGCAGGATCTGTCGCTCCAATTAAATTACGGAAATCAACAACAGCATTGTCTTTTTCTAAGATTGCAGCCACAATTGGTCCAGATGTCATATATTCAACTAACTCACCATAAAACGGGCGTTCAGAATGCACTTCATAAAACTTTTTTGCTTGATCCTCAGTTAAACGAGTCAATTTCATCGCTTTAATAGAAAATCCTGCTTGGATGATCATATCAATAATTTTACCCATGTGACCATTTTCGATCGCATCTGGTTTTAACATAGTAAATGTTCTGTTACCTGACATCTTATTTGTGATTTGAATTTCGGTGCAAAAGTACAACTATTTCTGCATTTTAGCATTGCCAATAAGTGTGAATTTCAATTTTTAGTCTAATCTAAAAAAATATTTTTATATTTGTAAAAATAATCTTAAATATGCTCCGGTTAACGCAAAGTGAAGAAAACTACCTGAAAGCTATATTTACTCTAAGTCAGGAAGATACAGGCGCAATATCTACAAATGATTTGGCGGAGAAAATGTGTACAAAAGCATCGTCGGTTACTGATATGCTCAAGAAACTTTCAGAGAAACAATTACTAGAATACCAAAAATATCAAGGATGTGAATTGACTACTTTGGGGAATTCATTTGCACTAGCAATTATTCGTAAACATAGACTCTGGGAGACGTTTTTGGTAAGTACGCTCCATTTTGGTTGGGATGAAGTACATGATATCGCAGAGCAATTGGAGCATATTCAGTCTACAGAATTGACAGATAGATTGGATGAGTTTTTAGGATTTCCGAAAGTGGACCCTCATGGAGAGCCCATTCCAAACAAAGATGGGAAAATTGAATCTGTAACAAATCGGATCTTGCTTTCAGATGCCTCAATCGGAATGAAGGCAATTATTATGGGAGTGGAAGATGATCAAACAGAGTTTTTACAATATTTAAGTAAAATCGGATTAAATCTGGGTACGCAAATTCATGTATTGGATAAATTAACCTTCGATGGGTCAATTCTGATTGAAATGAATCAAAAGGAAATTCAATTTTCAACTGCAATTACGAAACAGATTTCTATCAAACCTCTATGAAAGGGTTTACTTATATAGCAATTCTCTTTTTCACATTACTTAGTTGTAAGGTTCAAAAGAAAAAGGAAAATGAGAAATTAATCGTTTGCTCTACTTCTATTTTGGCTGATTGTGTAAAACAAGTTGTAGGAGAAAAGCTTGACGTGAAATCTCTAATGGGGCCTGGAGTTGATCCCCATACTTATAACCCAAGACCAAGTGATATTGTTCTTTTGAATGATGCGAAATTGGTTGTTTATACTGGGTTTCATTTGGAAGGAAAGATGGCAGAATTGTTTATTCGATTATCGGAACGAAAAGCCGTTGTATCTGTTCAATTGGACTTCCCAACCAATAAAGTCTTGTTTACTGATAAAATAACTCCGGATCCGCATGTTTGGTTCGATACGGATTCTTGGATTCAAGGAATGAATGGAGTAGTAGATCAATTAATCGAACTTTACCCACAACATGAATTGGAATTCCGAGAAAACTTCTACCATTTCATGCTAAAAGTGGAACATAAAACTGCTCAATTAAAAGAAAAATTGGCCGAAATTCCAAAGGGCAAAAGGGTGTTAATTACTTCTCACGACGCTTTTCATTATTTTGGAAGAACATTTGATATTCGCGTGAAAGCTTTACAGGGAGTATCAACTTCGCAAGAACCTGGAGTAAGAGATATTGTTGATTTAGTTGACTTCATTGTCAAGAATGATATCAAAGCCATTTTTGTAGAGAATTCTGTGAGTCCTAAAGCTTTGAATAGTGTTCTAAGTTCTGTGACAAGAAGAGGCCATCAGGTAACTATTGGAGGAACGCTTTTCTCAGATGCACTTGGATCGAAAGGAAGTGGTGCAGACACATACATTGGAATGTTGAATCACAATGTAATTTCTATAAAAGAAGGATTGGAATGAAAAAAGCAATTGAAATAAAAGGCTTGACGATTTCTTATAAAGAGATGCTGGCATTGGATAACATTTCAGTATCTATTGAATCGGGTAAAATAACAGGGATTATTGGTCCAAACGGTTCAGGGAAATCAACGATGCTCAAAGGTATTTTAGGAATTGTCCCAATTTCAAGCGGAGAAGTATCGTTTTTTGGAAATACTTTAGAGAAATACCGTTCCAAAATCGCATATGTTCCTCAACGAGAATCTATTGATTGGGATTTCCCTATTACAGTAGAAGAAGTGGTTGCTATGGGGAGGATTCAGCCTAAGAAGTGGTGGGCACGAACAACCTCATTAGACAAACAGATTGTGAAAGAAACTCTTAAAAAGGTACAACTTTCAGAATTTGGAACCCGACAAATAGGTCAATTATCTGGTGGACAGCAACAGCGTGTTTTTTTGGCGAGAGCGCTTGCTCAAGAAGCAGAGTTGATTGTCATGGACGAGCCTTTTGTAGGAATTGATATGGCTTCTCAGGATGCGATTTTAGCAATCGTTCAAAAATTGCGAGATGCAGGAAAAACAATCGTTATCGTTCATCACGATTTATCGGTAGTCGCTCAATATTTTGATGATGTTGTTCTTCTAAATAAGAAACTAATCGCTCATGGGCCAATTGATTCCATTTTGAAGGCGGAGAATATTGAAAAAGCGTATGGAATGACATTTTTACTAAATAGAAAATAAGAACTGAACAATAATTTAGAGACTTTAAGATGGATTTAAGTATTTGGATCGTATTTATCGGAACTGCATTGATAGGAATCTGTGCGGCCTTAGTTGGAACATTTACTTTTTTGCAAAAAAAATCATTGATTGGCGATGCTATTTCACATGCTATTTTACCAGGAATTGTTTTAGCATATATGGCTACTGGCTATCGAAGTACTGCTGTTTTGATGTTGGGAGCTTTTATCGCAGGTTGGCTTGCTACTCAACAAATATCTTGGTTACAGCGTAAAACCAAATTGAAATCAGACACGATAGTTGCTGCGACTTTGAGTATCTTCTTTGCTTTTGGGTTGGCATTACTTTCATACATTCAAGGCCGACCAGACGATGGACAAGCTGGTCTGAGTGATTTTTTGTTCGGGAAAATAGCTGCATTGAATCTCACGGATTTGATTCTGTTTTCCATCGTTTCCTTTGTAATTATCACAATGGTATTTTTCAGATATCGAGTGATGTTTAGTTTTGCTTTCAACAAAGAATTTATGATTAGCAAAGGATTTTCGATTCGTTGGAATGATTTTATTTTGAACTCTATGACAATTTTGGTCGTAGCAATGGGAGTCCAAGCGGTTGGAGTTGTATTGATGTCAGCCTTGTTGATTATTCCTGTTTTGACTGCTAGAATGCTGACTTACAAGTTCAATCAACTCATAATCTTAGCTTTAATTTTCGGAACTTTTTCTTCTTTAGTAGGGTCTTTCATATCAATCTTGGGACGAAATATTCCAACAGGACCATGTATTATATTGGTTTTGAGTTTATGTGCAATAATCGTAGCGTTCATTGTTAGAATGCAATCTAAAACAAAGAGCTATGGAAAATGATGTACTAATGATTCTAACGGCTTGTTCAGTAGCCATTCCGGCCTCTTTATTGGGTGTTTTATTGGTTTCAAAGAGTTTGGTAATGGTAGGTGACGCTATTTCGCATGCTGTTTTACCAGGAATCGTAGTTGCTTATTTATTGAGTGGATCCAGAGATTCCTTTCCCATGTTAATAGGAGCTGCAACGACAGGTTTCTTAACCACTTTCATAATCGACTTCATTCGCAAACGATGGAAAGTTCAAGAGGATGCAGCCATTGGTTTTACATTTACTTTTTTATTTGCTCTTGGCGTCTTGATGATTGCTTTATTTGCAGGTAAAAATAGTGACTTGGATCAGGAATGTGTGTTGTATGGAGATTTAGAAACTTCCATTTTAGATCAAGTTATTTTTGATGGATACCTCTATGGAACAAAAGCTATTTTACAATTATTACCACTAACGATTGTTCTTCTTTTTGTTCTCATAGTAGGATTCAAAGGATGGAAAATTTGGGCTTTCAATCCGCATTTTGGATCATTTATTGGAATTCCTATTAAGTTTTTTCAGTTGACTTTAATGTTACTCTTAAGTATTCATGCGGTTTTAAGCTTTGAAAGTGTTGGAGTTATTCTTGTGGTGGGATTATTAGTTCTTCCTGCAGCTACAGCTCTACAATTTTCAAAGACTTTAAAGACAACTTTTTATTATTCGGCATGCATAGGAATCGTATCATGTATCCTTGGAGTATTTCTTGGAAAATGGATTAATATTTCAATTTCTCCTCTAATTGTTTGCGTAAATGGCCTGATTTTCATCGGTTCTGTTATTCTCACGTCACAAAGCGTTAAGGCTAAATTGAACTAAAGGCATATCTAAAATCATTTCAAGAATACAAGAATCAAATGATTAATGGCGTTAAAAAAAGCAAAATTTATTGTGTGATTCAAGAAACTGATGTATCTTTGTTTCAAGAACGACAATTTCATAGTTGTTAGTTTTGGGTTTTATAGTTTTAGCATGGTTTAGCTTAAAGAGGAGTAAATTTTAATGAATTTACTCCTCTTTTTGTTTTTATCTGTTCTTGTAGCCATTTTTTTTGTTTCTTTAGACCTCATTCTACGACTTATGAAACTAAAATTAGCACTCGCATTTCTACTAAGCATCTCATTTTCATACTCTCAAACTCAAGGAGTAGCTTTTCCAACTGTAGGAAAAGGAGTTTCTACTCCATTTGTTACGGATTATCATGCTCTCGGAATTAATACATCTGCTTTAGGTTGGAGACCACGTTATGCAGGAAAGAAGTTTACGCTTGGAACAACCGAAATGGCATTTGGTGTTTCTTCAGATTCATTGAATTCAAAGAAATTGATGAATCTTAGTAAGACGCTAATCAATGCCGCTCAACATAAGAATCCAAATGAAATTGATTATAAAAGACAAATGGAATCTGTTGGTAATTATGCGGAAGCTGGTGTTGCTATCAATTTTGACTACAATTGGCTTGGATTCTCTTATTACAATGAAAAATTCGGAGGAATTGCCTTCAATATTCGAGAAAGCTATAGCTGGTATTCCAAATTAAATTCTCAAACTACAGATTTGTTGTTTAGAGGAAAAGTCTCTTCCGTTTTTGATTCATTAACGGTTGTGTATGGCTCAGATACTTCTCGAATTGCAAATAATGCGAATATCTCTCAAGATACTTTGAATAATGTCATCAGTGGTTCATTAAATGTACCAATTCAATTGAGTGCGCTAACGAAAGGAACACAAATTCAAATGCTTTGGAGTCGAAGCTATAATATTGGATATGGACGAAAGTTATTTGGGAAAGATTCTGTTTTTGAAGTGTATGCAGGACTTGGAGCTCGATTAATCACTTCAATGGCCATGTTTAATATGACTTCTGATGAAACTGGAATTCGGATGTTCAGCTCCATAACGCCAACTTTCGATATTAATTATGGAAATGTAAGTGGATCGAATGTGAAGACTAAAAGCAAAGGTCTTGCTCCTGTCATGGGAACAGGATACGGTATTGATTTATCGGCAAGTCTCATCCTTTTTAACAAGTTGAAAATTGCCGTAGCGGTTAATAATATTGGATCAGTAACCTACAAACGAAATGTTTACAAAGTAAAAGACACCTTATTTGCATCTTTTGAATTGGGAGGAGTGAATAGTGATAATATTACACAATCGGTCAACCAATTGGTTCGCGATAACGGATTATTGACTTTAGAAGGGGAGCAAAAATACACGGTAATTAATGCCTCTGATTTTAGATTTGGGGTGAGTTTTGATCCAATAAAATATGTCCGAATTGGTTTAGATATTGTGGCACCATTCAATAAAGAAAACCCAGGATCTCTTCAAAATCCCGTTTATTCGGTCGGGGCAGATATTATTCCAGTGAAATGGCTTCAATTTAGCATTGGGTATTATGGTGGAGGAATTTATAAACACAATATGCCACTTGGTGTGACTTTTATTCTAAAAGATGGTGCATATGAGTTTGGAATTGCATCTCGTGATGCTTTAAGTTTCTTCTTGAAAAATGGGACAAGTGTATCTGCTGCTTTAGGATTTGCGCGAGTAAGATTCTAGTTCAGAATATCTTTCAATTCATTTAAGATAAGAGCAGTTGCTCCCCAAATAAGAATTTCTCCTTGTTGGAAATGTGGAACGCGTTTCATTTTGAAATCGGAGCTAAGTTCTAAATCGATTGCTACAATTGATTCTGGTTTGTATAGATTGATTAAATCTAATTCGTAGATGTGAGCAACTTCGCGCTCAGAGGCTACGTAATCAAATGAATGGGTGTGAGCGTAAAAGATGTAGGGAGTGATTAGAAATTTGCTTACAGGAACGAAAAGTGGCGTTAATTCTTTTAAAAGTTCAAAGGAACTTGCGTCAATACCTATTTCCTCATAACATTCTCTGATTGCAGTTTCCAGCAGATTACGATCACTTACTTCTTTTTTTCCACCTGGAAAGCTGATTTGTCCACTGTGAGAGCCATCGTAATTTTGCCTTTTTGTGACAATAGTAGACAACTCATTTTTAGCATTGTGAAATAGAATAATTGCCACTGCAGCATCTCGATAGGAAATACCACTCTTTAATTGTTCCAAAGAGCTACCTCGGAAAGGCATAAAAGCTAAATGAGATTTTTCTCCAGGTAATTCCTGAGAGAATTTTTCAAGTAGTTCTTCGTGCGTCATTTTGCTTTTCGAATACTTTTTAAAATTCGTTCGAAGTCATCATACGTGTAATTCATTATTGGCTTACTACTAATCCATTGAAAAACGTAATAATTATCGGCTACTTTAATCGTTGAGGTTGCGTAATAAGTTTGAGTTCCATAATCGCCATCACCAGCAACTGTTTGAATAACCCCCTTTTGCTTTAGACTTTTCGGAAGTTCTTTCTTGATGGAAATTCCAGCTTCATTGAGTGATTCATACCGTCTCCAAACATAAGCATCTTGAAAGGTATTTAACAAATCATTTTCAATACCATATTCTGATACAAATGCTCGTTTTAGGTCTTTTTTATCAAAGCGCTCTACGGAAAAGTAGATGTTTAGAGCTCCACAATTGCGTGTTAAAGAAGAATTTTTTACGGTGTGTAAATGAGAAAAATGACGAGTAAAACTTGATGGTAATTTGAAAGATATTCCTTCGTATTTAAGTGTTTTATCTAGTTTTAGATTAAAGTGGTTGGTCTTAAATTCTTCTCGAATTTTTTTATTTTCTTTATCAAAATCAGGGCATCCAGTAAGACAAAAAGTGAGGGAAAACAAGATCAATAATCGATAAAGCATAAGACGTATTTCGTTTGACTAAAATTGATTTGGTATAAATATAAAAAAAAAGCCCCGATATTGATGATCGGGGCTTTTTAGATTAGATATCTATTTTAGCGTATTTCGCATTCTTTTCGATAAACTCTCGTCTTGGCGGAACTTCATCTCCCATTAGCATGGAGAAGATTTGATCACACTCAGCCGCATTTTCAATCGTTACTTGGCGAAGTGTTCGGTATTCTGGATTCATGGTTGTATCCCATAATTGCTCCGCATTCATCTCACCCAAACCTTTGTAACGTTGCACATTTACAGAAGAATCTGCTCCGCCACCTTTTAATTGATTGATTAATATATCGCGTTGATCTTCATTCCAAGCGTAATCTGATTTTGCTCCTTTTTTCACTTGATACAATGGAGGAGTAGCGATATAGATATAACCTAATTCAATTAACTCTTTCATGAATCGGAAGAAGAATGTCAAAATCAACGTTTCGATATGCGATCCATCCACATCAGCATCACACATAATGATGATTTTGTGATAACGTAATTTTTCAATATTCAATGCTTTTGAATCCTCTTCAGTTCCAATGCGAACACCCAAAGCAGTGTACATATTCTTAATCTCTTCATTTTCGAAGATTTTGTGATGCATTGCTTTTTCAACGTTCAAAATCTTTCCGCGAAGTGGCATGATTGCTTGGAAATGACGATCGCGTCCCTGTTTTGCAGTTCCACCCGCTGAATCTCCCTCGACGAAGTAAATCTCGCAAAGAGAAGGGTCTTTTTCAGAGCAGTCAGCCAGTTTACCTGGTAAACCAGAACCAGTCATCACGTTCTTACGTTGAACCATTTCTCGTGCCTTACGAGCAGCGTGACGAGCTCTAGCAGCTAAAATTACTTTATCAACGATAATTTTAGCTTCATTTGGATGTTCTTCTAAATAAATAGACAACATTTCTGAAACCGCTTGTGAAACGGGGGCTGTAACCTCACGGTTACCCAATTTTGTTTTTGTTTGTCCTTCGAATTGTGGCTCTTGAACTTTTACCGAAACAACTGCTGTTAATCCTTCACGGAAGTCATCACCGTCGATTTCAATTTTTTCTCTTGCCAACATACCACTATCAGTAGCATATTTCTTCAAAGTATTCGTCAAACCACGACGGAAACCGGATAAGTGTGTTCCACCTTCGTGTGTATTAATGTTGTTTACGTATGCTTGAATGTTTTCTGTGTATGACGTGTTGTAAGTTAAGGCAACTTCCACAGGAATACCTTCACGCTCACCTTCGAAATAGATAACATCAGCCACCAATGGCTCCCGGTTACGATCCAAATATTGAGCAAACTCACGCAATCCACCTTCAGAATGGAATATAGTAGACGTAGGATTTCCATTGTCATCTAATTCACGCAAATCCGTCATTGTGATTGTAATTCCTTTATTTAGGAAAGCCAGCTCACGCATACGAGCACACAAAGTATCGTAATTGTATTCTGTGTTTTCGAAAATAGTTCCATCTGGCTTGAAGGTTACTTCAGTTCCATGTTTGTCAGAATTTCCAATTTCACGTACTTCGTATAATGGTTTTCCAATTTGGTATTCTTGTTCAAAGATTTTTCCATCGCGATGAACCACTGCATGTAAATGAATAGACAAAGCATTCACACAAGAAACCCCAACCCCGTGTAATCCACCAGAAACTTTGTAGGTGTCTTTGTCGAACTTCCCACCAGCGTGGAGTACTGTCATTACAATTTCTAACGCAGACTTTCCTTCTTTCTTTGTAATACCAGTTGGGATACCACGCCCGTTGTCTTTTACTGTAATCGAATTGTCTTCGTTTATCCAAACTCCAATCGTATCACAATGACCTGCCAAAGCCTCATCAATGGAGTTATCAACAACCTCGTAAACAAGGTGATGAAGCCCTTTGATTCCAATGTCACCGATGTACATGGCTGGACGCTTACGAACAGCTTCTAAGCCTTCTAATACTTGAATATTATCTGCAGAATAATCCTGATTCTTTTTTTCTTCGCTCATAAATAAATTGCTTAAAAAATGCACTTTTCAATGCAGAACAAATATACGAAATTTAAGCCGTTTTTCCTTGCTTGAAACGGTGCTAATGCCTAGTACTTATCAACAAAATATTAACGTTGAAAGCAAAAAAAGCTCCGATCAAATCGGAGCCTTTTGCCTTAATCCTGAATCTTAATTCGGATCATAATATCCTGTTTCTTTTTTATATAACATTCTACCGCGAATTCGTTGTTTCCAAGCTCTACAATTCGTTTAGGTGAAAATTGGAATAGCTCGTAGCTTTGAGCATCTCTTGTGTCAAGGATAGAGAGTTTTTTAACGACGCCAGATTCTTTATTGAGCTGATAAGCTGTTAAGAAACCGCCCCTTCCTTGTTCATGTCGTGCAGGAACTTTGTTTTCAGCTAATTCCAGGTTTTTAACATTGTCCAGAAACATGATGTAATAATTATCTTTCGATTCGACTAACTTGTAACTAAGTTCACTGTTTCTAAAGAAGTTTGCACCAATGAAACCGCTAAAGCTAACGAATCCGAATCCAGAACCACCAGAACTACTATGCTGTCTTTTCGGAAGTTTCTTCATGTAAGCCAATTCTCCGTTTTTGTCCAGTTTAGCCGCTAACATTTCTTCGAAGTAGTAATCGTAAGTAGTTGTTCCTGTCTTTGTGTCAGTATGGCTAACTACGTAGTATTTCTCAGCAGCAAAGAAGATGCTTCCGTCATCGTGGATCAGGATATCACGTAATACCATGTTGGTCATTCCCAAATCCTTCCCTTTGTCTTCTTTTTTCTCCAGTTTTTCCTGGCTTCTTTGAGACATGTATTGTTTGATCAGTTCCAATGGGATTTCAAACGACTTAAAATCGGATTGTGTTCCATCTTTTGCCAAAGAACAGTAAAAAATACCGTCTGTTTGAATTCCTCTTTTGTTTCCGTAGAAACCTGCGATCATCAACCCATCGTTTTTACCTTCGAAGAAACTTGCCTGAGTAACAAATTTTCCATTCACATTGATGTTTGATGCATTTACTTCTACTCCGGACTCGGAAATTGCGATCAATTGGTTGTCGAAATTAGGATTGCCATCACGGTCAAATTTTCTGGTTTCACCATCCTTCATCACTTCTGACAAAATGAAAACATCTCCGTTTGAACCTATCGCGTAATCGATATTGTCCATACGAGCTTCCGTGTATGGCATTTCAACATCTTTCCCCCATGATTGTTTCATCCCCTTAGTATCGAAGACATACAAACCGATTACATCTTTGTTTACTTTGTCATTGCGGGATTCCGGTTTCTTACGGAAACGTACCAACAATTTAGAGTTATCAAAGGAAGTAGCTAATTTGAACTTATTTCCATCTCCACCCGTAACTTTTCCGGCTACAGAAATAATACGCTCACCTTCGTTTTCGAATTCTCCGGTTTTTAAGTTGATTGCTCTTACATAAAGTTGTTCTACCTTGTTTGGTTTGTCCCAAACAGAGTAAAGCAGGTAAACAAAATCTTCTGTTTCGATATCATCTTCGTAAACGGTCCCGTTTGGAAAATCTTCATATAATTTACTAGATTCCTGACCCAACGGTGAGCCTGAGAATTTTTGAATGGTAACCGAACGGCTATTCATTTTGAAAGATATTACACCTCCATCTCGAGAAGTATAACTTTTTACTGCAGCGTCAACAACAGGGTATGGTTCACCAACTTTGTATTCAAATTCTTTTGAAGTGGTGATTTTTTCATCTTGTGCTAATACTGAGCTTACAAAGGTAGCCCCAATGAATGCTAAGGTAGCGAGGTTTTTAATCTTCATTTGTATGTTTGTTATTTGTTTACAATCCAGGACACAATCTCTTCAGAAAGCGGTTTTGTTGAAGGCGATATTACTTTAACCAATTTGCCTTCCTCATTGATTAAGTATTTTTGAAAATTCCATTTAACAGAATTATCTGAAACTCCATTTTTAGATTTTTCTGTTAAAAACACATACAATGGATGCATTGTTTTTCCTTTCACGTCAATTTTGCTCATCATTGGAAAACTAACACCGTAATTCTTTTTACAAAACTCCTTAATTTCATCATTTGAACCAGGCTCCTGAGACATAAAATCATTAGAGGGGAAACCTACAATGACAAAGTTGCTGTCTTTGTAAGTATTGTATAGTTTTTCCAATTCTTCATATTGAGGCGTTAATCCACATTTAGATGCAGTATTCACGATCATAATTTTTTTTCCTTTTAAAGATGCCAAATCAAATTCCTTGCCATCAATATCAGTAACTTTAAAATCGTATATAGTTTGACTATTACCAATAATGCTAATTAGAACCAATAAAGAAATCAATATCGTTTTCATATTCAGTTTTTTAATACTTACTTATCTCTTAAAAGAAACTTTTTTTTAAAATTAACGAATAAGTGTATATGAACTATCAATTACTGATTTTTTCATTAATTATTTCATTTTTTTCAAGTGCTCAAGTAACAGGTGTTTGGAAAGGAGTATTGATAAAAGATGGACAAAAAGCTGACCAAGCATCGATTATTTATTTCGACTTAGGGAAAGATCCAATTTCAAGAGAGGATGTGACTGGAAAAGAAGGTTTCGCCGTTCGAATGCTCAAAGTTGAGTCGAAAGGTAAAACAGTGAAGGCCAAACAAACTACCATTATAAAGAAAACTGATGTTTATGGTAATCGCTGGTGTACGCTTAATTTTGATTTAGCTTTTGTGGATAGTACGGGCTATTTACAAGGGAGATTTTCTAGCTTGGAATGTAAAGGCGTTTCTGGGAAGGTGATTTGTTTCAAGATTAATGAGAAAATTTCCAGAGAAAAAATGAGTGTTGAACTGCAATCGTGGAGGTCTATTTTTGTGGATGATGTGAAAAATGGACGCAAATCAAAAGAAATCAGGGATTTGGAACGTAAAAATTTCGACTTCAAGCCGATTTATTTTGATTATGATAAATCAGATATTAGACCTGAGTTTGAAAGCTTCTTAAATCGAATCGTTTATGTAATCAATAGTCATACAGATCTACGTGTAAAAGTTACTGGAAATACGGATGCTGATGGATCTGATCAATACAATGATGGTTTGTCAGAGAGAAGGGCAGAAGCAATCATTGCCTTTTTTGTCAAGGCTGGATTGAAAAGAGATCGAATTGTCATAGATTTTAAAGGAGAAAAGAATCCTGTTAGTGACAATAATTCCGATGAAGGTAAGCAGTTGAATAGGAGAGTAGATTTCGAGTTTATTTAAGCCAAATCATCCACGAAGTCACGATGTTTAATTGTTTGTAAATTGTTCTCAGAATCAATTAATTTGTTGATCCTTGGCTGAATGAACCAAACTCCAACTGGAAAAAACCAAATCAAAAAGAATTCACCAATAAACTTCCAAAACGGAAGGTTTTTCTGATGTTCTGCTATTTTTATCGTTTTTGCAACGAAAAATAATGTGTGCATGATACAGAACATACTGAACATATGAAGAAAGAAAACAATTATTCCAAATAAAACGAGTCCAGCAACCTCTCCTGGATTAGGATTAATTGAGTTTTTAAAAGACATGGATATAAATAACGGGAGAATGACGCACATATAAATTGCTGGTATGATAGTAAAAGCTTTGATTCTATTCATCGGAAGCTTAACAATACCAGAAGGGATTAGGGTGCTTATTTTGGTTAACACATTCCAAAACCATCCAAATTGAACGAGGCCAGAAAGCATCCCGATAATAGGGAAAAAGATTAAAATCCAACTAATTTCACTTGGGTCTTTGGGTGGGTTATTAACTGTGGCTACTATCAGGGTAATGAATAATGCAATAAATAAAACAAATGGTATAGCGACCAATGGAATAAATAATTGCCAGTGTTTTGCGCGAAGAAAAATTGAATTCATAAATACTGATTTGTATAGTAGCGAATATAATGAAAAAACCCTGATTCCATATGAGCGGAATCAGGGTTTCTAATTTTTATATTGTCAGCTAAGGCTGACGTTTATCGAAAACGATGTTTTCTCTTATTTGATAAATGCCATAGAAGCATCTTCAGCATACTTCAAGAACTCACGATCTTTAGCAGCTTTAGCTTTCCATGCAGCATCTTTACCGATTGCATTTTTCAAGTTGCTAACTAAGTCAGTCAATTTGCTTTGACGAGCAGCAGCGATTGCTTTCAAGTAATAACCTTGACCTGATTCTTTATCATTTGAATCGTCAATAGTTTTAACTGCAGCAGCAGCATCACCATTCAACAATTGAGCAAGAGCTTTGTTGAAAGATGCATCACCAAATGCGCTTACAGCCTCTGAATATTTACCATTTTGGATAGCAATGATTCCTTTGTTGTAGTTTACTTCGTCACCAGCACCACCAGCTTGACCGAATAAATCTGCAGCTTTTTTACGATCTCCACTTACTCCAGCAACAGCACCTAAGTTGTTTTTAGAGATAGCGTTGTCTTTTAAACCATTTGCTTTTTCGAATTGAGATTTCGCTTCAGCAACTTTACCTTGGTTATACAATACAACACCAACGTTGTTTGCAGCACGGTAATCAGAAGGATCTTTTTTCTCAGCCTCACGGTACAAACGAGCTTTCTCGTTTAAGTCTTCAGTCAAAGTAGCTGTGAATAACAATTCTTCTAAAGTCAATTTTTGTGGATCTGAAGTAGAAATAGCTTTCAACTCATCGTCAGAATAACCTGTCAAATCATATACAACACTTACTTCAGCACGACGTAACAATGGGAAGATGTTTTTGTCTAATTCTGTAAATGATTTACCTAAGTTTCTCATTTCAGTCTCACGTTGATTTGGATCAGCATACATTTGAAGTACACGTAAAATCAAATCTTTATCTTCTTGTTTGATACTTGTGTTTTTTCCCAATTGAACTTTGAAACCATCAAAATCCTCACCACGACCAGCTAGGTTGTAAATTTCACCTGAAGCTTTTTCGTTTTTAGCTTTTTTAGACACTTCAATCATTCCAGCTTTACCAGAATTCGCACGGTCAGAAGACAATGTTTCATTCTTAGCAACTTCACCCTCTGGAGAAGCAAAACCCGTAATATTGATTGATTTGATATTGATTTTAGGATTTGATTGAGCAGCAGCTAACCAATTTCCTAAATTTACGATATCTGTATCTTTATATTCTGTTTTACGAACATCATATTTAGCTTTCAAGTAGTTGAATTGAGCAGGAGCTGTATGCTCAATTACTCTTTTGAACTCATCTTTCGCGTAAATACACTTGAAATCTTTGTTTACTAAGTAAGGAGTGATAATAGTACCTTTTGCGATTTCTGTATCTGCAAATTTGTCTTTTTTCTCTTTACCTCCTTTGAATACTTTACCAGTGATGATTAATTCAGTATATTCAAACTCAGGTTTGTAAGCAACAACATCTGTATATGTCATTGTTCCTCCTGGTTTGTACTGAATGACAGTACCGTTTGCTGTTGCTTTCTCTCCTTGTACTGTTACAGTTTTTAAAGCTGTTCCAGCCAATTTTGGAGTTAATTCAGCATATGCTTTCTTCTTGATTCCCTTCTCTGGGAATTTAACGTCAACTTTTACGCGTACACTGTCAGCGTGCATCTCAAGAGGGCTTGGAGTTACTGTGTAATCCAGATCCTTTAAAAGATCACAACTTGAAACAAGCGAACCAGTTACAGCGATAAAAGCTAATCCTTTGATACTTTGCTTTTTCATATTCAATTGTTAGTTACTACCTTAATAAAATTCCTTGCAATAATAATCATTTTTTTTAACCTGAAAAGATTAATTGCTATTTATTCATTGACAAGTGGAGGATAATGAACGACGAATGGTGTTTTCAAGTCTTTAAATCTGTTTTTTAGTTCCGTAAAATTTGTGGACAAAGAGGTGAAAAAAGTGTCGTTAACTAATTCATCCATTGGGATGATTACAAACTGTCTATCAGTAAGATAAGGGTGTGGGATAGTTAACTCAATAAGGTTGATTTGTTGATTTTTGAACAATAAGATATCAAGGTCAATTACACGGGACTCATACCCGATTTTGAGTTTCTTTTTTCTGCCCATTTTTTTTTCCACAAATTGAAGGGCTTTTAAACAATCCATTGCATTCATTGAGCTGGAGCATTCAAACACGGTGTTTAAGAAGGTATCTGATGTTTCAAATCCCCATGGTTCTGTTTCATAAATGGAAGCTGTTCGAATAACAACGATATTCATTGCTTTTAATTCCTCAATAGCACTTTGAATATTGTGTAAACGATCTCCCAGATTTGTTCCAACTCCGATATAAATTAAATCAGTGTAGTTGGTGGTTTTATCTCTTGCCATTTATATCACTTATTTTCCTTTCGATGGAGTAAAGTTAACTTACATCATTAAAAATAGATTCTCTTTTTTATTTGAACGTATATTTGTTTCAAAGTTATTTCAATATGTCTACAGTTAAAATTTCCTTTTGGCGCATTTTTTGGCCAACACTTGTCTCTTCCATGATTTTATCCGTTTTTGGATGGATTTTTTGGTTAATTGTTTTTGGATCTATATTCGGCAATGAGCCTGATTCAAAAGATTCAAGTGTGTTACATATGACTCTTGCTGGTGCAATTGGTGAAAGAAGTTCTTCGAGTATAAATCCTTCAAGCATTTCGATGGATAAAACTACTGGCTTGGCAGATATTTTGATGGGCTTGGAAAAAGCAAAAGAGGATAAAAGAGTGAAGGGGATTTATTTGGAGTTGGGAAATGTTCAATGTGGTTATGCAACGGCAATGGAAATTCGCAATGGACTGAAGGATTTCAAAAAATCAGGAAAATTTATCGTTGCTTATTTGAACGGTGAAGTGATTACTCAAAAGCAGTATTACATCAGTTCTGTTTCAAATGAAGTTTATGGTTTTTCAACATCTGCGATGGAGTTCATAGGTTTGGGTGGAGAATTGATGTTCTTTAAAAATACATTTGACAAATTAGGGATTGAAATGCAAGTAATTCGCGGATCAAACAACGATTTCAAAAGCGCAGTTGAACCTTATTTTAGAACAGATATGAGTGATTCTAGTCGCGTGCAAACGCAACGTTACATGAGTTCTATCTGGGAAGATGTGCGTTCTCAAATTGCGGCTGATCGAAAAGTAACTGCTGCTCAATTGAATGACATTGCTGAAAATGCGAAAATTCAACGAGTAGATGATGCTGTAAAATTAAAATTGATTGATGGTGCGAAATACCGCGATGAAGTGGAAGAAATCGTTTTGAAAAAATCAGGCTTAAAAAACTTGAAAGATATCATGGCGTTCGAAGATTACGCGAAAAAAGGATTTAAGAATAAGCAATTGGCATATTCCGACGGATCTGCTACTGCAAATATTGCTGTAATTGTTGGTGAAGGAGGAATTACTGTTGATGGAGATGAAATGACTTCTGATGAAATTTGTAAGTATTTCAGAGAAGTACGCAATGATGATGATATTAAGGTAGTTGTTTTTAGAGTGAATAGCCCTGGAGGAAGTGCATTGGCATCGGAAGAGATTTGGAGAGAGGTCTCTTTAACTACCAAGAAAAAGAAAGTGATTGTTTCCATGGGGGATGTTGCAGCATCTGGTGGTTATTATGTCGCAACTCCAGCCTCAACCATTTTTGCTGAGCCAACAACTATTACTGGTTCTATTGGAGTATTTGGAGTGATTCCATACACAGGTGGATTTATGGAGAATAAGTTAGGATTGACTTTTGATCGTGTTCAAACGAATAAACACAGTGTTTTGTCTACGAATCGAAAATTGTCTCCAGAAGAATTGACGCTTATTCAAGGGGAGGTCGATCAAATTTATTTACAATTCAAAAAACGTGTAGCTGATGGTCGTGGATTGAAAATTGATCAAGTTCACCGAATCGCGAGAGGTCGCGTTTGGACAGGCGCAGATGCATTGAAGATTGGATTGGTAGACAAATTGGGTGGATTCAATGATGCTTTGGCTTTTGCGATTAAAGAAGCGAAAGTAAAAAAAGCGCAAGTGATTTATTACCCGAAAGTGAAAGAAGATCCAATTGAAGATTTATTTGAGCAATTATCTAAGGAAGACCAGGAATCCGTAAAAATCAAACAAAATGCCGTTCCGAAGGTGATTGAAGACTTAACGAAACGATTGATGAAACTAGATTCGTATACTGGGATTCAAATGAGAATGCCTTTCGATATTGATTTACATTAAGAATTACCGCCGAGGCGGATAAAATTTGAAACAGTAGGGGTGGTCTCGCGCATGCGAGATTCGCTCCTATTTTTTTTGAATTTTGAATTCATCATTTTGAATTGAAGTGCTTTTATGCGTTACTTTTGCGTCATGATTGAACACAACATTTCTTTAAAGCCTTACAATACTTTTGGTATTGACGTCAAAGCAAAATCATTCGGACGTTTCGAATCGATTGAAGAATTGGAAACCCTTTTATCTGAAAGAGATACTGAAACTCCTATTTTCATTTTGGGTGGGGGAAGTAACGTCTTACTCACTCAAGATCTTCCTTTTTTTGTCATTAAGAATGAAATTTCAGGGATTGAAGTGGTTCATGAAACGGAAAAAATGATCCAATTAAAAGTGGGTTCAGGAGTCGAATGGCATTCTTTTGTTAGGTATTCTGTAGAAAGAGGTTGGGGAGGAATAGAGAATATGAGTCTGATTCCAGGGAGCGTTGGAGCAAGTCCAATGCAAAATATTGGAGCTTACGGAGCGGAGATGAAGGATACATTCGTTTCTTTGGAAGCGTTTCATATCGAATCATTGGAGTTGCATCAGTTTACGAAAGAACAATGCGAATTTGGATACCGCGAAAGTGTTTTCAAAAGAGCATTAAAGAATCAATATGTCATTGTTTCTGTTACCTATCAATTGCTGAAGAACCCGATCATTAATACAACTTATGGCGCAATCCAGTCTGAAATAGAAGTGATGGGTGTTGAAGAAATTACCGTTGATACTGTTAGTCAGGCGGTGATGAATATTCGTAGAAGTAAACTTCCAGATCCAAAATTCTTAGGCAATGCAGGAAGTTTTTTCAAGAATCCTGTTGTTTCTAAAGAAGTTTTCGCTCAATTGGCACAAAATTATCCAGATGCACCTCATTATCCGCAAGAGTCAGGAGAGGAAAAATTGGCAGCTGGTTGGTTGGTTGAAAAAGCGGGCTGGAAAGGAAAGCGTGTAGGAAATTGCGGTGTACATGAAAAACAAGCGTTGGTTTTAGTGAACTATGGTGAAGCAACTGGTTCAGAGATTTATGATTTATCGACCGTTATTATTGAAGATGTTCAGTCAAAGTTTGGTGTAACTCTGGAGCGAGAAGTAAATATTTTATAAATCGGAATTTAAATGAATAAAATTGGGTTTTGACTGAATATTTATGCTTGCATAATGATTGAATTTAGTTTTAGGATGAGTTACGTGTTTTTGGTGATTATTTGTAAATATCAGTAAATAAGCGGTTTGTTTCGGCGAGTGTAAATGTTATAATTCGAACAAATTTGATTCGTACATAAAAAGTTCATAGCTTTTAGATAGTTAATAATGAAAGTCATTGTTAAGATCATCTTAAAACACACTGCTATGAAAACTACAAGTACCATTTTAGCTTTTCTTTGCATAAGCTTACTAGGATTCTCTCAAACTAACACCCTTACCTTGATTCAAAAAATGAGTGATTGCGCACCTGTTACTCAGCGATTAATTCAGGCAAATTATTCTCCAGAGGAACAATTGTCTTTAGAAAAAGATAGCCGCAAATTGGCGAAGTTGAATTATGTCATGGCGCAATCTTATCGTTTTGCTGATAATCAAATGGTTCTTCGCTCGCAAAGGCAATTATTTGATGCAAAAGCATACGAATCTTACCGCAAAAAAGATCGTCGCGTGACGGTTTTTGATTCTCTTACTGGATTATATGTCGAATTGTTTTCTTGGAATGAAATGGATGTTCAATTTTCACAGATTGATATCCAATACGATGTTGCCTCGAAATAGTAGTTACTAAAATGATATGAGGGCTGCTCGAATGCTTGTGCTGAAGCTTCAGCGTATTCGCAAAGAATGGCCATTTTTTTAGAAATGTTCAAATGTTCAAATGTTCAAATGTTCAAATGTTCAAATGTTCAAATGTTCAAATGTTCAAATAAATTTCCTTAAACAACTTTGAACCTTATTTTGATCTCTTTCTACCAACTATCGCTAGTTCCGTCTTCCTCATTGGCTTCATCCAGGAGTTTTTTCCAGTTATAGGATAGATCCTCGGTGTCTCTTAGAATGGCTGAATAATCTCCTTTGCTAATTTCAATTTTCTCGATATCGTAGCCTAAGTATAGCTCAATTTCTTCCAACATTTTTTCTTCTTCCGAACTACAGAATGAAAGTGCTTGACCTTTATTTTCTCCACGACCAGTTCGTCCAATTCGATGCACGTATTGCTCTGGCTGATCGGGTAAATCATAATTAATGACGTAATCTACTCCTTGAATATCGATTCCTCTTGCGGCAACATCTGTTGTGATGAGGATTTTGTTTTCGCCTGATTTAAATCGTTCTAATACTGCGAAGCGGTCTTTTTGCTCGATTCCACCATGCAATGCTTCTGAGTGAATTCCAACGCGTTCCATTGCTGCAACAACACGTTCACAGCGCACTTTTGTTCGTACAAAAACAACGTATTTAAACTCTTCGTATTCCTTGATGATGTTTTCTAAAAAGAAGCGCTTATCGTCCATTTCAACAGTAATAGCTCCGTGTTCTACATTTTTGGAAACGGGGTCGTCGGGTGAAATTTGAATACGAATCGCATCCCGTACTAAGTCATAAGCCAATGCTTTGATTTTCTTGTCAATGGTTGCCGAAAAGAACATTGTTTGGCGGTTTCGCTGAGGAGATAGCTTGTGAATTGCTTTCATGTCGTGTGCAAATCCTAAATCCAACATGCGATCGGCTTCGTCTAACACCAAAAATTGAATGGAATCCAAAGAAAGGTGGCCTTGCGAACGCAAATCGAATACACGGCCTGGTGTCGCAACGATTACATCCGTTCCTCTTTTCAGTTCTTGAATCTGTTTGTCTTGCTCCAATCCTCCTAAAATAGCAGTGATTCGAATATTGGAGCCAACTCCAATACTTTCAAATGCGTCTTTAATTTGTTCAGCGAGTTCTCGTGTTGGAGCCAAAACAATGCATCTCGGACTTTTTGATTTTGGTCTCGAAGTACTCAGTTTATGAATAATTGGAATGGCAAAAGCAGCTGTTTTTCCTGTTCCAGTTTGTGCAATTCCAAAAACGTCTTCTCCATTGAGAATTGGAGATATGGCTTTAAATTGGATATCTGTAGGTCGTTTAAAACCCAAGACTTCTAATTGTTTTTTGATCTCGTCGGAAATGGGATAATCTGAAAATCGCATGGAACACTTTTTTACAAAGTTAACCCAATTATCTCATTCCCTAACAGAGCAGTTGATTCCGAAATGGTATATTTGCTTTATGTATATTCCAAAGGAGTTTGAAGGGAATGATCGGGAGTTGATTCTAAGGTTTTTAGAAGGACACCCTTTTGGTGCTTTGACGGTGAATGGATCGGATGGTTTTCCAGCAATTGTTCACATCCCCTTTACCACTGAATTTGAGCAATCTACAAAGTGTTTGGAGTTTCATGTAGCCAAGGAAAATTCAATAGTTTCGAGTATTTCTAATGCGAATCAAGGAAAACTGATTGTTTTAGGTGCTCACGGATATATTTCTTCTTCGGTTTATACACACGTCAATGTTCCAACATATAATTATGAAGTGGTTCATGTTTCAGGAAGAATTGAACGATTGACGGATCTAGAATTGAAAAATCATTTGACCAAGTTAGTCGATTCGTTTGAAGTGAACCGAGAAAATAAGGTTCATATCAATCAGTGGCCAACGGATTTAGTAGATTCCTACATACAAGAAATTGTTGGGTTTCGAATCGAAATTCAGTCTTTGGAGGCTGCTTTTAAATTGTCTCAAAATAGAAATGAAGTTGATTTTAATCGAATTATCACTGATTTGAATACAAGAACTTCGACCGATCAGCAATTGGCTGAAGCAATGCAACAAACCAAATGTCCCATTCAATGAAAAACACCTTATTCCTCTTTTCACTAGTTGTTCTACTTTTTTCATGTACGACTAAAAAATCAGAAAATAATCCAGATGATGTAAATGGATTTCAATATGCACGTTTGGTTTCAATTGACCAAAAATTGGGATACAAAGAGTTGAGTGTAAAAAACCCAAAGTCGTTGAAAATCGAAAATCGGTATGCATTGATTCCAAGAAATTCTAAAATGAAGCGACCTGAAAATATTAAAATCATTGAAGTTCCGGTTCAAAACATGGCAGCGCTTTCGACTTCTTTTGTTGGAATGTTGGATGCGATTGGAGGAATAAAATCGATTAAAGCAACGACTGAAAAGCAATACATTTCGAATAAAGAACTCGTGAAAGGTATAAATGCTGGAAAAGTACTAACAGCAGGTTACGAAACAGCTTTAACTCCAGAAGCAGTATTGAAAGCAAAAATCCCATTGATTATTTTCAGCGGTTTTGGTCAGCCTTTTCCAAACGAAGAAAAATTTGCACAGCTAGGAGTTGTTTGTATGGCAAATTACGATTGGGAAGAAAAACATCCACTTGGAAAAGCGGAATGGATCAAAGTTTTCGGAGCTTTAATTTGCAAGGATAAACAGGCTAATACGTATTTCAATCAGGTAGTTGAATCTTATTTGAAAATCAAAGAAGAAGCAAAAGGAATTACTCAAAAGAAGAAAGTCATTGCAGGCGGATTGGTCGGTGATATTTGGTATGCTCCAGCAGGGGGTTCATTCATGGCTGGAATTATGAAAGATGGCGGCCTGAATTATTTTTATAAAAAAACCAACGGTACGGCAAGTGTTACTCCAACTTTTGAGCAAGTTTTCACAGATGATCAGTCCTGTGATATTTGGATCAATGCAGAAGCATCTTCACTGAATAAATTGTTCCAATTGAATTCAAAATTCGAGTATTTTCATACAGTTCAAAAAGGAAAAGTATACGGTTATATGCACGATCCAAACTATTATTGGGAATACAGTCCTGTAAATCCCCATTGGCTTTTGGAAGATTTTATGCATATTGCAAAAGGAGATACGAAAGCGAAATTACACTTTTACAAACAGCTGAAGTAGGAACTTTATGTGGAGAAAGCATTTGATTTCATTAATCCTGTTTGTTGCAATTACGTTGATTGCAATCGGTTTTCCACACGGAGATGATCCTTGGTTTTCATTCTTAGATACAACCAATAATCAGGCTTGGCAACTTTTTGTTATTTACCGAATTCCAGAACTATTTATTGCAATCATTGCTGGGTTTGCATTGTCGATTGCTGGGTTATTGCTACAGACAACCCTCAATAATCCGCTTGCAGGCCCCTCTATTCTTGGACTTACAGCAGGTTCACATTTGATGGTTGCGTTAACAATTATGGGAAGTTCAATTTTAGGACTGGAAATTTTGGATCTAGGAATCACTATTTCTGCTACGATTGGTGCTTTGATTTTTGGATTGCTGATTTTGGTGATTGCTACTCGAATTCGCTCCATGGTTTCTTTGCTTTTGGTGGGAATGATGTTGGGAACCTTTGTCTCTGCAATTACTAATATTATTCTGATGAAAGCAGATGCGAATAGCGTGAAGGCTTTTTCTATCTGGGGAATGGGTTCTTTACAGCAAGTAAGTATCGACCAAATTCCTTTGATTAGTTTGCTGTTTTTAGTCGGAATTGGCTTGGCATTTTCAGTGACAAAACCACTAAATGCACTCATTTTAGGAGAAAAACCTGCAGCTGTTTTAGGGGTTAAAGTTAAGCAAACGCGCTGGAAAGTCATATTTGTAGTTTCCTTGTTGGCTGGATTAGTTACAGCTTTTTGTGGCCCTATTGGATTTATCGGTTTAATCGTTCCCAATTTGGTGCGTATGTTTTATAAAACGGCTCAGCATGGTCATTTGCTCCTAGCTTCTGGATTAATTGGTTCAAGCGTTATGGTTTTGTGTGTTTTGCTGATTCGCATTTTTGAGCCGATTATGGTTTTACCCATCAATAGTTTAACGGCTTTGCTTGGTGCTCCGATTGTGCTATTTCTTTTACTTAAAAACATTCACAATGCTTAAGTTTGAAAATTGCAGTATAGGACACGAACAACGGTTGTATGAAATTCTTAGTTTGGAACTCAAACAAGGAGAATTTGTTGCGTTAATTGGAGCAAATGGATCGGGAAAATCTACCTTGATGGACTCATTGGTTCAAGGCAAATTTTCGAATGGAAAAGTAAGTTTTGAAGGTCAAGATTGGAATGATTTGAAGCTTCTCGCAAGAGCACGAAAGATTACCTTGGTTGACAATCATTTTTTAGGTTTTGATTATCTAAAAGTGAGTGAATACTTAGAATTAGGTCGACATTCCTATACTGGATTTACTGGTCGTTTATCTCAGGAAGACAAATCAATCATCCAAAAATACATCCAAACACTTCATCTGGATTCTCTGTTGGATCAATCTACTTCCACTTTGAGTGACGGGGAGCGACAGCGTGTTGGAATTGCCAAAGCATTGATTCAAGAGACTCCAATTGTTCTCTTAGACGAACCGACAGCTTTTTTGGATTATCCAACGAAGAGAGAAGTGATGTCTTTATTGGGAAGCATTGCTAAAGAAAGCAAGCGATTGGTTATTATCGCATCTCATGATATTGACTTTTGCATTGAATTCTGTTCGAGAATTTTGGTGATCGAAAAGAATTCCAAGACTCTGCAATCTCATCAATCAATCAATCACGATGAATTGGTGAAACAAGCTTTTGGAATTTAACTCAAAATTATCCGGCCCAGTTTTCTCGGTCTAAATTTCGCAGCTGAATTGCTTCCGATAAATGAACCGTTTCGATGTTTTCAGAATTGCTCAAATCGGCAATTGTTCGTGCAACTTTTAAAATGCGGTCATAGGCTCTAGCAGAAAGTCCCAAACGATCCATAGCCTGTTTCAATAACTGTTTTCCTTCAGCTGTGATTTCGCAATAATGAGTCAATTCTTTGCGCTGCATTTGCGCGTTACAATGAGTACTGGAATTTTGATACCGATTTAACTGAATGAGCCTTGCTTGGATAACACGTTCTCGAATTTCAGCACTGGTTTCTGTTGGTGCGTTGAATGCTAGATCATCAAAAGAAACAGGAGTTACTTCTACATGAAGGTCAATACGATCTAATAGTGGTCCAGAAATTTTGTTGAGGTAACGTTGAACCGTCCCTGGTGCACACGAACATTCTTTTTCGGGATGATTGTAATAGCCACATGGACAAGGATTCATTGCTGCAACGAGCATAAAACCAGCTGGGTAGTCTACGGAAAAGCGCGCGCGAGAAACAGTAACTGTTCTATCTTCCAAAGGTTGTCGCATTACTTCCAATACTTGGCGTTTGTATTCGGGAAGTTCATCTAGGAATAGAACACCGTTGTGCGCCAATGAAATTTCTCCAGGTTGTGGATAAGATCCGCCTCCAACAAGAGCAACATCTGAAATAGTATGATGGGGTTTACGAAATGGTCGTTGAGTGACCAAGCCGTTGTTTTTTCCAATTTTTCCAGCTACGGAATGAATTTTAGTTGTTTCCAAGGACTCTTCGATACTCATTGGAGGAAGAATCGTCGGTAATCTTTTGGCGAGCATCGATTTTCCTGCTCCTGGAGGTCCAATTAGAATCACGTTGTGTCCGCCAGCGGCTGCAATTTCAAAAGCTCTTTTGATAGCGCTTTGACCTTTTACATCTCTAAAATCTACTTCGTTGTCTTGTAATTGTCGATTGAATTCTTCTTCTATATTGAATACTTCAGGATTAAATTCCCTTGTTCCATTGAGAAAATCAATCACTTCTTGCATGTTTTCCATTCCATAAACATCGATTCCTTCTACAATTGCTGCTTCAGACACATTTTGCTTGGGAAGTAGAATTCCTTTGAATCCGTCTTTTTTTGCTTGCATCACAATGGGTAAAACGCCTTTCATCAATTGCAAGGTTCCGTCTAAGGACAACTCGCCCAAAAGAAGAAACTGTTCTAGTTTCAAAATTGAAATTTGCTCAGAAGCTGCCAGTATTCCAATTGCAATTGCCAAATCGAACGTTGAACCCTCTTTTCGGATATCAGCTGGAGCCATATTAACTGTAATCTCTTTTCCCGGATAATTGAGGTTGTTGTTTTTCAGAGCAGCTTTAATTCGTTGATGACTTTCCTGAACGGCTTTATCTGGTAGTCCAACCAACATGAAATTCACTCCATTTGCTATGTTCACCTCAATAGTGATTGTTGTTGCATCAATCCCAAAGACAGCGCTTCCAAATGTTTTTACTAGCATAATTGTTTCGTTTTTTACTTTAAGGTAAGTATAAAGTTCATTTGAAACAACTATTTTGATTATTTATTAATCATTAATAGATTAATTTGAAATCATAAGTATTAAGCCTTTGTGCAGATTACAAACAGATCTAGACCCAAATCAGGATTTTCGTTCAAATGAAAATTTTTATGACTGATATCCAGGAATTTACCTTGCTGACAATGAATCATTTTTTTTCTGTTCAAACGATTTAGAAGTTCGTAAGGAATACGAAGTAACATTGCAGGGAGTTTGTATTGCAACCCGAAGAAGTCAAAACGCATAATTTGTTTGACGGATTTCTTGTTTTCGAAATGGTATTTCCAAACAAGTTCATTTCCTTCAATTCCCTTCATATCTACTTTACAGAAAAACATTTTCAACAGAATGGTCAATCCGATTGAATCATACTCCCGGATATGCCATGGATTCCGGGAAATAGAAAAACGTTTGTTGATAGTACTCATGTGAAGTTTACCACCAGGTTTTAGGATACGGTGAATTTCTTCTAGAAATAGCTCATCCTGTTCAATGTGTTCTATCACTTGAAAAGCAATAATGTGATCAAAAGAGTTATTTGCAAAAGCACTTAAATCAGGAAGTGTGACTTGCTGAAAATTGCAGCTTGGATAGTTGACCTGAAGATCGTCGACTAACGATTTGTTTTTATCAACTCCAGTATAGCGGATCTCGTCAGACTGGAAATAATCAACTCCGCGTCCCCAGCCGCAACCCAATTCTAGGATTTCACCTTTCAACTGTGATGCAATTTGAATGTAAGGGAATAAAAGGCGTTCATGAAGAGGCTTGTCTGATACAATGTGATTGCTTGTGATTTCTGTTTTAAAGTAATTCATAACTCAAGTTTTATGATGGAGATTTATACTGTTTTTTTCAAGTGGAACTTTGAGTTTGTAGGTGGTTGATTTCGTTTTGTTTATAAATAATGAAGCAATGAAATACCATTCCGTTATAGCTGATGTGCTATGACGGGCAAAAAATAATGAATTGGAATTTGCTGTACTTCTTAGATCTAAAGCTTTAGTCCAACTCCGAACTGAATTCCCCAGGAAGAATATCTTCTTTTTAGGAGATCATTGGATATGGCTGGATTAATCATGGATTTAAAGGTTGGATTGATGAAAATATGCCATCTGTTGAAGTTTCTCCTCACTTCCAGTTGGATGAGGTAAGAAATATTGAATCTGACGGCCTGGTATTCCATAATTTCAGTGAAATCTCCATTTGGGAAATTTCCTCTGTTTTTGGCTATTCCGAAATTGAACTGTGCGCCAAACCTTGGAATCAGTTCGTAATTGCCCAATTCGAAACGGTATCCGAAATGAATCGGAATGGAAATCCAGGAATAAGTATTTTTAAAGGAAGTTCGTTGCGAAGTCGAATCCTGAAATTGATAGTTATGATTGATTGTTGTATCGTGTATTTCCTGAACCCAATTGCCTAATGAATCTAGAACTAAAATGGTGTCAATGATATGTTCTGAGACTGTTGAATCTTTTAAATAGTATTTATTGATATCAAGGCTGTTTTTTTCTCCACTCTGTGCATAAGAAAGCCCTGAACCGAAAGTGAAATTTTTGTAGGACAAATTCCCATTTACTCCGAATGAAGCAGTCAGAATGGAAGATTGATTTTCGCTCAACTTATCAAGATACGTTTTATTGGTCGAGACGTCCTTGATGAAATTTGCTCCCAAACCACCGTACAATTGAATTTCTTTTCTCCAGTTGTTATTTGGTTTATTTTTTGTTTCATCATCCGAATCCTCATTTGAAGTTGTAAGTGGATTGAATGTTGTATCAGCATGGTTAAACACAAGTGTGCTATCCTTTTCCATTTTGGAAACGATTGTCGAATTAGATTCTGTACCAGCGGAATCTTTGACGTCATCTTTTGGATTGACTGTTGTGTTTCCTGAAATGGATTTGTCCGATGTCTTATTTAGATCATTCAAACTTACTGGAACTTGACTATCTGGATTGCCCGCATCAACAATCTGACCGTTCACGTTGTTTTTACTGATTTTTGACTGAATGTATTTTTGAACATACAATCCGATCTGAACTTGTTTTTCTACAGCTTGTTTTTTTGTCTGAATAGTAGCCGTGGAAATACAATCCGCTTTCTCAGTTGTTGTATCGAAAATGGTCATTTTACCTTCTGTTATACTCAGCGATATTTTACCAAATCCTGATTCAGGGTTAATTGCTGTATAAGATTGTGAAAACTTATAATTGGTTGGTTGAGTAAATTGTTTGGAGCTGGATAACGGAAAAGAAGGAGATTGGAGAGAAAAGAAAATGACCAGTGACACCCCTGTGATGCATAGTAATCCTGTGAACAACCAAAAGAAAATCCGTCTTTTTCTCTTAGAAGTATCCAAACGCTGGTTTAAATCTTCCAGAAATGCTTCAGGAATGTCGAAAGACCTTTGATTCAATGAGTCATTGAACAGTTTGTCGATATGATTTTTATCTTTTTTCAAAACCGATCTTTTTAGTTTGGGTAATCTCAATCTGTACCTTCAATTTCTTCCGTGCTTCTTTGATGTGCCATTTAACGGTTTCATAGGAAATCTGGAACTCTTCCATGATTTCTTTGGATGAATACCCGTCAATGGCATATAAGTTGAAAACCATCTTCGTAGCCGGGGGCAGTGTGTTCAGCATTTGCTGTAATTCTTCTGCTTCAAAAGTCAGATCAATCTCAGGTTCTTTGCTCAACGCATTGTTTTGATAATTGTCATTGTACTGAAACAGCTCTTTGTATTGTTTGTTCTTTCTGAAATCATCGATTATTTCTCGTTTAACAATCTGTTTAGCCCAGGAAAAATAAGCTGTACCAATTTGAAACTGATCGATCCCGGAAATGATTTTCATAAAAGCATTATTCACAATTTGCATCTGATTTTCCTTGTCGTTTGTATAACGTACGGCATTCCCCATTAACACCTGAAAAGTGTGGTGATATAAATCCAGGATGACTTTTCGGTCACCTTTTTTTACAGAGGAAATGGTATCAGTGTTTAATTCGAACAAGATTAGACTCTTTTAATAAAAAAACTTAAAAATGAGGTATTTACTATCTAAACGTAATTTTTCATGTGTAAGTCAGTGGCGCTATGGTAAATTATTCAGTAATGCTTCTAATTGTGCAAGAGAATAAAGGTTTAATGAACCAACTGTTTGAAAATGATCCGTTGTTATTGCTGCTGGAATCACTGCTGCATGAATTTCGTTATTATCCAGATTAATGATAATGAAATGAACATTCATACCAATAGGAAGTTTGTAACCTCCTGAATGAAATATCCCAGAACTTACCTGATAAATTCCTCCCATTGAACTTGCTCCGTCAACTGAAACAAAGACTCTTGTATTTTGGGTTGTGAATCCAGATGGAATTTGAACATCAATCTTGGAGAGTGGTTCCGAATTGTTCATGAAGTAATCTAAATTTACCCATCCCAAGCTATCTGGAAATGCGGAATAAATTCCTGTACCCGCACTCATATTTGATGAATCAACTTGTGTCCATTCCAATTGTTCATTGTCAATTTGACCATAGAAAAGTCCCATTTGATTCGTTGTTCCATTCGGTGCTGGAGCCTCAATTAGGTAATTTGCTCCTGGAGCCAGTTTCAGATTTTGACCGTTCTGCTTAGCAACAATATTAAATTGCCCTCCTGAGATTAATGGACTAACTCCATTCCATACTTTACCTACGGTTTGTTTGTTCATTAAAATCATGTCTTTTTTACTGTAAATTTCAACGAATTCAATTTGAATATTTCCAGTTACTGGAGTACCACTAGCTGTCACAAATGAATTCGGATTGAAATGAATCACCGTTCCTTTGTTTCCAGTAATGGTTTGAGTTTGTCCAGCATTGATGGTAAAGGTTTGTTTACCGTTACTCAGATTACTATTAAAAAATGCCGATGCGTAATTCGTTGCCGGGTTAGTTGGATCTGGAGTTGTAGGTTGTGTTTTGTCTTTTTTACAAGAGGTTGAGAATATCAGTAAGGCACCTGCCATTAGCACTGATGATAGATTGAAGTGTTTCATGATGTTTAATTTTAGTATTTCAAATAAGAACGAAACAAATGAACTATTCAGGGGGGGGGCTAGCATACTTTTTTTTGAATAAAAATAAAAAAGCGCCTGGAGATGCACTTCTGAATCTGTTTTATTGAAATGCCATTAATCCTCGATTTCTGTAACTGATTACATTTCTTTCGTTTCAGATCGAATGAATAGTTTAATTTTGAGCAACGAAACGCTGACTTTCCTATGTGCCGTATCTTTATTGTTATTTGTTTTTTTCTTTTTTCGTCTGTTTTGTTCGGGCAATCGCAATGGATTCGTTTTTCAATTTCTGTAAAAGATATTCCTTGTGAAGATGTTCCCAAGCAATTAACTCTTTCTTCTGTTTTTGCGGGAAAAGACAGTGTTTTATTGAAAGAACAGTTTTCAGTATGCCAAAAGTATTTGGAGATTCCTAAAATTCCAGGAGTTTATACCGTTCAGATTAAAACGCAATTGTATGAATTGATTTTGGTGGATTTTAAGATTGAAGCAAATACGCCCGATTCCATTTCTTTGGGTGAGTTTAAACTGAAAGAACCCATAGCACAATTGGATGAGGTAACGATTACGGGAGTTCAACGAAAATTTATCGAAATTGAAGCAGATAAAACTACCTTGATAGTGAAGGATAATCCCGTTTTATCAATCAGCAGTATTTACGATGCCATTTTGAAAGTTCCCGGAGTAATGCCTTATCCTGGGGGAGGATTTGCTATTGGCGGACAATTAGCAACTGTTTATTTCGAAGGAGTTCCAAGTAGTTTGTCGACAGATGATTTGATGAATTTATTGAAGAGCTTGCCAGCGAATTCAGTTGAAACGATTGAAATTATTTCGAATCCAGGAGCTTCTTTTGATGCAAATGTAAGTGGAGCGGTGATCAATATCAACAGCATTGGGAAAGCGACGAAATGGTTGTCTGGAACGGTGACTTTGAGTTATGGGTTGAATCAGAATCAGAAAATTTCTCCTTCTTTAGTTTTAAATGGAAGGCAATCCAGATGGAGTTGGCAACTTCAGATGGGATATTCCAATAATGAACGCTCCAACAGAGATACTTCCGAGCGTGTATTCAATTCGTTTAATCCGCAGATTGGTTTAAATTCCGATAGAAAGGAACAAACTCGGAATAGCTATTATTACTTCAAACCTTCAGTGACGTTGAATTTGTCGAAGCGTTCCAGTTTGATGCTGAATTACAACGGTTCTTTCGGCGATAATAAGATCAACGGAAATTCAGTGACCGCAAGCCAATCGATTAGTCCTGCAGTTGAACTTCGAACCGATTATAAATCCCGAAATTATGGAATGGGAAACGAAGGGATTGCGAAATTCAGACAGGAATTTGATACGCTGAAACGGGTGTTGAATGTGACGGCATTTTATTCCAATTATCAGAACAAGTCGAAAAGAAGCAATACCCAACGAATTTCGGCAACGGATGATTACAGTATTTTGGATTATTATATGAATATCAATCGCTTCTATTTGCGAGCTGATGCCGAAATTCCGTTTGAAAAAATCAAGTTTTATCTGAACACAGGAGTAAAGTACAGCTTGATGGATGTGAAAAATATTGGGTCGTATAATTTGAATAATTCCTCTTCAGATATTTTTGATAATCCGTTCTATACTTCTGTGATTGACTTTGATTATGTGGAAGATAATTTGGCTGCCTACGTGGATTTAAAAAAGAAATTGGGAAAGAAAGTATCCATTGGTGCAGGTTTAAGAGCTGAAAATTTTAGTTTGAGAAGAGCTTCCAATGTAACAAGTACTGCACGAAATAATTACTTCAATTTCTTTCCATCGTTTAATGCAATCTATCGCATGAATTCCATGGTGAATATCATTGGAACGTATTCTCGGAAAATCGGAATCCCAAATTTCACACAGTACGATCCAAATAATTCAGGATATTATGATTCATTTAGTTCTTCCAGTGGAAATACGCAGCTGAAGCCTAATTTTTATGACAATGCGCAATTTAAAATCACTGTTTTGGATTATGCGCAGTTTTCAGTCAATTTCACGCATTCGCAGTTTCTGAATCTGAACGAAGTAGTTGTCGCACCAAATTCGGTACAAACGGTTCAAACTTACCGTACTTATAACAATGTGAACTCGATGAATTATTTTTTAGCAATTCCAGTTCCATTTGCCTTGTTTACGAAAGGACTGAAATTCATGGATGATCCTGTTGACGTAGATAAAATGTCCTTTTTATACATTTATACTTCTTATACGAAGACGAGTATTTCGGGCTATAACTATGTGAATCCGAATAAGGGAATGTGGACTTTGGGAGTGTATTCACAATTTATTTTACCTTGGAAAATTCGAATGAATATTGATTATTACATCACGAGTAAAGGAAATTATCAGATTTATGAGTTTGTAAGAAATCGCTCGGCTTTTGATGTTATTTTGAGTAGAGAGTTTTACGACAAAAAGTGGAAGACTTCGATTTCATTTGAGGATATTTTCAATACCGACCAAAGTAATGCCCGGGTTTCGTTTCCAAATATTCAAATGAACAGTTATTCTAAGCAGGACACGCGAATCATTTGGTTCAAAGTTTCTTATTCCTTTGGGAAAGTGGAAAAGAATGATTCGGATGGATTGAACTTGCCAAATGTGGGTGGGGAATGATGCCTCTGATAAAATATTACCCGGGTAAGTGGTGGATAATCTTGCACTTATCCTTATGAGACAAAAAAAGTCCCAGTCTACCTAAGTAAAACGGGACTTTCATATTCAATTTATTTTTTACAATGCAGCCAAAGCTCCGTCGTAATTCGGTTCATCTTTAATATCCGGTACCAATTCTGTGTAAACAACATTGTGATTCTCATCCAAAACAACAACTGATCTTGCATGCAATCCCTTCAAAGGACCATCTAATAATTCCAATCCGTAGTTTTTTCCGAACTCACCATCTCTGAAATCAGAAAGCGTTACTACATTTTCAATTCCTTCTGCGCCACAAAAACGTTTTTGAGCGAAAGGTAAATCGCGAGAAATACACAAAACAGTAGTGTTCTCCAAAGCAGAAGCTTTCTTGTTGAATTCACGCACAGAAGCTGCACAAGTTCCTGTATCAATGCTCGGGAAGATATTTAAAATCAATTTTTTTCCTTTGTAATTTTCCAGTGAAATAGTTCCCAAGTCTGCATTTACTAATGAAAAATCTGCTGCGTGTGCTCCTTTTACTGGTAATTCACCGCTTGTGTGTAGAGGATTTCCTCCTAATGTTACGTTTGCCATTTGTTGTATTTTTTACCAGTCTAAAGTTAGAAGTAAATATGACAGAAATGATTGTTTTTACGAATTAATCCATGTCAAAATAACTTTTGGTAGTAAAGAATTAAATCCTGTGAATCAATTTTCCACAACTAGTTTATGAATGGCGAAATTTCCACTTTTATCAATAGATTTTAAAATGTAAATTCCTGATGGTAAATTAGTTAGTTGTAATTGTGTTTCAGTTGCTCCATTTACCTGTTTTTCAGTAATCAATTTACCCGACAAGTCAGTTAATTGGATGGAAATTAAAGGGATATGAAATTGTAGGATCACTGTTTCTTTTACTGGATTTGGATAGATGGTAATCCAGTCTTCTCCGTAGACATTTCCCGAACCAATACCTGTAGTACAGTTGCCAGGTCCTGGTTGACAACTCGCTAAATTCGCTAGTTGATAGTCTTTGAAGAAATTCCAGATTGCTGTTGCTGCATTAAAGCCATTTACCGCTGGCCAGCCATGTCCTCCTCCTACGATTCGAATGATTGAAACTTCTTTGCCACTCGTACAAAAGGGATATTTTTGAACCCCAGAAACAATGGTGGATACGTTTGAAGCATTGTATGTATTCGCTCCACAAGCACTTGCTGGTGCACTAAAAAAAGACAATGGCCATTCGTTCCAAGCTGTTGGTGTAAAATCAGAATCTGGATAAGCTACGGTCCCGTCAGCATCTCCATGTATGTGCCACACAGGAACTGGAACAAATGAATTTTGCGAATAAGTGGTCAAATAGTTATTATCACCATACATATTACCTGCAACAGGCGCTATTCCTGCTATTTTATCAGCTAACTCTACCCCTAATCTGTATGAAAAAAAGGCTCCTCCGGAATGACCAGTTGCATATACCTGTTTCTTGTTAATCCCATAATTAGTACATAGGTAGTCAATCAACTGAGAAACAAAAGCAACATCTTGTGGTTCCCCTGTTTCATCGCCGTCTACAGGTTTATTCCATATTCCGTTTCCTAAATCGTTGGTAGACTGAGCATAAACGACTAAAAAATCATTGTTATCAGCTGCAGCGTCAAATCCTGAGTAACCTTTAATTCCTGAGGCTGTCCCTCCATCTCCGTGAAACACTAAGACCGTTGGTAAATTAGTGGCTACGCATGTGCCTGGTGAGTGAATGATAAACGTTCGGGTAACTCCGTTTACTTGAATATTTCCATTAATATCCAAGGCTTTCAAATTATTTATAAAAGAGATACACAGGGTAATTGCGAGTAGGAAAGATCTTTGTGTCATAGTGAAAATAGTTTCTAAAAAAAGATCACCAAAAGGAGGTGCTTTATGATTAAATGTGTCAGATTATTTTTGACTGATGAACCCGAGTTGCTATTTGTTTACAGCCCTTTATTTGGTTTATTCTACTCAAAAATAGTGTTTTATCAGGAGTTTTCAGAATAATTTTTTTACTGCCTTCGTCATTTCACGCTTTCCTGGAGGACCAGGCAATGAAGTCACTTCGAATCCAACAGACTTCAAATCGCGTTTCACTTGTCCTTTTGCGCAATATGTTACCAAAACACCTCCTGGACTCAACCAATCGTAGATTTTTTGAAAAATTTCCGGAGTCCATAGTTCTGGCTGAACTCTGGGGCCAAATGCATCGTAGTAACACAAATCGATTGTTTCTTTTCCCATTTCCAATTCCTGAATCTGTTTTCCGACTTTTTCAAGTACAAAATGTTCTGAAATCTCGCGTGCTACATTCCATTCCACCTGATGCATTTTTTTGAAAACTTCCACCGCTTCTTCATCGCGGGTAAAGGAAGTGTAATTCATTCCTTCAATTTCTTCTGCACTTGGTGGAAAAGCTTCGAGCCCAATGTAATGAATGTATTGATTGCGTTTTTCCGAAGCAAAATAGGTGAGGAGTGCATTCAATCCAGTTCCGAAACCCATTTCAAAAATCGTTAGATAATCGCCTGATTTTGGGTTTAGCCCATGTTTAATGAAAACGTGTTGTGCCTCTTGCAATGCACCATGACTTGAATGATAATGTTCGTTCCATTCCGGAAGATAGATTGTTGTTGAACCATCTGCAGTTTTTACCAATTCACGTTTCATGGTGTAAAGCTAGCTATTCATAATTGATAATTCATCAGGTACATTTTACCTAAAATTAAAGTTCAGATTTCCAACAACTAAAATGAATCCTTAATTTTGAAGCATGAGTGAAAAACAAACCAAAGGCTTACTATTTATTTTAATTACGATTTGTATTGATTCCATTGGGTTGGGGATTATTATTCCTTCACTTCCAAGTTTGATTGCAGATGTAACACATTTGTCCATAACTGAGTCATCCAAATATTCCATTCCAGTTTTGATTCCATATGCATGTATGCAATTTTTGTTTTCTCCACTCATTGGAAATTTGAGTGATCGTTTCGGACGAAGACCAATCATTTTAATGTCGCTTCTTGGTTTGGGCTTGGATTATGTATTCATGTACTTTGCTCCAAGTTTGGGATGGTTGATACTTGGTAGAGCTATTTCTGGAATGTTTGGTGCAAGTTTCACGTCAGCAGCAGCTTATATCGCAGATATTTCTACCAATGAGAACAGAGCTCAGAATTTTGGGTTGATTGGAGCGGCTTTTGGAATCGGATTTGTTATCGGACCAGCAATCGGAGCAGCTGCATCTGAGTTTGGTTTGCGTGTTCCTTTCATGGTTGCCGCATTTTTATCTTTGGCGAATTTCATTTATGGTTTATTGATCTTGAAAGAGTCATTGCCTGTCTCTGACCGCAGAAAGTTTGAGATTGTACGCGCGAATCCGATTGGTGCGATCATGCAAATCGTTCGTTTTCCAAAATATAGGGGATTGTTTGTAGTAACTTTTGTTGTATTACTTTCAAATATGGCAATTCATTCGGTGTGGAATTATTATACCATAGCACGTTATGGATGGGAAACAAAAGACGTGGGAATTTCATTGGCAGTTGTTGGAGTTTGTTTTGGCTTAGTTCAAGGAGCATTATCTGGACCAATCGTTAAGAAAATGGGAGAGAAGGGCGCCGCAACTTTAGGCTTGGTCATATTAAGTGTGGTAACACTTGGAATTGGTTTGATTCCCTATGGTTGGATGATGTATGTGATTATTTTGCCTTATGCATTTTCAGGAATTGTGGATCCAAGTATTCGCTCTTTAGTTTCAGCCGAAGCTAAAAGCAACGAACAAGGAGAATTGCAAGGGATTTTTACTTCTCTGATGAGTTTGGCTGAAATTATCGGTCCGATTTTCATGATTTGGATTTTTTACAAATCTGTTCCATTGGCGGAGAAAAATTCGATCTTTTATGGATCTCCATTCTTTGTCGCTGGAGCTTTGGCAATTATTGCCTTGATTCTCTTACGGTATGTCTTCAGTAAGATTGCTTTTAAAGCAAATGAAGCACTTTTGGATGAGCAGTCAGAAGAATCTGTAGAAAACTAAAAAAGTTCCGACAATGAGTGTCGGAACTTTCCTCTTTAATTTACTCAGCTAAAAACAGCTGTTTTTTCTTCTGTTTCGGGTTCTGACTTTCGTTTGTTTCGCTTTGTTAATTGCTGAAGTATCTCAACTTACTCATGTTACCTAACCATACTCTCTATCTACCTATTTACTCTGACTAAAACCAAGTTTTTCGTAAGAGTGTTAAAACAAACGGAGTCATACCTAACCTTGAAGAAATATCTTACCTTATTTTTTACCGAAAATTGCGAAAAGATCGATAATGCTTGTTTGAATGAACCATTGTATCATATCCTTTTTATTTAGTTTATTTCTTCAAAACTGCTTGTTTTTTTTCGTTTGCCTATTGTCTGTTTTTGTACTTGAATGTAAACGGTTTGTTATCAGTGATAAATGGCAATATAAAATGATTTCATATCATTAATTGATGTGTCAATTAATGATAAAACAAGTATATTTGTTTTTAACAGTTCGTGATTATGAAACAAATGTTGCACTCAGAAGATCGCAAGGCAATTGAGAAATTGATTGATTATATGCATGAGCATCCTCAAGAATGTTTTGATATTTCGAAACATGCTCTAATGATTGGTTTCTCCGTTTCTAAACTGAATAAAAGCTTCAAAGTTTTAATTGGAATTGGACCTGCGAGCTATTTTAGAAGGATTAAAATGCAAAAAGCGAAAGAATTACATATTCAACAAAGCTATACTTGGACAGAAATCAGTTCGCTTTTTGGATATTCAGATTTAGCCTCGTTCAGCAAGGCTTTTAAAAGAATTCATGGTTTTTGTCCACGGAATGCAACTTCGAGTGATTATTTGACGTCCTGATAATAACTCAATTCATCATGTACTACAACGTAACTCAAGTGGAAAAATTAGATTCGATTATTTTTTATAAGATCGATAGAGCAATAAGAACTTACCGTCAGTTTGCGCAAGCTCGTTTAAGATCTTTAGGTCATCAGATTACAATCGACCAATGGTTGGTGATAAAGTGTTTGATTGAAAATCCAAAAATTCAGCAAAATGAAATTTCGGAACAGGTATTTAAAGATGCAGCTTCTGTTAATCGAATGATTAACTTATTGGTAGAATCTAAATATTTGAAGCGTAAGATCAATAAATTAGACCGCAGAAAGATGGATATTTTGGTCACACAAAAAGCTCTAGATGCTATTGATGCGATGGACGAGGTCATTCCGAACAATCGCTCACATGCATTGACGGGACTTACACAAGAAGAAATGCAAATTGCAACGAAGGTGATGACTCAAATTGCAACCAATTGCAAACGATAAATACGCTTTAGAATCAAAAAACAGAGCAAAAAAAAGGTGCCTAATCGAATTCGATGGCACCTTTTTTTTATGGATTCTTTTTATTCCAGTACAATCACCAATTTATTGAAATCGGCAGCACCATTGATTACTTTTTCATACATTTCGTATTCTGAAACGGTGTAGTTTACTTTGTTGTAGAATTCATTAATGGTAACAATCAATTGGTTTCCTTTCATTTCGTAAGAAGACACAAAACCAGATTGTAAAGCTTTCTCATCGTTTGTAACAATGTTGAAATTCAATACCTCTGGATTTTTTACTGTTACTCCCTCTGGAATATTTACAATGATTTTTCGTACATATTGACGAGTAAATTGAGTTGATACAGGTAATTTACGTGCTTCTTTGTTATACATTTCAGCTTGTGGCCCAATCAACATTCCAATTTTTAAAAGGGTTTTGTTTCCAGCTTTTTCAATGAAAGATGTTCCAGATATTTTCCCTCTCGCAACAAATGGTTCTTTCCCGGCTAATTTACCATTGTCGTTTTCGTAAGTAACATCGGTTAATTTTGCCTCATTATCGATATACAACAAAACATCTTCTTTAAGTTCAGTTTTCTTTGCGTCATCTTGTACCATGTCTAAGATGAATTGTGGAATCATGGATTTGTAGCCTGATAATTTTCGTTCTACTTGAACTGTAGGTTCTGATAAACTAGCGTCGAATGTTACAATTGTATTTATTTCGTCAATGGATTCTTCACTTTTTGTTCCACCAATGTATTTTACTTTCCCCACTCCAAAAGCTTGTTCATTCACAATGCGTTCTTCAATGAATAAGCCGTAATTGTTATTGAATTCGAAAGGGGAAAAGCCAATGCGGGAAAAAATACCAGCTGACCAATATTTTTTCAAATCACTTAAATAAATAAGTGTTTCATCCAAAAAGTTGTAAGCTTCATAATCGGTTAAAAAAGGATTTTCATCTCTGTTTGAAGTCATAACAACCTCAAATTTCACATTGAGTGCTTTCAAGCAAGCAATCATCAATTTGATCGTTCCAGTTTCATTGGTGACTTTCTTCGTCAAAATATTGTCTAAATCGCTAATTCCATCGAAGTACTCTTCCGTCAACCCGTATTCTGTTTTTAGATTGTATTCTAAGTTGCGCAGTTTTGACTCTAAATCGCCTTTTCCTAAGGCATTTTCTGAGGTCAATTCAGTAATTTTTTTGGATGATTTTTTCGATGGAGTTTCATATAAATTAGAATATACGTTCTTGGAAACGTTTAGGTAAGTATACAAATTGGACTTTCCAGAAGAAGTGTTTTTTTGCAATTTGTAATAACATTTCATCAGGTTTGCATTGTATGCACTCGATTCTTCGTCTTTTAAACCTTCAATATTTGTGGTATCAATAAAGCTGCGATTAACATCCGCATTTAAAGTGTCTTTTTTAAAATTAGGCATTCCATTCACAGAGTGAAACATGAGTTCCAGGTGCTTCGGACATATAATATCGTATTCAACTTTCTTTTTGTCGATGGAGGATTGAAGGTATAAGGAAGCGCCAGATAAAGTTGGTTCTTCGCTCATGTAATGTAAATACTCAATATAGCTGCCTTTTTCCAAACCTTCCAAAGCGAAATAGCGATATTCAACTTCTCCATTTTCATTTTTAGATTCCTGAATGTCTGATTCTTTTAGATTGATAATTTTCCCATCTGGTTTAATAACGCGGGCTTTTTGTTTCAGTACTTTTGCTCCTGGTTTGTTGGAGATATAGACTTTGTTATTCTCCTCAATACCCGCATCTGTGTTGATTAATTGAATATTGTGAAGTAGAACCATTTGATAGAATCCATCGCCATACTCTGCAAATTCCACACTTCTTTTTTCGAAAAGCATCACTTCATCTTTCAATTTGTCTTTTTCAGAAGCTTCTATTTTTTCTGGTGTACTTTTCCAGTCATAATTGAGGTAAATTGGTTTCACTTCCGATTGAGCAATGGTGTAATTCATACAACCACATGCGATAAGAATGATTAAGAGTTGTTTCATAGTTATTTTTTACGTTTTAATTCGATGGTTTCCGATAATGCTTTTTTCTTTTGTGCGATGAATTTATTCCATTCTGGAAATTGACTCGGCTCGAGAATGGTGAACTTATTAGCGATTGTTAGTGTTAAAACAACCTGATTTCCAGTTTGTACATAGTTTACATCAAAGTCAACCATATCTGAATGGTAAGAGATTGGTTTAGGCAGGCTACTCACGACATAATTTTCTGGAATTTCAAGCTCTACAATATACGTATCTGAAAACTCATGATCTAATTCAAAAGGAGCAACACGTGTTTCTTTCAATTCATTTTGATACGTAATAGTCTTATTCAAAATTAGGTTGATGTAAATTTCATCGTTCAAACTTGTACAGTAATTCTTACAAGTCCAATCAAAGTACATCATTCCAATTGTATCTCTTTCAAGCATGTTTTTCATGTGCCCTTTTGTTACGAAAAACGAATTATTTCCACGCTGATTGATTCCTGTCAAAAATTTCAATTCATCCTTTGAAAGCACATCTTTTGCATAATTTCCAATCAATGTATGGTAATATCCACTCATCGAACAAGTGGATGAACCAACCAAATCTTTTCCTTCAATTTTGATTTTAGAATGATCAACCACCGATGAGTAATTGGCATCTTGAATCGGAACGGTTGTTAATTCAAATTCAGTTGGACTAATGTGTAAAAGCGCTTCTTTTCCTTGAATAAATCCAGTAGATGCATTCATTGTTTGAAAGGAATTGGTTGCATCTAAGAAGTAGAATTTTCCGTTTTCTTTGTAGGTTGTTATCATGTGATTATCACACATTCCACTAGGAAAGTCACTGTATTTAAACGGTATGTCTCGAGAACCAATCCATGTTAAGTAACTTGGGATATTTGCCGCTTTCAATAAGGAATAAATCAACGAAGCCATGTCTTTACAATCTCCAAATCGTTTGTCCACAACGGCATTTGGTTGACGAGGCACAAATCCGCCCATTCCTTCTTCAAAGGCTATGTATTTCACATGATCCTGAACCCAATAATAGATTGCTCTTACTTTATCTAAGTTGTTTGTGAGGTTTTTGGTAATAGAATCTGCAATCCGAGTGATTTCAGGACTTGGTTTTTCATTTTCAACTTCAGCTACATTTGGTGCATAGTTGGTGTGTAAATCTTGTAAATTACTTCCAACATTGGTTCGTTTTCCTTTGTAATTGTAATAAGAAAGCTGCCCTAAAACTTGCGGTGCATAATAACGCATGTTTGGAGCATTTTCTTCTGGTTTTAACAGCAAAGCATTTTCACAACTGTAGGTTGTTGTTTTGATATTTTTGGAAATGGATTCTTCTCTTTTCAGCTGGATTTTATCTGTATAATATTCCTTCAGCATAAGATGAATCGATGTATCAGTAATTATTTTAAATGTTGGGTTTTCACACGGAGAATAGTCGAAAAAAATGAATCCGAAGGGAAAATTATTCTCCTTCATAGTCACATCGTAGGAAATATGTCGCAATGCACCTTCTACTAAACCTGGGAAAACGATTACTGTTTCTTTGTTGTCATCGTGAAAAATTCCTCTGTCTGCCTCAGCGTCTCGGGTAAATGCTTCGTTGGAACTTACTTTTTTGCTTTTAGTTCCAACTGGAATGATTGAATATGCTTCGATATTGGCAATTGCCTCAAATGAAGTAAAATCAATGGAATATTCCGATAACATGCTTGCACCATTTTTATCGATAATCAAATCTTCGTATTCGAAATGATAAACCAGTGTAGGAACGCCCTTTACATATTTGATCGTGACCGTGCGTTCATTTTTTGTTTGAACAATGTGGTTCCCAGGATACTTCTTTTTATAAGTTGCTAGAATATCAATTGTTTGAGCAGTTGAGCAGAAACCGATGAAAAGTAAACCGAATAAAAGAGTGAAACTTTTAGAATTTTTGAATTTTGATTGCTTCATCTCCATAATAAGTAACGATTCGTATTAATTTTCCTTCTGCGTTGTATTCTTTTGCTTCGCCATGTAATTCTCCAAAACGATACATCGCCTCATAAATCAATTTGCCTACTGCATTGAATATCATGTATTTTCCATGCAATTGATCTTTCAAGTAGTTAATTTCTTTTACTTTGATACCCTGTTCATTGAAATCAAGAGATTTTCCAGATAATTCACCGTGCTCGTATCCTTCATCTTCCCATACTTTCCCATTTTCATGGTAGGTGATGTATCTTCCTTCAATAAGTCCATTTTTCCGTGTGTGATCACCTGATTTTTTACCTGTTTTGTAATAAGTAACAACTTTCATTTCGTTACCAACTAACTCAATGGGTTTCACCAATTTTCCTTCTGAATTGTGATAAGAATAGGCCGTGAAGATCCCATAATCGTAAGTTCTAGACATCATCAAAGCCCCTTTTGTATCGTAGTATGTTACTTCTCCATGGCGTTTGTCGTCCAAATGCACTCCTGCGATGGATAATTTTCCGTTTGGATGGTAATAAGTGAATTTCCCCTGACGATCTCCATTGATGTATGTGATTTCTGATTCGATTGAACCATCATCATTGTAACGTTTTTCAACACCGTCTATATTTGCATTTACATACTTCGATTCACGGATTAGTTTACCTTCTTTGTTGTACCATTTCCAAATACCATCTTTGTCTCCATTTTTATAGCTTCCTTCACAAGTGATGATATTGTTAATAGTATACCAAGTGAATTTCCCGTCAGCAGTTCCATTTTTGTAATTTCCGATAAAACGAACGTATGAGTTTGTAGGATCTTTTAATTTGATTTCACCGTTGTATTCTCCCAACTGGCCAATCATATTTTCGGTAGTATCGAATTGCGTATGCACGATAATTCTACCGTTGTCATACTCATCCATGGAGTTCAACTTACTTTCAACATCATACGAGATTTGGTATCCTTGTTTGTTTCCTTGAACATAGAAGTTTTTGTAAGAGAAGCTTCCATCGGAAAAATAACCAATCCATTCATTGTCGTATTCTCCTTCAGAATAATACCCCTCACTTGTTAAGTCTCCAAAAATATTGAAGGATTGGTATAAACCATCTCGTTTACCATCTTTGATGACACAGAAGCTTTCCAATTGGCCGTTGGAATAGAATTCTTTCAAGGTATCGGTCACTTTTCCATCTTTGTATTTTTCGATAGAAGTGATATTCCCATACTTGTCATAATATTTCCATTCTCCAGTTCTTTCTTCGTCTGTAATTTGACCTTCCACCGATTTTTTACCATTTGGATAAGAACGGATGTAATCAATTTTCTTTCCTTTTTTGGTTGCCAAAACCTTTGCTGTTCCTGCTTTGTCGTAATAGGTAATTGATTTCAATTCTCCTTTCGAGAACTCCAACTCTTCGAATTTTTTTCCATCCAAATCATATTGGGTATTTATCCCGTTTTGTTTTCCTGATTCGTCTAATTGCATTGAAATTGCTAAAGCTCCGTTGGAATAATATTCTTCAAATTTCCCGATTTCAACACCGTTTTTATAGGTTCCTTTATTTTCAATACGACCATCGTAAAAATAGGTCGTGTATTCACCATCGTATTTCCCATTCACGTAGTTGTATTGAGATGCGAGCTGACCGTTTGAATAGTATTTTTTACGAATGCCTTGTATTATATCATTGACCAATTTAAACTCGTCATCTTTTACACCATTATTGCTGTAAGAGATATAGTTTCCTTCGCCAATTCCAGCTTTGTAATTCATTTCAACGGATAATTGACCATTGGGAAAGTAGGATCTGTAAATTCCATCTTTTTTAGCATCCTTGAGGAAGTATTTTTCTTTCACAGTTCCATTTCGGTAAAAATAAGTCACGGTATCTTGTTCAATACCATTAATCATTTTGTACTTCACATATAATTCGCCGCTGAAATAATACGAGTATTGGATTTTCTCTTTTTCAATTGCTGTAAATTCAATTCTTCGTGAAATATTACCATCAAAATCATTGTAAATTTCCCATGTTCCAATAGATTTTCCGTGATCGTCAAAATGAGCACGCATTTCTAATAATCCATTTTTGTGATATCCCAAGTAGTTTCCAATGCTTTCATTCTTGTCATTCAGTTTTCCAATGCTTTCCAAATGACTTGATTTGTAATCAACATTTACCCATTGCATTTTCCCCTCAAACTCCATGTATTGGCTGGATGTTGTTTCTTTATAGGCTGTTTTTGACCAATCGTAGAATGCTTTAATCTTAGGGATTTTAGACTTAATGGAATTTTGAATTTCTGGGCTTTCAAATCCAATTAAAGGAACCATTGTAAATTGGTCAAACATTTTTTCTTTCCAAATTTTCTCAAAGAATGGCATATAATGTTGATTCCAAAAATCCATGTTATCCTTATCGTAGGTGTTGTTTTTCAGAAACAAATGCAATTGCTTTCCATAAGCAGTTGGAACACTCATTTTTGCTTTGTAATTATCTTGCAAGGCAATCTTGTTTTCGAAAAGTAAATTGTAATCCTCATAATTATCGGGGCCTAGCAATTCTTTAATATTCTTAGATTCTTTTTCAAAAGATCCGTTGGCAATTCTCTCCATGATACCAGTAATCCCAGGTGCTCTAGAGTCATCTGGATTCAACCATGTAAACGTTAATAGTGACATCATTGCTTGGTCATACAATCCTTCATTTGCTGCCAATAATCCTAGAGCTAAATGACTATTTCCATGATAAACATTGCTTTGAATTGCTTGTTTATAGTCGCTAATTGCTTCTTTGTATTTCTTTTGATTTGCGTAAGCAAGACCTCTGTTGTATAACAAATTGTGTTGATAAGGATACAATTTCAACCCTTCATTGTATACCCGAATAGCTTCATCGGGCTTCTTGTTTTGATCGTAGCAATTCCCCAAAGTCAAATAAACGCGGTGTTTAAAATTGAATCGGATTTTGTATTGTAACAAATCATTTAGAATATTTTGCGCTTTATCATAATGTTCCAATTGCATTTCACTCAAAGCAATTTCATATTGTGCCAAGGCATACGCCGTATCATTGATATTGATCTTTTCATATTCTAAAATTGCCTCTTCGTATTTTTCGCTATCATGTAGCTCGACACCTTTATCAATAACATCTCTAGCAACTACACGAGAAATGTTTTTTTGGGCAAATAAAGAAAATGGAGCAAGAACAGTGAGGAGTAATAATTTCTTCATAAAGTAAGTATTCAATTAAGTTGACGAACTAATCAGTTAGACACTAAATTTAATGAATATTCTAAATATAAGAATGGTGTAATGGAAATTTGATAGATACGTCAGGCTTTTGTTGAAAACCCTTGGGGATTTTAGAATTATTTCTTTCTCAGCTCCTGTCCGTGATAAAAGTAGTATTTTGGAACTCCCGAAACATGAATTCCTAAATACTGTGAAGCATAAGCAGTTTTGGTTTCTGGAGATTGGCCGAAAATTTCCAGAAATTCAACCTTCAGTTCATAAACATCTTCCTTATAACTGAAAGTGATTTTATCACCAACGGAAATCTTGCCTGTTTGTATTTGTCCAGTAATTACAATTTTCCCATCTGAAAGTGTAAATCCGTCGTCTACAATCATTAGAAAATCATTTTGCTTTTGTTTTTTGAAAGAAAAAAGTGAGAATAGGCTCATTGATAGTATCAGTAATTTCATAGATTGAACAGAAATAATTTTGAACTTGATAAAGGTATTCATAAATGGTAAAAAGCGTTATAGTCTTTTTCAAATTAAACTACCTTCATTGGCGCCGAACTATTAGAAAAAAAATAAAAGCCTCGCAAAATTTGCAAGGCTTTTATTTTCAAGTGGGAAATGAGGGATTCGAACCCCCGACATTCCCGATTGCTACAGCATATCGGGACACTCTGAACCAAGAGAATCAATGAGCTTTTGAATCATACTTCTAGATTTCCAGTTTTTGATTTTCTTTTCGAATGCCATTGCTTCTGCACGTGTATCAAATCCTTGTGTAAAAACAATTTTCCAATCATGGGTTTGATTTGTAAACCCTTTGTTCTTGTTATTGTGTTTTTTTAGTCTTTCTGGAGGATTTTCAGAACTTCCGATATAGAATTTATCTTTCGATGATGAATATAGGATGTAAGTGTAGAAAATGAATGGTGAAGTATTAAAAAGAAAAAGCCTCGCAAAATTTGCAAGGCTTTTTCTTTCAAGTGGGAAATGAGGGATTCGAACCCCCGACATCCTGCTTGTAAGGCAGGCGCTCTGAACCAACTGAGCTAATCTCCCGTGCTTAACGTTTTCTGAGTTACCGTTGTTCCTCAAACGCGAGTGCAAATATAAGGCATTATTTCTTTTCTGCAAGCCCTTTTTCAAAAAAAAGTTCAAAAAAATCATGAACTAAAAAGAACGACCCGAAAATCAGAATCGTATCCGATTTGTTTACAGTTTCTTGCGCTTTTTTTAAGGCTTTGATGGGAGAATCAAAAAAAGTAGCTTTTTTTATGCGAGGAGTCATTTTTTGAGTCAATTCTTCGAATGAAAGACTTCTCGGATTTTCAAAAGTGGTGAAATAATAAGCTGCTTCTGCGGGTAGTTCATGGATGATTGTCTCCAAATTTTTATCCGAACTGGTTCCATAGATGCAATGAAGTCTTCCTTTGTTTACTTCTTGAATGGATTTCATGAGTACATGAATGCCCTCTGCGTTGTGCGCGCAGTCCACAATGGTTAGAGGAGAGTGATTAATTATTTCCATCCGACCAAAGAAGCCTGTATTTGCTTTTAAGTTCAGAATTCCGTTTTCACGGATTGGCTGATTGCATGAAAAACCTTGTTCTTCTAAATAATCACAGACGGCTGAAACAATCGAATAATTGCCTATTTGATAGCCAATAATTCCTTTTGGAAGTGAACTGTCTTGATGAAGTGGGATGATGATTCTCGAATTTCGTTCATTTGCTGTAGCTTCAAAAACTGGAAAGGTTTCGGAATCTACTTCGCCAATCACAACGGGTATATTTTGTTTGATGATTCCAGCTTTTTCAAAGGCAATTTTAGTTCTGGTGTCGCCAAGGATGTTGATGTGATCTAATCCAATGTTGGTGATTACTGAAATAATGGGTTGAATGATATTGGTGGCATCTAGCCGGCCACCTAAACCAACTTCTGCAATCACAATCGAACAGTTATTTTGATGAAAGTAATCCAGTGCCATCATCCAAGTTATTTCAAAGAAGGATGGTTCAATACTCCAACTATGATTTTGAACTTTTTCGCAAAAATCAATCACAAATTGATTATCAATTGGATTTCCATTGATTCGAATGCGTTCTGTGAAGTCGAATAGGTGAGGGGAAGTAAACAATCCAACTGTTTCTCCGCTTTCGGTAAGAATCGAAGCTAGCATATTGGAAACAGAACCTTTTCCATTTGTTCCACCTACATGAATGAATCTCAATTTTTCTTCTGGATGGTTAAAAAAGGCACTGAGTTCTTCGATGTTTTTAAGTCCAGGGTTGTATGCTTGAGCTCCAAGGTTATGATAAGCGGGAAATTGCTGAAACAACCAATCGATAGTTTCTGAGTAATTCATGATCTATTGAGACTTGAAATAATACGTAATAGTTCCTTCTTCGATGGTTTTTTGAGAGAACTCGAAACGCGATTTCTTGGCGTAATTGATTGCTTGGTCTACACAACATGGATTTGAACCTTCAGGTGCTTGAGATTGCGCCCAATATACATCGCCATTGGAATTGACTTTCACCTTCACGACAATTTTTTCGTTCACACCTTTCCCACACATGTAACCTGGAATCTTAATGTAATCCGGATTATTTTGATGCGGTTTTCTGCCATTCATGTTCCATTCAGCCAGTGTTTTACCTTGTGTTCCAGTATTTGAACCTATATTTCCTCCTTGCCCGCCTTCTTGTTTCTGTTGCTGCTTTTTCTTCTCCTCGCGCTCTTTTTTGCGTTGATCCATTTCTTTTTGAATCTTTTCTCGCTCAGCAGCTCCACCAGTCATATTGAATTGTTGCTTCTCAAAATCTTGAATGGATTCTTCAGGGGTTTTTGGTTTGGTCTTTTCTGGCTTTGTCTGAGGTTCAGAAGAATTTTCCGTTGTTTCTGGATTTTCTTCCGCTCTTTCTCCACCATCCTTTGCTTCTGGCATTCCGTCTCCATTATTGCCATTGAAGTTGAATTGACTTGGAGGAGTTTCTTCCACATTTTGATTATTCAAGGAAAATTGAGTGGTATCAGAAACTTCGCTAAAGGTCATAGAATTGAGACCTTCGTAATTGTTGTAAATTGTTTTCGCGTAAATTGAAAGTGCACCAGCAAGGACAAATGCTAGAATGATGTACATTAAAACAGCAGATTCACGGGTTCTTATTTGATAGGCACCGTATCGTTTATTACGATTGGCAAAGATTGCTTTCAGATTATTTGTGCGAAATTCTTCCCATTCACTATTCTCAATATATTGATAAAGCGAAAAAACAATGATGAGAAGAAATAGAATATAAACGAATGCCATAAACCTCTTTGTAAACCACTTTAAAGCTACAAGTAAAAAATGAACAATTAATTTTTTAAAGGACTTTTAACGAAAACTAGTTGGCTACAATGCGTATTGTGATTGCTTCCTTCATATTTTTTGTTGTATTGGCCTTGTTGAAACGCGCTTCGTTTTGAACTACTCGAATAACTTGATTAATTAAAACCATATCATTTGTAGTAGAAGAAGCTTTTACGAACGTTGGTTTTCCAATGATATTTCCATTTGGATCAACCAATACGGATAAAATAATCTTACAAGGCTCATTGGATTTGATGTTTGTTGTATTCGGTTGTTCTACCAAAAATCGTTTTACATTTCCTCCAGAACCATCGCCTCCAGAACCAGGTCCAGTTCCATTGCCGTCATCATTTCCAATACCCTTGCCGTTTCCACTTCCTTCTCCGCCGCCGCTTCCACCAGTTCCAAACGGATTATCGCTGGTGTTTTTTCCACTTGGAGGATTGTCGGTAGGAGTTTTTGTGTTGTTCATATTGGAATTTCCCGATTTCACACTCGTAGTGCTTTTTGATTGAGTCAGGATTTGTTCCGTTTGAGGCGGAGTTGTTTCAGCCTTTTCAACTTTTGCTGGAGTTCCTGATCCGCCACCGCCTAAACCTTTGGGAAGTTCTTCCAATTCAAGAGGGATTAATTCCATCTCCATGTCCTGATACAATAATTGCTCGGGAAGTGGGGGAGTTGGGATTCGATATCCTAAGAAATGAAGAATCGCTAATAGCGTAACAAATGCAGATGCTGCAATGATTCCCGCTACTTTTCGATCTTTAATCTCTTCGGCCTTTACTGTTTCAAAAGCAAATTCTTCCATGGTCTTAATTCTATATTTTTCGAACTTGTTAGTAATTACAATTTACCACTCAAATCGGGAAACGTTCATTTTTTAATAACTTTTAGCGAAAACTAGTTTGCTGTAATTCGAATGGTAATCACCTCTTTTGTATTCTTAGTCGTGTTCACCGTGTTAAATTGAGCTTGATTCTTTACTGCACTAATCACCTGATTAATTAAGGACACATCATTCGTCGTAGAATTGCCTTTTATGAGAGTTGGATTTTCAACAATGTTTCCGTTTGGATCTACTAAAACAGATAAGACAATTTTACAGTTGTCATTTGATTGAATAGTATGTGTATTGGGAAAAGAAACCAAGTTTCGTTTTACTTTTTCTTCCGTTTTAGGATTGTCATTTTGATTATCCCGAATCGCATCGGTACTATTTCCGCGGTAGTTTCCATCATTGATTCCACCTGTTGCAAACGGATTATCACTTGTATGTTGCGCACTTGCGGGATTGTTATTCGGAGTAGTTGTATTCGTAATACTAGAACTACCCAACTTAACAGATGAATTACTACTCTGTTGCGTTAGAATCTGTTCCACTTGTAAAGGAGTCGTTTCTGTTGCTTTTACTTTTGCAGGAGTTCCAGATTGACTTCCTCCGAGACCTTGTTGCAAAAGTTGTGGGTCGAGCGGAATTAAAGTTAATTCATCATATAAGGCCTGCTTTGGAATGATAGGATTCGAAAACCGGTATCCAATGAAACAAAGAATGGTTAATAGAACTAGAAAAGCAGATGCGGAAATGATTCCCGCAACTTTACGGTCTTTTACTTCGTAAGTTTTTTCTGATTCTAAACTAACCTTCATAGTTCTTGAATTTAATGAATTAGCCAGCTTTGGTAGCTATTACAAACTTCAATTGATGCTTCAATCCAAGTTGTAACAAGTCTATCAATTCCTGAACATCTAGGTCATACGCAGGACGTATCACTACGGTTTCATCTTTTCGCAATTTTGTTTCTTGCAATAGGCGAACCTCTAGGTTTTCTGGAGTTACTTCTTCTTTGTCCAAGTAATATTTCTTGTCACTAGTTACAGTCAACGTTAGATGTTGAACATTTGTTTGACCAGTATCCTTCGCGTCTGGAAGCGGAACTTGAATCACGTTCGGGTTTGCTAATGTTGAAATAATCAAAAAGAACAAAAGCAAAAAGAACATGATATCACTCATGGAAGAGGATTCAACCCCCGCATGAAATCGTTTTTTGCGTTTTATTGCCATTTCCCTGGACGTTGAATGATATTAATAAATCCTAAGTTCGTAGACTGAATTTTTAAGGTGTAGTTATCAATCATTGCGTTTAAAATGTGATACGCAGAATAGGCAATGATACCAACTGTCAAACCAGCTCCAGAACTAATCATTTTCTCGTATAAACCTCCTGAGATATTTCCGATACTCACATTTTCAGAAATCGAGATGTTGTAGAATATTTTAATTACCCCCGCAATAGTACCAATAAATCCAAATGTTGGTGCGATACCAGCAATTAATCCAAGAACACCCATTCCTTTTTCCATCTTACCAATTTCAATATTGGCCACCTTGTCCATGTTGGATTCGATTTCAGAAACTGGTCTTCCAATGGTTTGAATTCCTTCTGCAACAACAGATCCATAAGCACTTTGATCGCGTTGGACGGTATTCAATGCATCTTGAATATTTCCTTTCTCCAAGTTCATTCGAATGTCATTCAACAAATTTGCATTGTATACAGACATACGACGAATATATCGGAATCGCTCAATAATTACATACAGGGTATAGAATAACAAAATGATAATTGGGATGATAAAAACCCCGCCTTTCATTACGAAATCTAATGCAGTGATTTTTTCGCCGGGAACTGCTTTTTCAGCGTTTTGCGCCGTGTTTTCAACAACTTGTGCTAAGCTTATTAGTGGAGTTGCTAAAAATAAAAGTGTAAATATTGCTGCTTTTCTCATCTGGTCTATAAATGAATACATGAATCAATTTCCAAAAATACGCCCAATAAAAGCTGTTTTCCCCCTTAATCTCAAGAGATATTCACAGTATTTTGTTTATAGGGATTGGATTTTTGAAATTCGCGTGTATACTTTGAATAAGTGACTGATGATGTTTTGGTTACAACTACAATCTTAATTCGCGTGTTTAGCGGTCGCTTTTTTCTGAGTTTTGATTCTTCTTGAGCGATCTTTAAAACTAGCTTTCAACCAAATATACCCGATTAATCCAGCTAATAATGAAGAAATAAGAATTGCAAACTTCGAATCATTGATGATTTCTTTCTCCGAAAAAGCAAGAATCGTCACGAAAATAGACATCGTAAATCCAATTCCGCCAAGAATTCCGACTCCAAATAATTGACTCCAAGTCGTGCCTAGTGGTTTTTCAGCAAAGTTAAATCGAATAGAAATCCACGTAAACAGAAATATTCCGATCGGTTTCCCAAGAACTAGCCCTATGATTATTCCTAAACTGGCATTATGAAGCAATGCGGTATCCCAAGTTGGACCAATTTCGATTGCTGTATTTACCAAAGCAAATAAAGGCAAGATAAAGAAGGGAACAGGGTAGTGTAATGCTTCTTGCAGACGATGTGATGGAGAAATGGCATTGGCTGATTTGCCAAATGCGGGAATTGCTAATGCTAGAAGTACTCCAGTTATGGTAGCATGAATTCCTGAATGGTGCATGAAATACCACATAACGATTCCCAAAGGAATATAAACCCAAAGGGAAGTTACTTTCAGTTTGTTAAACACTAATAATCCAACAAAGATACCTAGTGCAATGCCGAAGTTTAGCCAGAAAATAGTTTTTGTATAGAAAACGCCGATAACCACAATTGCTCCCAAATCATCAATCACTGCAAGTGCTGTCAAGAAAACCTTAATTGAAAGAGGCACTTTGTTTCCTAAAAGAGAAAGTGCTCCTAAAGCAAATGCAATATCTGTTGCCATTGGAATTCCAAATCCAATGCTGGTTGGTTTTCCAAGGTTTACGAAAATGTAAATTCCAGCAGGAATAAGCATTCCTCCCAAAGCACTAAAAATGGGAAGTGTTGCTTTTTTGAGGGAGGAAAGTTCACCAACAAGAAATTCGCGTTTCAATTCAAGGCCAACCAATAAAAAGAAAATAGCCATCAAGCCATCATTGACCCAGTGCTCAATCGTCATTCCACCAAGTGACATTTCCCAAAATTCGGTGTACTGATCTTTGATCGAAGAATTTGCCAAAAGAAGAGATAGAATGGTAAATGCAATTAGCGTTAAACCACTCGATTTCTCACTCTCGAAGAATTTTTTAAAGACTTGATTCTTTGAGGCGCTTCTTGCCATATTCTTATACTAATTGATTCAGAGCAATTTCAAATGCAGCTTTTGCAATTCCCGTTTTAGATGAATTGGAAGCATGTGTTTTCTTCAAAGCATCGCCAATAATTTTGCTTGTGTCCTCAAAAATACCTTGGTCAGTCAATTCTTTCAAGTCGTTACTCATCAAGTAAGCAAAAACACGTGCCATTCCACAATTCGAAATAAAATCAGGAATAATTGAAAGGTGATTATCTGCGTAATCTGCAATTGGTCCGAAGAAAATTTCTTTATCTGCAAACGGAACATTTGCTCCTGCAGCTATTACTTGAACACCTGATTTAATCATACGTTCGACTTGCTCTTGCGTAATTAAGCGAGAAGCAGCGCAAGGAATAAAAACATCAGCTTGAATATCCCAGATTTTTGCATTGATTTCATCAAAAGACTTCAAGTCTGGGTGAATGATTTCGTTTCCGTTTTTTGTCAAAAACAATTGTTTGATTTCTTCTAAAGAGAATCCATTTTCATTGATTAAGCCACCAACACGGTCAATAATACCAACGATTTTAGCACCTGATTGAGCCAAATAATAGGCTCCAGCTGAAGCTACATTTCCCCAACCTTGAACAATGACTTTTTTATCTTTCAAATCACCACCCCAAATATCGTAATAATGGGCAACTGATTGAGCAACACCGTAACCAGTAATCATATCAGCGATTACAAATTTCTTTTCTACACTTGGACTGTACTGTTTGTCTTCGATTACTTTCAGAACTCCTTGTCTCAATTGACCAATGCGGTTAATTTTTTGTGCTTCACGTGGTTGGAAATGCCCATTGAAAACACCTTCCTGCGGATGCCAGATTCCACAATCTTCCGTAATTGGAATGACTTCATGAATTTCATCAACATTTAAATCTCCTCCAGTTCCATAATAATGTTTCAAAAGTGGTGTAACAGCTGCGTACCAACGTCTCAAAACGCCCTCTTTACGTGGGTCTTTTGGATCAAAGTTGATTCCAGATTTTGCACCACCAATTGGAGGCCCAGCAACTGTAAATTTCACTTCCATTGTTTTTGCAAGACTTTCTACTTCACGTTTGTCCAAACCTACGCGCATACGAGTTCCTCCACCAGCAGCGCCTCCGCGTAATGAGTTAATGACAACCCATCCTTCTGCTTCTGTTTCTGCGTCTTTCCATTCAAAAACGATCTCTGGGCGTTTGTTTTCAAACTTGTGAAGTAAATCTTTCATATATGTTAAATTCTATTATTCGATAATTATTGAGTTGTAAAAGTAGGCATTATTGCTCTTTTAGAATGATAGTAGGTAGTAATCTCTGTGATTATTCCTCACAATAGATTTGTTTTTAAGGTAAATGATGAACACCACCAATTACATTTTTGTCAGCTCCAGTAACGCTTGATAAACAATTTGGTTCATTGTTTAAATTGAGGGCACCTAAAAGACCGAAAATAAGAGCTTCCTTATAATCAATGAGTTCATTGTCGACGGTTACAATTTCGCCCGTATAATATCGTTTGAATCGTTCAATCAAGAACGTGTTTTTTGCACCTCCACCAGTTATCATTACCCGTTTCAAGTTGTTTTTAGTGCAAATTTCTCCCAATTGAATTGCGATGTGCTCTACAACTGTTGCTAAGTTGTTTTCGATGTCTTTGTCGAATTTGAGAAGCGGGTAGAAGTGCTGTTCCAACCACTCCGTTCCCAACGATTTTGGTCCTTCCTCTTTGTAGTAGTCCAAGCTATTCAACAAATCGAGTAGGAAATAATTTAATTCACCTGCTCGAGCCAAATCGCCATTTTTATCGTATTCCAACTGCTTGGAACGCGCTAATTTGTTCATTGGCAGATTTGCTGGACAAATATCGTAGGCTCTAACAACTCCTTTTTCTTCAAAACTGATATTTGCAAAACCACCAATATTGATAAAACCATCTGCTTTTGATCCAAACAAATACACATCTCCAATTGGAACTAAAGGCGCTCCTTGTCCGCCAAACAAGACATCTTTTGTTCTAAAATCGCCAATTGTTTTTATTCCTGTTTTTACAGCAATCACAGCCGGATTACCAATTTGTGTTGTAAATCCTTTGGTTGGTTGATGAAAAACGGTTTGTCCGTGTGATGCGATTGCATGTATTTCCTCTCGTTGAATGGAATTAGTTGTTATGAATTGATTGATGCAATCTGCTAAGAAAACACCTAAATCGTGATCCAATGTTGCTAATTGAGAGCCAGATAACTTAGTTGATTCATGCAGGCTCGAGAGTAGTAATTCATTGAATTGAAAAGTGTGTGCAGCCTGGATGCTAAACTCCCAGTTCTTGTCGGAAATTTTAGTGTACGATGCAAAGGTAATATCCACTCCATCAAGAGAGGTTCCTGACATTAAGCCAATTATTTTGAATGAGTTCATAAAAGACGAAAATTAAGTTTTTATCGGTACATTTGTCTTCTTAAACAAATATAAAATAAACTACGATATAGATGAATTTCGAATTGACAGAAGAACAGAAAGCAGTAAAAGAAGCTGCGCGTGATTTCGCTCAAAACGTTTTAAAACCTGGGGTAATTGACCGCGATAGAGAACAAAGATTTCCTGTCGAAGAAATGAAACAGTTGGGTGAATTAGGTTTCTTAGGTATGATGGTTGATCCAAAATACGGAGGTGGCGGTATGGATACCATGTCTTACGTATTAGCAATGGAAGAAATTTCCAAAGTAGATGCTTCGACTTCGGTATGTATGTCTGTAAACAATTCATTGGTTTGTTGGGGATTGGAAAAATTTGGAAATGAAGAGCAAAAAGTGAAATTTTTGACTCCACTTGCAAAAGGAGAGAAAATTGGCGCATTTTGTTTGTCTGAACCAGAAGCTGGATCTGATGCGACTTCACAACGCACAACAGCAATTGACATGGGTGATTATTACCTTGTAAATGGAACAAAAAACTGGATTACAAACGGTTCGACTGCTTCTACTTATATTGTAATTGCTCAAACAAATGCTGAATTAGGGCATAGAGGAATCAATGCTTTGATTATTGAAAGAGGAATGGAAGGTTTCATTGTTGGAGCTAAAGAAGATAAATTGGGTATTCGCGGAAGTGATACACACACCCTGATGTTTCAGGATGTGAAAGTTCCGAAAGCAAACCGTATTGGTGAAGATGGATTTGGATTCAAATTCGCGATGAAAACGCTTTCAGGAGGTCGTATCGGTATTGCTGCTCAAGCATTAGGTATTGCTGCTGGAGGTTTTGAATTAGCGGCTGCTTATTCGAAAGAGCGTAAAGCATTTGGTAAAGAAATTTACAAACACCAAGCAATTGCATTTAAAATTGCAGACATGGCTACAGAAATTGAAGCTGCTCGTTTGTTAGTTTACCGTGCTGCGGCTGATAAAGATGCTGGTAGAAACTTTGATCAATCTTCTGCAATGGCGAAATTGTATGCTTCGAAAGTTGCAATGGAACAAACAGTCGAAGCTGTTCAAATCCACGGAGGTTATGGCTACGTAAAAGAGTACCATGTTGAGCGTTTGATGCGTGATGCAAAAATTACTCAAATTTATGAAGGAACAACTGAAGTACAGAAAATCGTTATTTCAAGAAATATATTGGCTGATTAATATTGGTCATTACAATAACAAAAAAACGGGGCGAAATTTTTCGCCCCGTTTTTTTGTTGGGACGCGATGCATCGCGTCCGTACTATGTTTTTATAAATATGGAATTACCTTTTCCAACGAAATTCCTCTGGATCCTTTCAATAGAATCAATAAATCAGCAGGTGGATTTTGAGAAAAATGCTCAATCAACGGATCGGTTGATTTCAAAAAGATGGCATTTGGGTGAGTTCCTTTAAATTTCAAGAACTCTTCTCCAATAAAAAATCCACTTAGACGCAAATCTATTGTTTGTTGGATAACTTCTTCGTGAACCGCTGGTGCTTCATCCCCCATTTCACGCATATCTCCTAAAATGAAAATTTTTGCATGGTTATCGATTTTTGCAAAACTAGATAGGGCAGAGCGCATACTTGTTGGGTTTGCATTGTAGCAATCCACAATCAGTGTGTTCTTTTCTGTTTTGGTAACCTGAGATCGATTGTTTGTTGGCTGATAGTCGGAAATAGCCTTGTTACAGTTTTCTGCGCTTATACCGAAGAACCGCCCAATTCGAATTGCAGCAAGGAAATTTATGAAATTGTATTCGCCTACCAAGTTTGTATGAATGTCTGAACTCGTATAGTTGGGCTCGCTCCAAGTCATATTCACGAAAGGATTCAAGCTTATTAATTCTCCATGTAGTTCCTTAGAATCGTTGTAGAAATGATTGTGAGTATTTGAAGGCAAGTGACTTGTTATCGTTTCATCTTCTTTATTAGCAAAGATGTGTCCTCTATTTTGTGCTAGGAAATTAAATAGCTCTGTTTTTGTTTTTATGACTCCTTCTAAAGATTTAAAACCTTCTAAATGTGCTCTTCCAATATTGGTGATTATTCCGTGAGTTGGCAAAGCAATTTCAACCAATTCTTTGATGTCTCCTGGTTTGTTTGCTCCCATTTCGATCACAGCAATTTCATGCGTGGTATTGAGTTGGAGGAGTGTAAGCGGAACTCCAATGTGGTTGTTTAAATTGCCAGATGTAAAGTGAACATGTAATTGTGTGGATAAAACTACCGAAATCAATTCTTTTGAAGTTGTTTTTCCATTACTTCCTGTAATACCAATAATGGGAATTTGAAACTGACATCTGTGATGCTTTGCTAGATTTTGCAATGCAAGCAAGGTGTCGTCTACTAGTATTGTTTTTCCTTCAATGTGATATTCAGGGTTATCAACAACGGCTGCAATTGCTCCCTGCTGGATTGCTTCTTGTGCAAATTTGTTTCCATCAAAGTTCAATCCTTTTAAACAAAAGAATAAAGATCCCTTTTGAATTTTGCGTGTATCCGTTTCAATACCTGTACTCGCTAAAAATAGATTGTATAGTGCTTCCATATCTCATAAAAAACCCCGATTCCGTTTGTACGGGATCGGGGTTTCAATCAATTAGTTGATTATTATCTTTTCTTTTGTTTCTTTTTACCGTAGTTGTGACCAACTGGGCTTCCAATTCTATCCATTGCACATCTGAATCCGATTGTACAAGTAGATTGACCTTCGTCTAAGAATCTTCTAGAACCTGCATTTAACCAGTAAGCACGATCTTTCCAAGAACCTCCTTTGTAAACGCGAGATTTATCAGAGATTAATGTTGTTGGCCAAGATGTTCTATCTTCTGGTTTAATAGGAGTTCCTGTTAAATCATACGTTTCAAATTCATTTTGATACATGATTAAGTTAGGATCACGAGTTGCCTCATTAATTCCGTTTTTACGATCATCATTGTCATAATAAATAGAGCTTTCGATATCTCCATCTAAATGATCGATATAATCATCTTTGCGGTAGTTTAGACGCCCAATATTTTCTTCCTCAGTTACATTTCTGTATTTCAATTTACCTGGCGTACCGATGATGAATTGATTGAAACCTTCACGTAAGATAGGAATGATTTCAAATGAGTATTCTTCATCACGACCTTGTCTTGTACGTTCAGCAAAAATTCCTTCGAAAATTTCATCTTGTACTAATGAAGATGCTTCGATGTCGTATTTGTCATTTTTATCAGCGATTGCTCTATCCAAAACAGCGTTTATCTCAGCGATTAGTGCTAATTCGATTGAATCTTTCTTTTTACCATGAGAAACAAAGTAAGGATCTGGAGCAACACCACGTTGTGTGCGGTGTTCAGCTTGATTGTGCATTTGAATTCCGTTTGAAATAACAGAATCTCCAGGTAAGTGATTTGCAGCAGAAATACGTTGGTAACGAACTCGCTCGAATGCATTCAAGTATTCTTTCATACCGTGAACATCATACATTACCTGTTGGTCTTTTTGCTCAACAACACCATCATTATTCAATACTTTTGTTTGGAAAACATTTCCACGGAAAGGACGGAATTCTTCGAAATCTTCAGAAGATAGTGGACGATAAACATCCATAACCCACTCAGAAACGTTACCTGCCATGTGATATAAACCATAGTCATTTGGCCAGAAAGATTCAACTGGTGCAGTAACATCAGCTCCATCATTCAAACGACCAGCAACCCCCATGTAATCTCCTTTTCCTCTAACAAAGTTTGCACGAATTGCTCCTGTAAACTCTTTGTTGTCTTGACGAACGAAGTGGCCATTCCAAGGATATTGACGACGCTCTGTAATCACTTCTGTTCCTTCAGATAAATTTCCAATTAATCCAAGAGATGCATATTCCCATTCAGCTTCAGTTGGGAGACGGTATCTTGGAAGAAGAATTCCATCTTCCATACGAACGATTCGTTTACCTAGTTTTTTACCATCACGGTGTGAAGGATCTAAATCTGTTAGTTTATCACCTCCTAATTGCTCATCTTGTTCGAACTGACCAACTAAATATGAATCGGTATTAAATGTTTCTGCATCTGCTGCATCAACATCCCATCCTAAAACTCCTTCACGAATTAAGATATACTCATTCACACGGTCAGTACGCCATTTACAAAAATCATTTGCTTGAATCCATGAAACTCCAACTACTGGATAATCTCTATAAGCTGGGTGACGTAGGTAGTAATCTACAAACTTATCCATGAATGCTAAAGGACTTCTCCATACCAAAGTGTCTGGTAAAGCATTTCGGTAAACCATATTGTACTTCTCATAAGATCTTTTTGTCCAGTACAAATATTCTCCCCATTGGAAATTTGTGACTTCTGTTTGATCCATATAGAATGAAGAGACAGTAACACGTGCAGGACGATTGTTATAATCGAACATCACATCTTGTTCTACCATTCCCATGGTGAAAGTACCACCTTCAACCAAAATTAATCCTGGTCCAGTCTCCTGATCTATGAAGGGAACTTTTTGGTAGCCTCCCTGTTTTACATTATTGTAATCCCATCCAGTTGATGAGGATACATCTCGGCTACAAGAAGCAATTGCGATTCCTGCAACAGCTACTATAAATAAACGCAACATTTTCATATGCTTGGTTTGTTTTTTCATTTTTTTTGGGATACCAAAGTTAAGCTTATAAACGGATTATCAACAAAAGGTTACAAAAAAATTAGAATGATGGACAAGAGATTGTTTTAAAGGTACTGCCTTTCGTTTTACATTTAGTATAGATACCTAGTGAAACTTCATGTGAACCTCCTGAAACGCCATTGTTTAATCTCGAAACAGTAACATCATAACTATATCCTATTCTAAATGTCCCTGTATTGACACCAATCGTTAAGATGAAAGCATCCCGATTTCTGAACCATGCACCAGCAGTAAAAGCACCATATTTAATGTATGTACCGATATTAATCTCTTGGAAACCTTGTTGGTATTGATAAATAATATTTGGCATGATAGAAGTCGTATTCTGATATTTAGACTTTCCTCCTAATGGAATCTCAGCACCGATATGTCCAGTGAATCGCATAGGCATTGGTGAATTACCAATAATCACAGATTCGTTAGGCATGTTTAAGTGATGAACTGCTCCTCCAAAGAAGAAGTGTTTCGAATAACCAACAAACCCTGCTGATGCATCAAAGAATCCTTTTGAACCTCCACGTCTTTGATCTCCTGTTTGGTAGATAAAACCTCTTCTTGGGTCAATCATATCTCCAAAAGTCAATTTGTCCCAATCTAAGAATTTTTGGTACCAGGCTGCTCGCGCTCCAAAAAGCATAGCGAACTTTCTATTTACTTTTAAGTGGTAAGAGTAAATTAAGCCCAACATAGATGTGTTGATTGTACCTTGTCCCTGCATGTCATGGGTCGCTAAAATTCCAATTCCACCAGAGATGTTTTTGAAATGTTGATCATAAGATGCGCTATAGGTAACATAGTTCCCTGAAAGACTTGGCCACTCATTTCTATAATTCATAGAAAAACGAGCACAACCATGTGAACCTGCGAATGCTGGATTCAAGTATAAGGGATTCGCATAAAACTGCGTAAAAGTTGGGTCTTGCGCATATAATTGACACGTGCCAAATAGACATCCAACAAACGCTAATAGTTTAATATTTCTCATTCGGTTAAGAATATTTTCAAGCTAATTTGTAGCATTGGTTCGCCAATGTTACGAAAAAAAAATACAATGGTTACAACTAAATCGCCGAAACACAAAAATAAAAAAAGAATTCATACGTTTGAATGAACATTCATCTAGTTTTCGAAATTTGTACCATGAAAAACGATAAAACACTGGCAAGTTACATTTTTAACATTATTTACACGACTATTTTATGTGTTGTTTTGACTCATTATTCTGTAGCTCAGGATGTTTCTGTTCAAATTGAGTGGTTAGAGTCTAAACAAATGACGATTAATAACACTTCTATTCAAGTTCCTTTTGTTGTTGGAGAAGATTTTGAAAATCAATTGCCTATTCATTCTTTTCAGCAAAAAGTTAAATCTGGTCAGTTTCAGGTTGAAATTTTTGATGTTCAGTTTGTAAATGTTGAGGCCTATGAAGCCAATTATTTGAATTTTATAAAGCAACAATTACCAAAAACTGCCCAAATTGAGGCGAAAGTTTCAAAAGCGAGAGATGTGTCCTATTTGAAATCGAAATGTGTTCCTTACATTCAAACAGCTGCAGGATTTCAAAAAATTGTTTCATATAAATTGCGGATGATGCCAACTGGAGGTAGTGTTTCTACAAACTATCTTGAAAAAAGTTATGTAGCAAACTCGGTCTTGAATTCTGGTCAATGGTTCAAAATTTCAGTTCCGAGTGATGGTGTTTATAAACTAGATAAAGATTTCTTCAAGAAAATGGGGCTTGATGTAGATAGTTTAGATCCTACTTCGATTAATTTATATGGAAACGCAGAAGGAAGATTGTCTGAATTGAATAGTGATCCTTATAAGGATGATTTGATGAAGAATGCTATTCAATTTGTTGGTAATGCTGATTCAGCGTTCGATACTGATGAGTATTTTTTGTTTTTTGGGGCTGGTCCCAATACATGGAAGCGTGGAGTTGGAGCTGCTTATCAGAGAGATCAACATATATATAGTGCTGTAAGTCATTATTTTATTCACATTGATTTTGCCGATGTACCATTGCGAATTCAAAATCTATCCGAATCACCAGCACCTTCAAATCAAACGGTTGATTCCTATACATACTATGATATTCACGAAAATGAATCTGTGAATATAGTGAGAGGTGGACAAAGATGGTATGGAGAATTGTTTGATGCTAACTTGACCCAATCTTTTAAGTTCACGATTCCAAATGTTATTCAAAGTGTTCCGCTACAGGTTGAGTATGCTGTTGCTTCCAATGGATCCAACTTAAATTATATGATTGTCAATTATAATGGGAATCAAGTTGAGAACAAACAATTGAATTCTGTAGGAGAAGATTATATTCGAACAGGGAGTAGTTTCTCTGTTAATCCAACTTCTTCGGCAATTGATTTAGTATACACATTCAATAGATCAAATCCATCTGTTAAGGCGTATTTGGATTTTATTAAAGTAATCGGAAGACGATTATTGAGTGTTACTGGCGATGCAATGCTTTTTAGAGATGTAAACTCGGTAGGTTTAGGAAATGTGAGTTTGTTCAATGTTAGCGGTATGTCATCCAATCACCAAGTTTGGGATGTTACTTCTAGAACAACTCCAAGACTTGTTTTAGGAACTTTGACAGGAAGTTTGTTTTCTTTCAAGCAAAGTACAGATACATTAAGAGAATTTTTAGCGTTCAGTCAAACTAGTTTGGGAGTTCCCACTTTTGTGAAGGAGGTTGAAAACCAAAATTTACATGCCTTAGGTGAATATGAATACATCATTATTAGTCCAAAACAATTCATTGGACAGGCTGCGAGATTGGGTTCCTTGCATCAGAATAACGGTTTGACTACTGCTGTTGTTGATATTGAACAAGTGTACAACGAGTTTTCTTCAGGGAATCAAGATGCAACTGCAATCAGGCGATTTGTAAAGATGTTTTATGATCGTGCAAATGGTGATGTAACCAAGCAACCAAAATATTTGTGCTTATTTGGTGATGCAACTTATGACCCGAAAAATCGTGTTGCTGGAAACAATTACATGATTCCTACTTATGAGTTTTTGAATTCTGAAAATCACATTGCAGCCTTGGTTTCGGATGATTATTTTGGATTATTAAACGATAATGAATCAATAAGCGGATTGGATTTGATGGATATTGGTGTAGGGAGACTTTTGGTTTCAACTGCCAATCATGCCCAAACGCAAGTAGATAAAATTGAGCATTATATGAGAAATGGAATTAATTCGCCATTAACGTCTAATGATCCGAATAGTTGTTGTATTGGTGAGGCGGCGACTATGTTTGGAGATTGGAGGCAGGTTTATACCTTGATTACGGATGATGAACAATTGGGGGATTTTATCACAAAAGATGCTGAGCCAGCATTCATCCAAGTTCAATCTTCGGCAAATGAAATGAATTGCGAAAAAATATATTCAGATGCCTACAAACAGGTTGCTACTACTGGCGGGCATCGTTATCCAGATGCTTTTAATGCGATTACAGATAGAGTGGAAAGAGGTAGTTTAATCACCAACTATATAGGTCATGGTGGAGAAGTTGGTGCTGCTTCGGAACGAATCATTACTATTCCACAAGTGAACGCATGGAACAATCTAAACAGAATGGGATTATTTGTTACAGCTACTTGTGAGTTTACCAAGTTTGATGATCCATCCAGAGAATCCATTGGTGAGTTAATCTCCCTGAATCCGAAAGGAGGTTCTATATCTTTGATGACAACTACACGATCTGTTTATGTTTCAATTAATACTCAGGTCGTAGCAAGCTTGTTTACACATGTGATTGAAAGAGATGTCAATTTTGACCCCTTACCTTTTGGCGAAATAATGAGAAGAACTAAAAACTCTTCGGGTTCATCTGACAATAGAAGGTGTTTTAATTTAATTGGTGATCCTGCCTTGAAAATCAGCTTGCCTAAGTGGAGGGTTGTGACGGATTCAATTAATCACATTTCAATTACTTCTGGAGCTGATACAGTGAAGGCACTTACTAAAATGCATGTAGTTGGACATCTGGAAGATTACAGCGGGAATAAATTAACAGCTTTTAACGGCGTATTGTCTCCAACTATTTTTGATAAACCAAAGAAAGTTAAAACCTTAGCAAATGATCCGATTTTACCTGGGCAAGATGGTTCTCCAGTAATTGAGTTTACCACTCAGAAAAGTGCTCTCTATAAAGGAAAGGCAACGGTACAAAACGGTGATTTTAAGTTTGAATTTATTGTGCCAAAAGATATTGATTTCAATTACGGCAGAGGGAAAATTAGTTATTATGCCGATAATAAGGTGGTAGATGCTGATGGCTGGGATACTACGTTTATACTTGGAGGTATAAATCCGAATCCTCCAGTTGATAACACGGGACCTGAATTGAAAATTTATTTAAACGACGATTCTTTTGTTGATGGAAGTATCGCTAGTTCAAATCCTTTATTAGTCATAGAGGCTTATGATGAATTTGGAATAAATACTGCAGGGAATGGAATTGGTCATGATATAACTGCAGTTTTGGATGGAAATACGGGAAGCCCAATCGTTTTGAATGAATATTATAAATCCAATTTAGACAGCTATCAAAATGGAAAAGTGGAGTATACGCTTCGGAATTTGAGTATAGGAACCCATACGTTAGATGTGAAATTATGGGATGTGAACAACAATTCAAATACGACAAGATTGGAGTTTGTAGTGACGGAAGATAAAGATGTTCAGTTAGATCACGTATTGAATTATCCAAATCCATTTACAACGAATACCATGTTTATGTTCGAGCACAATCAATCCTGCGCATCTTTAGAAACTCAAATACAAATTTTCACCGTTTCTGGTCGATTAGTAAAAACGATTAATCAATTTGTACCCACAAATGGTTTCCGAGTGGAGGGAATTACTTGGGATGGAAAAGATGATTTTGGGGATCAATTAGCGAAAGGGGTTTATGTATATCGATTAAAAGTTACGATGCCTGACGGGAAAAAGGCCCAAAAGATGGAAAAATTAGTCCTTTTGAAATAGTTACACAATAAAAGTCCAAGTTTTACGTATTTTTGTCACAATTAAAACTGAAAAAATTCCATGTCTTCTTATAAAATACTGATTTTATCCATTTTTGTTAGTTCTGTATCATTTTCTCAAGGTGGTGGTCAGGGCGTTACTCAAAATGACATTCAATTAAACACAATCACCACAGCTTTACCGTTCTTAGGGATTAATCCAGATTCACGTTCTGGAGCAATGGGGGATGCGGGAACAGCTTTAAGTCCAAATTCATCGTCCATCCTTTGGAATACGGCAATGCTTAATTTTTCTGAATCTAAATCAGAAATAGGTATTAGCTACACTCCTTGGTTGAGACAATTGACTAGTGATATGCACCTTTCTTATCTTTCTGGGTATGCCCGAATTAAAGATCGTCATGTTGTTGGGGGGGCTTTGCGCTATTTCAGCTTAGGTGAAATTACATTTACAGATAATGCTGGAGGTTACATCCGTGAATTTAAACCAAATGAGTTTGAATTGACTTTAGCTTATGCTTTTAAGTTAGCTGAAAAACACAGTGTGGGTATTAATGGGAAGTTTGCTTATTCAAATTTGACAGGTGGTTTGGTAACAGGAGGAGCTCCAACTAAAGCCGCGATTGCTGGGATTGCTGATATTTCTTACGCGTTTAGAACGGAGGATATTAATTGGTTTAAGGTGAATGGAATTTATTCCTTTGGTTTAACAATTAATAATGTTGGAAATAAAGTTGCGTACTCAGAAAATGCACGTAGAGACTTTTTACCAACATCGTTAAAAATTGGGAATGCGTATACTGCTAAGATTGATAAATACAACAAATTAACAGTCAGTGTTGATGTGTCTAAATTATTGGTGCCCACTCCTGCAATTAGAGATAATCTAACAGGCAAACTCATTTCAGGAAAAGACAATAATGTAGGTGTTGTTGTTGGAATGGTTCAATCTTTTTATGATGCGCCGGGTCGAATTATTAAGAATGATAACGGAGATCCGGTATTGAATGAAGACGGAACTGCTCAAGTAAAAAAAGGATCTAAGTTTGGTGAAGAAATGCGTGAAATTATGATTGGTTCAGGATTGGAGTATTGGTACAATGATATTTTTGCGCTTCGTGGAGGTTATTTTTACGAGAACATTTCTAAAGGAGGCCGCCAATTTTTTACTGTTGGAGTTGGATTTAAATACAATATATTTGCATTTGACTTTTCATACTTAGCATCGCTTAAAAGAAATAATCCTTTAGCAAATACCATGCGTTTTACACTTCGCTTTACTTTAGGAGAAAAATCAAACGATTCAAAGGAGACTCCTGAATAGATGGATATCCGAATTGGTTTTGGAGTTGATGTTCATCGCTTAGAAGAAGGTCGCGAATTTTGGTTGGGAGGTTTAAAACTCCCTTCTTCATTTGGGGCTGTCGGCCATTCAGATGCAGATGTATTGATTCATGCCATTTGTGACGCTTTGCTTGGAGCTTTGAACTTGCGAGATATCGGATTTCATTTTTCAGATACCGATCCACAATACAAAGGAATCGATTCCAAAATCCTTTTGAAGAATGTAATGACTCTAATCAAGGAAAAACAGTTTGGGGTTGTGAATATTGATGCAACAGTTATTCTAGAAAAGCCGAAAGTCAATCCGTATATACCCGAAATTCAAACGATTCTAGCTGAAATTTTAGAAGTAGAAGTAGATCGAGTCTCTATCAAAGCAACCACCCACGAAAAAGTAGATTCCTTTGGAGCGGGAGAGGCTGTGAAAGCTTATGCTGTTTGTTTGGTGTCTAAATAGTTCAAATGTTCAAATGTTCAAATGTTCAAATGTTCAAAATTTGATTTAAACATTTTTCAATTTTTTATCGGCCGCGGTTGACTCAATTTCTATTAAACTGATTGAACCCTTTTAACTTTTTGAACTTTCATCCAAAACCATATCATACCGATGCATTCCTTCACCATAACCATTCTCCGTTATTTTCAACGTCTTAAATCCATACTTAGCAAAGAATGTGTATGAAAATTGCGTTGTGTCTAAAATGACTTTTTTAGTTGGGAAATGCAGTTTAATTTCACCGAGACGAAATTGTAAAAGTTGTTCGCCAAATCCTTTCTTGTGGGATTCATTGTGAACCATTCCCCAAACAAAAGTAATTGAAGGGATTCCATCAATTCCTTCTTTTTCACCAATTCCTCCACAACCGATAAACTTGTTTTCCAATTCCATGACGTAATAAAGCGGATTGTCTAAAACTTCAGGATTATCTAATTTCGCTAAAAACTGCTCGTATTCATTCACTTCCTCCAATGTGAAATACTTAGGAACATTCGTCTTGAAAGCATCCATGCACGCATTATGGTCAGCAGCTTCGTATTTCCGGATATTTACTTGGTTTTGATTCATGCAAGAATATTTATGCTTATAAAGATAATTGTTTCCTGTTCATAATTTCAAAAGCCAAGTAACTGTCACCTTCAGTAGACTTTGTATATTTGTGGTCACAAGAATTCAGACATGAAAGTAAATCCAGCATATAATACGAAAGAAAGTTTATTGGAATTGTACAATAAGCCTTTGTTAGAATTAGTTTTTGAAGCAGCAACGGTTCACCGTCAATTTCACAACCCAAGAGAAGTTCAAATGTCTTCTTTGTTGAGTATTAAAACAGGTGGTTGCCCAGAAGATTGTGGATATTGTCCGCAAGCAGCTCGTTACCACACTGATGTGGAAGCTCACAAATTAATGACGGTCGAATCAGTGATCGAACAAGCTAAAAATGCACAGGCAAATGGTTCATCTCGTTTGTGTATGGGAGCAGCCTGGAGAGAAGTACGCGATAACAAAGATTTTGACAATGTAATCGAAATGGTTGCAGCAGTAAATGATCTTGGAATGGAAGTTTGTGCGACGCTTGGAATGATGAATGAAAATCAAGCGCATCGTTTGAAAAATGCAGGTTTGTTCGCTTACAATCACAACTTGGATTCATCCAAAGAATTTTATGGAGATGTTATTTCTACTCGTGAATACGAAGATCGTTTGAATACCATTGGGAATGCAAAAAAAGCAGGTTTGACTGTTTGTTCTGGAGGAATTATCGGAATGGGCGAAGCAATTGAAGACCGTGTTGGTTTATTGATGAGCTATATGGAAATGGATACACCGCCGGAGTCTATTCCTATCAATGCTTTGGTTGCTGTAGAAGGAACTCCATTGGAAGATCAAAAACCAATTGAACAATGGGAAATGATTCGCATGGTTGCAACAACGCGTGTGGCATTCCCAGAAGCCGTAGTTCGTTTGTCGGCTGGTAGAACAAAAATGACTATGGAAGGTCAGGCTTTGTGCTTTATGGCAGGAGCAGGATCTATTTTCGCAGGAGATAAATTATTGACAACTCCGAATCCTGAATTCAATGAAGACAAAGAGATGTTTGCTATTTTAGGTTTAATGCCCAAAGAAGCATTTGCAGATGGTGAACAACCCGTTTCGAAACCAGATCCAATCATTGAAGCTAGAAAAGAAAAAGAAGCTCAACGAGCGAAAGAATTGGCTGAAGCTAAAATTGCATCCGCTGGATTTGCTCCGAGAAAAGTCACTGTTTCATAAGAAATGAATTCGAAGTTTCAAAAACGCTTAGAAGATAGAAAAGAAAAGGGGAGTTTACGCTCCCTTTTGTCGTTTGAAAACCATGTGGATTTTTGGTCGAACGATTATTTGGGTTTGGCTCAAATTCCGCATGTATTCGCATTGAAAGGAAGTACAGGTTCCCGATTAATTTCTGGAAATTCAACAGTCGTTGAAGAAGTAGAACAAGCCATCGCTACTCATTTCGAGTCTGATGCTGCTTTGATCTTTAATTCAGGATACGATGCGAATGTGGGATTGTTCTCATCCCTTCCTCAAAAAGGAGATACGATCATTTATGATGAACTTGTGCATGCATCTGTTCGTGATGGAATTCGTTTGAGCTTTGCGCATTCGTTTTCATTTAAGCATAATGATATTGAGGATTTAGAAAAGCGACTTCAAAAGGCAGAAGGAACCATTTTTGTAGCTGTAGAATCGCTTTATAGCATGGATGGAGATCTTGCGTCTTTATTGGAGATTAATCGTTTGTGTGAAGAGTATGATGCTTTATTGATTGTTGATGAAGCGCATTCAGGTGGTGTTTTTGGAACAGAAGGAAAAGGTTTGTGTGAAGAAGTTGGAATTGAAAATTCCGTTTTCATTCGTTTATTTACTTTTGGAAAAGCTTATGGAGCGCATGGTGCTGTGGTTTGTTGCTCAGATGAGGTGCGGCAATTTTTAATCAACTTTGCACGCTCTTTTATCTACACAACAGCTCTTCCAGAAGGATTTTACACCCACATTTTGCATCAAATCGAGTTCAGTAAAGAAGATTCTCTTCGAGAACAATTGCGATTGAATATTGCTCATTTTTCTCAAGGAATTCAGTCTACTTTGAGTTCGAATAAATCTCCAATCCAAATTGTTGAGTTTTCAGAGTTAGAGTTGTGTATTCAAAAAGCACATCAACTTCAAGAGGCTGGGTTCGCTGTCAAAGCTATTTTACCACCAACCGTTCCAACTGGTTCTCAACGCTTACGTATTTGCATTCACACATTCAATACGAAAGAACAAATAGAAAAGCTGATTTCTTTGTTACAGTGAGGTCAAATTCACGGAGGTATTTATCACAATAGCCGTTAAATAAAATTAAATTAGGAAACATCGGATATTTAGTTGTACCTTTAATCCATTCAATAGAAGATTGTTATCTCGATCAAATTGTAAAGTCACATTTACACTTCAATTAATTTCACATTTTCCGTAAAAAACTCCGTGCGAAGTGCGTACGGATAAGAATAGTTTACATGGTTCAAAACGAACCGCAAATTAAAGAATATGAATAAAGGAACAGTAAAATTCTTCAACGATGCAAAAGGCTTCGGATTTATTAAAGGAGAAAACGAACAAGATATATTTGTACATGCTACAGGTTTAAACCAAGATATCCGTGAAAACGACAATGTAACTTACGATACAGAAAACGGAAGAAATGGTTTGAATGCGGTGAATGTATCATTAGCAAACTAGAATAACTAAAGTTCTTAAAAAGAGGCTGTCTATAACGTAGATAGCCTCTTTTTTTGTTCCTAATTGTCGGAATTGCAATGCTTTAAGTGAATGAGTGACTTGAATCAGAATATTTCGGCCCATTACAGTCTCAGTGCGTCAAAAAACACTCAAAACTGAGTGCTTATTACATTGCTCCATAACAAATTCTCATGACTTCCTACACCTATCAATTAACCACATAGAAACATAGGTCACATAGTTTTAGAGAATAATATTCTATGTTCCTATGTTCCTATGTTCCTATGTGGTTCAAATACCCATAAATAAAGGATGTTCATATTTTTCTTTCATTTTTTTGAAATAAAATTTGGATACTTAACGCTGTTAAGTATATTTGTACCATTCAATATTCAAAATGGGAATTAACGAACGTAAGGAAAGAGATAAAGAACTGTTGCAAAAAAGCATCCTCACAGCTGCTCGTGAAGTGTTTTTGGAAAAGGGTTTTGATCAAACGTCTATTCGCTCAATTGCCCAACGCATTGAATATAGTCCAACAACGATTTATCTATACTTCAAAGACAAAGACGCAATCCTTTTTGCGCTTCATTCCGAAGGATTTCAATTATTGGGAAGCAAATTGGAGGTGCTTTACTCGGTAGAGAATCCCTATGAACGCTTGAAAGCAATGGGACGAATTTATCTTCAGTTTGCTGCCGATTATCCAGATTACTATGATTTGATGTTTGTTCAAAAATCACCTTTGAGTAACTTGGAAGATGATGAACTTTGGAAAGAGGGTGCTTCTTCATTTGAAGGGTTGAAAGCAACCGTACAACAATGTATGGACCAAGGTTATTTACCGTTTTTAGATGCGGAAGCTGGCGCTTATTTAGTTTGGTCTGCAATGCACGGTATGTGTAATTTGTATGATCGCGGTCGATGTAAAGTATTGGATCCAGAAAAAAGTGAAAAAATTGTCGATATGGGGTTTGATGAGTTTATTCGTATGATGGATTCTTTTAAGATCTAATTTTTTAATAATTACTTAACACTGTTTAGTTAAATAACAATGATTACTATGGGGCGAAAAATTATTCTTCTAGTGGCGATTTCAATAAGTATGTTTCTGCATGCAACAGTTTGGTCGCAAGCAGTATTGGATAAATACATTCAACAAGGGTTGGATTCCAATTTAGTGCTCAAACAACGTTCCATTCAATTGGAAAAGGCTCTTCTAACTTTAACTACAGCAAAAAGCAATTTTTTGCCTTCTGTAAACTTCAATGCTTCGTATACAACTGCACAAGGCGGACGTTATGCTGATCTTCCTCTTGGAGATATGTTGAATCCGGTTTACACGACCTTGAATCAAATGACAGGAACGAATGCTTTCCCTCAAATTGAAAATCAACAAATTAATTTCTTACCAACCAATTTTTACGATACATATATTCGAACATCGGTTCCCTTATTGAATATGGATATCATTGCGAATAAACGTATTCAACAACAAAAAGTGGAGTTGAGCAACCTCGATATGCAAGTCTATGCACGTGAATTGGTGAAGAATATCAAAGTGTCCTATTACAATGTAATTCTGGCTTCAAAATCGGTAGATATTTATGAAGCGAATAAAAAAGTATTGGAACAAAACGTCGCGCTCAATGAAGCCTTAATCAAACAAGGAAAAGGATTGAAGGTGAATTTATTGAAAGCTCAAACGGAATTGATGAAAATGAATACGTCTATTTCTACGGCTAAAAATCAGTTGAAAAACGCACAAGCTTATTTCAATTTTCTAATAAATCGACCGCTTGATTCTGATATTTCGTTAGAAGAAACGGTGAGTGCTACTCCACAATTGGAAATAACTGAAAAACGGGAAGAAATTCAGTTAATCAATCAATCGATTGAAGTACAAGAGTCTGTTTTGAAAATGAATAAAAACTATTGGGTTCCGAAGGTGAATGCATTTTTAGATCTTGGTTCACAAGGCCAAGATTGGGAAGTGAGTAAAAAATCGGCCTATTACATGTTTGGTATTTCCGCATCTATTCCGATTTATAACGGTTCACGTAATCAACAACAAGTGAAACAAACGAAATATGAAATTGAAACTGCAAAACTACAATTGGATCAAGTTTCGCAGCAGTTGGAATTGCAGCGTCAGCAAGCACTCCGAAATGTGTTGAATGCACAAGAAAATTGGGAAACAGCTAAAGTACAATTAGAAGCTTCCAACCAATATTTTGCCTTAGTTTCAGGAGCAAATAGAGAAGGATTAACAAGTCAGCTTGAGTTTATTGATGCCTCCAATCAAGTAACCAATGCAGAATTATTTGTCCTCATTCAATATCAAAATTACTTGAGTTCACTCGCTGAACTTGAGCGAGCAGCAGCAACATATCCATTGAATATCAATAACTAAACTATTCGATTATGAAAAAAATAATAAGTTCAGCAATCTTTCTTTCATTCTTAATAGCTTCTTGTGGCTCGAAAGAAAAGACAACCAATGAAATTCCAAAAGTGGAAGTAATTCCAGTCAAATTAGCCTCTTTACAAGTACTAAATTCAAACGAAGAAATTCATGTTTCTGGACAATTTACTACCGATGACGAAACGTATTTGTCGTTTTTATCTGGCGGTGTAATCCAAAAACTATTTGTTCGTGAAGGCGATAAAGTTCAAAAAGGACAATTATTAGCAACCTTGGATTTGACGCTTGTAAAAGCTACTGTGAGTCAAGCTAAATTGGGCTTAGAAAAATCAAAACGCGATTTGGAAAGAGCGAAAAATTTGCAGAAAGAAGGCTTTGCAACCTTAGAACAGATGCAAAATGCACAAACCGCTGTAGATGTTGCCGAGGAGCAATTACAATCAGCCTTATTCAATTTGAAATACGCGGAAATTAGAGCGGTTTCAAATGGATTTATTTTGCGTAAAATGGCCAATCAAGGTCAATTAGTGAGTAGCGGGACTCCTGTTTTTCAAACAAATGGTGCCGGATCGAGTTCTTTTAAATTGAAAGTGGGGGTTAGTGATCGTCAGTGGAGTCAAATCAAAATTGGTGACGAAGCAGAAATTGAATCAGATGTTTTCAGAAATCAAACGGTAAAAGCAGTCGTTTCACGTAAATCAGAAAGTATTGATCCATTCAGTGGAACATTCACTGTGGAATTGGAATTAAAAGGAAAAGCTCCTCAAGGGCTAGCAAGTGGTGTTTTTGGTAAAGCTATTATTCACCTTTCTGAAACTTCCGAAAACTGGAAAATTCCTTACGAAGCTCTGCTCGATGGAAATGCCGATGAAGGATATGTGTTCATTTCAAACGACAAAAAAACAGTGAAGAAAGTTGCCGTGAAAATTGATAATTTGAATCAAAATGTAGTGGAAGTATCTGAAGGTTTAGAAGGATACAAGTTTGTGATTGTTTCAGGTGGACCTTACTTGAACGAAAATTCAACCATTTCAGTCAAATAATTCCACAACAATGAAAATCGCAACATACGCAGTGCGCAACTACCAATTTACCTTGGTGTTGTTCATTATGGCGATCGCTCTAGGAGTGAATACGCTACTTACTATGCCTCGAAGTGAGGATCCTGCCACAAATTCCCCGATGTTTCCAGTAATTGTGATTTATCCAGGAACAAGTCCTTCCGATATGGAAGAATTGGTGGTGAAACCGTTGGAAAAACAAATTTATAGCTTAGAGAACATTAAACGGATTAAAACGCAAATCAAAGATGGTGTAGCGATTTTGACTGTAGAATACAAATACGAATCGAATGTTGATGAGAAGTTTCAGGAACTGACTCGTGAAGTAAATGGAATGCGTTCTGAACTTCCAGCTGAAATTTTAAGCATTGAAGTGAAGAAATTGGTTGCTTCGGATGTAAATGTCATTCAGACAGCTTTGATTAGTGAAAACGCTTCACGAAAAAGTCTCAAGAAAACCGCTGAAGATTTGCAAGAACAGTTGGAAAAACTTCCGGAACTAAAGAATGTGAAGATTCATGGTCTATCGGAAGAACAGGTGAGAATTGATTTAAGAACGGATAAATTGGCGCAATTACATCTTCCTTTGAACGCTGTAGTTGGTACCATTCAAAGTGAAATTGCAAATATTCCTGGTGGAAGTATCGATGTGGGAACAAAGTCGCTCAATGTGAAAACGAGTGGAAATTATGTGTCGCTTGATGAAATTGCAAATACGATTATTTATGCTTCCGAAGGAAAAACTATTCCACTGAAAGATGTGGCTGATGTGTATTATGATTTTTCAGAAACGAAGCATATTACGAGACTAAACGGTCATCGTTGTGTGTTCGTGACAGCCGCGCAAAAAGAAGGATTCAATATTTCAGAAACACAAAAGAAGTATCAAAAAGTATTGGAGGAATTTGATGAAACACTTCCTTCAAATATGGATATGGTGAATCACTTTGATCAAGGTGATAATGTCAATGATCGCTTGGGAGGATTGGGAATTGATTTTCTCATCGCTATTTTATTGGTGGCTATTACCTTACTTCCATTGGGTGGTAGAGCTTCGTTGGTGGTGATGATTTCCATTCCACTTTCACTCGCAATTGGATTGGTCTTACTGAATGTGATGGGTTTTAATATCAATCAGTTGAGTATTGTTGGATTGGTTGTTGCACTTGGTTTACTCGTCGATGATAGCATTGTTGTTGTTGAAAATATTGAACGCTGGTTGCGAGAAGGGCATTCGCGAATGGATGCAACTTTGATGGCAACACAGCAAATTGGACTTTCAGTTGTGGGGTGTACCGTCACATTGATTATTGCTTTTTTACCTTTGGTATTCTTGCCAGAAGTTTCAGGGGATTTTATTCGAAGTCTTCCAATGGCGGTGATTGCGAGTGTCTTAGCTTCGATGGTGGTTTCACTCACAATTATTCCATTTTTGTCGAGCCGTTTATTGAAACAACACGATGGAAAGCACGATGGAAATATTTTCCTGAGAGCTCTTCAAAAAGGAATTTCAGGAACCTATTCCGTATTGCTGGATAAAGCATTGAAAAGACCTATAATTACAATGCTAATTGCATTGGGTGTTTTTGTCGGTTCTCTAGCGTTATTTCCAGTAATTGGTTTTAGTTTATTTCCAGCTTCGGAAAAACCACAATTCATGGTTGATGTAGTGGCTCCTTTGCAAACCAATCTCAAGCATACGAATGAAATTACAGAATATGTAGAGAAAGAATTAAAGAAAATTCCTGAAATACATTATTTCGCTACAAACGTTGGAAAAGGGAATCCACCTGTTTATTACAATGTGGCACAAGAAAATGAACGAAGTGACTTTGCTCAAGTCTTTGTTCAGCTGGACAAGCATGCAAGTGTTGATAAAAGACAAGAAATTACGGATCATTTGCGCTCTATTTTCAATGAATATCCAGGAGCTAAAATCGAGGTGAAGAATTTTGAACAAGGACCGCCAATGGTTGCCCCAGTTGAAGTTCGTTTATCTGGAGATAATTTGGATAGCTTGCGAAAATTGAGTCAGGAAGTAGAATATTTACTGAAGGAAATTCCAGGAACTATGTATGTTAATAATCCAATTGGAAACTTGAAGTCGGATTTCAAATTGGTTATTTCTAAGGAAAAAGCACGTGCTTTAGGTATAAATACGGTAGATATTGATAGAACGGTTCGTTTGGCAATTGCAGGAGTTGATTTGGGGACTTTTTCTGATGAAGACAACGATGAGTTTTCCATGCTTTTGACAACTCATAAAGGAGAACGAGCGACTTTGGATGTATTCAATCAATTGTATATCAACAATCAACAAGGGCAAGCGATTTTGCTTTCTCAGATTGCTCGTTTGGAGTTGGAAAGTTCTCCGTTGTTTATTAATCACTACAATAAAGTTAGAACAGTTTCCGTAAGTGCTTTTGCTCAAAAAGGAGTATTGGTGGATAATTTGATTAAGGAAGTCATTACTAAAATGGATGAGAAGAAATTACCCAAAGGATATTCGTATGTAATGGGAGGGGAATACGAATCTCGGAATGAATCTTTCGGTGGATTTAACACGATTATAACCATTACTGTTTTCTTATTCGTTGCCGTATTAATCTTACTTTTCAAAACATTCAAAAGTACTTTGATCGTATTGTCTGTAATTCCTCTTGGAATAGTTGGAGCAGTAATCGCTTTATGGATGACGGGGAATTCACTTTCATTTGTTGCGGTAATTGGTTTGATTGCACTTGCGGGAATTGAAGTTAAGAATTCTATTCTTTTGGTTGATTTCACCAATCATTTGCGAGAAGAAGGAAGAACCTTGGATGAAGCTATTCGAGAAGCGGGTGAAGTTCGTTTTTTGCCAATTGTTTTGACATCACTCACTGCGATTGGAGGTTTAATTCCAATTGCGATCTCAACGAATCCGCTAATCTCTCCATTGGCAATTGTTTTAATCGGAGGGTTGATTAGTTCGACCTTACTTTCAAGAGTGGTAACTCCGATTATTTACAAATTGATTCCACCGAAAGTGGAGGTGAAAAAATAATGATTACATGTAGGGACACGAAGCATCGCGTCCCTACATTTTTATTCGATTATTGAACAACCACTTTTTGAATAGTTATCTGCCCCTTCGAGATTAATTCCATAAAGTAAGTTCCAGCTTCTGGATTGATTAATTGAATTTTTCCATCATTTAGTTCAAAAGGTACGAGTTTACCTACGCTGTTGCGGATAGAACGAATCTGTAAATCCTTTTCAAACGGATAAATAGACCAAGATCCATTGTTTGGGTTCGGATAAATTGTTAATGTAGGTGAATCTGATTTGCAAGCCACATAGAACGGATCGTAGTTGGTTTCTTTTCCATCAAAATCAACTTGTACCAATCGGTAATACTGATCATTAGTTGTAGTTAAATTACCCAAATGAGATTCGTAGCGATGAGATATTGTCGTTGTCCCGTTACCTTTCACCATAGCGACTGTTTTCCATTTGTCGACATCAATCATCTGTTGAATTAAGAAATGACTGTTTTTTTCTTCATTTTCAGTTGACCAGTAAAAATCAATTTCGTTATCTGAACATTGGTAATGATAGTCGGATAAACTTACACCTAGAGCAGATGAATTGATTGTTATTTGTGCACAGGTTGTAGAGCAAGTTCCAACAGATTTCACGTAGTAAGTTGTTGGTGCAAGAACTGTCGGTGAGATAGTTGCGCCAGTTCCAATAAAAGTTCCATTGCATCCACCAGTATACCAATTGTAAACGGCACTTCCATTTGTAGTTGTTCCTCCAACTTGAGTCAGTGTTACAGGTTGTCCAGTTTGAATCAATGGGCTGGATGCATTAATTGCTGTAGGAGCAGTGTTTGTGAGTAAATTTCCTGTTACACGGTATTGAAGAGTTACTCCCCAAGTAACGGTATTGCCACCACCACATTTATCTCCAGCAGCTGTTGCGGAATACGAAGCAATCGTTGTAAAAGTAGTTGCATTTAAACCACCAGCAGGGATGCTGACAGTTTGCCAGCCTGTACTTGCTTCAATGATTTCTCCAAAGAACCAACCATCGTCTTCAAAAGCTCTCCAACGAAACGTGAAATTTGCGGGTAAAGCACAATTGTAAGCACGCGAACCAAATGTTTGATTGTATGTTCTAACTCCAGGACAATTTGCGGTGATTTCTTCGTCGAAAGACCCCAAACTAGTTCCATCCAAGATTTCGGCTTGCCAATTGGGATCACTATCTCCTTGAAGGAATCCATCCATATCGGCGATATCGCTGTTAACAGTGGAGATTCTGAATTCGATTGTAGTTTGGGCATTGGCCATTAGGCATGACAAAGTCAACGCCAAGGTTAAAATTGGTTTCATCGCAAGAGTTGTAAGGTGTAATATTTCTTCTAATCGGGCACAAAAGTACTTCTAAAAGTCCTATTCTATTGGAGTTAAGTGAATTTTAACGAAAAAATAAAGAAGTATTCAAAGTAACTTTTTGCTGATGAATAAGTTATGGTGTTTTTATCATATAAATGGATTCATTGAATAATAGGATGATTGTTTTAAAGTTTGAAAATAAGTTTTGTCATTGCTTTTAATAGATAAAATCGGTGTCAAAATGAACGCTTAACTTCAATTTATGATTCGACGGAGGTATCTAGCAATTTCTTCGGAATACCTCATTTGCATGATGATGGCGCTTTCAAATAATGGGTAGATTTGATTCAAAATACATACAAATGAAATATATCTTTTTTGTTTTTCAGTTTATACTTATTACAGCTGCTTTTTCCCAATCGAATCGGACATACTTTCTTGATTATGTGGAAAAGGACACGGTATTTATGGAGTGGAACTTGAAAGTTCTGGGAGATAAAACTGAAATTAGAACTTACTTTGATTCTCCCTTTGCATCATTTGACGGTGTTGCCATTCCTGCATTCCGTGATGTTTACTACGATGAGTTGAATAATGGAGTAGAAGTAACATGGCAAGATGGATTAAATTGGGATATTCTACAGGTCTTGCAAAAGAATGGAACAGAAACGAAAGCCGCTTTTTACGATGTGCGTTTACGCAAATATTGGACTCCATGGATGAGCCAAAAATTGGATCAGTTTTATCACATCAATTTCAATAACGAAACACATTTATTTGTCTTTGTGGATGAAAACGGTTTCTTGAATTACGTCTCTTCAAATGGACAATATCATCCGGTAACCACTTCTTATTCTAATATTCGACCAGCCTCTGGAAACTTTTTGATTGTAACAAAAAAAGAAGGAGAAGAATATTTGGCGGAATTAAAAGATAGCACGATTGTAGAACGATTTCCGATTTCCAGTTATTCAACAAGCAGTGAGTATGGAGATCCATTTTATATAAGCATAGGTACCAATTCTGCTTTTCAAAATTCGTTTCATGTCTTCAAAAAAGGAAATGGAAAATTTGGAATTTTCACAACTGAAGGTAAACTGATTGATCTCGATGCAGACACACTTGTTTCGGGTGATTATCAGCAATTAGTGAAGTATTATCGTGGAAATAGCATTGGTGCGGTAAACTGTTTTACAGGAGTTCGAAATGAATCAGAATATTTAGACGCGCGTTTTATGCCTTTGGGTGAAGCTGTTGTTCGGACAGGACCGAATAATGAAGGGATAATTGACGATAGAGGAAGAGCATTTGTGACGGATTATCTGGAGATGAATATTTCCAAAAAAGGAGGATATGAAGGCATTTCTCATTATTCAAACTATGAAACAGAAGATGGAAGAACGCTTGAGCAAGCGTACATTCCGTATGAGTACAAAAAGTTGAACTATACGCTTTTGACGGATTATCACCCAGAGTATATTTTGGCGCAAAATAAATCGAATAAATGGGGAATTATTGATGGGCTCAATACAACTGTTTATCCTTTTCAATACGATGAAATTCAGTTTTTAGAAGTAGGCTTTCCTTTCCGAGAGTTCGAACCACAGGGATTAACACGCATTGGTAAATTGCATGGAGTAATTGATTTCAGAAACCGGAAAGAACTTCCAGCTGTTTTTGATGAGGTGAAGTTTGTTGATGAGCAGGTTTTCCGGACTCGAAAAGCCACTAAATTCGGAATGGTAGATTATCAGTTGAACGAGCAGCTAACTCCCATCTTTGATGAGCTATTTGTGGAAATGTTCTTTGAATCGAATTGGCTAATTCATGCTCAAAAAGATGGGAAATGGTACAATGCTGTTTTCTATGAAGGACAGATTCCAAATCAGAACAAGTTATTGCAAGAAGCGCCTTGTGATTTGGTTATTAATAAGTTGGGGTTTATCAAAACGGAAAAAGGATATGATGTGATTGATTTAATCAGTCACACCTATATTGCTCGTAATGCTTCACCAATGGATTATCTGGATAACCAGTTTTTTCAATTGCTAAATAATCAAATCATCATAATCGATTCCAAAGGCAAAAATTTGTACAAGGAATCGTTTACCAATATCCATTTTGATGTGGGGAATCCGTATGAAATTACGAGCAGTAAAAATGGTGTTAAGTGGACTTATTACACCCTGAAAAAGGATAAAAGAACCTTTGTTTATTGAGAAAAGTAAGGTGACAAAGCTTGCCAAAGTCACCTTACTAAAAGATGTTTATACTAGTTGATGTTTCTTGATTTCATCAAAAACCCCATCCCACAAGTGCTTGCGCATTTCAAGTGACTTAAGGGAGTATTTTTCTGCTTCTTTCCATTTTTCGGCATCATCTCCACAAAGTTCACTGACCATTTGAAGCGCTAAATGTCCGTGGTGATCACCATCAATTTCAATGTGGCGATCCAAATAGAATTTGAAGGTTGCCAATTCTGTTGGAAATTTGGAGTTTAAGTCACTCACAATACTGTGGAACATATTTGGAATCAAATCTTCTCTTCCAAATGTGAAAACTGCGGCAATGATATGTGGTTTTCGTGTTGCTATCACCTCAAATGTAAACCGCAAAAATTGCTTAGCAGATTCTGGAATCGATACAGTTTCAATTGCTTCTTCTACCGTTTTTCCAGAATGAATATGACTGAAAAGCGCATCAATTCCGGTGCGAGAAGCACCTGTTTGTGCCATCGCATCCAAATACAATTCAAAATGACTTTTGCGAATTCCATCTCCCTTTTTTACATCATCCGCGGAAGCTAAATCCGATTCTTCTCCACAAACAATTTCATTGATGAGGTAGCGTACTTCTGCCGATCCAACCGGAAACCAAGGAACTTGAGTGCAGGTTAATTCATTCTGTAAAGCTTTCAATAAAGACATGAAATCCCAAACGGCATAAATATGATGTTCCATAAATATGCGAATATCTTCAATGGATTGAATTGCTTGGTAGCTTGGATGATTAACTATTTCGAAACGAATGGAATCCAGATTTTTTTGAAGCTGGTTTATTTGCGTACTAATCATAAGAGTTTAATACAATTAATTAAATGGGTGACTTTTGAGCCTTTATTAGAGTATTCGTAAAGCAGCCCCTACATTTGCAAAGATATTATACATTTTGAAACTCAGTCCTGTAAAATCAGAAGGAAATACAGGTTTCAATCCCCATTGAAGATTAGCTTGAACACTCCAGCGTTTTCCAATGAAAACCCCAGCTCCAGCATCAATCCCCAAATCCCATTTACCTTGTTGATCAGAGAAATCGAAATCAGCATGATCGATAATGACTTTTTCACCTAAAGAATTTCCATTTCGGATATAACCGTTAGAAACACTTCCTTCAAATTTCCCTTCCCATCTGTATGCGATGTAACCTCCAAGTCTGTAATACCATTGTTTATTCGGAATAAATACAGCATAAACAGGTAAGTTAAAATAAACATTGCGGGCTTTGGTATAATTAGTTCCCGTGAAATCGCCTTCAAATTTGGACGTTTGACCATTCTTTTCCTGCTCGATGGAGACACGATAATAAGCCACACTATCTGTTATTGACATTCCTTTGTAATCAATTTTTGCACTGAATCCTATACTCCATTTAGGGGTAATGTGATGTAACATTTCGTATCCGAAGGAAGGACAGAATTGCGGATCGTATTTGTTGATTTTTCGAATATTTGCAGGAAGAGATGTGGGAGACATCGCTCCAATATTCAGCCCGAAAACGATACTATGCGTAAATTTTCTTTCTTCAAAAGGATGTATTCTTTCCTTCTTTTCCTGAGCATGGATAGTGAAGCATTTGGTAGAAAGAAATAAGATGCTAATTATAATTATTAGTGCTTTCATAGTTATTCAGGTATAATTCTTAAACTGTCAATAATTAATTCACTTCCAATTGCGCCACGATATTGATCGCCTTGATAACTGGATGTTGCTATAATTGCCATTTGTGTGCTATTACCTGCGGTTACTCCAGTAAATGTGAATGGAATGTCAAAATGAACAAAAGTATTGGCAGGAGTTCCGTTTGGAACTATTGCCTTAGCGATAATTTGCTGGGAAGTGTTAACAGTTGATCCGTTCAATCTGTCTGGTCCATTGTAAAAAACGGCATAAAGGGAAAACTTGTCTGTTTCAGAAGGCAGAGCAGTTCCATTCTGATCTATGAAACTAGGTCCAGGAGAATATTTATAATAACCTGTAAAACGGGCTGGTGTTGCTGCACTATATGGTTGACCGAATTCAGTAGCGGTTAGAGGATCTGTAAATGCATTTATAATATTAAAATCACCTAGGAAAATAGATCCAGGAATAATATGAATACCAAGGATTTCAGAAGTAGGAGTTCCAGCAAGAGTAGCCATTTTTGCTGCTTTGGTTCCATTTAGTCCATTAGTTGTGGAACCCGTCGGATAAGATCCAAGACTTGGATTGACACCTGCCAATGCAGCTCCAGCGTTTGCTGAAGACCATAATTGTATTCCGTCAGATTCAACAGGATATTCATATTGGTTGTCAGGATTTGTTTCCCAGTTTTCGAAGTTGAAAGTCCAGCTTCCAATTCGTACAACCTCAATTTGGTATGTTTTTTTGTTCTCTCCAGATTCTGAAGTTACCGTATAGAAGACTGGTTGATCAAATGTGATATGTGTTCCTGAAGCAGGAGAAATGGTTGCTCCTTTGGTGATCGAAATCGTTGGAGTTACACCGTTTTGATAAGCGGCACCATTCAGGTAGATAAATATTTTCTTATTTGACTCATCAATAACGGTATTGGCGGTAGTCTCAGAATTACTCAATTCAAAAGACAAAATATCTGCCTCTGGATTTGCAAGTTTTTTTTGATACAGCTGGTTACCAATATAGCTGGAATGAGAGAAAGGAGTAGAAAAATACGCATATTGTTTGATTTAATGAGTTTGATTAATCTGTTTTTGATAAATCCATGTGGAGTCCATTCCAGCGATGTCCATCCAAATCTGCAAAAGTAAATCCGTACATCCATCCTTGAATTTCTGAGGGTTCTGAAAAAACGTTCCCTCCAGCTTTCTTTACTTTTTGAGCCAATTCATCGATTTCTTCTCTAGTTTCAGCATCAAAGGAAATGAGTATTTGGGCTGTTTTTGAGGTGTCATTCTTCTCCAAACCACCATTGAACTGTTTCAAAATAGCATCTGGAAAAAGCATGATTATAGATTTTCCTGCTTGAATACAAGCTCTTTCTTCAGGAGCAGATTGTTCCAGTTTTGCAGTAAATCCAATTGCTGTGAAAAAATTTCGGGAAGCTTCCACGTCTTTTACGGGCAAATTCAGCCAAATTTCTTTTGTCATTTTTCTTCAGTATACTTTCAAAAGTAAAACTAAAAAATTCTTTTTAAAATTCTAAAAAAATAATCAGGTGGTTTGGATGAATAACTGGTTTATAGGGAGTTTACTCTACTTCTGTTCAAAATAGTTTCCATTAAAGGAATAGGTGATGTAATTATTCGTAATCTCATCTTTTTCATTTGTAGTAGAAACAGAAATAATCTTTTTCTTGGAATCATATCTAATAACGGAAACCGGTCTCTCTGGTCGATCAACCACACTGAAAAAATCGTAGTAGACATCCAACGAGTTTTGTAAACCTTCGTCTGTTTTCATCAAAAGCACTCTGTCATTGATTCCTTGATTGGTTAGCTCAAATGCTTTGATGGATTGTTTCATATCTTTTGTGGAATAAATTCCGTTCGTGATTGCCAGATAAAACGTGTTTTTTTTCGCTTTTACAGTGAAAATATCTGAGCAGAACCAAGCAGGATCATCTTCTGTGTTTGAGCGATAGAGTTGGATTTTTATGTTGTTTCCAGTCCGATATTGGTAAATCACATTGAAAAATCGCATAGTTCCTCCTAATTGTGAGTCCCAACTGTAAATCCGGAACAAACCATCTTTTGACGTATTTACATTACAACTATTTTCTTCGGTCAATGATTTAAACGAATAAGTAAGTGTTTTGCCATCAGAAAGAAGTTCCTGTAATTTGGAACTGAAGAGCTCACTGTAATAAGGAAGTGAATCACTAAACTCTGAACGGAGTTCCATGATTTTTTGATTAATCTGGATCAATTCCTGTTCTTTTTTAGGAATTCCACTTATTGGTTCTTGAAGCTTAGCCGGTTGATTCTCGCATGAGAAAGTAGCCAATGTTCCACAAAGAAATAAACCAAGTATTGTAATTTGCTTAAACATGTTATTATTTGCGTTTTGCAGTGAAGTTTCCATTTGGTTGTTGGAAAACTACGGCTATTGATTTGCCATTATCCATTGTGAATTTCACACTATAACCTTTGGCAATAGTTAATTCGAAAGTATCATTTCCAATAGAAGCTGTTTCGTAATCGGGTTGACCGGGAACAAGAACCATCAACACTTTTCCTTTGATATAAACCTTGATGGTATTTCCTTCTAAATCATAGTCTCCAACATATTTCGTTAGATCGTCATTAGATAGTTCAACTTTTGGAGTACTTCGCAGGAATTCGGTTGTTTTTTCTGGTTCATCTAAATCTAAGGAAACACGGTCTATTTTGCCATTAGATGCACTTGCAAAGTTGAGAAGAAATTTAGATTCGTCTTCTTCATCCTCTTTTTTAACTGATTCTAAGTTAAATATGTCGTAGTGATAATGACTCATCCACATTTTCTCTCCTGCTAAAAATGTTTTCAAGGTATCGTTCTCGTATACAACGGTAAAGTTTCCGTAAGCATCGTTGGAGTAATAACCAGCATAGTCTTTCAATGGATGAGAAGGTTGTGTGTTTTTAACCTGAAGAGAAGTTGTATCGGCTTTTGACTCCAATTTTTTTACTTCTGCCATCATTTCATCTTTTGCTTTTTTCGCATCTGCATTCCATGGAATTGGGGATAAAGCAAATAGTTTGTCTGAAATGAAGTTACGAACGATTTCTGGAACCTCTGATCCATTTTGATTGGTTAGAACTACAATTCCAATAGAATCTGAAGGGTAAAATGCCACGTTTGCGGAGAAACCATTGATATTTCCACCATGCTCTACTAAAAAATGTCCGCGGTATGATTCTAAAAACCAGCCCAATCCGTAGTTTGTAAATTGAATGTCTGAATGATCGGTTGGCTGGCCACCACGAACTACCATTTGAGAACTCGAAGCATCTTTCACATAAGAACTCGGAATAATTTCTGATTCATTGAATTTACCGCCCATAATCCATGTAGCAACCCAATTTCCCATATCATTTGCGCACGAATTGATACTTCCCGCAGGTCCCATTCCATTGATGTTATAATAATCCATTTTTTTAATGGACATTTTAGAATCCAAGGTGTAGGGAAGGGAGGCATCTGCATCTTTTTGGGTCGCAAAAATATCCGTATTACTGTGAGTCATTTTCAATGGAGTAAAAAAACGCTCTTGAATGTTTTGTTCCCATGTTTTCTCGGTGATTTTCTCTGCAATCATTCCTTGAGCTAAGAACATCCAGTTGTTGTATTGCCATTTCTCCCGCAGTTTCACTGTTGGTTCCATGTACTTAACACGAGAAATAAGGCTGTCGCGATTGCTGGTATTGAAAAAATACCACGAATAATCGAAGCGCGAAAATCCTGTTCTGTGACACATCATATCGCGAATCGTAATTCCTGTATTGAGATAATCGTATTTGAAACTTAATTGTGGCAAGTGACTCGTTGCTAGATCCTTTAGTTTCAGCTTTTCTTCTTTTTCCAACTGACCAAGAATTGCAGACGTAAAGGCTTTTGTAGAGGAACCGATTGCAAACAAAGTGTTTGGAGTAACTGGTTTCTTGTTCTCCAAATCGCGGTATCCGAACCCTTTTGAGTAGATGATTTTGTCTTTGTAAACCACGGCAACGGAATAACCTGCCACTTTTTGATCTACGAGCACTTGATTTAATTCTTTCTCAATTCCCGAAAGACGTTTAGCGAAATCAGGCTTCTTTTCTTTTGACTGAGAAGTTGCAGAAAAAATGAAAGTTGTTGTGAATAAAAGGATAAGGATTTGTTTCATGATATGCTTTTTTGTTGTAAGTAAAGATAAGAAACTCCTTCAAAAAGGGTAATTAAATGATAGTTGAAAGGAACAAAAATGAAAACCAGAAGATATACTTCTGAAAATGGATCAGGTTTTTGAGGTTAAATTTCGAATTTCTACCGTGAAAAGTGTACCTTCGGAAACTGGATTTGCAAAAATATGGATATTGACTTTTTCAGCTAACATGTGAGATATTTTTAATCCGTATCCTGAATTTTGGCTGTTTATTTGGTTCCAATCAAAAATTTTTGTTGACTCTAGATCTTGAATTGGTATTCCTGAATTGAAAAATAAGATTCTTGATTTTTGATCCTCACTTTCCCAAGAAATTCGAATATTTCCATGTTCAGGGGTATGTTTTATGGCGTTTGAGAGGATGTTTCGAAAGACAGTTTGTAAAATGTTTTCATCGGAATAAAACGAAAAGTCATCTTCGGGTAAAATAAGGGTAATTTCTTTTTGGGTAATAGATGGTTTATAGATTTTCAATACGCATTGGAGTAATTCGGTCAGTGAAAGCGTTTTCTTTTCGGGGGTAAATGAATCCATTTGCGATTTACTCCAAATCAACAAATCTTCCATCGTGTTTAGCAGATTCTCAATATTATTCGCCAATTGTTCTTCTTTTAGCAATCTAAACTCGGGATTCATTTTTGTGGGAGCCATCTTTAGCAATTGCAGATAAGTGTACAAACCACTCACCGGACTTCTCAAATCATGACTCAGAATGCTGAATAATTTTACTTTACTCTGATTTGCTTCATCCAAAGCATCATTCAAATTAGATAGTTTTTTGTTGTTTTTTTGTTTCAGTTTGTTGTTTCTAATTAAGCTAATGATGATAAAAGCAAGTAAAGCCAATCCTCCAAATAGAAAATAGGTTGTTTGTTGTTTGAGCTTGTTTTCTTTGTTCAAAATCTTGATTTGAGCTTCCTTTTTTCCGGTTTCATATCGGGTTTGCATTTCTGCTATTTTTGACCGGCTTTCATTGGTAAGAATCGATTCTTTCAGTGAATATGCTTCTCGCATGGTTTCCTGAGCACGCTTGTAATCGCCTGAATTTTCATAGCATTTGGAAATGAGAAGTAGGGTTTCTAGTTCTGTAGTTTTATTGGAGCGATTCTTCGAAATAGCGAGCGATTTTTGATAGTTTTCAAGCGCTTTCGAGTAATTGTGAGTTATTTTTACTTCATACGTTCCGAGACTGTTGTAATAATCACTCCAATCAATTTCTTCATAACTGATTTTCTTCGAATAAAAGATTACACTATCAATTGCTTTTGAATAATCTTGAAAGTGATCAAATTCACTACAGAAGTAGGCTACTCTTCCCCAAGATTCAAAACTACTAATGTCATCTTTCATTTGAATGGAAAGCTTTGTATTGAGCAAAGCATAATGAAAGGCCGAATCTTGCTGTTTTAATTTTCCATAGCAATTGGCAATATAGGAATACCCAATGTATAGGTTAAACCAGAATTTATGCTTTTTCAAAGTAGGAATCTCTTTCTTATATCCATCCAGTGATTTCTGATAAAACCCCTGTTTGTAATACGTACCAGCAATGTTCATGTTGATACTTGTGATATCTTCCACATTCCCAATCTGATCGTAAATCTTTTTGGTTTTGTAGTAGTAATTTGCTTGAGTTACGAAATCGGATTTTTCTCCGTAAACAACTCCCAAGTCATTATATGTTCCGGCAACAAGTTTCCATCTCTTCGCTTTTTTCTTCAATTCGAGTGAAAGAAGCATGCAGTGAATGGATTGATTATAGTCTAAATCGGCATCGTACAAACTCGCCAAATAATCATAGTGTCTCCATAAAATAGAATCAACCTCGGTTTTTTTAACAATAGGAAGCCCTTTTTTTGCCCAGTAAATTCCTCGTTTCGGTTGGTAATAGTAATTGTAATATTTGGCTAGATTTTGGGTTGCGATACTTTTTTTAACAAAATCCGGGTTGTTTTTGAATATAGCAATCCACACATTGGTATCCCGATCCTTTTCTTGTGCGTTGCAAGTAAGTTGAACAAATACAAGTAAAACTAGAAGTTTAAATTTCTTTCTCTGAAAAAACTTGAAATGTGATAGAATCATGGTTGGAATTTAGTTCCTAGCGACAAGATAGCTGAAAAATTCAGAAAGAAGATTTTTTCCATTCACTGACTGTACTTTTATATGTTTTACCAATTGGAATCTGATTGGTACCAATTAAGATGTTGTTTTCAATAATACTATTGATATATCTTGGATTAATAGCAAAACTTCGGTGAACCCTTTTGAATTGAGGTGTATTGAAACTTTCCAAAATTCGACTAATATTTCCAAGCGTAATGTAGCTTTTGTTCTTGGTGAAAATGCGGGTGTAATCTTTTAAAGCTTCGAGGTATAAAATTTCGGAAAGTAAAATACGGTGAGTATTGTATCCTTCTTGAATAATTACAGTGTCATCTTCCAAATAATGTTCATAGCTCAATGCCTTTTCTCGAATATCAATAAAGCTTTTTATGCGAGAAACGGCTGCTTCGAAACGATCCAGAGTCAAGGGTTTTAAGATATAATCCAAAGCAAATAACTCAAAAGCATCCAATGCAAATTCGGGGTGACTGGTAATGAAAACACACAGGGGAGGTTTGGGCAAGGATCTTAAAAAATCGATTCCGTTTAGATTTGGCATTTCGATATCCAGAAAAAGCACATCGGGCGGATAATTCGATAGTTGATGAATAGCTTCAATTGGGTCTGAAAAACTTCCAAATAATTCAAAATCAAGATGCTGTTTAAAGAATGATTCTATGATCATTCTATCCATTTCGTTATCGTCGATTACTGTATATCTCATAATTACTCTCACACAAATTTAGCAAATATTCGGAGTTGTGATTTCATTAGTCGATTAATAAGATACGTTCGTATATTCTTTAAGGGGTTTCGAAGACAAACATTCTAGATTTGATTAGATGAATGAAAGAACTTCAATGAAGACGAATTTAAAAGAGAAGAAGCTATGGTATCCGATAATCGACAAAGTATCTGGAGCAATAAAATTGAATGACGGATTCAGTTTTGGCCCTGACACATTAGAGGAAGAATTAGCCAAACACTTTAATGTTCCCTTACAGCCCAAACCCGAAAGAGAAAAAGATGCTACTCTTTACTTTCTTTCTGATGCCGAAATTGGTGATTGGAAAGTTAATCTGAGCCTGTCTTTTTATAGAGGAAGATTGGGAAGTCTATTTATGTACCCTCAAATTTCAGCAGAATTATTTCCCAATTTAAACCCAGAGCGCACGGGTTATGGACCTTCAGAATTGGAATATGCTGTGTTGGACATCTATGAAAATTGGTTGACGGAACAGTTAAACGAACAACGAGAATTCACTTGGGGAGTCATTGAAGCACTTTTTGCAAAACGACCCGATGGACCAGGTGCACCATTGATTTCACTCGTATATTAATTCGCTGATAGATGACTAAATATAGTTTTGAGAATTACAGAGAAATAAGCATCGAAAACTACAAAGAGTTGTCGGATGTTTTTCAAAAGGAAATGCAAAAGATAGCAAAATCTGATTCCTTTTATAGCAATGATGGAAGTATTGAAAGCTTTATGGGTTCTTGTAAAGCAGAATTTACGAATGATTCCAATTTGGATTTGTATGATGTGGTGCTGACAGACCACCCAGAAGTAGTCATCTATCATTTCTGGAAATATTTTGATGAGTATGGAAGTCTCTTTTATGCAGATTCAGGAGAAGATGTAGGAGTTGGGATGATGGATTTCAACTTTGTTTTGACTGAAGGATCCATTGAACAGTTGAAATTATGCAAAGAATTACACGAATCTTTTTACCAAGATGAAGCACTGCTTCCAAGAATTAATTCATGGAGTGAATAGAATAAAAACAACGATTAAACACTAAAAATTATGTTAGGAATAGACAAATACGGACAAATGTATCTGGCAATGATTGGAGCTTTTGGAAACCCAGAAGCGCAATCAAAAATTTGCAATGAAAACGGAATTTCACTTGTTCAATGGGACGAAGCAAATGCACATTACACGGCAAAAATGTCGGATGTAAGTGATATGGGACAAACTGCAATGGCGCTTGCAAAATACATGATGCCTCACAATGCTCCTGGAGCTCCAAAAGATGACACTCCTGTTGATTTTATTGCAATAGACGTTCGTTTGTATGTGAACGAAAATAATGTTCAAATGGCGGAATTTATAAACGGAGATCGACATGTTATTTTGCAGTATGGTGTTGATAACGATCCGAATGATGAGTTTATAGCAAATTATGTTCAGGGACGTGTTCACATGCTTGTAAATGACCAAAGTTACAGTATTTATGGAGGTGTTGAGCGTGTAGAGTTGTTCAGGAATAATTTGATATTCCATTTCGACCAAGAAGGAAAAGAACGCATGAAACGTGATACTCTTACGATTACTTTCCTAATTTCTAATACAAAGTATGGGTATTTGGAACGCACGCTTTACCACATGTACAAAGATCACCCAGTATTGGTTCTCTCCAAAGAAAAACCATCCGAAATAGAAAATTGGAATGGGATTGAGTATGATTTGACTAGAGGATCGTTCGGTTTTGAGAACGGCGGTATTGTAAACCTTCGTACCAATATCGGAAATCTTCAGGAAACCGGGAAATACAATCAAAGCGTCGCAATAACCTTTGAAAAAGAAGGAACTTCGAAAGAACTGTTTGAAGCCTTTCTGAATGAGATGATGGCTGTAATGGAAGCCGATTACGAATCGATTATCTCCATGATTATCATTGAGGACGAAAAGAATGAATTATTCCTTTACACGCAATTATCGGAACGTGATTTTATGGAACGTGTAAATACAGCTTTGTGTTATTTACCGAACCTGGCTTTAGGATTCAGCGCAGAACCCGATACTGAATGGGTACATTACAAGGCGTGCTTGCAGGATTATTTGGACTCAAGATCATAATGTTAATAATCTGAATAGTTAATTTTTTAAAACTAAAAATTATGGGACTTTTTGATAAAATAAAGAATGAATTCATTGATATTATCGAGTGGAATGATGAAACCAATGACACGATTGTATGGAAATTTCCACGCTATCAGAATGAAATAAAAATGAAAGCAAAACTAACTGTTCGTGAATCACAGCAAGCAGTTTTTTTGAACGAAGGTAAAATGGCTGATGTCTTTGAGCCAGGAATGCACACCTTAGAGACTCAAAACATGCCAATTCTTGCTACGTTGAAAGGATGGAAATATGGTTTCGATAGTCCATTTAAAGCAGATGTGTTTTTTGTTTCAACGAAGCAATTCTTAGATCAACGATGGGGAACAAAAAATGCCATTACAATTGATGATGAGCGTTTTGGTATGATTGAGCTAAGAGCTTTTGGTTCTTTTGCTTACAGAGTAACAGATGCAGGAAAATTCTTAAAAGAAGTTTCGGGAACTGATTCAGAATTTACAACCGATGAAATAAACGGTCAATTGAGAAGTTTGATTATGTCAAAGTTCTCGAATCTCGTTGCTAGTGGAAATATTCCGATTGATAAAATTGCTGCAAACATTGACGATCTTTCAAAGCTTTGTCATGAAAAAATGAACGAAGATTTCGAAGAATATGGGTTGAAAATCACTAAATTCTTATTGGAAAATGTCTCTATGCCAGACGATATCAAGAAAGAAATTTTTGAATACTCTCGCTTGAATCGAATTGACATGCAAAAACTCACACAATTCAAAGCTGCAAATAGCATTGAAGCTGCTGTTTCCAATCCAGGAATTGGTGGAATGGGAGTTGGAATGGGGGTTGGAATGGGAATGGGAAATATGGTTGCCAATTCAATGTCTCAAGCTATGAACAGCCCACAAGCAACACCCCCAAGTGCAGGAACCCCACCGCCACTTCCACAAGCAAGCGCTTATTTTGTGGCAGTGAATGGTCAGCAAAACGGACCTTTTACCTTGGAAATACTTGCTTCAATGGTTCAAAACGGAACTTTTAAAAGAGATTCAAAGGTTTGGAAAAACGGAATGGCAAGTTGGTTGGATGCAGGTGGAGTGGATGAGCTAGGTGCTTTGTTCCAAAATGAACCGCCGCCACTTCCTCCAATGTAATATTGGTTTTATAGATTATCATTTATTTAAAAATACACACATGAATTTGCTTAAAAAAACCTTTTTAAGATTGTTACTTGTCCTTGTTGTCCTGTTTTTCAATTCGGTGGATTTGTATGCTCGAGTAGGGGGTGCTGGAGGAGAAAAGAAAGAAGAACTTCTGATGCCTACTGGAGGTGGAATCTCAAAACTTACAATTCCTGGATTAATTGGCTTAGCAGTCGTCCTAATCATTTATTTCATCCTTCGAAAAAGATTGGGATTAGGCTCTGGATCGGGTTCTAAAAGTTCACTGATGACTGGATTGAAAGGAGCAATGTCTGGTGGAGGAATTGGAGGAGCTTTATCAGCAGTGATTGCCAAAGATTTTACGGGTGCTTCAACTGTAGGAAATAAATTATTTCCCGATGGGTTGACCGAAGAAAAGGTGAGTACTTCCTTTATGGCTTTGCAAGCTGCTTGGGAAGAACAAGATCTGAGTAAAGTGCGCAAATGGATGTCGGATGGTGTTTATCAAAGATTTACAGCACAGTTTATCATGATGAAGCAATTGACACAAAGCAATACTTTGAGCAATGTTCGAATAAAAGATGTTTCTGTAATGGATATTCGCACTGATGGTGAGTATCAATCTGCAGATATATCGATTACATTTTCAATGGACGATCGTTTCATAAGTGAGAAGTATCCGGAATTGAATGAGTCATACAAAGGCGATTCAGATACCGAAATCTGGACTTTTATCAAACGAAAAGATACTGCTGTTTCTGTTCAAAATGATTTGTACTTGTCGAATAATTGTCCCAATTGTGGCTCTTTATTAGAACTTCAACTTGGAGAGGTAAGTCGTTGTTCGAATTGTAAAACTTTGACCAATAACGCTTCATTTGATTGGGTTTTAAACGAAATCACGCAAGACGAGGATTATAAAAGCGGAAATGATTTGTTGGGTGATTCGCGCTTGAAAGAGTTGGTGAAAAACGATTCACATTTTGCAATTCAGCGCATGGAAGACATTGCTTCAAACGTGTTTATGCAAGTGATGGAAGTTTGGAGTGGTGCCACCAATAAAAAATTAGCTCGTTTTTCGGATGAGGGTGTAGCGAATAAAATTCTTGCTCAAAAGAAACAACAAGGCGAGTTTGTCTTTGACCGACTTTATTTGAAAGAAGTAACCATGCAATCATACACTGTTCAAAATGCTCAGTTGCAATTGTCCTTTAGATTAACAGCCAATTATCAGCGAGTTCAGTTGGGTAAGAAATTAACGAAGTTAGATCCTTCGATTGCTGAACATACTTTCAAAATGGTGCTGTCGAAAAACACTGCTGCATTGAGTACTCCAGAAAAAGATATTGCATTTAGTTATGAATGCGCCAATTGTGGAGCTCCGTATGAAGATACTACCAATCATACTTGTACTTATTGTGAAGCCTTGGTGGTTGATCCTTCGAAAAATTGGGTTTTAACGGATTTTGATCAAGTGAAATAAAACAAAATTACCTGTGACTTGAAATACCTTTAATGGTATAGACCTTCGTGAGATTTGTGTTTATCATGGTTTTATTTTAGCCATTTCAGATACGAATCTCACGAAGGTTTTTAGTCTTATTTTATTGCTGATAATCATTATTCAGTCCGTTATTCAGTTTCTTTATTTTTGAATTGGTTACTTGAATTTAAGACTTGTTAAAGTTACTCCAACAAAAAACACGATTATTGAAAGCCAATTTTCTGTAGCGATTTAAGTGATTACGAATCTCTAGTGGTCAGTCTTCGGTTTCGGATACTAGAAATCAAAATATTCAGTACGAAAATGATTTGTGCTCCAACAAGCATGTAAAACGCATAGATAATCCAATCTGTAGTTTCTTCCGATTGATTTTGCATGTCTTCTAATACACTGTAGTCAGAAGTTATTGATGGCATTCCTTTCTGTTCTTGCTGAATAGCAAAATAGATGATAAGTAAACTGATAATTGTAAGTAAATAATGAGTTCCAAAAAGGTATTTATTCATCCGTTGTCTGAAGAGCTCAAAACAGAGGGAAATTCCTGCAAAAAAGATAAACAATCCAGCAAGTACTAGCCAAACAATACTTTTTGGAAGGACAATGTAGGTTTCATTAAAAACAATTGTTAGACTTTCTGATTGTTCAGACCAAGCCAATACTACAAAAATGAGAGCGGTTATGAAATAAATTACTGAAATAAAATAACCTTTGAACATGCTTGAATGTAATCAAAATAGTTGGAATATGAATGTAATTGATATCATGTATGATTTTATTAATGTTAGATTATCGGATAAACCGGAATGCTTTTCCATCATAAACATATCGGGTTCCATTGTTTTTGATGAATAGTTCATTTTTACCACCTGGATGAACTAAAAGGGTATCTGCTTGGAAGCTGAAAATAGTTTTGCCTTTTGATTCGTTGATTTTTAAAATATCGATCACACTTGTTTCCAGATCTTTCCCCGAAATGTCGATATCGCCCAAGTAATTTGTTTTTCCTTTTTCAAACAAAAATACAGATGCACCACAGTAATATTCAAAGGCCTGCTGACAAACAATAAAGCGTTTGTTGTTCTGTTTATTTTTGTAAAAATGCGGTTCGAAAAGATACAAATCTCCAGAACCTAATGATTTGTAACGCATCTTTTTTTGAGAATCGATAATCATCAGTCGATTTCCGTAATCTGTTTCCGTATTTGGATATACAATTTTTCCGTCGGGATACGAATAATATCCTTCCAAAACATAAAATGAATCGAGTAGGTAAGCGGCTTGAATTTCAAATCCCTTTACTTGAATTCCCGATACAGTATCTGCTTTAAACTCGACGTACTCTACATTTTTCGAATCATCGGTTAAGGTAATTTCTGGTTTACTGACTGTTTTAGCTATTGCTTGAATCTCTTTCTTCTCTTCAGAACAAGAATAACAAACTATGAGGATTAGAAGAACGTAAATTAATTTCATACTAATTAAATGATAGATGAACCAAACCTGTTAAATTGCAAATCCCCAGGCTAATCATACCTATTCCTAGTAATCCAAAAATTACAGTGAGAAATAAGTTGAATTTATTCTCATTTACAAAAACAAAATGCTTCGAATTTTTCGGATCATATAGTATTGGAAATGACTGATTGATTCGTTTTTTGTAAGTTCTAAATTTGCTAAGATCTGAAGTTGAATAAATATACGGCCTCTCTTGAATCAATTCTCCAGAATTTGTGATGAATTCAACGATTGGCATTTTGGATCCTTCACTATCTGATTCGTAACGGATAATTTTTCCAGTACCTGTGATTCCAATTCGATTTATTTTTCGAATAAATGCAAAACCGGAACCAGATACATAGCTTATTAAGCCTCCAAGTATAAAAAGGCAAATAGTAGGTTTGATAAACATGAATAGACCAAAAATGATGACTATTCCAACCCAATATTTTTCAAGAGACTTCATTAAACTAATCTAGATTAATTCAGTTTTCAATGGTTTTCCATTCAATCCTGCAATCAAATTATCAATTGCCAGATCCAACATGGCTGTGCGTGTTTCGAGCGTTGCAGAACCAATATGCGGCAATACACAAACGTGCGGCATCGTCAAAAGCGGATTGTCTGCATGCATGGGTTCTGGGTTCGTGACATCCAATCCTGCTCCCCAAATGTGCTTTTTTTGTAAAGCGAGGATGAGGTCCAATTCGTTGTGAAATCCTCCGCGAGCTGTGTTAATGAAAATAGCAGACTGTTTCATTTGCTGGAAAACCTCGTCGTTAAAGATTCCAGTATTCTCGGTTGTCAGATTTGCATGAATAGATATCACATCGCTTTCAGCAAGCAATTCTTCCAATTCAACCCGTCTAGCACCCAATAGCTTTTCTGCTTCTTCGTTGTTTCCACGATTGTGGTAAATGATTTCCATATCGAAAACCGCTTTGCATCGTTTGGCTAAAGCAAAACCAATACTTCCCAAACCAAAAATTCCCAATGTTTTTCCGCGTAGTTCAATTCCAAAGTTTTCAATTTCCTGGCTGGCTTTCCAGTTATCTTCCAAGATTTGGTGATTGAGGTAGAACGCATTTCGTGCTACGGATTGAATCAAGAGAAATGCAGTATCTGCCGTTGCATTTGTGAGAACTCCAGGTGTATTTCCAACTTTTATTCCAAGTTCTTTGGCCGCTTCCAAATCTACGTGGTCATATCCCACAGAATGGAGCGAAATGACTTTCAAATTAGGGCACGCAGCCATCAATTCGCGGTTCAACTGATTCATACCAACATTCAGTAAGCCATCCACTTTTTGACAATGAGCAACGAGTTCTTCGGGTGTTAGATTGCGATCTTCTTCCCAAACTGTTACATCAATTCCCGCTTTGTGGAGACGCTCCATACCAAAGTCCATGATTGGACGGGTTACGAATATTTTCATGTTGTTTTAAAAAATCGGTTGCATAAAGCTACCACGAAGAGCTGAAGCAAACAAGGTGATTGTGTTATACTTTGCTAATTAATAATTATCACATTGCTAATTTATCTAGTGCTTCTTCCAATGTCTTCAAAAAGTTAACTTGTTTCCCCTGATTGCTTTCATACATGAAATCGGTGATGCTTTTGCCTGTATACGCAGAGAAATCTCCAACAATCACCAGTCGCATGCGGTAATTGGAAAACTTTTGAAGCATTTCTCCTGCCATTCCGTTCTTCAGATCGAAAAAAGTAGGATTGATGTTCTTTTCGTAGATAATCATGCGGTCGAAACCTTGGTAATAGAGATTTCCGAGCAAGTCCACGCCGTCTTCCTCTTTTTCGATGAGGTAGTTGTCGGAAGTGATTTCCGCGATTTGTATTCCGTTTGTTTCGTGTGATTCAATATGCATGCTTTTTTATTTTTTATTGCAAAGAATTACAAATATAACTTGGAGCCCTCAGCACCCTGTAGTTAATTTATAAATTTCAATTTATTAAATCAATATTCTACTTTTTTCCATTGCCGAAAAAGTAGCAAAAAGTCTAGGCGCGGTAAACCAATCGACCTGTTTGAAGGTCATGACAGAATTTCTCATAAACTCGTCGTTCCTCCTCAAACAGTATGAGAAATTTCCCTGTCATTTTCTTCACAGGTGCCCGATTTTGTTCACGAATGCGCCGGATTTAGATTCCCATAAGCTGGGTTATTTTGGCTTCGGCTAAACGATTTATTCATTCTAACGAGGATTTGGGTCTCATTCCTCGAAGTGAGTGTTAAGAAAAGTCCTGAGCTGTAGTTTTATCAAAAAGCGTAAAACCTAAAGTGTTTGTAAAACTGCTTTAGGTTGTCGTTTGGATATAGCGCAGCGCAATCCATTCTTTTTGAATTAAAACAAAGCTAAAGGACTTTTTAGCGAACGGCTTGGAATGAGACAAGACTTTTGTTCCACTTTTTGGCGACTGAAAAAGTGGAAAATGAAATTTTTGTTTTCAATAGAGGCATTATAAAGTGATTTCATTCTTGTACAACTCCACCAAACTTTCAAATGAAATCCGATTGGCAGCTCTTGGAGAAGTCGAATACAAAACAACTAGTTCAATGGTTCTGTCTTGATATTGAAAGGAACTTTTGATGGGTCTTTTTCCCGTTGGAAATCGGTGTTTGATTTCGTGACTTGCCAAAAACTGATTGAACCACCTTGCAGCGCTTTCTTTCCCAGAACTGCTGGTGAAAATGATTTTTTGAATCGTTGGGTTTTCATCCAAAATCTGAAAGATATTCATGTACTCCACAATCTTCAGATTTTCATCCAATGAACTATTGTCGTTGCGCAAAATATGTTTTCCCATATCGGTGATAGCTACGTGCAATTTTCGCAAGAGGCTTTTCCGTTCTTCAACGGCTAATTCTCCCGTTTGATATACCAACTCCGTATTCGAAATTCGAGCAATGACTTTCCAGAATTGATTGGCTTTGTTTGGATAAAAGAAATCGAAGGACCAGTTTCTGGTGGTCGGGGGAAAGGTTCCAACAATCAAGACTTTGCTTTTTTCGGGAGCAAACCAGTTCCAAGGATGAAGTTCTTTTTGCATCCTCTAAAATAATCATTTTCCACCTCCTTGTACTTCTCGATACTTCCCACAATTGTCAGTTCGAGTGTCCGACATTTTAGTCGGACTTATCGAGAACGACATGTGGGAAACTCGAACTGACAGGGAGGTTTTCACTTTTCAATGAACTTCCCAGTTTTCTCGATACGGTACTTCTTCACATCAATAACGGGTTCTTCACCCATGTAATTATAGTTGGTCACCACCACTTCATTTGCGGTTATTTTCCCTACTGAATAGAATGCAGATTCTGCAATCTCGTCATAGGAGATCATCACTTTGTCAATGACTTGATAATCTTCTTTCGTGTAGGAAATCAGGTAGGTTTTCATTTCGTATTCTGCTGCTAAGGTGATTACAATCATGTCTACAGGAGTTGATAGAGCGATGCGGTATCTTGCATGAAAGTTCTCGTAATTCGAATCGATACTTCTCAATTTTAATTTGGATATAATCTTTTCGGAAAGTTTATTTTCGCCATTGCAATTGTCAAAATTGGTGGAATCAACCACTGGAAGTTTTATGAAAGGAATAGTAGCGAGTAAATCGGGTTTCGTTTTTTGAGTGCTTTCGGGATCCTTTAATAATTCTGCCCGTTCTTTCGCTTCGGAATCAGTAGTCGATTCGTTCCCCGAACAAGAGATTAAGCAAATTAGGCTAAGTGTGATTGAAAGAAGTTTGAAATGCATGCCTTTTGATTTGTGAAGTTCTAAGTTAGGAATATTTCCTTTGTTCTTCATAGATCTTGCGGTTTCACTTTAACCACGAAGAGCATAAAAACGTGCATTGATTTCCGTTATTTAATCTTGCAACTCGTTTCGTTCATTGGAATATTTCCATAGTTGTGATCGTAGTAATTTTGACACTCTTTCTCAGCAGCTTCTTTGTTCGATTTAATCTTAAACGCTTCGATGGTACCTCCAGGGTTTGTGCACTCGCAAGTACGTATTTTCTTACAGTTACAAAGCAATAAACTAGAAAGGGCGATTAAAAGGATTCCTGTTTTTTTCATCTTGAGACAAATTTGTTTCTGAGTGCAAAGATATTTTAAAATAGGATGTTGAAGGGTTTTGATGAGAAACTTTAATAAATCTCCATAGGATAAAGTAACAAATGAGAATAGCCAAGGTCGCGGAAGAAATAAATAACAAATGGAAAATCTCCTGAGCTTTTCCAGGTTTTCTTTAAAATTGGTTCATTGATCGTAGCTTTTCCATGAGGGGACAGTTCGTTTTTATACCTCTCTATTGTTTATGGAGGGTTTTTATCCATCATTATGTGAACGGTTGTGCGTTATTCCTTGACTAAAAATACCAAAAACTTTATCCGAGGGACAGTAAATCCTATACTTTCATCATATTCATTTATAAGTACTTTACTCAATCCAATTTTTGAGTTGGGATAGGAATTTCGATATGTTTTTACAATGTCTAAATTTGAAATTTTTGACCAAACGAGTGAACAGTTAATGTTACTTTGAGGAAACAATAACTGAAATTTAGTAGAATCAAATGGAATTGAATAGTTTAATAGTTGTAATTTGGTTTTATCGATTTCGGAAGTCAGAAAGGAAAAGTCAGTTGATGAATTCCAAAGTAAAGTATCTGGATTTGGACTAAATTTCCAATAGGTATAATCGTTCACTACATTCGAATTTGTGTCGATATACAGAGGTAATGAATCATTCGTGAGTTCCGAAGATGCTAAATTGTATTCATAAACAGATTCCAACGAATCCCCAATTTTTAAGATCAAGAGATTTCCGCTTGATTGGTAATAGTTTGAACTAATTGTTGGTTGAATTTTATCTTTTTTACAACTAAAAAAAATTAAACCAATTAAAAGAAAGAATAAAGGTGTTCTCATAAGTTCGAGATTAATGTTTTTAATTTGTGAGTTATGAGTAGTAACGTTTTATTCTCAAAAGAGGTTGGTGATTTCTATGTGAAAGATATTCCGATCTTAATCTAAGAGAAACAATTCGATTCACTATTTATCTGCAACTACAACGACTACATTTCCTTTTTTGTGTCCCAATTCCACATACTCGTGTGCCTCACGTACTTGATCTAGTGGGTATGTTCTGTCTATTACGGGTTTCAAATTTCCTTCAGAAATGTATTGCTGGAAAAGATCGAGGTAGTGTTTTTTCTCAGAGGTCATCGATTTAATTGAAACGTACCTTCCTGTTTTAACCAGTAAGGGTTTCAATTGTGAAGCGGGAATTTTTCCAACAGCATCAAAGATGATGTCAAATCGTGCGCCCAATCGAGGAATATCGGTTCGGTCGTAAGCAATGGCTTCGTAAGCTCCAATCGACTTTGCGAGGTCCAAGTTGGCATTACTGCAAACTGCTGTAACCTGTGCTCCAAATTGATTAGCCAATTGAACAGCATAAGTACCCACACTTCCCGAAGCACCGTAAATGAGTATTTTATCAGATTTTTCGATCTTGGCTTTCAAGAGTAAATTTAGTGCAGTCATGGCCCCAATGGGAAGGGTTGCGGCTTCTTCAAACGTGAGTTCTTTTGGCTTGTGTGCAACAACGCCTTGTTTCCCGCTTTCGGGAATGCAGACATATTCGGCATAAGCGCCTTGTTTCAAACCTGTGGTCGTTCCATAGACTTCATCGCCCACTTGAAATTGGGTCACATGATTTCCAATTGCTTCCACGATTCCTGAAAATTCAAGCCCTAAAACAGGGCGCTTGGGTTTGGTGATTCCCGTGAATAAGCGCAAAAGAATAGTGAAGAGTTTAGAACCAGGAAATACTCCTCTGCGCATCCAAATAGTTCCTGCTGTAACAGAACTTGCCCGAACCCGAACTAACAATTCTTTTCCCTGAGGAATCGGTTTTGGAAGTTCTTCGGGTTGAAGGACATCTGGAGTTCCATAGTTTCTGTATACAATTGCTTTCATATTCTCTTTGCACGAAGGGGTTTGAGATTGCAAGATAAAAGGTGATCTTTAGCTTCAAAGCGGTGTTGTGATGAAAGGTGAGAAGGGATTTGTTAGCGGATGGAGGAAGTGGCTAGTTGTTTCTATAATGTACGAGCGTGACGCTCGCACCAGCTTTGGGGACAAGCTACTCGCGTCAGCTTGATGTAAGAGACACAAATCTGTGGTTTTTCTATATTTTACTTTTCAAGTCCATCTGTACATGTAAAACTCTTTCAATTTCTATCTCATTTTTAGAAATTTCTCGATAGAAAATAAGATGTTCACCACATTTATAACCGAGAACATTTAGTGAAAGAATTTCATAGGGTTTTCCAAGTTTTGGATTACTAGCCAAATCCATGCATGAGGCAATTAGTAAGTTATAATATTTCTCAGCTTGATTTTCTGACCATTCTTCAACGGTATAATCCCAAATTTCTATTAGATCGTTGAGCGCTCTTCTAGTAAATTTATAATTAGCCATCTATTTTTTTCTCGCTTTTAGACTTTCTAAAAACTGATTAGACTCAAAATCTTCAGCAATTCCGCTATCAATCCCTTCTTGAATTGCTTTTCGTAACGAAATAATTTTGTTTTCTTCCTCTTCAAGAAGGCGAAGACCAGCACGTACAACTTCACTTGCATTATTGAACCGACCTTTATTGACAGTGCTTTCAATAAAACTCTCAAAATGATTTCCTAGAGATATAGATGTATTACGTCCCATGTTTTACTTTTTAGCTAAGTTACCAAAAAGTGGTAACTTTTCAAATTTCACAACGGTTTTTTGAAAATATCAGATAATGGATAATAACGATATCCATGTATGCAAATAGTGTTTCAGTTATTTGCCCGCAAAGTAGAAAATATTTTAATATCTGATATACTTCTCCGTAATTCTTTGGGAACTTCGACTGACAAACGCACGTGAATGGCTTACAATTGAGTAGATAGGGGTTTACAAAGCAATAAGATGTCTCTTACAATCGAGTTGATGAGGTATTACAAAGAAGAAAGTGAGTCATACAATTGAGTAGATAGGGGATTACAAAGTGGGAAGACACCCCTTGCAAAGCCATCAATGAGGTATTACAAAGCAGGAAAGTACCCCTTACAATGGACTCGATGGGGTATTACAATGGAGTAAGTTAGTCATACAATAGAGTCGATTAGGTATTACAAAGGAGAAAGTGACCCCTTACAATTGAGTTGATGAGGTATTACAAAAGAGAAAATAACCCTTACAAAGGAGTAAGTGACCCTTTACAATGAAGTTGATGAGTAACTTTTTAAGAAGGAAGTAGACAAAGATAAGTAGAGGTAGATAGTTTAGTTAAGGAGGTTTATTATGAGTTGAATAATCCTTCCTCTGTGTTCTTCTGTGCTCGTCCGTGGGAGAAATTCATTTACATCCTGTGTCGGTCTCGATAATAAATACTCATCCTTCGTATTTCACTCGACCTGACACGTGAGGGGTTTAACTAAACCGATTTACTCAATATTCCTTCATTTATTATTGGTTTCCAGCATTTTTCCGTCGTAATTTTACACCATGAAATACGCATTACTTGCTCTTTTGATGGCTTTTGGAATTGCTGCTTCGGCACAAATGGTTCCGCTTCGCATTGTTTCCTACAATTTATTGAACTTCCCCAACGGAAGAAACGATTGTGGTGGTGGAAATACCAATCTTCCCAATCGGGCGGATACTCTGCGCAAGATTATGCAATACCTGAAACCAGATATTTTGGCTGGTTGTGAGATTCAAACGGCTGCAGGGTGCGATAGTGTTTTGAATCGCTCGCTCAATGTTTTTGGAACGACTTATTACCAACGTGCGGCTTTTATCTCGAACTCTAGTGGGGGAGACTTGCAGAATATGTTGTTCTACAATTCGAATAAACTCACTTTAAAAGAACAACGTATCATCCAAACAGGTGTGCGCGATATCAATCATTACATTTTGTATGTCAACGACAATACTTTGCCACAGCACCACGATACGTGTTTTATCGAAGTGTTTATGTGTCATTTGAAAGCGGGAAGTGCAAGTGCTGAGCAGGCAACGCGTGCTGAGCAAACAGCTTTGTTGCGTACCGTTTTGGATGCGCGACCACAAGGACGACATTTGTTTGTTTGTGGTGATTTGAATACTTACAGAAGCAGTGAAGTATGCTACCAAAATTTAATCACGGGAGGCGCTTCTTCTTTGAAAGATCCAATCAATATCTCTGGAAATTGGACGAATAATAGCTCATTTGCTGCTATTCACACGCAATCTCCACGAGTAAGTGGTTCTACAGATTGTGGTGTTACTGGCGGATTAGACGATCGTTTTGATCACATTCTAGTATCACAAAATGTGATGAATGGGGCTAACTTATTGCAATACACGACTTCTTCGTATAAAGCAATTGGAAACGATGGAAACCATTACAATCAAAGTCTTTTGACGGGAACGAATTCCCAATATCCGGATTCTGTTGTGCGAGCATTGTATTACTCTTCGGATCATTTGCCTGTAAAATTAGATGCTACAGTAACGATTCCAACCACAAATGGATTGAATTTAACGCTGACAATGACAGGTGGAGCGTGTCAAACAGGTGGAACAAGTGTAACAGTTCATCCAAATTTGGGTCAGACTCCATACACGTATCAATGGACAGCAAATGCAGGTCCACAAACTTCTGCGACGGCTACTAATTTATCTGCAGGAAGTTATTGTGTAACAGTAACCGACAACAACGGACTTTCTGATGTCGTTTGCTTCGAAGTAACGGCTAATAACCCTTTAACAGCAAGTGTTTTTCCAGGATTGGATGATGGAACGTGTAACGGTCAAACCTTCGCGGTTGCAACGGGAGGCGAGGCACCATATTTGTATCAATGGAATGATCCACAGAATCAAACAACTGCTACAGCGAGTAATTTGTGTGCAGGAACATATACCTGTGTAATTACGGATCAAAATGGGTGTTCAGTAACGGTTCAAGCAATTATTCAGTCGGAAACAACTTCTTTGAACGAATTATTTGCTGAATCAACAGTATCGTTTTTCCCAAATCCAGCTTCAGAAAACCTCACGATTCAACTAGAAAGCGCCAAGTCTTTAGAAATGATCGAATTACGCATTTTGAGTGTTTCAGGAGAAGTGGTGAAGGCACTACAAGTCGATTTTTCTGGAACGAATCAGGTAATGATTTCCTTGAATGAATTGCAGAATGGGGTTTATTTAGTCGAATTGGAGAAAGATGGAGTTTTTATTCGGAAAATGATTGTTAAAAGGACTTAAGACGATAGACTCAAGACAAGAGACTTGATTCACATAAGCTGAATAGTGTCCCGTCGTAGTTTTAGATGTTTGAATAAACATACTAAAATCAATGCATAAGACTAAGATTTAGTCTAAAGTCTTTTGTCTCTAGTCTTCACTGCTCTTAAGCTTCAATATTCTTCTTCATATTCCCCAATCCTTCTTCGAAATCTTTTCCAACCAGATTTTCCATGTTTACCAAAAGCATAAAAACATTGAATGGAAATGGAGTTTTACTGTTGAATCCCCACGCAACTTTAGTCTGACTTTCATTTACTGCATTTACTGTAAAGTATACATTTGCACTGCTTTGCATCGGCTTCAGGAAGCGGATCTCGTTTTCAATTCGTTGATTTGGGATTAGTTTTTTGATTTCTTGTTCGCCTTCACCTACTTTTTTGTGCTGGCTTTCCCATTTGGAAATAAATCCAACAGTTTTGTCCGTACCGATGTAGGTTTTCTTCATGTCCGGATCCAATTGGGTCCATTTGCTCCAAAGATCCTGCTTTTGCAGGGATGTCAGGAAATCATATGTTTCAGGTAGTGGTTTGTTGACTGTGATGGTGCGTTCTACGGCAAAATCTTTCTTGCTGAAAGCAGCAATAATGAATACAAGGGCAATCAGTCCGCCAATCGCACCAAGAATAATCCAAACAATCATCATAGCTTTAAAATTTTAGGTAAATAAACGATTTTTTTGGTGGATATTAAGACCCTAATGTCTGGTTGTAATTTCCCAATTCTCCGTTTGGTTCGGGTTCTTGATTTGATCGAGAATCAGCCGGAAGATCGTTTTTCCTTTTTCGTGGCTGGTATATAAGCGGAATGTGAATCCATCCAATTCAATTGCTTCCTCAGATAAATCAGTATCTGCAAAATAGCCTTGAATGGATGTGATCTCCTTCTCAAGGGATGTATTGTTCTTTAGATATTCCAGGAAACGGTCTCTTTTCTCCAGAAGGAATTCCTGTTTTTTTCCACGGTAGCTGAACCTTGCTTCCAAAACCAGGTTTAGGTTGTCACAGCCGGAGAATTCTGCGGAGAACTCAAACTCTTCGGTTTTGTATTTCTCATAAACCAGTTCGGTGTAATTATGCATTTCAATGGTTCTGGTAACTTCTGATTTCCCCTTGAAAAGCTGTTTGTTTTTCCATTTTGCCAATTCACAGTCTGTTAGGTAACTTTCTTCGTAAACATTACTGTCTGTGTAAATGAAGCTGATCATGGTTGTTTTCAGATCTTCCGCGTTTTCTGGCATGTAAGTTCTGTAATTTTGCATAGCTCGAGCAGTCATTTTCTTGTTTTTAAAAGAGATCCGCTCTATTAAATTATAAGAAAAGGGCGCAGAAAGAAGAATTTCATGTTTCTGAAGAATGGCTTTATTTGGTCCCATCAGGCAATAGATCAGCTTCTCATTCGTATTTGCACTCCCGCCAAGCATTCCGTCCGAAGTGCGGTAAACGATGAAATCAGATATGCTGTCATTGTTCAGGTATTCTTTTGCACGAATCGTATACCGAACATGGTACGAATCACCTTTGATTGGAAAATAGATGGAATGATCTTTATAATCGATCTTCGCACGTTTGTCATTTTTGACCTCTTCGTCAATTAGAAGTTTAATCAGGTCCGGATCTTCAATTTCAACCCATTTCTCCTCCTCATAATCATCTGAATAATACTCATAATCGTCGATCGGTTGTTCCGTTTCAACGAGTTCCGTCTTTTTCTTTTTGGGAACTGCTGGCTTGCTTTCTGATGTGGATTCACCACAGGAAATCAACAAGGATGCACCAAGAAAGGAAATTAGGCTGTTTAGAAGGAGTTTTGAAAGCATTTTTTGGATATTAAGACTCTATATTCTATCTGCTCTATGTGCTCTATTTGTCCTATGTGGTTAAAAAAGTATGTGATCTTAATGTCTTACTACAGGATAACATAAACAATACTTCTCCACGGGTTGAGCCAATGCTGAAATATTCAGATTATCAGAAGCCTTCGAAACGTCAATCGTTTGACCATCTTTGAGCAATAAGTTAATCGTTTGTTTCACCTGGCTATATGCATTGTTCGACAGCAATTCTGAATACACAAAGTAGTTGATTTCTTCATCGTCTAATTGATATTGCGTTCTTACCAATTCTTTTTCCATCAATATTCTATCAGGACTAAAGGGTTCTTTCGCGATTTCAACTTTATGTAAGTTTCGATTTACCAAATTCGTAGAAAGAATAGACAAAACTTTATCCGAATGATCTTGCCACACTTTTACAGCTCCCATAATGTCGTAATCATCCAATTGAGCGAAGATTTTCAATATTTCAGGATTCGTTTCAAAGTCTACTTTTTGAATTTCATTCGTCATGAAAAACAACAAGGCCGGACTTCCAAACAAGGTTTCGCCATCGCGAATCAATTTTTTTGCTCTTCTTAGAATGTTAATCAACATAAATTCACCGGAAACAACGGTTTTATGTAAGTAAACTTGCCAGTACATCACACGTCTTGCAACCAAGAATTTTTCAATGCTGTAAATTCCTTTTTCGTCGATTACCAACTGATCGTTATGTACGTTCAACATCTCAATGATGCGTTCCGTTCCAACAATTCCCTCCGAAACTCCAGTAAAAAAACTATCTCTTGTCAAATAGTCTAATCGATCCATGTCCAACTGACTTGAAACCAGTTGATACAAGAATTTTTTGTGGTACTTATTAGCGAAAATCATCAAAGCACGCTCTAAATCATCTGAATTTTCAGGGAAATCGCGTTTTAATGCTTGAATGAAGTAATAGGAAATTTGTTCGTGGCTGACATTTTTCACGATGTCGTATTCCAGCGCATGACTGAAAGGGCCGTGACCAATATCGTGCAATAAAATCGCTACGAGAACCGCTCGTTCTTCTTCTTCCGTAATTTCATGTCCTTTTCTTCGAATCACCGAAATAGCCTGTGTCATCAAATGCATGGCTCCAATTGCATGGTGAAAACGCGTATGCAAAGCTCCTGGATAAACCAAGTGTGTCATCCCCAATTGCTTGATTCTTCTCAATCTTTGAAAGAAAGGATGCTCCACCAAATCGAAAATAAATTCGTCGGGAATTGAAATAAAACCGTAAACGGGGTCGTTGATGATTTTCTTTTTATTATTTCGATGTGTGTTTGTTCGCAATTGAATACCTTTATAAATCTAATATCAAAGCTAATTAATCTTTAGGATATGCAAGCAAAGATTCTGTGGGCAGATGACGAAATGGAGTTTCTAAAACCACATGTTCTCTTTTTGGAAGCAAAAGGATACAGTGTAGAACTCATTAACAACGGTAGTGAAGCTGTCGAAAAGTGTCAAGAAAACAATTATGATATTGTCTTTTTGGACGAGAATATGCCTGGAATCTCCGGATTAGAAGCATTGGCTCGTATTAAGGAAATTACTCCTCAAACTCCAGTGGTGATGATTACCAAGAGTGAGGAGGAATCGATTATGGAAGAAGCAATCGGTAGTAAAATTGCTGATTATTTAATAAAACCAGTAAATCCGAATCAATTATTGCTGTGTTTGAAGAAAAATTTGGATCACCGTAAATTGGTATCTCAAAAAACGAATTCAAACTACCAGCAAGAGTTTCGCCAATTGGGTATGCAGTTGAATAGTCGATTGGATGCCGAAGAGTGGAAAGATGTCTTCAAAAAATTGACCTATTGGGATTTGGAATTCAAAGGAATTGAAGACCAAGGAATGTTGGAGATTTTGAATGCACAACGCAAAGAAGCGAATGATTTATTCTGTCGCTTCGTGGAGAATAATTACGAAGATTGGTTCAATGGGCAAGAGGAAGCTCCAGACATGGTTCACCATTTGTTGAAAGAACAGGTTTTTCCTTTGTTGAATGAGAAAGATCGTGTTTTCTTGATGGTAATTGACAACCTTCGTTACGATCAGTGGCAAGTCTTGAAACCAATTATTTCCAATTTCTTCACGATTGAAAAGGAGGAAATCGTTTATTCAATTCTTCCGACAGCAACGCATTATGCGCGTAACGCTCTTTTTGCGGGATTGATGCCTTCAGAAATTGAGAAACGTTTTCCAAAGCAATGGTTAAACGAAGACGATGAAGGTGGAAAGAATATGCACGAAGCAACTTTCCTGGAAGGGAATTTGAAACGCAACGGAAAGGATGTAAAATGGTCTTACCACAAAATCACTAACTTGGAAGCAGGTAAAAGATTGGTAGATCAGTTTCATACCTTGTGGGATAATCAACTAAATGCCATTGTTTACAATTTCGTGGATATGCTTTCTCATGCCCGTACCGAAATGGATATGATTAAGGAATTGGCTGCTGATGAATCTGCTTATCGTTCTTTGACACTTTCTTGGTTCGAGCATTCTCCTTTGCAAGAGATGTTTAAGAAAATTGCGGAAAAAGGAGGGAAGGTTGTCATCACAACGGATCACGGAACGGTTCGCGTTACAAATCCAGTGAAAATAGTTGGAGATCGTAGTACGAATTCAAATTTGCGTTACAAAACGGGTCGTAACTTAAGCTACAAAGAGAAAGAAGTATTCACTGTCAAACATCCAGATAAAGTTGGTTTACCAAAATCGAGCTTGTCAGCAGAATTTGTTTTTACACGTGAACAAGATTATTTTGTGTATCCGAATAACTACAATCACTTTGTGAATTATTACAATGACACCTTTCAGCACGGAGGAATCTCGATGGAGGAAATGTTAATTCCCTTTATCATTTTACAGTCGAAGTGAGCCAATTGATTGCACATACTTTGGAGGATATTCCGTTTGTTGCTAAAGAGATTTTAGAAACGATTGGAAATCGCAAAGTTGTGGCTTTTTATGCAGAAATGGGATCGGGAAAAACGACACTCATTTCTGCGATTCTTCGGGCAATGGGAATTGAGTTGTTAGAAGGTTCTCCGACCTATTCGTTAGTGAATTCCTACGATTCCGCGTATTATGGCGAAGTAATGCATTTTGACATGTACCGTTTGAACTCGGTAGAAGAAGCAATCGATGCGGGAGTGGAAGAATTGTTGTATTCACATGCAACTTGTTTTGTAGAATGGGCAGAGATTATTGAGCCTTTGTTGCCAGATGATGTGGTGAAGATTTTTATAGAAGTGAATGAAAGTGGCGAGCGGCTCATTCAGATTTCCTAAAGAATTTTGATTCAACTAAATGTTTGGTAATATATTCAGCTATCGTTTTTGACCGAGGGATGTGGTGTACTATCTTGTATTTTAACTACTGTTTCTCCACTAAATTTCTTCGCGAATTTCAGAATTTGAAAATTCGAGTGTTCACATCTTTGTGAACAGATTTATTATTAAACAACTGATTACTAACATGATGATCTTTTGGGTTGTTGAAAGTTTATCCAATAAATATACCCGAAATAATTGTGTGTATGTCTTTCCCCGAAGCATCATTTCATATTCCTTTTTTTCGTATCTTCGTTCATCTAAAATTTTTCGCGGATTATGGTAAAGGACCCAGAATTACTCAAACAACTTTTGAAAGAGGGCAATATCCTTCCAATGGAAGAAATGCTCGAAATTGCTAAGAAGAAAGGACGATTAGTAATTGGAATTCCAAAAGAGTTAAGTTTTCAAGAGCGTAGGGTTGCCTTGGTTCCAGAAGCCGTTTCATTTTTAGTAGCAAACGGACACAATGTGCGCGTTGAAAGAGGAGCTGGCGAATCTAGTAAGTTCAGTGACCGCGAATATTCTGAAGCTGGTGCTGAGCTTTGTTCTTCAAATAGTGAAATTTTTGAGTGCGATATTATTTTAAAAATCACACCTGCATCCGAAGAAGAGGTGGATTTAATGAAGGGGAATCAAACATTGATTTCTGCACTTCAGTTAAGTATTCAGCCTAAAAGTATCCTTCAAAAATTAATCGAAAAGAAAATTACAGCCATTGCTTGGGATTATATCCGTGATGAGCAAGGAGTATTTCCAGTTGTTCGCACCATGGGTGAAATTGCTGGAACGACATCGATTTTAATAGCTGGTGAGTTGTTATCTTCGTTCAATGAAGGAAAAGGAATCATGTTAGGAGGTATTGCTGGTGTTCAGCCAACCGAAGTCGTGGTTTTAGGAGCTGGGTCCGTTGGTGAATTCGCAACACGAGCTGCTTTAGGATTAGGAGCTTCGGTAAAAGTGTTCGACAATAGCTTATCCCGTTTAAGACGTCTACAAAACGACTTAGGATCACGGATTTATACTTCCGTTTTACAGCCAAAAGTATTGGCAAAATCAATCATGCGTGCGGATGTGGTGATTGGAGCAATTCGCTCTCCATTGGGAAGAACTCCGTGTGTTGTTTCGGAAGAAATGGTAGAAAACATGAAGGAAGGTTCCGTAATCGTAGATGTGAGTATTGACCAAGGTGGTTGTTTTGAAACATCACGGGTTACGAATCACAACAATCCAACATTTGTAAAACACGGTGTGGTGCATTACTGTGTTCCAAATATTGCTTCGAGAGTTCCTAGAACAGCTTCTTTTGCATTATCGAATATTTTCTCACCAATCTTAATGGATATGGGCGAATCTGGTGGTTGTTTGGATTTAATTCGCAATGATTTAGGATTCCGCTCAGGAGTTTATATCTACAAAGGAATCTTAGTAAGCGAAGTTCTAGGTCGTGTTTTCGACTTGAAATACAAAGATATTGATCTATTGATGATGGGATTGAAAGGGTAAATAGATTTTAGGATTTTAAGACTTTAAGATTTCAGGACTAAAATTGGTTGTTTAAACAACACCATAAGCCTTAACATCTTAACATCCTGATGTCTTGATATCTCTTTTATCCTCCCCGTTTATTTCCTTTATATTTCACTTTCTTACCAGTCCATTTGTAGCGCTTGTTGCTGAAGTTTTCTCTACCACGACTGCCAGAATTGAATTTATAAACAAGCCCAAGATTGTGTTGGATGTAATTTGCTTCTCCAAAAAAGCCACCACTCAAAGCAATTTTTCCAGAGGTTTGTAATTGAACACCTAATCCACGGTAAAAGAATAGATTGACTCCTAAAGCAATATTCCCCGTAATAGTACTTACTTGTGGAATAGCTGTACGTTGCGTATTTCCAATTCCTAGTGAAACATACGGATCAAGCCATTTTTGAGAAATTAATGGATAAAAACTGTATTTGCAATTTAAATCCATAGACAAAAAGATTCCAGAACGATTGATAGAATCATTGATCAATTTTCCAGCTCTATACGTTACATAAGCTGCAGAAAATTCAACGCTTAATCCATATTTTAAATATTTATCTACAAAGATGCGTGTTGGAAAATATTCGTAGTTCCAAGTTTCTGCAACGTCAAATGCTTGACATAAACCACGACCGTCATCATCAACAGCTGTCCAGCTTACACCAATCATCCATGAATATGGTTTTTGATTTCTAAGAACATACGGTTGAGCCTCAACAGAATTTGAGACAAACAATACCACTAAAAGAATCAAAGATTGTAGTAAATTTCTTAGCATAGGCATGAATGACGACATATTTATAGGTCCAAATGTATATAGCTTCGACGAATATACCGCAATTTTTTTTAAAAATGTTGGTATATTCGTCGAAACAGAATTGTGTGATAAGCAACATTTTAGGAGTTAAATGGCCCAAGACTTCCAAAGAGTGGGAAAAAGATTTAGTTCAAAAGGTTAATTTCTTAAACCTAGTAGGGTGTTTCAATGTCATTGCCTCTTTAGTTGTATTCAATATAATTGGATTCAAACCACTCAATATTCATTTTTCGATTGTTTTAGGGTTGGCTTGTGGAGTAATCGTATTGAATTTTTTTCGAAAGTACCTTGCTGGAGCGTATCTCTTTTTCGCTATTGGAATGTATGTTTTAGGGGTTGCAACTGTTTATATGCGGATTGAAAGTAATGTCTTGATGTATTTCTTTCCATTAACGCTTTCAATTGTTCATATTTTAGGTCGGAAGGAATTATTTGGTCATCTCATAATTTGGTGTATTTTTTATTTCTTAGAAATTAGCTATTTTGTGCTTTTTAGTCCAAAAACTGAACTTATTCAAATCACTGAAGAGACCATGGCTTCTTTGAAAATTTTCAATGGAATTTTCGCCTTTTTTTGTGGTTTGATGTTAATTACCGTTATTACTTGGTTGAATATCAAACAAGAGCAAGAGGTTCGAAATGTCATTGAGGAAAAGCGCTTACTACTCGCTGAATTATATCATCGCGTGAAGAATAACTTGAACATTGTGACGAGTCTAATCAATATTAAGAAGAATAATTCTGAATCTCAAGAGGTAATTGATGCTTTGGAAGATTGTAGAGGAAGGGTTTTCTCCATGGCTTTGGTGCACCAACAAATGTATTCTGAATCACGGGTGGGGAATCTGAACATGATGACTTACTTGGTTGAATTGATTCGGAATGTAGAACACGCTTTTGGTGGGGATGCTGATGTTGTTTTAGAAGTTAATTCAGATGAGTTGATGCTTCCAATATCAAAAGCAGTTCCCATTGGGTTAATTATGAATGAATTAATAACCAATTCATACAAACATGCAAAAATTCCTGGTCAAAAACTCATTGTAACTATTCGTGTTTCTCAAGTTGGCAATTCTTTGCAGATTGAATTATCGGATAATGGGCCAGGAATTAAATCAGATAAAGAAAACAATCATTCTACCTTAGGATTCGAACTCATCCGATCGCTATGTGAACAAATCGATGCGAGTTTTATCGTTGGTAAAAATGCGACCGAGAACTCTGGGGCAATGATTCAAATCAAAGTCATTGATTATTCGGTGAATACTCAGTTAATTGTTTAGAATAAGAACATTTTTTCATGTCATGTCGAGTTTCCGCTATCTGTTCTCGATACATCCCACAGAAATGATGGGATACTCGAACTGACAGGCGGAAGTATCGAGACGGGCATGAAAATCGGAATTATTCGAATTCCCAAGCACTCCGATAAACTCCATTCGTCTCAATTTCATGAATCAATTGGGAATAAAACGAATCATTTCCAAGCGTGGCACTGTCGCCAATGAGGTAGCATTTTCTTTTTGCTCTAGAAATGGCGACATTTGTTCGTCTGTAATCACGCAAAAAACCAATAATTCCATCCGGATTGGATCGGGTAAAACTAATAACAATATTTTCTTCTTCTTGCCCCTGAATAGCGTCAATGGTGGAAACATGCCATTCTGTTCCCATCGTTTTTTGCAAGAGTGCTATTTGAGCAGAATACGGAGCAATAATCGTCGTTTGTGTAGGATTTAATGATTCTGATTCAATCAGTTTTCGAACCACTTTCACTTCATCCCAGTTTTCAAAGCTTCCAGTTGTTTCGTTTTCTGTTTCACCATTCCCAAATCCAGCCATGTCGATGAATTGAATCTCACCTGATGGAATTCCAATTGCTGTTTGAAGTTCGTTGTTGTAAAAGTATGGATTGATCGTTGAAACAATTTCAGGAGCCATTCGGTATTGCTCGTTTAAAAGAACCGGTTTTTGCAAGTGGCTGACCGTTTCCAATAAACTTTTATTGAGACCTAATTCGATGGCTTTATTACTGAAAACAACTGGTGGTAATTGCTGTGGATCCCCACACAAGACGAGCTTTTTCCCGAAAGTAGCAACCAACCAAGTCAATGGGGCTAAGGATTGTCCAGCTTCGTCCAAAATAACGACATCGAATGAAGCGTCTTTGGAAAGTGCATTGAACAACGCAACTGGAGTTCCTGCAATCACAGAACTCGATTCAATCAATTGTTGCTCCGTATCTTGAGCTAGTTTTCGCAATTCCTTTTGCAATTCACGTAAATCGCGTTTTGCTTGTCGTTTTTCATCTGCTGCCTCCTTGGTGTAATTTCGGATAGTGCGATTTGCGACTTGTTCTGTCTTTTGGATTTGTTTCTTAATCGTCTGACTATATTGCGCCGTTTTTCCACCTTCTAAATAAGCATCAATGGTATAAGGAATAACTTCTGCGGAAACTTTTTCATTGTTCCCAACGCGCAACAAACTAATCTTTGCAGCAATCAATTTCTTACACAAGTTATCTACTGCAGTATTACTTGGTGCTGTGACCAACACTTTTTTTCCGCGATTCACCAATTCTGCAATAGCAATGGATAAAGTATGCGTTTTTCCAGTTCCTGGAGGACCTTGAATAACAGTCGTTAAATCCGAACTTAAAATGGCTCCAACAGCTTCTTGCTGAGAATTGTTGAGTAAATCAGCCGAGAAAGAGGAGGTTTCCTTTTTTACCGAGAAATCATGCTCGAAATCTTGTAGCTGTTTTTGCTCTTTTAAAAACCGTACTCCAAACTCCATGCATTCCAGCGTCCGATCATCGGGGGTGAAATCTATTCGCGCACTATTTTCAAACGGATTTCCTTCAATTTCTTCTTTGGAGAAAATAGTTAGCGAATAAGCGTTTAATTCGACGATTCGAGCTTTGTATCGTTTATTATCAACGTAAAACAAAACCGATGAACCTCTTCGGAAAAATGAGTTATTGATCACAAAGGAAGTCTCCAATTGGTAGAATTCTCCATTGATTCCCGTGCGAATATCTCGAACTTCACAAGGAAATAAACTTAATCCTTGCTTCCGCAATATGTTCGGAGCAATTTTCAAATTTTCGTTCGCCAGTTTCTGAGAATACAAAATCTCTTCCTTGACGGCTTGTTCCAACTGCGGATGTATCGCTTGCATGATTTGTTTTTAGCTGATGAAGATAAACGGAAGTTTTACTAAATGATAATTTTCTCCCACTGAAGAGCACAAAGGAACACGAAAGTTAAGTGTTTTGTAGATTATGAATATTGAATACGATGTCTTTCTTATGTGTTCATTAGTGCGCCTTAGTGGGAAATAATTTGGAGTAACTTTCAAATTTTCGTTCGCCAGTTTCTGAGAATACAAAATCTCTTCCTTGACGGCTTGTTCCAACTGCGGATGTATCGCTTGCATGATTTGTTTTTAGCTGATGAAGATAAACGGAAGTTTTACTAAATGATAATTTTCTCCCACTGAAGAGCACAAAGGAACACGAAAGTTAAGTGTTTTGTAGATTATGAATATTGAATACGATGTCTTTCTTATGTGTTCATTAGTGGGAAATAATTTGGAGTAACTTTCAAATTTTCGTTCGCCAGTTTCTGAGAATACAAAATCTCTTCCTTGATGGCTTGTTCCAACTGCGGATGTATCGACTGCATGATTCTTTTTTAGGCCACTAAGATAACTTGCGTACTTATCTAAGTTGTTTCATCTCGATTAAATGTCAGGTCGAGTTTTCGCCTTGTGTTCTCGATACATCCCGACTGAAATGTCGGGATACTCGAACTGACAGGGCGGAAGTATCGAGACAGACATGTTACGAAATAACATTGTTTTCGTTTTCAAATTTCCGGTAAGAAAGCATCACAGCAATTGCAGCCAAAAGAACCATCACCCCAAAAGCCATTGCGATTAAATGAAATTCCAACGTTCCAGCAATCAATTCTTTGGTAGCTAAAACGATATTCACCACTGGAATTAGAGCCGTTACTTCATTGAGCTCAACTCCTGGGAAAAATCCAACCATTGCTGGTAAGATAATTAAGATGTTGAGAGGTGAAATAATGCTTTGTGCTTCCTTGAAACTCTTTGCGCGAACTGCTATTGGAATCATAATTCCCGCGAAAAAAACAATTAAAGGAACAAGTAAAGCATACAACATGATAATAAATGTTGGTGACAAAATATCTTTGATTGCTTTTAGTACAACAGGATCTTTTACAAGGTCTAGCACCTCAATAGCCAAATAAATTCCCAATAAATTGAAGGTAGCAGCTAACAAACCTGAAAGTACGACAACTCCCATTTTACCAAATAAAATTTTCCATCTTGGAACTGGAGTCGTAAGCAATGTTTCAATTGTTGAGCGTTCTTTTTCACCCGTAAAAAGATCTATTGCAGGGAACATACATCCCATAAATCCAAAGGCAATGAACAAATAAGGTAAAAATCCGCCAGCTAGTTTTCCAATCATTTCTTTGCTAGAAGCAACATTGGAGTAAGCAACTACGAATGGAGTTATTTTCGCTTCGTCGATCTTCAATTGAGCATAACGTTGCTTTTTCCAATTTTCTTGAACGTATGACAAATAGGTTTCAGCACGATCTTTCATGCCTAAATCCGTTCCATCGTGAAATACAGTTACAGAAATCGGTTTCATTTCTTTCTTCAATTCTTCCGCATTGTTCGGAACATAAATTCCTACTTGAACAGAATCCGAACGAATGGCTTTTATTAAAGAAATGGTGTCTGTAAAAGGAATGAACTCTTTTTTTCCAAGTACAGATGGAACTTTCAATAAATCGGCTTCCAAACTACCCACTTGATTACTAATCAAACCTATTTTCACTTTTTTCTCGGCAGCCTCTTTTTGAAAGCTGTCAGAAATAGACATGAAAACACTCATGATTATTGGGAATACAAGTGTTGGAATTACAATCATCATCATGATTGTTCTGCGGTCGCGCAAAGTATCGCGTAACTCTTTTTTAAATACAGTAAAAATCATGGTTTTTCAGTTTTTTGATCGTTAACAATTCGAATAAATTCTGCGGTAAGATTGGGAGCTTGTTGTTGTTGTCTGAAAGCATCCATGGTGTCATTGAATAAGACTTTTCCTTTGTGAATGATGGTAATGTCATCGCATAATAAATCAACTTCTCCCATAATGTGACTGGAGAAAATAACAGTCTTTCCTTGATTTTTACAATCACGAATCAGCTGAATGATATTCTCTGCAGTGATGACATCTAAACCGCTTGTTGGCTCATCAAAAATGACAACTTGTGGGTCGTGAATCATGGTTCTACAAATGGAAACCTTTTGTTTCATTCCTGTACTCAATTTTCCAATCCGCTTGTTTTGGAAATCGTTCATATCGAGTAAATCGTAAAGTTTCTTTTTCCGTGCTTCAATATCACTTTTTGAAACCCCATACAATTCCCCGAAATAGGAGATAAGTTCATTGGGTGTCAGGCGTGCATACAAACCAGCAGAACCAGTGAGGAACCCAATATGCTTGCGTGCTTCTTGTGGATCTTTTACAGCATCAACTCCATCAATGAGGATACTTCCTTTTGTTGGTTTGAAAATAGTCGACAACATGCGAAGAGTAGTCGTTTTTCCAGCTCCATTTGGGCCAAGAAGTGCATGGACTTTTCCTGGAGCACATTCAAAACTGATATCATCAACTGCTAGAACCGAATTTTGGGTTGTTCCCAATTCTTTTTTCTGCTGTCGATTTAACGTAAATGACTTACTGAGATGCGAAACCTGTATCATATTAAGAGATTATTCTACTAAATTAATAAGTTGTTCCAATGAATACCAGTAAATACGGATGAAAGTGATTTTTTAGGATGAAAGGTTGTAAATAATTACGAATTACGAATTACGAATTACGAATTACGAATTACGAATTACGAATTACGAATTACGAATCTTTTTTTAATTAGTAATTTGTAAAATCTGAATAAGCTTGTTTATCAGCTAATTTATTTAATCCATCCTGGATTACTATACTCAATTCTTTGGGTTTGGAAACAGTCATTAAATGTGAACCACCTTTAATGATGAAATCGGGAGACGCATTTGAAATCTTGAAAATTCGGTCGTTATCACCATGAATGTGAAGAATGGGAGATTTCGTTTTCTTATTTCTTTTCCAATTCGTGATTTGATGAATCGCCCATTTGGTAAATATGGGGTCAGAATCTTCCAAAATTCCAGTTAACTTATTCTTTTCTGTTTTCGTGGTGGTACCAAATAACCAGTAATTTATCCAATTGCCTTTCAATAGGAGTTGGATTGGCATCAGTTTATGAAATCCAATTTTTCCACTCACTCGCATCATTGCAGGAAGCTCCAAACGGGATTTTACACTCGAAATGATTAAAACTGAGCAATTTTCAAATAAGAAACTCATTTCTTGAGCAACTATTCCTCCAAAAGAAATACCAATCAGTATTGGTGAAGGAACTTTGACATGCAAACTCAATTGTTTTACGTATGATTCAAGCGATTGATTGGGTTTAACGGGTTCCCAAGGAATGAAAACCGGAGTGAAGTCACCGAAATCTATTTGATCGAAAACGCGCTCATCTGCTCCTAAACCAGAAAGTATATAACAAATCGATTTTTCCATTCCGAAAAGTTAGTTACTTCTTTTTTTGCGTAAACCGAGTTTGTAGGAAACGCCCATTAATATATTGGTGGTGTTTGTGATTACCTGTCCATTATTGGATAACGGAAGGGAGCTAATATTCACCAGCCCAAAGTTGTTTCTGAGTTCCAAAGAAACATTCCAGCGGGTTTTAATGGGAACGCTTAATCCAAAACCGCCAGTTAGTCCATAATCGAATTGTTTGAAGTTTTTCGTGTTCGTTTGATTGATTGCTTTGAAATGTTCTGTTTCCGCTATTCTGTCAACTTCTTTAAATAGAAAACCACCATAAGCTCCTGCATTTAAGAAAAATTTAATGTTTTTCCCAAATGAAAATCGAGCTAAAATAGGAAGTGTGATGTAATTGAATTGAGATTGAAATATGGAATTGTCAATGAAAGTGCCATTTTCATCCGTAACCTGAATTTCCATTTGATGTCCTTTTCTTTCGTAACCAATTGCTGCACGAACTGAAAAAAGTTTGGGTAGATTGTATTGAAAAGTGAGGGCAAATGATCCATAAATGATCGATTCATACTTTAAAAATGGAACTTTGTTTCCTTTTATTTTACAAACATTCGGACCACCTTCAAATCCCAAATCAAATTTATTGACTTGGGCTCTTAGCGATGTTGTGACTAAGATAAATAAGAAGATGATTGTTAGTGATTGTTTCATTTAGATTTTTAGAAAATAGTTGTCTCGTATTAACGGAATCCCATTCTATATACAACGCCTAAACGTAAATCGGTAGTATTTGTTTTAAGGTTGGAATTAGCAAATGGACTAATATTGGTGAGTCCAGTATAATTACGGGCTTCTAATGAGATAACCCAATAATCATTTATAGGAACTCCAATTCCAAGTCCTGCTGAAATTCCGAAATCCCAGCGGTTAAAACTATTTGTTGCTTTTTGTTCACCAGAATAACTTGGTGACTTATAGCGACTAGTTACGTTTAAAAGATAGCCGACATAGGGACCGGCGTTCACAAAGAAATTGATTTTCTTTCCAAAGGTTGCTTTTACTAAAATGGGTAATGTCAAATAATCAAAGCGTGAGGAGTGTTTTCCTGTTTCGGCATTATTACCAAATGGATCTACTAAAGTAATAGATTGTTGATAACCTTTTTGCTGATAAGAAACCCCTGTTTTAAATGAAAGGAATTTTTTGGTGTTGTATTGAAAGATAAATCCAGCAGACGCGAAAATTTTAGGATCGAATTTCGTATTGAAAACTGTTGTTCCAGTTAGAAGACTCAAATTTGGTCCGCCTTCAATTCCAAAATCAACCAAACTGTTTTGAGCTTTAAGTGAAGTAGTTGCTGTGAGAGTGAAAAAAGTAATTGCGAATATGAAACGATTCATGCTAATTTGTTTTTGATTGACCTAAAGTAAGAACGCTAAGTTTTTGGAAAAATTTTAAAGGCTATAAAAAATCAAAGGGTTTAAACTTATACTTTAAACCCTTTGATTCATTCTTTTTAATGGTGATGTCCATGTGCCCCGTGGGAATGCCCATGCGCAATTTCTTCATCAGTTGCTTGTCTAACTTCCAAAATAGAACCTTGGAAAAATAAATCTGTTCCAGCAAGTGGGTGATTGAAATCCATGGTAATTGTATCGTCTGTCATTTCTAATATTGTTCCTCTTAAATGATTACCATCGTTATCTGTCATTGGCAAAACGGCACCAACGTTAATTTGTGTTTCATCAATTTTTCCAGATTCATCAAAGAATACAGAAAGAGGAATGATTGCTACGTGTTCGTCATTTTTTTCACCGTAAGCCTCCAATGTAGGAATAGAAAATTCAAATGTATCTCCTGCTTTTAGTCCGTGAATATTTACTTCGAAAGTTGGAATGATACGTTCAATTCCATATAAAAACTCCATTGGTTGATCTTTCGAAGTTTCTTCGATATGTTCTCCTGTTTTGTGATTTGTCAACTTGTACTGCAAGGAAACCACCGTGTTTGTGTCTACTGTCATCGTTTTTCAATAATTTGGGAATAAAGGTAATGGAAATTCATGCAAACTAATCACAAATCGTTCCTTTATGCTCGCTATGTTGGTATAAATTATCCAGTTCTTCGAGTTCTTTTAATAATTCAGCTGAAGGTGGTTTGTTGGTTAGTTTCGATAAATCGGGTTGACCCGCATCTACCCAAGCAGTGTACCAAATGGAACCAACTGCAATGATTGCTTGCCGCATACGTCTTTCTACCATTCCATTCATGCGGTTTTGGTATTCGTCACAAAAAGCTTTGGAGTAAGTTTGTATGACGACATTTCCGCGCGTTTCGTAGGTGTATTTTTGATCGCTTGGAAATTCTGCTGTTAATTCTTTTTCAATCGTAAGTACAGAATCAACTGCTGCATTGGAAGCTTTTACAGCATCCCAAGCAAAATCAAGAACGTTTGGAATGTATTTTCCTTTCCCAACAAAATAATCGTATTCTTCGGCATTGATTTCTACAATTCTACTTTCCCACAATCCGTGAATTCCACGCTGTCCCGTCATTTGACCATTGTAGTTTTCCGTTGTGTGTAGAGGAACATGTGCATCACCTATGTAATGACCAATTTCAGTGGCATTTTTCAAAATCAAGTCGATATTTTTTGATTCAAATGCTTTTTGAAGTCTGTTCTTCATCACTAAAATATGCCAAGGAACAATTCCGTAAGCTTGAAGGGTGTCTTCTGAGAATTTAGCTACTGCTTCTGTCCATTTTTTAGGGACGAGTTCAAATGGATCTTGACCATTTACAGCGTAATGATCGATGTCGATGTAATGTCGTTGTGCTTCACCATCAACGCCATAGCGCCTTTTGTCAGGGTCTACAGCATGTTCCGTAATGAATTCGATGTTTTCTTTAAAGAATCCAAACATTTCGGGCGGAAGTGAAAACGTAGCTAAACGATTGATGCGTTTATGTCCAAAAAAGCCCCAAAGATTCGGGTTTGGAAGTTTCGAATAGGGAAGAGGACCAGTATTTCCTGCATTTGAAATGAACAGGAAGGATAGTAGAATAATGCTAGTTCTCTTGAATGTTGACGAGTTTACCATTTCTTAAAATTGGAATCACGTTTGTTTGATTAGGCGTCAAACAATACTTGATGTCTTCATTCAAATTTAAGTTTTTTAATCGTCTTCTGTGCGAACTTGACTTTAAAAATCCCAGATAATTGTCTTTTGCTGAAAGATATAGGTATTTCGCAGCGATAGATGAATCTTCCACTGAAGTGAAATTTCCCGTATTAATTAAATGATCACAAATGGCTCCCGCACAAATTGAATCTTCTAAATTGAATTTATCTTGCCAGCCAGAACACAAACACAAAATATTCTTGTTTTGTTTTTCAAGCCATTCATTCAAGTAGTTTAGATTTAAGAATGAACCGACTACGACCGTTTCAGCATCTTTTGCAACATCTAAAGATTTCGTTCCGTTGGTGGTTGTCAAAACGACTTCTTTCCCTCTAAATTCTTCTTTCATGTATGAAAAAGGCGAATTTCCGAAGTCAAAACCTTCCACAATTTGACCTTTTCTTTCAGCACCAGCTAAATATCCTTTTTGTTTGTATTCCCAAGCTTCTTCCACTGTTGGAACGGGAATGATGGATGCAATTCCATTGTCGAATGCAGCGCAAATTGCAGAAGTTGCTCTTAGCACATCAATCACAACGACGATTTCAAATTCATCTTTAAAATACGCATACTCACCTGGAGTATAACAAACTTCAACCAACTTTCTTGTATCCATATCGAGGGCGAAGGTAGTAAAATCAGATCGATTTTAGCGATTCTTGTGTTGGTTTGAAAATCTTAGCGTCTGCTACAAATGTTCCAAATGGGAGCAAAGAAGCTAAATATGCCCAAAATTTTGTTTTCAAGCTCCATTTAGTATCTGTGGAAGCCCAAAAAACAAGAAAAACGTAAGCAATGAATAAAACTCCATGCGCCATTCCCACAATTTTATTAGGAGTTGTAATATCCAGTTGGTATTTCAAAGGCATGGTAATTAGAAAGGAAAGAAAAGAGATTCCTTCTAAAACAGCGATTACGCGTAGTGCACCGAGAGCAGACTTAAAATTCATGTTTTTTGTTTGCAAAATTAGGGATTGAAAGCTGAATTATTGGTACAATTCACCGATAATTATTGCTTGTGATATTTCTTTCCATCAATCTCCATATACCATTCTCCACCTACTTCATAAGGTTCAGCAGTGACATTAAAAGTACGTGGCGTTTGAGAATTGAGTCGAATGATTGTTCGTTGTTGATTGATTTCTGGAGTTCCTGATAATTTTGCTGTACAAGTACATAGATTTACTCCACAAGTATCTCTGCAATCTACTTGATAAGTTCCAGTAGTTCCCGAAAATGTCAATTCATCAGAAACGAATTCTTCAAAAGCAGAATTGTACTTTGCTTCACTATACCAAGTTCCTTCAAAGTCGGCATTGTATTTTAATAGTGGTTTGTTGCATGCAAGCAAGAATAAGACTGCTGTAGTAAGAAAGAGGATTTTTTTCATTGTTTTTTATTTTATTAGACTTAAGATGAAAAACTATAGACAGAATCTTGTCTTTTGTCTAAATTCTCCGAGTCTTTTTGATTCGTATATGGTGTTCTTTTTAATAAATAGTTCTATTTCTTTCTAGCCTGTAATTCAAATAATTCATCTCTCAAACGTGCAGCTTCAATGAAATCCAAGTCTTTGGCTGCTTTTTCCATTTGTTTGCGCTTCGCTCCAATTGCCTTTTCCAACTCTTCTGGATCTTTGTAGTTTACAGTCGGTTCTGCAGCAAATAATCCAGTCCCAGCTTCGTAAGGAGTGTATTTTTGAGAACGCGTTTCTGGATCACCATCTGCAACTTTTGTCGATTTCAAAATGACCTCTGTTGACTTATTTAAAGCAGTTGGAACAAGTCCGTGTGCTTCATTGTATTCTATCTGCATGGCCCTTCTGCGTTCCGTTTCCGAAATGGTTCGTTCCATCGATTTCGTCATTTTATCGGCATACATAATTACACGACCATTGATGTTTCGTGCTGCTCTCCCCACAGTTTGTACTAAAGAACGTTCATTTCTCAAAAATCCTTCTTTATCGGCATCTATGATAGCAACCAAACTTACTTCGGGCAAATCCAATCCTTCTCGAAGTAAATTTACTCCAATGAGTACATCAAATTCTCCCAAACGCAATTGACGCAAGATTTCAACCCGCTCAATGGTATCAATATCAGAATGAATATAGCGACAAGCAATTCCCAGTTTGTCTAAGTATTTTTGCAACTCCTCGGCCATTCGTTTGGTTAGAGTTGTTACCAAGGTACGTTCATCCTTTTCTATTCGAAGCTGCATTTCCTCAATCAAATCATCAATTTGATTCAAGCTCGGACGCACTTCAATAATCGGATCCAACAATCCAGTTGGGCGTATCAATTGCTCTACCACAACTCCTTCCGACTGCTCCAATTCATAATCCGCAGGGGTCGCAGACACATAAACGATTTGGTTGATCAAGGTTTGAAACTCATCAAACATCAACGGGCGATTGTCCATTGCTGCTTGAATGCGGAAACCGTAATCAACTAAATTTATTTTGCGGGCGCGATCACCACCATACATTGCTCGAATTTGAGGCATTGTCACGTGACTTTCATCGACAATCATTAAGTAATCATCTGGAAAATAATCCAACAAACAGAATGGGCGAGTTCCTGGTTCACGTTGGTCGAAATAGCGTGAATAATTTTCAATTCCAGAACAATAGCCCAATTCCCGCATCATTTCCATGTCGTACGAAGTGCGTTCTTCCAAGCGTTTTGCTTCGAGTATTTTCTTTTCTCGTTTGAAATTTTCCACTTGAATCACCATGTCTTCACCAATTTGGTCAATGGCTTTTCGGGTAGTTTCAGGACTGGAAACAAAAATGTTTGCAGGATATATTTGAATTTCTTGAAAAATTTCTATTTCCGAGTTGTTCTCAGGATCGATGGTGCGAATACGCTCAATTTCATCTCCCCAAAACTCCACACGTAAGGCATAATCTGCATAAGCCAAATGAATATCAACAGTATCTCCTTTTACTCTAAAAGTCCCGCGTTTGAATTCTGCTTCTGTCCGTGAGTACAAATTTTCAACCAAACGCAGTAAAAATTTGTTTCTAGGAAACAATTGTCCCACATGAATAGGAATAATCGAATTGGCAAATTCATTCGGATTTCCGATACCATAAATACAACTTACTGAAGCAATTACGATGACATCTCTTCTTCCAGAAAGCAATGCAGATGTGGCAGAAAGTCGTAGCTTTTCAATCTCATCATTGATTTGCATATCCTTCTCAATGAATGTGTCTGTGACAGGCAAGTAGGCTTCGGGTTGGTAGTAGTCGTAATAGCTTACGAAGTACTCAACCGAGTTGTTTGGAAAAAACTGCTTGAATTCTCCGTAAAGTTGGGCTGCAAGCGTTTTGTTGTGTGACAAAATCAACGTTGGTTTTCCCGTTTGTTGAATCACATTTGCCATTGTGAATGTTTTTCCACTTCCTGTAACCCCTAACAGGGTTTGAGCAAAGTGCCCATCATCAATTCCTTTTACCAATTGCTTGATTGCTTCAGGTTGATCACCTGTAGGTTTGAATTCAGAAACGAGTTGGAAATCCATAATAACAAATATACGAGTTTCCAATTTCTTTTGACATTTACATTTTGCATTTTGAATTATAAAGTATCTTTGCATTTCGTTTGAAAACAACAATCCTATGATGAATCAATTCCATGAATTTACAGCTCTGATGACAGAGCATCCTTTGAATGCTGTTTTATTGATTCTTGGAATTTTACTACTTGAAATTATTTTATCATTTGACAACGCGGCTGTTCTTGCAACAATGGTAAAAGATTTACCGAAAGAGCAACAAGCCAAAGCGTTGAAATATGGAATTCTTGGAGCTTATTTTTTTCGTGGTTTGGCCTTGATTTTGGTAGAATCTATCTTGAGTATTTGGTGGTTTAAACCAATTGGTGGCGCTTATCTGATATATATGTGTATCAAGCATTTTTCTGCAAGAAGTGTTCACCAAGAAATCGAAGATGAGGTTCAGGAAACGAAAAAAAGCTTTATTTACCGCGGAACAGTGGGTGTAATCGGAATCTTTTGGTCGACAGTTTTAGCGGTTGAATTTATGGATATCGTTTTTTCCATCGACAATATTTTTGCTGTTGTTGCTTATTCTGAGAATATCGTTTTGATTTGTATTGGAGTATTCATAGGCATTCTGGCGATGCGATATGTTGCTAAATACTTCGTGGTTTTAATGGAAAAATACCCTTTCTTGGAAAATTCTGCATTCCTCGTGATTGGAATCTTAGGAGTAAAGTTGTGTTTGGCATTATTGGTTCATTATGTACCATCTACAAAGTGGATTGAATCGGAGCAATTTGATTTGTGTGTTTCTGGTTTAACCCTTGCAATTTTCGTTGTTCCCATCCTTTTTCATAAAGCGAAAAAAAACTAAATCGAATTTTTATTGTTTTCATTCAAAGCAACCTCTGTTTTTAAATCAATAGATTGCATCTATGAATCAACCAATGAGCCCATTCATTTTTTAATGAGAATAACATGAATACATTCATTAAGTCTCAATAATCTATTTTTCAGCATTTTAACTTGTTAATTATCGACCTTTTTACTTTTAATCGTTTTTTTTCACAATAGTATACAACTATGGAGATTTGGTAAAATTACTTTATTTTTAATCAACACTTTAACTACTCAATTATGAGAAAAACACTACTTCTATTATCGCTGACTTTTTTGTCTGTAGTTAGCATGAATCTGGTGTTTTCTCAAAACGATGAGAAAAGCACAATCATTGGAAATCTGGCAGATGATGAAACCGCAGCGAATATCGTGGCTGATGCTTTAGGGAATACCTACGTGGCAGGAAAGCAAAATAACAAAGGATTAATTGTGAAACAAAATGCAATGCATGTTCCTTTGTGGAGTAAAACGCTTTCGTTTAGTACAAATCCGACCAATAATACAATGATTACATTCCTGGATATTCTCGGAGATACCTTAATTGGTTGTGGAACTCTCGGTGTATCCGGTTCAATGACCGGTTCTTTTTACTTTAAAATGAATGCGCAAACAGGAGCATTGTATTGGTCCAAATTTAATATGACTTCAATCAGTGCTGTCTGGTGTATGCGCTATTCGAACGGAAAATTCTTTTTGGTGGGTTCTGTCCATAATGTACCAGATTTCTGCGGTAAAGTATGGGCTGTTTCTTCCCAAACCGGAAATGTGATTTGGGAAACTCCTTTACTGCATTATTTGCTTCCAAATCCATCGAATATGACGAATCATACGCTCTTTGTGAGTGCAACTAAAATGGTCAATGGAAAATTATTTATTACTGGATTTTCGGATAATACGATTGGTGAAAAAACACCTATTGTAATTGGGATTACTGAAACGGGGACTGTCTTTTTTGAAAAATACCTTTCAGTCATCGTTCCGACCGGAGGATCTTTCAAGGCGCGGGGAACTATCATCCATTCGGATATGAATGGGAATCTCGTTCTGGGAGTAGATAGCGATAACACGAATTTTTTTGCAGATCTTTTTTTAGTCAAGAGTGATACTTTGGGAAATATCCTGTTTTGCAAAAACTACAATGTGGATAGTAATGCAATCGGATCAATAGCTGCATTGAATGAAACCGCAACCAGTTATGTGTTTTTTGGAACGAATTGGGGGTATTTTGATGGAACATATACATTAAAAGTAGATAAGGGCGGAAATGTTGAAAAATGCGTTGGGATTTCAAAACCAAATATTTCAACAGGAACTGCCATAGGAGTATTTGGACGTTCGCTTGGAAACAGTATGTTCCTAAATGGGAACCATTATTTTACAAGTACAGAAACCTCTTATTCTATCTTTCAAACGGATATCAACCAGATTATCCTGGATGAAGAACTCACTACTATTGAGGATTGTTCGCAGCTTTTCGAATTACCTGTTCCTACAATTGATGCGATTGCTTCATTTCAACCTTTGACTGTTTCGTATATCCCTAATATTACGCCTTTTCAGAACGGAGGCATATTAGCGGATGTTACATTTTCTCCTAATTGTGAGAATATTTCTCTGGACTTGGTTCAAAATACAGGTTGTCAATCAATGATCACTGCTAACGTGGCCGGTTTCACTGACCCAACATTTTACTGGTCTACCGGAGACACAACTGGTGTAAATATGCTTTCAGTGAATATAACCGATACGATCTTTCTTCGGGTACTCGACACGAAATGCTGCGAATTAATTGATACGATTGTTCCTGTAATCATTCCGTCTACTTTTACGATGAATCTTCCGGCTGATACGAGTATTTGTCTTCAACCTGGATCTTCGTTTACAATTACACCAACATTCTCTGGGGCCAATGCACCTGTTCAGTATTTATGGAGCGATAATTCTACAGGAACTTCTTTAAACATCACACAATCAGGGACCTATTGGTTAGAACTTTCAGATAGTTGTTTGACAAGAATAGATTCGATTGTGATGATAGTTAATTCACTTCCAGTTATTGGGAATATAGCGAACGTAAGTGTTTGTGAAGACGATTTTCCTGCAACGTTAAATCCTACAGTTTCTTCTGGAGCAAGTGTTTTATGGGACAATGGAGTTATAACCCCAAACAGAACTGTAAACGTTCCTGGATCTTATATAATTGCTGCAACAAATTCCTGTGGAACCACGAATGCCGCTGTAGTTGTTTCTCAGATCAATTTGCCTGATGTACAATTGACTGCTTTGGTTGATACGTGTATTCAATCTGGTGCAAGTATTGTTTTAATACCTGTATTAACGAATGTAAATACGGTACTTTGGTCGAATGGCAGCACGGGAATTCAATTAACGGTTTCTAATTCTGGAACGTATGTTGTTTATGGTTCGAATCAGTGTGGAATCGATTCGGCAAATACTATTGTAAGTGTTAATTCACTTCCGGTTATCGGGAATACAGCAAATGTAACGGTGTGTGAAGGTGATTTTCCTGCGATTTTAAATCCGACGATTTCTGCAGGCGCTAGCGTTTTGTGGGATGACGGAACAGTATCAGCACAAAGAAGTGTGAATGGTCCGGGATCTTATACGATTTCTGCAACGAATAATTGTGGAACCGTGAATGCGGTCATTTCAGTTGCTCAAACGAATTTACCTCATGTACAGCTTATTTCATCGATTGACACATGTATTCAAAATGGAGGAAATATTGTTCTTATTCCAACTTTTTTAGATGTAAATAGTGTTCTTTGGTCGAATGGAAGTATTGGAAACCAATTAACGGTTTCTGCAAACGGAAATTATACCGTTTACGGGTCAAATAACTGTGGGATTGATTCTGCAACTTGTTCTGTGGCCATTAAACATTTCCCAGAATTAGATCTTCCAACGAATTTGGATACTTGTTTCGAAATAGGAGTAGGATTTTCATACACTGCTTTGGGCTCAGTTGGTTCTTACCAATGGAGTTCGGGCTCACAAAGTGCAACGGAATGGATTTCCCAAGAAGGTGTTTATTCGTGCACCTTGACAAACCAATGCGGAAGTATTACCGATTCCATGCGGGTTCGTCGTTTGACAGCCGTTGATTTGTATTTCCCCAAGGATTCGCTTTTGGAGTGTGAAAAGCAATTGTCCGTTTCTAATTTGCAGATTGAAACGAATTATAACCTGGAAATTTTTGCCCCGAATGGCGATTTGGTGGGAACCTTTTTAACTGAATCAGGCTGGTATGCAGTTCATGCTTTCAACGCTTGCGGTGAAAAATGGGATTCTATTTATGTGAATTTACAGAATGAACAATTCTTCTATTTGCCCAATTCCTTTACTCCAAATGGAGACTCTTACAATGATCGATTTGAATTCAAAGGTGAAAATATCATCGTTCGGGACATGCGTATTTTCAATCGTTGGGGAGAAGAAGTGTTTTCACAAGCAGGAGCTTTCACAGGTTGGGATGGAATTTATCGTGGAGAAAATTGTCCAGATGGTGTGTATGCCATTCGTGTAATCTATGAAGACTGTTTTGGCATTCCCACAGAGTTTAGCGGACATGTGAGTTTAATTCGATAAAAGATCAAAGAATAATACCTTTGCACCCAACGAATTATCAGATATCACGTTATTGTTAAATAGAAGATTATTAATGAATAAATTATACTTTTTAATTACGTTACTTTTCATGCTGATTTCAGCTAATGAACGTGTTTTTTCTCAAAATGACGTAAAAAGTACCGTGATTGGGAATCCTTCTATTATGGAATCGGCGGCAAATATTGTGGCAGATAATGCAGGAAATACTTATATCGGAGGACTTCAAGGAAACAAAGGGTTGATTGTGAAACAAGATCCACTTCATGTAACAATTTGGAGTAAGACACTTTCATTTACAACAAATCCGAATGACGATGTAACCATTGCATTTTTAGATATTATCGGAGATACAATCTTTGGCTGCGGGAAAATTCATCAATTCAATCAGGCGAAAGGAACATTCTATTTCAAGATGAATGCGCAGACAGGAACGATGTATTGGTCTAAATTCGAAGTAATATCTAATGGTTATTTGTCCTGTATGCGCTATTCCAATGGAAAATATTTTCTGATTGGTGGAAGTTATGGTTCTGCACAAGTTACAGCTGGAAAGGCATTGGCTGTTTCGTCTCAAACTGGAAATTTAATTTGGGAGACTCCTTTATTGAAATATTTCATGCCACTAACAGCAACGAGTCCTACCACTCGTGCATTTTTCTTGAATTCAACAGAAGTGAAGAATGGTCAATTCTACATTACAGGATATACAGATGGAAATACTTCAGGGGTAACCAATTGGTTAGGAATGCCTTTATTAATTGGGATTACGGATGCTGGTTCCGTTTTTATGGAGAAACACCTATTGTTTCCTTATACTCCGACAAATGCTCAGCGTTTTGAGGGGGCTCAGATTCGTTGGGACATGGATGATCATTTAGTTATTTCTTGCTTTGAAATGATGGGAGCTTCCCCACAGTTTAATAATACGATTGTTGTTAAGTGTGACCTATTGGGTAATATCTTATTCGCAAATGGGTACGATATAGGAACGAATGTTACATGCACGGTTGATGCTATGAATGAAACAGATTCGAGCTACGTATTATTTGGTTGGGGTGGATTTTCAGTTGGACCTTTTGATGGCTTATATGTACTCAAAATAGACAAAGCGGGAAATCTTGAAAAATGTAATAGCATTCAAAAACCCAATGTATTTTATAATCCCTTAAGTCTTGGATGGACGCATTTGGTTGGGAATAGTGCATTTGTAAACGGGACTCATTATTTTACGATGGAGGAAAGTTCCGATATCAATCAGTTTATTTTAAACGAAGAGCTCGATTTTATTGATGATTGTTCACGATTGGATAGTTTACCTGTGAATGTAAATCCGCTCTCAGTTTCGATGCCTCAGTTGTTGAAGGTAATTCTCCCAAGTACGATGATTTTTCAAGATGGGGCTATTTTGGAAGATGTTCCAGTTTTTGCTTATTGCGATGGAGTTTCATTGGATTTAGTTCAAAACTCGGGGTGTAGTCAGGCAACGATTCAAGCAAATATAGCTGGTTTCACTGATCCAACATTTTATTGGTCAAATGGATCGTCTTCTGGAAATACTACAATCGCTAATACAACAGATACGGTTTTTGTTCGCGTTTTAGATACCAAATGCTGCGAATTAATCGATACGATTGTTCCCGTTTTGTTTCCATCTTCTTTTGCAATGAATCTTCCTGCTGATACAACAGTTTGTCTTCAATCTGGAAATTCATTTACGATTACACCCACATTCTCTGGAGCAAATGCACCCCTTCAGTATTTGTGGAGTAATACTTCAACAGGGACTTCTTTGTCAATAACTGCTTCTGGAACATATTGGGTAGAACTTTCTGACAGTTGTTTGACATTGCGCGATTCGATTGTTGTTACGGTGAGTTCGCTTCCAGTTATTGGAAACACACCGAATATTACTGTTTGCGAAGACGATTTTCCTACGACTTTAAGTCCAACAGTTTCAACTGGTGCATCTGTTTTGTGGAATGATGGGCTGTTAACTCCTCAGAGAAGTGTAAATGGTCCTGGTTCGTATACGATTTTTGCTACAAACGCTTGTGGAACTGTCAATGCAACGATTGTGGTTTTACAAACGAATTTATCGGATGTTCAACTTATTTCATCCATTGATACCTGTCTTCAAAACGGAGGTGTAATTATTCTTGTGCCGACTTTTTCAGATGTAAATAGTGTTCTTTGGTCGGACGGAACTACTAGCAATCAATTGTCCGTTTTGGGTTCAGGAATGTATACCGTTTATGGCTCAAATGCTTGTGGAATTGATTCTGCAACGTGTTCTGTTATAATTAATCATTTTCCTGAATTGAATCTTCCAACGAATTTGGATACGTGTTTTGAGATAGGAGTAGGATTTTCATATACAGTTATCGGTTCTCAAGGTTCTTACCAATGGAGTTCGGGCTCACAAAGTGCAACGGAATGGATTTCCCAAGAAGGTGTTTATTCGTGTACCTTGACAAACCAATGCGGAAGTATTACCGATTCGATGCGTGTTCGTCGTTTGACAGCCGTTGATCTCTATTTTCCAAATGATTCGCTTTTGGAGTGTGAAAAGCAATTGTCTGTTTCCAATTTGCAAATCGAAACCAACTACAATTTGGAAATAGTTGCACCGAATGGAGATTTGGCAGGAACTTTTATCACCGAATCTGGCTGGTATATCGTTCATGCGTTTAATGCTTGCGGCGAAAAGTGGGATTCAATTTATGTGAATTTGCAGAACGAACAATATTTCTATTTACCAAATTCCTTTACTCCAAATGGAGATTCTTACAACGACCGATTTGAATTTAAAGGAGAGAATATCATCGTTCGGGACATGCGCATTTTCAATCGTTGGGGAGAAGAAGTGTTTTCACAAGCAGGAGCTTTCACAGGTTGGGATGGAATTTATCGTGGAGAAATTTGTCCAGATGGAGTGTATGCCATCCGTGTTATTTACGAAGATTGTTTTGGTATTCCCACAGAGTTTAGCGGACATGTGAGTTTAATTCGATAGTTATTTGATTCTATTTTTTTTGTTAAGGTGTTGAAATTAAGAGGTTTGATTAACTCGTGTGTTCTCTTAGCTTTTGATTGTGTTTTTTCGTTATTTAAATTTTCAATTAGTTATGTTTCCGTTAAATAGTTGTCTTCTTGTAGAATAGTATTACATTTGTCCCAAACTAATTTATAACTTACATAAAATGAAAAAAATTATTTTCGGTACCCTTAGTGTTGCTTTGTTAGCAGTTACAGTTACTTCTTGTGGTAAAACAAGTACAGGTAAAATGGCTAATGAGTGGAAAGTTTCTTCTTATAATAGTGTTGCGACTGAAATCGAAACAAATGGTGATAAGACAGTTACAACAACTACAATGACAGAAACGGCTTCTACAGTTACAGAAGTTGAAACAAGTGGGTCTAATTCACAAACAAGTACTTCAGCTGCAACTGTTAAGGCAAATGATATGGCTATTGAAAAAGACGGGACATGGACATGGACTACTGGTCTTTCAGCAACTAATGGTAATGTAACTCAAACATCTAACGTTGTTCGTTCTGGTACATGGTCTTTTGTTTCAAAAACTAAAGGTGATGAGTTCAAAAAGAATGAGCGTGTAATCTTTAATGTTTTAGCTGAAAATTCTACAGGTTCATCTACAGTTGGATCAATAACTACATCATCTACAAACAATAGTACATATTTAGCAGGTGAGAATGTAATGGTTTTTACAGTTAAAGAATCTAAGAAAGATGAATTACAGTTAGAAATGGATGCTAAAAACACATATACTAGCGGTAACAATTCAAGTTCTTATACTGAAACTCAAAGTTTCACGTTGACAGGAAAATAAAAAGTCTTTTAGACTGATATGAAGAGGGAAATCAATTGATTTCCCTTTTTTTGTTGCTACTAATCTGGTTAAGTGTTTGATAACTTTTTGTTAAAGTGTTGGGAGTTGATAGAAATATCATACCTTTGCACCCTAATTTATAACTTACGTAAAATGAAAAAAATTATTTTTGGTACTTTAAGTGTTGCTTTTTTAGCTGTAGCTATTTCTTCTTGTGGTAAATCAAGCAAAGGAAAAATGGCTAATGAGTGGAAGATTACTTCTTATGAGAAAAATGACACTCAGACATCGAATGGAAATCAGACAGTCATTAAAACATCAATGACTGAAACAGGTGTTACTCGTACAACTACTAATGGTGGAACTACAACTACATCAACAGGTACTGTTAATACTAACGAGATGACTATTGACAAAGATGGTACTTGGACTTCAACTCAAGATATCTCAGGTTCATATGTTCTTTTAGGAACTACATATACTACCAATACAAAAACAACTGAAAGTGGAACTTGGAGTTTTGTTGCAAAAACAAAAGGTGATGAGTTCAAGAAAAATGAGCGTGTGATTTTCAATGTTTTGACTGAAACTACAACAACTACTCAATCTGGAGGTTCTACAGGAACATCTACAGATAGTTATACTTATGCATCTGGTGAGTTAGTAAGAGTTTACACAGTTAAAGAATCTAAAGGGAAAGAATTGGAGTTAGAAATGACTACTAATAATACAAATACTAGCGGTAGCAATAATAGTACTTATGTTACTACTACTACAATTGTTTTAGCTGAGAAATAATAAAAGTCTTTTAGACGATATGGAGGGGCTGTCTTTTAAGACAGCCTCTTTTTTGTTATAATAATAGCGAAAGATTGAAATGACTGGTTATCATGTGTGCAAAAGCGATGCTGAATTTGGAGTTTTTTATCTTCTTACTCCAACACAACTGACTGCTTTAACTTAAAGGGATAACAAATTGTCAGGACCAGTGATTGGGACCTCGTGTACTTGAAATGGAAGAAAGTGGTTGTGGACAGTTTGAGGATTTTTGTTCAAGGAAATTTAAACCTGGGGTTGACTGAGAGCGATTTGTCTCATCAGTTGAGTATTTATCTGAATCCAACCAGCAGAGAAGTGTTTGTAAAAGCAGATTTCCAAATAAAAATGATTCGTATTTTAGTGCTGAAGGATGGCTTGTTTCTTCTCTGGAGCAAGCGAATGAGGAAGTAATCATTTTATTTTAGATCTGTCTGTGTTAAATCCTGAGATTTACTTCCTTCAGACAGAAGACTTAAAAGAGATGGAGAGAGAGAAAATAATGGTGGGATAACGATAGATCTTATTTATTGAATATCTTTAAGATATCATTCGAAATCTGAACGGCCATGAAAAAAATTATTTATTACACCTGCATTACTTTTGCATCAATTGGAATCACTTCATGTGGAAAAAAGACCAATGCAAAAATAGTAAATACATGGAGAGTCGTCAGTTATTCTCAAGAAACCACTGATGGAACTAACACTTATATATCTTCTATAGGTGATTCTCCCGAGACTCCAAATGAGTTAATAATCGAAAAAGATGGTACCTGGATCTGGAAAAGAGGATATTCTAGTTCGGGAACTATTTTTGGAGGTTCTGTATTTTTGACCAACAAAGGAGTCATTACCCAGAGAGGGACTTGGAGTTCTGTTATGAAAGTGAAAGGGGGTAATTTTATAAATAATGAGCATGTATTGTTCAATACTTTGTCTGATTCAAAGATCAATACGCAGACAGGAGGGGGCAACAATCCTCTTTTTCCAGATACAACCACATCCAGTTCACAGACTTACCCGACTGGAGAAAAAACGATTGTTTATACCGTTACAAATTCAACCCCTAAAGAATTGTGGTTGGAATCAGAAAGTTCACAGGATAATTCTTCAGGAGGAGTATCATCCAAAAAGATAAGGCTTACTTTAAAAATAAAAGAATGAGAATGACTCCATTATGGCGGAGTCATTCTCATTTTATTCTCTCTCTTAATTCAATCCACCTCTTACATAAGAGCTAAATTGATCACTAAAAGTTGTTCCGTTTTCAAGTTCTGATTTGCTTAGTTTTTTACTTTCAACCAATCCCCACAAAACAAATTCTTTCAAGAAATGCTTCTCGTTTGTAAGTACTTTCGGTTGGTATTTCTGAATCAACGTTTCTAAAGGAGTAATCGCGTCTAATTGTGCGTGATAGGTCTTATCATCTGCGTCGTCTGAAAGAACAAACTCATCTTGCTCGAAGAACCAATCTACGATTTCTTGGTATGGACCACCTTCTCCTGGTTTTTCTAATTTTTCCACTTTCGGGAAATAGCTTTCAAATAAGGTTTTTACGGCTCTTCCAATCAATTGTTCAGCGACATAGTAGCTTCCTTCTTGTTCACCTTCGTACACCAATTCCATTTTCCCAGTTAATGCAGGGATAATTCCAGTGAAATCAGCTAAACGAACACTTGTTTTTAGATTTTTACTTTTCAATCCGCGTAATTCGGCTGCACTCACCAAGTTTTCAAAAGCAGAAATACTCATACGAGCGCTTACTCCACTTTTCACATCGATGTATTCACTTTCACGTGCTTCGAATCCAATTTGTTCGATGATATCCATTGCCAAACCTGGAACGGAAATATTTTCTTTTTGATCACCTTCCAATTTTGCTTCTTGTTCTGTGATTGCTCGTGCAATTTGAATCGTTTCAGGGTAATGCGTTAAAATTTGAGAACCAATTCTGTCTTTCAAAGGCGTTACAATACTTCCGCGATTGGTGTAATCTTCTGGATTTGCTGTAAATACAAATTGAATATCTAGTGGGAACCGCAATTGGAATCCACGAATTTGAATATCTCCTTCCTGTAGAATATTGAACAAGGCAACCTGGATTCTAGCTTGTAGATCGGGTAATTCGTTAATGACGAAAATACAACGGTTTGCACGCGGAATCATTCCGAAATGGATCACACGCTCGTCTGCATACGACAATTTCATATTCGCTGCTTTGATTGGATCTACATCTCCGATGAGGTCAGCAATAGTAACATCTGGAGTTGCTAATTTTTCTGCAAAGCGTTCATCTCTGTGAACCCAAGAGATTGGTGTTTCATCTCCTTTTTCAGCAATCAAATCCTTCGCATAGCGTGAAAGTGGCGCCAAAGGATCATCGTTAACTTCCGAACCCTGAATAATCGGCATCCATTCGTCCAATAAATTGACCATCAAGCGCGCTAATCGGGTTTTTGCCTGACCGCGCAATCCCAATAGATTGATGTTGTGTTTTGCTAAAATCGCACGTTCCAGTTCAGGGATAACTGTATTTTCATATCCGTGAATACCTTCAAAGGGTTGTTTCCCTGTTTTCAATGCCTCCATTAAGTTGGAACGCAATTCTTCCTTAACGCTTTTTGTTTGGTATCCTGATGCCTTTAATTCGCCTAATGTGTTGATTTTTTTCATACGTTTTTCTGTGTGTGTTTAATAGTTCAAATTGAACCCTTTGAACTTTTTCTATCCTCTAATTCGTTTAATGCGATTCGTTTGGTAATCTTCAAAAATCATTTGTCCCAATCCTTGAATTCCCGTGTAGAATGCCTTTCCTTGATTTGCTGCTGTAAATTGTTGAATAAATTGCTGTAAATACGGATCCTGCGCAATCATGAAGGTAGTAATCGGAATGTGTAGTTTTCTCGCTTGCTGAGCAGTCGTATAACACTTATCCACAATGTATTTATCCAATCCATTGGAGTTCATGTAATAAGATCCATCTGGTTCAATGACACAGCTTGGCTTTCCGTCGGTAATCATGAAAATTTGCTTGTTGGTATTGCGTTTTCTGCGTAATAAATCCATGGCTAATTCCAAACCTGCTACTGTATTAGTATGGTATGGGCCAACTTGCAAATAAGGAAGTTCTTTTGCTTCGATCGCCCAAGCATCGTCTCCAAACACTAAGATGTCTAGTGTGTCTTTTGGATAACGTGTTTTAATCAATTCAGCCAAAGCCATTGCTACCTTTTTGGCTGGAGTGATTCGGTCTTCTCCGTACAAAATCATACTGTGACTGATATCAATCATCAACACGGTGCTCATTTGTGCTTTGTAGAAACTTTCTTCAACAACCAAATCGCGCTCGTGGAGTTGAAATTCGCTCATTCCATTATTGATCTGGGCATTTCTTAAGCTTTCTGTCATGGAAATTTTTTCCAATCCATCTCCGAAGTTAAATTGACGGTAATCACCCGTTTGTTCGTCGCCCGTTCCACTATGTTTGGTGCGGTGATTCCCGAGACCGCTTTTCTTTAAGTTTCCAAAGATTTGCTCCAATGCGTGCTGACGAATGGCGCGTTCCATTTTAGAAGTAATATCGGTTCCGCCACTTCCTTCTTCGCCTGTTTTGTCTTTGATGTAATTCTTTTTCCGAAGATCTTCAATGAAATCATCAATGGTGTATTCTGCCGTTGTGAGTTCGTATTCTTTGTCTAGAACCCTTAACCAATCAATGGCTTCATCAAAATCCCCCGACGTGTGTGTGATTAATTCCTTAAAAATCTCGAACAGTCGATCAAAGGGCGATTGCTCGGGAGCGGAATAGGATGTAAATACAAATCCTTTGCGCATAGTGCTGTTTGTTTTAGTTGTTGATTGACCCTTAGTTGGACGAAATGTTCGGTCAAATTGTTATTGTAAGAAAAATGCATTTTTGAACGAATAAAGGTAAGCGAATAAATCCAGTTTCATGGAAAATTTAAGCCTTAAAATTCGTTAAAAAGAGGTGTCATTTGCATCTTTTCGTAAAACCTTAAAACTCCTTTACATGCGTGTTCGAATCTTTCCTTTTTCTGCGAAGTAAACAAAGTATCAAAATCAAAAAGGGTGCCGCTAGGGCCAAGAACATCCCATAATGAAAAATTACCTTGGACAATAAAAAAATGATTCCAAAAAACAACACTACATAAATAATGGCAAAGTGGATATTATTTCGTTTGCGATAATCTAAAAAGATTAAAAATGGACAAATTAGAGTAGAAATAAGGAGTAAGTATTGGAATAAAAACATCTAAAACTAAAGTAGCATTTTTTTGAGTGTTTTGAAAATATTATAATTGATCTAAGTACTTTTACAGACATAAATACATTTTTGTTCTTGAATTTAACTTTTGGTAGTGAGGTTTCTCCGTTTTTTTGTTCTTATATGTGTATTTGCTTTATTGGTAATGAATCAATCTCTTTTTGCGCAAATAGATTCCAGTTATATTGAAAGTAAACGTTCCCAAATTGTTCCGCGTCTTACTGCTGATTTGAAACTCCAAAATATTTCGTTTACAACCAAGATCAGTGATAGTACTTACTTGAAATCAAATTTTAGTGCAGGATCCCGATTCCAGATTGGTGGGGCAATCAGTTATCAATGGATTAATATTGGTTATTCTTTTAGCTTGAATCCGACTAATAGCAAACAAAATCTGGATCTTCGACTACTTGCCACCTATCGACCTTTACAAGTACAGTTTGATTTTTCGTATTTGCGAAATATGGATTATACCCTGATCAGCGGGAATTACTCTGGATTGTAAGATACCTTGATTTCACAGCGTGAAAAAGGGATACGTATTGTAACTGCTAAATTAAAAACGGATTACGTATTTAATTTTCGTAAGTACTCCTACAACGCAGGTTTTTCTCCAAGAACAAGGCAATTGAAAAGTGCGGGTTCTTTTCTGGTGTCTGGAGCAATTGGCAGGGATCGCGTTTCTTTGAGTGATTTGAGCAGTTTGGCTAAACCCCTTTTCGATTCCATTAATGGTTTTAACAATGTGAAGATTAATAGCATTGAGTTGGGAGCTGGCTATGGTCATAATTGGGTAATCGGTCACCATTTGACCTTGGCATTTATTGGCATTCCAAAAGTCGGATTGGATTTTATCAAAGCTAGAAGTTCGATTCCTGAAAAATATTTTTTCACTTTAGGATATGTGAATCATTTCAAATTAGGTGTAGTCTATTCCTATAATCGCTTCTTTACAGGTTTTTCAGCCTATAATTACCTTTCAATCAGTAAAATAAAAAACACGAATTATAGCAATACTTATACAACTCTTAGCCTTTATTGCGGTTGGGTATTTGATGTGAAACGAAAACGAACGGCTAATCCGTAATTGATTGGAGCAAATTATATCTCCGTATGTTCCGGGAAGACCACCGATGATTATTTCTATTGTTTCCAGTATGATTTCCGAATCAGTTTTCACTAGCTGTATCAGTTGACTGTGTTTTTTAATTTCGTCCATGTTGAAATCGCTAATGGTTATCGGACATCTTTTGTTTAAAGTATCGGAAACCGAAGTTGGAGTTATCCCCGAAACCTTTATTCCATCGATATAGAAGTCTCTTCCTCCTCTTACATAAATTGAGGTACCGGAAAGGGGCGTTTGTGCAATCGAATTAGTTGCAGTGAGCAGGAAGAAGGCATAAAATAGAATACGTTTCATAAGTGAATTTTGATAGAGATGGAAATATGTACAGGATTCCATAAATAGAATTAATTCTTCTACTTTTTTCATCGTCAAAAAAGTAGCAAAAAGACTAGGCACGGTAAACCGATTGACCTGTTAGTAGGTTATGACAGAATTTCCCTTAAACTCGTCGTTCCTCCTCAAACAAAAGGGAAATTTATCTGTCATTTTCTGCACAGGTTCCCAATCTTGTTCACCAACGTGCCGTTTTTAGAATTCTTGTAAATCGGACTATTTTTTGCTTCGACTTTTTAAATAGCTTAGTCTATCAATTCCCCTGCTTCTTCAATCAACGATCGCATCAATTCATCAGTTTTTCTGTGTTTCAAAATCGGAGGCAATCTGACCGCTCCAAAAGAAGACCGAGTCGTGTTTGTCCTGTTCCAAAGCAGCTTTTCGTAGTGATGACATAAAAGCTATTTGAAGTGGGAAGGGGAGCATGTCATGTTCTTTTCCTCTTACTTCTTTTGCCAGTTGGGTGGTTATTCCTCTTCCTAATCTTCCAGTATATGCACACGTCAAAATTGTTTGTTTTGCAGCATCTGAAAACAAAGCGTTACGATGTTCCGGTAAAGCTCCAGATTCTTGGGTTGCCAGAAAAGCAGTTCCAATTTGTACGGCATCTGCCCCCAGTGCAAAAGCTGCTGCAATTCCTTTTTCATTGGCAATTCCACCTGCAGCTATGAGGGGTACTTTCACGTTTTCGCGGACCAATTAAGTGAGTACGAACTTCCATCGTCGGAATTGAAAATAAGTAAATTCTTAGATAAAGGTTATATTTAATAGCTTTTAATCCATTATGAAACAGGTACTCTTCCTTTTTACTCTGATCCTGGTTTCGGTTCATTGTTTTTCTCAAAATCCGATTCCCTACGGTTCAAATAAAGCGGTAGGAAAATTCGTGCGTATTAACTGCGTGAACCTCTATTATGAGATTTATGGGACGGGCGAATCTATCCTATTGATTCATGTTAACGGCACAGGAATTGTTTGCTGGGAACCACAGATTGCTCATTTTCGATAAAGTAACTGTTTAGACAAAAGCGACGGTGCAATCTTTCGATAGTTTTATCTTCATTGAAAAGAAAAGGTATTTTTAATTTTTTATTGTTGTCGTGATTACTATATTTACGACAACAATAAAAAGAAATACAATGAGAAAATTAAATTTTGCTTCTCTCCAGGTAAGAGATTTAGAAGCTTCTACAGACTTTTACACAAACAAACTGGGTTTTGAATTGGCCCAAATCACCAATCCAGATGCCCGTGTTTTCAGATACGATAATGGAGAAGCGAGTTTCGCTATTCGGAGACCAATTGGTAATCTGGATGGTAAAGAGTTGGGAGTTGGTGCTTCCCTTTGGTTTTTAATTGATGAAAAGATAGAGGACCTACAGGCAAGACTTACTGAAATGAGCGTCACACTTCTCGGACCGGTTACTGCAACTCCTTTCGGAAAAATAATCGTTGCAAAAGATCCGGATGGCTACAACATTACGTTTTTACAACCTAATTAATTAGAGATATGAACAACAGGGAACCAAAATACTGGGTAATCGTTGCTTCAAAAGATCACGTGAAATCGGGTATTGCATCTGGCTTTGCCCAGGCATGTCACGGGAAAGCGACTCCCTTGAAACGAATGCGTAAAGGCGACTTTATCCTCTATTATTCGGGGAAACAAACCATTGGAAAAACCGATTTGTGTCAGCAGTTTACAGCCATTGGAAAGGTAATTGATGACGAGACCTATCAGTTCGAGGCATCAGAAGACTTTTGTCCATCGAGGCGAAATATTGAATTTCTGCCGGGAAAAGACATCTCTATTTTGCCATTGATCAGCGAACTGGATTTTATCCAAAACAAAAAAAGTTGGGGTTATCCGTTTCGTTTTGGTTTCTTTGAGATCAAACAACACGATTTCAACCTGATTTCATCGCAAATGATAAAAGAAGATGTCTGAAAAAATTGATTTTCATTTCAAAAGTCCGAACGATAGTCCGGGATACCTGCTGGGGCAACTTGTGATTCTCTGGCAAAGAAAACAAAAACGTGTGCTGGATCCGCTGGACCTGACGCAAACACAATTTGTTTTACTTGCTGCACTGGCCTGGCTTTCAAGAGAAAGTGACAGCGTAACCCAGATTGATATTGCCAACCAGGGAAATGCCGACCGAATGATGGTCTCAAAAGTGTTGAGAACACTGGAAGAGAAAAAGTTTGTTACACGTCACGAACATCCGACAGACACTAGAGCGAAAACAATTCGGTTAACAACTGATGGCGAAGAGGTATTCCGGAAAGCACTCATCAGCATAGAAAATGCCGACCTAGAGTTTTTTGCAGAACTGGGAACAGATCTATCCTTCTTCAATTCCAGTATGGTGAAATTGATTGAGGCGAACAAATAACAAGTAATTCAAATCACTTTCAGCTTCTCGTAAACCTGTTCTCGGTAATAAAGCCCGATTGGGATGTTTTTCGTATTGCTGAGCGTTATAATGTGTTGTTCGAGGTATTTGACCTTATGCAGATTAATGAAAAAGGATTTATGAACGCGGATAATGTGGTCGATGTGATTTAAATTTTCTTCAATACCGGTCAGCGTGCCATGAACAATCACTTTCTCCGTTTCGAGGTACAGGCATATATAATTGCGCATTCCTTCAATGTACAGGATCTGTTCTGGATCGATTTTTACCAGTTTCTTGTTGCTCTTTACATAAAAAGGATTATTCCTGTTTTCGTTACCAGCTGGAATGGATTGCTCTTGAATAGTCAAAACATGTTGTGCTTTTTGGACCGCTTTTGAAAAACGTTCCAGCGATATGGGTTTCAATAAATAATCCAGCGCACTTTGGTCAAAAGCATCCAGTGCATATTTATTGTAAGCTGTGGTGTAAATAATTGCAGGCGGATGGTTGAACATGTTTACAAAATCAGTTCCATTGATTTCAGGCATCTTGATATCTAGGAAAATGACGTCGATATTTTTATCCCGGTTCAGAAAACTGATGAGTTCAAATACATTATTGCACACGCCTTCCAGTTTCAGGATTTCAAACTTTGAAATATGATGGATCAGTACTTCCTGGGCTAGTTTTTCATCATCTACTACCAGACATCTTATTTTTCGAGTCATTTCAGAGCAAAATTTTCAAGGTAATTTTAAATAAATTTTCCTGTTTTTCTATGTCAAATGAATGCCGGGAAGGGTAGAGCAAGTTCAGTCTTTTACGAACATTCTGAATTCCGATACCGCCAACTTCAGACTTTTTGGAAACTTTGAAGGTGTTTTCACAGGTAAATACAAGCCGGTTTTCGCTTTTAGCTAGTGATGCATGAATGTAAGAATCACCAACAGTAGAATCCACACCATGTTTGAATGCATTTTCTATCAGCGGCAATAAAAGCATCGGAGCCATTTTAATGCTGTTATCAATACCACTGTGATTGAAAGAAACATTTGCTGTAGCTGGTATTCTTATTTTTTCAATCGCAATGTAAGTGTCAATGATCGCCACTTCATCCAAAATTGGGACTTCGCGTTCCTGTGTTTCATAAAGTGAATAGCGAAGAATATCGGAAAGCTGTAAGATTACAGCTGGAGTTTCATCTGATTTTTTGAGTGACAAGGAGTATAAGCTATTGAGAATATTAAACAGGAAATGAGGACTTATCTGTGATTTCAGGAGGTTGAGTTCAGCAATTGTCTGTTCATTCTGAATGTGTTTTTCTTTTTTTAGCTTCAGCAAAAATTCCCGAATCACATATCCAATAACCAGTATGATCATCAAAATAATGATTGCAGGAAGCGCATCAAAGAAATACTGGAAGTCTTGCAGGAATCCTGGAGCGGAAGAGGTAATGCCTAAAGGAGTGAATTTGCTTAAGTCGTCCGTTTTGTAGTATGTCTGCAGCCAATGCAGGTATTGGCCCAAAATCAATAGACCAGCGAAAAAAGTCGAAATAATTGCAAGGAAATATTTTCCTGTTTTTTTGTCCCTGCGCAACTTTGGCAACAGCACAAAATTATTAACCCAGCCCGGAACAAAAAGCAGGAGATTGTAAAGCAAAACATGACCGAGGGCAACCTCACTGCCACTATTGTTGTCAAGTGCTGCCCAAAAGATCAAACCTGTAAAAAGGATATTCAATAAAAGCCTTACCAGGTTATAGCTGTTGATCACTTTCATTGAAAAACGACTTAAAAACACAAAGTTAGTGATTCTTATCTCTGACAGATTTTTTTTACACCAAACGATTAAAATCAAGGACGAACGTAATCCGGACTTGTAAAAAAATGTTTGTCCCTAATTCATGATGGTAGGTCAAAAAATGAACAAGAGACGGCTTTAACATCGGTTACTTTGCAGTATCATTCAGGCAATTGTGCCATTTTCCATTTAGAACCAATTTAATATGACATCCAAACTTATTTTCCCAGTATTCCTTTTTATGGCTGTTTTCAGCACGAAAGCCCAAAATCTGCACATAGATAAAGTAGATAGTTTGATTACCCTTATTGAAAGCAACAACCGTGGCATTGGCTCGCTAATCATTTGTAAAGACGGAAAAGAAATTTACAATCGTGATTTCGGCCATGCTGCTATTCCGAAACTAAAACGGGATCAGGATACCAAATATCAGGTTGGGTCCATTACCAAAATATACACCGCTGTTTTGATCTTTCAGTTAGTTGAAAAAGGCAAGTTGTCTTTAGACGATAAACTAGAGAAATTCTTTCCTGATATGCCGGGAGCAAGCGAAATTGTGCTGAAACAAATGCTCAATCATACAAGCGGACTGGGCGATTATACCTGGAAGGACGAAAACCCGAAATGGCTTCACAAAAAAGTGAGCGAAAAGCAGATACTGGATGAAATTAAGCATCAGGGATTGGTTTTCAAACCAGGAGAAAAAGAAGAATATTCTAATTCAGCTTACTATTTATTAGCAAAAATCTCAGAAAAGGTATACGGCAAAAATTATGAAGTACTTATTCAGGAACAGATCTGTAAACCGCTTGGATTGAAGAATACGGCATCTGTATTAATGAATCCTGGTAATTTGTATGCATCTTATGAATACACGAAAAATAGCAAATGGGTAAAGACAGAAGATTTTTATTTCCCCAACACTAAAGGAGTGGGAGATATCGTTGCAACACCAAAAGATTTATTGCAGTTCATCCATTCCTTGTTCCGTTATGAATTAATGAAAAAAGAAACCGTAGAGATCATGAAACCATTAGTAGAAAAGCAAGAATACTTTGGAAGAGGTTTGATGCAGATTCCTATGAGAACACAGGTGTTATTTGGACATGGAGGAGATACGAAAGGAACACATTCACTGCTTGGATACAATGAAAAAGACAGTATGTCCATTGCTCTTGTCATCAATGGAGAACGTTACACCCGAAACCAAACCATATTGGGTGTCTTAAGTCTAATGTATGAGGAACCGTTTGATTTTCCAATATTTAAAGAAGTCCAAGTTTCCAAAAATGAAATGGATAAATACTCTGGAACTTACAGTTCTCCGCAACTACCGATTAAAATAGCGGTAAGCAATGATAAGGGAATCCTTTACTTGCAAGGAACGGGACAGTCTATTCTTCCTTTTGAAGCTTATGATACCAATAAGTTCCAGTTTGAAGAGGCTGGTGTGAAAATCGAATTCTTGGCTGATAACAAAACGATGATTTTTCAACAGGGAGGAGCAACCATTGAGATGAAAAAAGAGTAATATAGAATGAGTGACAGTTTTAGATAATTTTAGACTGGTCAGAGAATTCAAAAAAAACAATAATTTAGCACAAACTTCTTTTCATATGAATCGCTTTATTTCCCTTGCAATATTTTATTTTTCAGCCGTGTATATCTTGCATTCACAAGTTTCATCTGCATTAAAAATCATGGATGAAATCAGGGATCCTTGGGAGCATTTTGGAAACAGCGTTGCGATCGATGGTCCGTATGCTGTTGTTGGAGTCTGTAATATGTATTCAACTGATAAGGGCTCTGCTGTTATTTTCGAACGAGATGCAGGAGGTAATTGGAATAAAATCCAAAGGCTAGAACCTTCAGATCTTCAGCCGGGAGATCTTTTTGGCACATATACTGCGATGAGTGGTAATTACATGGTAGTTTCTGCACCTACAGCTGATTCGGTGGGATTAGACAGTACGATTACCTCCGCCGGAGCTGTATATATTTTTGAAAGAGGTTCCAATGGTGTATGGGAACAAGTCTTCAAAATTTGGGCACCGGATGCACAACATTATGACAGATTCGGATGGCAGGTTGGACTTAGTGGAAAGTACCTGGTTTTGGGCTCTTATAATAATTACGATGCAAATGGAATGAACTACAAAAGCGGAGCTGGGGCTGCTTATGTTTATGAGCGTACCGATGGAGGAGAGTGGTTACCAGTTCAGAAGTTAACGGCTTCAGATCGCTCGGATGGAGATTGGTTCACTCAGGTCGCGGTAGACAGTTATACGAAAACTATTGTAGTTGGAGCACCACGGTCATCTAAGAATGCTTCAGGAGCAAATACAATTCAGTCTGCAGGATCAATTTATGTTTTTAAGCGCGATGGATCCGGAAACTGGAATGAGACGCAAAAATTGACTGCTTCAGTACGTCATCAACAAGCTTATTTTGGGACATCAGTGGACGTAAATGGAAGTTGGATCCTAGTAGGTGCTAGTGATGAGCATTATAATGACAATGAAGTTCACAATCCAAACAAGGAAGGAGCAGCTTATTTGTTTGAAGTCAATGGAGCAGGATTATGGACTCAGAAACGGAAAATTGGGAATCCTGACGGATACGATAACGATGATTTCGGGAGGACAGTTTCATTGGATGGAAATTATGCACTTATAGGTTCTGCCGGAGGACTTGATGAAAATGGAGGCAATTTTTTCTTTGAAGCAGGTTGTGCTTATCTCTACGAAAGAAATGGAGCTATCTGGTCACTAAAAAAGAAATTGATTGCACCAGACAGAACTTACCACGATGAGTTCACTTATTCTATCGCAATTTCAGGGGAACAGATTATCATAGGAGCGCCTCAGGAAGCTCAGGAAGAAGTTGTTGGGTACAATAAAGAATATGGAGCAGCCTATATTTTTACCATTTTAAATCCGCTTGAGATGGAAGAGAACGAGCTGTTTTCTGTTAATGCGTACCCGAATCCAACGGATGGAAACCTGACAATCTCTGGTGAAAGATTGTTCACTGAATTGGAGCTCATGGATGTAACAGGAAAGGTGCTTGACAAGACCTCCCTTTCTCCATCAGGAATGATTTCCTATTCGATTAATCAGCCAGAAGGGATTTATTTCTTGAAAATCACAGCTGGAAAATCATCTGTAGTTAAAAAGATTTTGCTGAACTGAATCCAGTTGTTTTTTAGATTTTAAAATCATTAGTAGAATAATCTTATTTTTTGATTCATTTTCACTATGTAACTCCCCATTTTAGTTTATTTCCAAGATTCTGCGTATGACTTGTTCTTCCCGCTCAGCAACTGTTCCTTTTACCGTAATGGTTTCCACCTCAAAATCACTAATCCATTCTTCCAGCAGGTCATTCACCTTTTTTCGGAGCTCAGGGGATTCATTCTCTGGGCAGCCAATCAGATCTGGAATTTCAATGGGAACCAATATGAATAAATCTATATCTGTCATGGCTTCCCGGACTTTCATGTAGAAATTTTTGGAAGCTTCAGGACCGCCTATTACGTAAATGTAAGCCAGCAAATCCAGTGGACATCTGTCAAAAACAACATCGGGTTCATCTATGGAGCTAGCTTCAAGTGCATGGTCCAATTGAAGGATGAAATCTTCCAGCTTAGGCGTTTCAGCAAAGAGCATTCCTTTTTCTTCCAGTTCCTCATAGCGTTCAGGGACAAAAATATAATCATGTAGTGACTCCTGAAGTTTTTCAGCAAGTGTCGTTTTTCCTACTTTATGCGAACCAGTTAATGCAATTTTCATGGGTTTAAATTTTTATTAATCAGTTGATTTTCAGATGTCATTCGTTATATAACGATTTCATAATATCATGAGATTATAATATCTTGATATTAAGTATTGGCGTCTAAATACTCTTAATTCGCTCTTCCTCCAAATCGAGCTGGTACAATTGTTTGCGTATAATATCTTCGTTGATCTTCGGATCTTTATTCAATTCCGTGAGATATTCTCGTTGTACTTCCAACATTTCGACAAAAATAGCCTTTGTTTTATCATTCATCCAACTGTCGTCTGCTGCTTTCGATTTTTCTTCCCAGTGTCGCATAAAGAGTTCCATTCCCGCATGATCCTTTAATTCCGTCTCTTGTTTCTTTTTCAAGTGTTCGTAAACATGTTGTTTCAAGCCTCGTTTCATTTCTTTTCGTGTAGCTTCTTCCGCTTCGTCACTGATGAAATGATCAAATAAGTTCCAGCGTTTAATGAAGTATGGAAGTGTCAATCCTTGAATGACTAATGTGAGCAATATGGCAATGAAAGTAATGAAAAGGATGAGGTTGCGATGAGGAAAAGGCGCGCCATTTAAAGTAATCGGAATTGCCAAAGCTGCAGCTAATGAAACCACACCGCGCATTCCAGTCCAACCAAGCATCAAAGGGAGTAAAAGTCGCTGTCTTTTTCTATTAGTGCCTGTTCTTGGAGCTACACTCGGGCGAAATATTATGGTAGAAATCATGGCTGCGTACGAACTGATTATCCGTGCAAGAATCAAGACTGCTGTAACCAATACGCCGTAACCAATTGCTGTACTTAATGAAATACCATCTGTTCTTAATCCTGCTACAATTTCTGGAAGTTCCAATCCGATGATTAAGAAGACGATTCCATTTAGAATGAAGATGAAGCTTTCCCAGAAACTGAATCCCATGATTCTACTGGCGCTGTTTAGAAAAATTAGCCTTCTGGCCGAAAGGAATAAACCGCCACTTACAACCGCTAATACACCCGAACAATGCAATTGCTCTGCAATCCAATACATGAAATACGGTTCGATCAATGTGAGTGCAATATCTGAAGAAGCAGTTGTTGGTAAACGTTTGTGTGCCTGAACGAAAAGCCAAGCTACGATTAGTCCGATTCCAGTTCCTCCAACAATCATCCAGATAAAACTCAATGCAGCTTCATGCCAAATAAATTGTCCTGAACCGATTGCCAATAAAGCGAATCGAAAAATAATTAAAGAAGAAGCATCGTTGAGTAAACTTTCACCCTCCAAAATTGCAGAAGTCGATTTGGGAATTTTTACAAATTTGGTAATTGCTCCCGTACTGACAGCATCAGGTGGAGAAACGATTCCTCCTAATAAAAAACCAAGTGCAATGGAAAATCCTGGAATGAAGTGATTGGTAACGATTGCGACAGATAAAGCTGTAAAAAACACGACCAAAAAAGCAAAACTGCCAATGATGCGCCACCATTTCCTCATTTCTTTGAATGAAACAGCCCAAGAAGCTTCGAATAAAAGAGGAGGAAGGAAAATGAAAAAGATTAGATCTGGATCAATTTTTACTGCGGGTAATCCTGGAATAAAACTGATCAATAATCCGCCAATCACCAATAAAATGGGATAAGCGATTTTTAGTTTGGCCGCCCACATATTCAGCAGTACAATAACTGCAATCATCGCAAGTAAAAAAGGTAAAATAGTATGCATTGAAATTATCGGTTATTTGTTTTTTAGTCAGTAAATGGGTTTTTAGATTTTCCAATACTAGCAAAAATAGTTGAATTGAAGATTTCATAGACCAACAGTTAAAAAATGTATGACCTTGTGGGCAGTTCGCTTAATTAATACTATATTTCTTGTATCCATTTTTCGTATGTGCAACAGGAGTTTGTATGACGTTATAGTGGAACACTTGATTTGGTAGGTATGTGTTTTTCAGCAAGTGCAAGTTTTATTGCGGGAGCAGCTCTAACGGTTGCGGGAGTCGCTTCCATTAGTCAAGTTCGTAAACCTGTTCATTTGGTATTCGCCTTTATGCCGATACTTTTTGGCCTCCAGCAGTTATTTGAAGGTTTTGTTTGGCTTTCTTTATTGGATGTTGGCTTTTCTAAGTGGCACACATTTTCTAAATACGCTTTTCTCATTTTTGCCCAGATTATTTGGCCATTCTGGATTCCACTTTCGTTTCTTAGTATTGAACGCTTGCCTGAACGTCGGAAAATTATTCGTTATTTTTTATTTGCAGGAATTGCTGTTTCTATGATTCTTACCTGTCGTTTAATCTTCTCTCCAGCTATAGCTCAAATTGACGGATGTCATATCTCGTACAAGATTGGCACAACTACTGTGTTACAGATTGTCACAGGTGTTTTGTACATTGCAGCTATTGTTGTTGCACCGTTTTTTTCTAGTTGGAAAAGAAGCATAAGCCTAGCAGTGGCAAATGTTGTTTCATTAGTCATTACACACTTGTTTTTTGAGGTTTACCTCGTGTCTGTTTGGTGCTTTTTTGCTGCTGTGCAGAGTGTCTTGGTCTTTTTTATCATCAGAGAGATAAAACGCACTTCGGAAACTAGTTAATTGGTGCGAGATAATTTCAATAGAGATGTAAGTTAGTATTTAGCCCATAAATCTTTCGTAAAAGTGGGGGGCTGTAAATTCATAAGTGAAACCACTTTTTTCATAAGTAGAAATCATTCAGATGCCTGTAATTTAGACTTGTCTGCTCGTTGCATGACATTCATCTTAAATCTTGACATATGAAAACTTTGATTCTTACATTGGTTTTTTTAACCTTTAAAAGCATACTCTTTGCACAATGTCCTCTGAATATGGCAAACATTTATTCCTTTAACGTCAATAATGTGCAGTATGAAATTGTTAAGGAAAACCTCAATTGGACTTCAGCTGCTGCTTGCGCAGTTTCTCGAGGTGGAAAATTAGTAGAAATTAACTCTCAGCAGGAACAGGATTCTATTTTCCGCTATGTAAATCTTGCTGGGATTGTAGCTTCTAACACAATTGCTTGGGATGGAGGACAGGCATCTTATTTGTGGATTGGAGGAAACGATTTAGCGTCAGAAGGAAATTGGGTTTGGAATGGAGATAATAATGGAAGTTCTATTCCATTTTGGATAGGAACAGCTTCTGGGGCACCTGTTGGTGGATTGTATTCTAATTGGGGAGATGAACCTGATAATTGGAATCAGCAAGATGCATTGGGTTTTGCTTTCACAGACTGGCCTTTAGGTCTTGCTGGCGAGTGGAATGATATCTTTGCAACAGATCAATTGTATTATATTATTGAGTTTGCAAATACTGCGAAAATCCAAGAAAACCCGACAGAAATTTCGTTTTCAGTATTCCCAAATCCTGCCAATGATGAAATCAATGTGAAACTTCCTGATAATGAAATGGGAACTATTCAAATTACCGATTTACTAGGAAATTGTATATTGGTAACAGAAGTTCAAAACACTATTTCTATTGCTGATCTTCCAAATGGAATTTATTTCCTTACCGTTAGTTCAGGACACAAAGCTTCCACTCAGCTGTTTGTTAAAGAGTAGTAAAGGATTTAATTAACCAGAGATCTGTCGAATTGGGATGGAAAATTGCTTCCTAGCTTTTCGGCGGGCTGGTTTTAATTCTGAGCTACTGATTACTAGGAACTAAAATTCTTTTCCAAATAAAAAATGTTGCTGGAGGAATCTCAATTAATGGAAGGCACTTTGTATCTTTAGACCTCAAGTACCAAATCATGCAAACGAACAATGAAAACAAATCACTTGTAAATGCGGTTCCTCTTCCGCATCCCAATGAACTGTTAATCATTGAATCATTGGATTATTCGAATCCATATGATTATCACGCATTACACCGACACGATTATTTTGAAATTATCCTCATCACAAATGGGGAAGGAAACCAGTTGATTGATTTTGTGAATTATCCAGTGTATGGTGAGCAAATTTCGATGATTTATCCAGGACAGGTTCATCTCATGAATCGGAATACTGCTAACGGACTTCTCATTCAGTTTCGGAAGGATATTTTTGAATATATCTACGCACTGAAACATTTCAACCTCTATCTTTCCAATCCTATTTTCACCTTAGATACGTCAACGTTCAATCATTTATTTGATTTGACAGAATGCATGCGAGCATTGCTTCAAAATGAGAATCTTTCACCACTGAGCAAGCACAAAGCTTATAATTATCTTCAGATTATTCTGATTTCACTTGTCGAATCGCAAGAAAAGTATATTTCAAGGCAGTATTTAGTGACGGAATTTTTATTCCTGATGTCGGAAAATATTTATACCATTCGAAAAGTATCGGAATATTGTGCCTTGTTGAATTGCACAGCTGAAAAACTGAATGAAGTGTGTAAAAAAGCACTAGGTAAGAATGCTCTTCAACTCATTCATGAAGAAGTTTTACTTGAAATTAAGCGGCTTCTGCTTCTAAATCAACTCTCCTTGAAAGAAATTGCTTTTCAGATGAATTTTGACAGTCAAGCAAATTTCAGTGGTTTTATTAAATCACGTACCCAACTTTCACCTTCCGAGCTGCATGCCGAGGTACTGGAAATTTATAAGTGAAACACCTTTTTTCATAACTGCTTATTTGTTTTGTCGTTCTAAATTTAGAATAATTAATTTATTCATTAAAAGTGAAGGCAACACGCTAACAAGACCTCTGCATTATGAAAGCTAAAAATTACATTACCCTACTGTTCATAGTTGCATTCAATCAACTTTTTGCGCAGACGAAATGCGATAGTATTTCATTTAGTCCTGATACCATTTACTTAAACGAATCAACCGATCATTTGGTCTTTGATACAATGCATTGGACTGGAGAAACCGAACTTGGCTTTGCATCAGTATCTTATCAGTTTGATGATACTACGCGCATTGATATCGATGATTCTTATGCTACAAATGGCGCATGGGGACCATATACTTTTGTAAGTCCATTTGGATACAGCGTTATTTATAACATGGCTGGTATTCCAGAAAATACGATTGTGAATGCCTTTCGGACGGTTAATCATCACAGTTTGCAAGCTACTTGTATGAAAGCAGTTACTTTTATAATTAATCCAAGTAGTTCTCTTGGAGTAAAGAATCCAAAAGATCAAACTGATTTCAAACTGTATCCGAATCCTGCTGTTGATAATGTAACAATCGAATGGGAGCAATCGGAGGATAAAGTGTTAATTACTGTAACAGATTTATTGGGAAAGGTTAGAGCAAGTTTATCCAATTTCTCTGGACAAAAAATAACCATTGATACGCGTCCTTTTTCTGAAGGAATGTACCTTGTTTCTGTAAGTAATTCAAAAGGTAGCTTGAAAACACAACAAATTGTTATCGCGAAATAGTAAATGCTAATTGGATTTTTATATTCATCCAAATAGCGAAACAAGCCAATTGATTTCCGTTGATTGGCTTGTTTATGTTTCTTTTAGATTCCAAATGATTTCTCCACCAAATACTTCCAATACCTCTTCGGAACGTGCTGTACATGAAGCTTGGTGTTTTTGCGTCCTGCAATATTCGTGCTCTTGAAATAATCCTTCCAAAGTTCTTGAAAAAGAGTTTCATTTTCACCAAAAGCTTCAGTGGAGACACGATTTTTTGAGAGTAGGGAATTTGGAATGAAATCGACAAATTCGGCAGTTTTCAAGTCGTAATAAATACCATAGGATCTGCGTGAATCAAAAATAAACCATCGTTGATCGGCATAACGATCCCTGAAATGTGAAAGTATCAGTGGAAGAACGTTGAAATCGGGTTCTATAACTGAGAAGTAAATGTCGTCTTTTGTTAACTGGAATCTCACGAAAGCTTCCATGCGGTGCTTTTCACGACCAATTGACTTCACCGCTTGTTGCATTTGTAGCACATGCTCGTTCCCAAAGTTGCTCAGGACGTTTTGCTTTAACTGAATGGCATATTTGACAACACCCAAAATGGTGTCTTCAATCGTTTCTCGCTCACTTAGCCACGCTATCCAAAGTTTACGAACGCCAGATGAATCAAGGATATTGACCAATTTTTTCCAAACCCGAGTTGCTTTTTCTTCATCCGTTACAATGGTACGCACTTCTGCAAACAAGGGTGGAATAGATGTTCCTTCTTTTCGAATGTGAACACTTGACCATTTGTATTCATAAATTTCAAAAATGGTGGTGAGGAATCCTTCGAAACTACCATCGTAAACCAACCAAATCATCCGAAAAGTGAGGTTTGAACACCCCACAAATCACTAAACTTCGATTTTCCAGCTGATAGAACTAGATGTCGCAGGGCTTCTGGTGAATGATCTTTTATTTCCAAGGCAGGATCTTTGCAAACGATGAAATAGCGAGCGCGATTTAGTGAAATACCAAGTTTTCGAAGGTTTTCCCAACCAAGATTTCCAAATTTTCGGGTTGCAACAATTTTTTGTGCCGATCGCACACCAATTCCTGGTACACGGAGAATCATTTCGAGGTCGGCTTTGTTGACATCTAAAGGAAATAGATCCAAATTGCGCAATGCCCATCCGAATTTTGGGTCAATATCTAAATCGAGAAAGGGATTGCTGTCATCCAAAATTTCATGAGCTCCAAAACCATAGAAGCGCATCAACCAATCAGCTTGGTAGAGTCTGTTTTCCCGTAATAACGGTACTTGTGAAGAGAGAGAAGGAAGCCGGTTATCTGCTAAAACAGGAACGTAGCCAGAATAATAGACGCGCTTGAGGTTAAATCCACGGTAAAAACGATCGGCTGTTTGAATAACCTCCAAATCGGATTCATCTGTGGCGCCAATGATTACTTGGGTGCTTTGTCCAGCAGGAGCAAACTTGGGGGTGCTCAGCATCAGTTTTCGGGTATCGTTGAGTGCTGTAATTGTATTTGAAATGTATCCCATCGGCTTCTCCATCGTCGCGAACGTTTTATCTGGAGCAAGTAATTTCAGTCCACGTTCGGTTGGCAGTTCAATGTTTACACTGAGTCGATCTGCGTAAAGACCGGCTTCTTTCATCAGTTCGTCACTTGCACCTGGAATTGTTTTTAAATGAATGTATCCGTTGAATCGATGCTCAAGTCGCAATTTTTTAGCAATACGCACCAAACGTTCCATGGTTGTATCTGCATCCTTAAAAATTCCTGAACTGAGAAATAATCCTTCAATATAATTTCGGCGATAAAACCCAATTGTGAGATCAACAACTTCCTGAACAGTAAAAGCTGCACGTTTTACGTCATTACTTTTCCGAGAAACACAGTAAGCACAATCAAAGATGCAATGATTGGTCAGTAAGATTTTTAAGAGAGAAACGCAACGACCATCTTCGGTAAATGTGTGGCAAATTCCCGAATTTGAGGCATTCCCAAGTCCTTTATCCGTGTTCTTTCGATCACTACCACTGGATGAACACGATACATCATATTTGGCTGAATCTGCCAAAATATTGAGTTTTTCTTGAATACGCTCTTGCATACCGTAAAGATAGGATAAAAATCAAAATGATTAATAATTAATCAAATAACGATTAATAATAAGTTTATTTATGTGGTATTTGATTGAATTTTTTAGCTAAAAATTGATTTTATAGAGGTAAATCGGCCCTTATGCTGGAAATGTAGAAAATAAGTGGAATGAAACGAAGTCTAACCCTTGTTTGAACTCAGCCTTCTGGTTTTCAGCATGAAAATTAGTTAAAGGCGTTTGTGAGTTGGGGTGCAAATAGTGAAATGAAACATGATTTTCAAATTTACGAATATAGGCCTAGACTTTTTGGCTCCACCTTTTTTGGCAATGAAAAAAGGTGGATAGTAAACAATATAGTTACCTCACCAGCGTCACATGTCCATAAATTTCCTTGGATACAACATCGGTGTTAGATGCCATTGTAATCACCCAGTTATACACTCCTGTGGGAGCTTGAATTCCGTTAACTGTTCCATCCCATCCATCTCTGGCCGATTTCCCCGACCAGACTACTTCTCCCCAACGGTTATAAATTGTGAATTCTCTGACTAATCCCAAGTAATCGACAGGTTTGAAAACTGGATTGAACTCGTTACCGTCAGGCGTAAATGCATTGGGAACATAAATAAGATCATCGGGTTTAAAGGCAATTATCTTTTTCTCGTCACTGCAGCCGTCCGAATTTGTGACGGTTAGTGAAACCGTTAATGGCTGAAAAAAATCTACCATCGTATACGTGAATTGCGGCGCTGTAGAAACGAGTAAATCGTTTACTTTCCAGGACCAGTCAGTGATGTTTCCAGTAGATTGGTCTGTAAATATGTTTGGAATGAATGGTTTAATTGGAGTTGGTTCAATGGAGAAATTAGCTATTGGAACAGGAAATGCCTCTGCAAGAATCGCTACTGAATCTTCGACCAAGCAATCGTTTGAACTGATTGCCTTCAATGAAATTGGATAAATTCCAGGCGTTGTATAGGTAAATTCGGCATTTTGTGTGTGAATACTGGTTCCATTTCCCAGATCCCAAATCCACTCCGTAATAGTTGAAGGGCTTATTCCTGTTAATTGAATGGTGAATGGTGCACACCCTGAAGTATCACCAACTAAGTGACTAATCTGTGTTGTATCGGTTGAAATCGTAATGGTATCTGTTGTTGTTAGGCAAGATTCCACTTGGTACTGAACCCAGTATGTTCCTGGTTGGGAAACTTGAAGTGTGGGATTTGTACTGCCATCCGACCACAGATAAGTGGCACCTGGAACATTGGATAAACTGTTCGAAAGTGTGACATTAGTTTCAGGGCATAGTGAAATATCTGGTCCTAGTTCTAATGGAGAAGGCATCAAATACTCTGGATTGTAATACCAAGGCAGTCCGAATGTTGCCGAAGTACCAAGCGAAACCGCATTTTCCACATAACCACAGTTTGTTCCCAGTAATTCAGGATTTGAGATAACTCCAAGAAAATCAACAGCGGGCCAAGCGTTGTAATTAATATAGATTTTATCGTTTGGTGCTATTTGAATTTGACCCATTTCTCCTTGAGATGTTAGGAACTGACCAACAGGGGTTCGTGTAGCAGGAATATTTGGAGCCGTCATATCGTACTGAAAAATACGGTTGTTTGTCATACCTGTTTCACCAGAGTATAAACGATTACCACTTCTTGAAAATTCCAAACCGTAAGGTTGACCAGGAGTAGTAGTAGATGTATACAAATTACTCATTCCCGTTGCAGCTCCCGTTGCTTTATCAAAATCGATGAGCTCTATGCTTCCCATTCCGTTATAAGGTCTGCTCAACGCAATTTTTGTTCCTTGTGGATTTGGTCGCATAATTCCTATTGCTTTTACATCTGGTTGAAGTGAAATTCCAAGATTTGATGATACGGGAGTAGGATTAATTCCTGAAGCACTTACATGATAGGCAAGAAAAAAGTTGTTTGGGTTTGTTCCATGTGTAATAATCCAGGTATCCACACAATTTGCATGCCGCACAGCAGTGATCCATTCGCCGTTGAATGCATTCAATTGAACATTTTTAACGCTTGTGACCTCTCCAAAACCTCCTTGTAAATTCATGTCTACTTCGGAATAAGTGATTCCGTTCACACAACCGCGCTCGATAGCATCTGTTACAACAATATAGTATTTCCCAGGATTTCCAGGTTTCGGAATAATCATGCATTGAGAGCTTTTATGCCCAAGAAGTCCTGTTCCGTTTGGCATGTCTGAGTTAAACATATTCCAAACAGTTGCCCCATCTGTGTAAAATAATTTATTGCCATTTGCATCGCTTATGGAGGCGCATGATTCGATGGAAATCATCGCATTCCCTCCAACTGTAACTGGATTTCCTGAGCTGAAGTTCAAACCACTCCCAAATCCAAAGTACCAATTCATGTGTTGATTTTGGGCGACAAGAGGCAATGTGAAAATGAGAAAACAAATAAACAATAAGGTGTGTTTCATGCAATAATTATCTTTCTTCTTCCTTGAAACGCATTACCACTAACAATAGTTGCCTTTTACAGGAAAATAAGAGGTTATTGAATGTTAGTGTGTTTTCAGTCAAAGAAACATACCTTTCAAATAATAAATTTGTCACTTTGGAGTTTAAGATATACCTTGAATCAAAATTTGAACTATGAAACTTTCATCCACTTTATTACAAGCCATTGCTTTAGGTATTTCAGTAACAGCGGTAACGGCTGCTACAACTTCTTGTGAGAAGCAAAAATTTAAAGAAAATAAGGAACGCAGCACTGATGCTAAATCAGGTTCAAATCCAAACACAACCCCAACAAATCCTACAGATTGTCCGGCTTGTGGAATGGGATAAAATTGATTTCTAATCATTTTTTATGAAACTTTCTCCTTCGTTACTTCAGGCGATTTCCTTTGGTATTGCAATGAGTGCAGTTTCTTCATCTTGTCAGAAAAACGATGTAAATTCAGGAATGACTAAGAAAGAAAAGAAAGAAAACGCACGAAAAGAAAAGGAAAATCCACACAGTTATAAAAATTGTCCAGCCTGCGGAATGGGATGAGCAAAGAGCCTTTAAAAATTCAATCCGGGGTTTCCTGTAATTTGGATAATTCCCTTTTACAAGCAACATTGCCTTTGTTTGCTGCCGAAAAAGTAGAGGCAATCGAGTGGTCTTTTGATACTTTGTATAAAGTGCGCGAGATTCCAGAGTGGTTTGTAGAATTACTTCACGCTTTTGGAAATGAAGGAAGACTCATTGGTCATGGTGTTTATTTCTCACTTTTCTCAGGAAAATGGACTGCCGAACAACAACGATGGCTTGATCATTTGCGGAAAGTTTCATCGAATTTCACCTTCAATCACATTACCGAGCATTTTGGCTTTTTAACTGGCGAAGACTTCCACAAAGGAGCACCAATTTCTGTTCCATACACTACTGAAACGCTCAATATCGGTATCGATCGTTTAAAACGTATTCAGGAAGCATGTTCGTGTCCTGTAGGATTGGAAAATTTGGCGTTTTCTTATTCGCTGGAAGAAGTGCAGCGCCAAGGAGAATTTTTAGAGCGATTAATTGAGCCTGTCAATGGATTTATTATTCTTGACCTACACAATTTGTATTGCCAACTTCAAAATTTTTCACTCGATTTTGAAACACTGATCCAAGCTTATCCACTCGACCGCGTGCGTGAAATCCACATTTCAGGCGGAAGTTGGGAATCATCTGGAATTCATCCGCAACGAACGATTCGCAGAGATACGCACGATGATGCTGTTCCAGAAGCTGTTTTTGAGTTGTTGAAGCAAACACTGCCTTTGTGTAGAAATCTCCAATTTGTAGTGTTGGAACAATTGGGAGTTGCGCTTCACACATTGGAAAGTCAGCAGCAATTCCAAACCGATTTCAATCTCATGCAGTCAATTGTGAATGAATTTAACGCCCAAAATCAATCAATTTCAAACGCCGATTTTTTACCCAAAGAAATCTTTCAGTTGAATGAGCAGATTCCCGAATCAGTGACCTTGCATCAGCAGCAATTGGAATTATCTTCAATCTTGGAACATGCTCCAAACTATGAGGAAGCAACTCGTTTACTCAGCAATTCTTCCTTGGCATATTCTGCTTGGAAAACAGAAGCTTGGTCGCCGTATATGTTGGAAACCGCACTGAGAATTGCTCAGAAGTGGAAGCAGGGCTGGTGATTTCCAGTACACTCAAAAGTTTCACATACCAAACTGCAAAAGAAAGAGTAGTTAAGTAGAGGAAGAACTAATAATCATAAGTACATTCTCCATCACAATTCAGGTATACTTTTCCTTTCGTAATCCATTTCAGCTCTTCTTTCATCCGAACGGTAAATCCCAGTGTGTAAACGTATCCCTTCTCGGGTATTTCTTTCATTCGAAGGATATTGGACTCAAATGGATGATCTCCTAAAAGAACAAGATCGCCTTTTTCATCGAATACATATTTGCCAGTGTAGTTTAAACCAAGTCTCCTGATTGTTCCCTGTTCCAGTCGCGGTGCTTCCACCTCAATGTGGTAGCTTGAATCGGTCCCAAAGCGTATACTGATTGTATTGGTATTCCCCTTCAGGGAGTCGATGTAGTTGCGGATGACTTTTTCACGTCTTTTAAACGTCCCTTCAAATGAAGAGAACGAATAGTCGTTATAGGGAGAAATTTGTTTTTTGAGTAGCTTACGTCGGAATGACCGCTTCTTTCCAGTACCTGGAATGCAATTATTTTCCTGCAGTAGCAGGTATTCGCATTTATCTGGATTGATTCGGTAAAGGACCAGTTTAGGTTTCTTTCTATGTTTGATCACCGCAAAACTCCAGGAATGTGACCAGTCTTTTTCGGCTGCAAGAAATTCAGATTTACTTATTCGCTTCCCATTTGCAGATAAGAACCGGACATTTTTAGTGAGCACATCAGAAAGTTTTCGAATATGATATAGCAGGCTCAGAGTATCTCCGTTTGAAACGATTATTTGAGTGATGCCATGCATGTAATCATTCAAATACTGAATGTTGTAGATTAGCGTTCCTTCATTGTTGAGCACTTTCTTTTCGGAAATGACGTCTCTGCCAGGATCTATAAAATAACTTTCGAAACTCCATGGTTTGCCGTTTGCTTTGTAACTGATGAATCTTATTAAGGTGTCTGAGAAGAACGATTCAGCTGAAATGATTTTACTTTGCTTTGCTTTTTCGCAATCAGCAAAATAATTCACTGCATGATTGAGTGTTGATACTCCTTCCTTTACAATGTACCAACTTTCTTGGATTAGCACTTCGGGTCTTTTAGATTTACAGCTTCTATTCACATACTCAACGTGTAAAATACCGTTAAATAAACTGGAGTCCGATCGGTAGTAAATGGTGTCTTCCACAGGAATAAACCAAGTTCGGCTGGAAAATACGGTTCCATGCACAAATCCTTCCACGTTATTGTGTTCAACAGTGTCCTTTTGAGCTGCAAGCAAAAAAGGAAAAAAGGCCATTAAAAAACAGGTCGTTATTTGTTTCACATGCTATTTTCTGAATTCAGTCACTTGTGCGGATGTAAAATTAGAGAACGTAATAGATGCAATTGGTTACAAGTTCTTATTAACCTGATTTCGAATATTCTTTCGGTTTCAAATCGCATGAAAATAGTATAATTAGACTTAAAAAGGAACTCTCGCTAATGGTGTCTGATTGTTTGTGAGATTGAAAATATGTGCGAAAAATCAATTGTCTTTGAGGATCCCGCTCTGAAAAGAATCGGGGATAGAGTGAGTGTGAGAGCGAGAGAAGAGTGAAAAAAGAAATCGGAACCTTACTACCGTAAAATCCCGATTCTTTTTGTGCGCAATTCGGTTCAAAGTTCGAACCAGCTTTATAGCTCAAATTCTTTTTCCCAATATTCTAAAAGTGAATTTCCATAAACTATTACATCTGTTCCTTGATGTACAGAAACGACAGGACTTAGCGATGTATCTTGAAAAACTACAAGAGCACGATGACCATATAACGGCACAAAACCAACTATCTGATTGGTGTCAAAGCCAGCTTTTGATAAAGGTTCTTTGGTGTAGTTAATAAATTCAAAGATTTCTTCTGTCAGCCACTTGGTTCTCTCATAATCTTGTGGATATATATAGATTATTCTTTCAAATTCATCTTCAATCTCTCCATCTGGATCAATTGAAATTCCGTCACGATCAAAACCATTTATAGTTAACAACATGGATTTATAGTCATCAGGAAATGTAAATCCGAACAACTCTTCCAGCGATTTGATTTCAAATTCATTTAATCCAGGATTCCATTTTGTTCCGGGCTGAATCTGAAACCCATAACAATTGAAATAAAGCGGAATCTTCCTGAATTTTTTCTCTGATCGTTGTTTAAATTTTTTCCAGTCCATGAGGATAATTAAATTTAGGTTAATGACTAAAAAAGCGAATTACTTTCGCAATTCGGTCTAAAAGTAGAACCAGAATGATAAATAAAAATAGGCTGCTATTACTTCACTGTATTCGGAATAGGCCATTCTCCATACTGATCTTCCTTCAACTGTTTTTTTAGAGCGTTCATTTCTTCAGAACTGGATGTATCTAATGGTTCGGGTTTAATTGAATCTGTATTTTTGAGTTTTTGCAAAGCTCTTTTGTATTCCTTGGTGTTTTCTTTTGTAGTAGACTTGGATTCGTTACAACTCATCAATAGAGCTGTAATTAATCCAATAATAATTCCATAGAAGTTGCTTTTCAAAGGATTCATATCATAAAATTAGTACAATTTCAATTACTTGTCAAATTCCCAATCATCCGAAACAACATCCGTGAAAGTTCATCTGCTTTTCCATAAAATTGGGAGAACTCTTCTTCGCTTAGAATAGTTTCATCCCTCAAAAAGTCAAAAACAGCTGCACATTCGAAAGCAGAGCCTCTGGAAATGACAAAGAAGTTTCTCCTATCCGGTTTACTGAATCTGCTGGAACCTTCGGCAATGTTGAGCATTATACTTAACGAAGCTCTCCTCAATTGATTTTTAGAAACGGAATCGATCGTTTTTGAATTTCTTAGAAAAGAATAAACCTCTTTATTGAATTGTTTGGCTTTTTGATAAACATCGAGTTTTTCGAAATCGAACATGAATAGTAGTATTAAGATTACTATTTAAGATAAGAATTCTTTCTGAGATTGAAAAACAGAAACGACAAATTAGTTTTCTATGAGGATCCCGCTCTCAATTCTCACTCCCGCTCTGAAAAGAATCGGGAATAGAGTGAGTGTGAGAGCGAGAGAAGAGTGAAAAAAGAAATCGGAACCTTACTACGTAAAATCCCGATTCTTTTTTGTGCGCAAGTCAGTTCAAAGTTCGAACCGGAATCTCTCTTAAAAGTAAATTAACTCTCAAAATTTGAGAGTATCTGTTTCTCATATTCTTTCCAGTTCATATACCAAATATGGGTTTAACTTCCGATTTACAGCTGTTTTTTTCTATTCGAAAAACAGACTTCATTCTAATGTTTGAATCCCTGTATAAAAGGATTTAATAACCTTTAAAGCATACTCTATCTCCCAATCTTTCTTCGTTGCCCAATCCCGAGCGATTATAGATTGAAATTCACTTTTTAAATTTTGTTCAAGAACGTTAATGATTCTGCTTTCTAAGACTTCTGACTTAGCGAGTATTTTCCGTGCTTTTCTACCCAGTACTTCTGCTGAAATAAGAATTTGATCAAACTCATCTTCACCAAAAATATCATGGTGATATTCAACAATTTCATCAAAGTTATGATCAAAATAATGGTCTATAATTCGAAGGATATCTGACAAATCATTTTCTCGTTCTTCTGGACGGTCGCTCCATGCAACTAACTTGAGGATAATCATTCCAGCCAAAGGTGGAATATTGACTATTTTTTCTTCAATTTCAACCTGCTCCGATTCTTCTAACACCTCTTTGAAACCTAATTAATACATGTAAATCGGAATATCGCTCATTGAATTGTACCGTATCTTGTTCTTCAATTTCTCCAAATGGAAGGATATCTATAGCTACATTGTACTTCTGCGAGAAAAATGTCCAAGGAGCTTTTACTCTATTGAAACCTTTATTCACTAATGTTTCACTTAATTTTTCGTATTGCCCCATTGTAGAAATCATAATGGCAAAATCAATGTCTTTAGTACCTCGGTTTGGTTTAATTCCCTTTTTCAGCAATTCCAAGGCTATTGCACTAGCTCCGATTAAATAATAAGGAATTTTATGATCAATCATGGTTTCATCAATGATCTCAAATACTTCCTTAAAGTAAGGAATTGCAAGCTCTTTATAAGATTGGTTCGATGAATTCATTGTATATTTTTTCTGCTGTTTCTTTATTTCTTTTGCCTCCTGTGAGCATCAACTCCGTATAAATCAAAATCGGTGGAGCTGTATTGTTTTCTGGTTTCCAGAAAATTTCCAGAACTTCCAGTTCTCCATCATTTTTTGGAATGCAATGATAATTTTTTATCAAATCGCTTTGTTTTTCATCCGTGTAAAGAATGAAATGCTCAGGACGTAGATAATTTGTCAATAAATCCGCTGCGGGTTCTCCCCCCCAGACAGTGTGCTGATTATCTAAGTGAATGGTTTGCCAATCTTGTTTTAAAGTGTATTTTCCTTTTAGCAATTTAGGACGTAATTCTGTAGCGTATTCGTTTATCCAACGATCTAACAGCTCTTTTCTGTTCTCCCATACATATTGTTGTTTGTTCAATGGAATTAAATACCCAGTCTCTTTTAATCCATCGATAACTTGTGGAATATTTCCCAAACCAACACCTACTATTTCTGCAATTTCTCGTTGCGTATGATTAATGAGATTTTTGTCGTTTAACAAATGAAAGAGTACTTTCAGTCCTGTTTTGGTAAATGCTCGATTTGCGGTTTCTTTTCTTATTACTTGTGCCTTATTTGTATCTATGAAGTAATAAACACCTTCCCGCTTTAAAAAGATATTGCCATTCGTCTCTAAATAGGCGATTCCTTTTAGTCGAAGCTCCTCCTTAATCCTGGGGAAAATGTGTTCGGCAATGACCATCAAATTTTCGTAACGCATGTGATATGCTTCCAATTGATGTAATTGATGCTGACGGAGTTCTCTCTTTACTTCTAATACATAAGTAAATTGAATGTCATCTAGGTTCAATTGTAGAATTCCATCTAGTGTATCATTCTGCTGAAAAAAACCTTTTATACCTGTATTACGGTATAAATTTTCAAGAGCCTTATGTATGATTTCCTCTTCCATGTTCACAAATATACAACGTTCACGTAACGTGAACAAATAAAATTTGTGAACAAAATTGTAGTAATGAAAAAAAGGCTCACATTTCTGTAAGCCTTTTGTGCGCACGACTGGATTCGAACCAGCACACCTAATGGCACCACCCCCTCAAGATGGCATGTCTACCAATTTCACCACGTGCGCAGTGTTTTTTTATTCATTTTCGCATGTCTACCATCCCGATAGCTATCGGGATCACCCCGTGCGCAGTGTTTTTATTCATTTTCGCATGTCTGCCATCCCGATAGCTATCGGGATCACCCCGTGCGCAGTATTTTTGCGTTAAATCGCTTGCGAATATAGCACTTTTTCAGCTTCGCAAAACGACTACTTGATCCTCAAATCCAAAATCTTTTCTGCACCAATAAATGCTTCTAATTGATCTCCAATTGCAACAGGGCCAACCCCAGCTGGTGTTCCGGTGAAGATTAAATCGCCTGTTTTGAGTGTAATGTATTGAGAAACAAATGCAATGATTTGATCAATAGAGAAAATCATGTCTGCCGTATGACCTTTTTGAACCGTTTCACCATTTTTGGTTAAGCTGAAATGTAAATCGGATAAATTCAGCGTATTGACAGGTACGAAATGCGTTCCCATGGGTGCACTATTGTCGAAGGCTTTTGCTTTTTCCCACGGAAGACTTTTCGCTTTGCATTGTTCCTGTAAATCGCGGGCTGTGAAGTCGATTCCCAATGAGATTTCGTCGTAGTAATCTTTGGCAAATTTCTCTTGGATGTTTTTTCCCACTTTTTTGATTTTCACGACAACTTCACATTCGTAGTGTAAATCTTTCGTGAAATCAGGAATGTAAAAGTCGCTTCCTGCGGGTAGGAGAGCAGTATCTGGTTTCATAAAGAAAACAGGCTCCGTTGGGAGCGGATTATTCAATTCCTTCGCATGGTCGGCGTAATTTCTACCGATACAAATGATTTTCATTTTTTTAAATTTTATCGTTCAAATGTTCAAATGTTCAAATGTTCAAATGTTCAAATGTTCAAATACTACTCTTTTAGAGCTTTGAACAAACTTGATAATTAATCATTAATTCATTGATAATTCACCTTCCCAATTCTCCATTTTCAATTGAACTCTTTTGAACCTCTTGAACTTTTTCTACTTCTTGAACTTATTCTGCAACGCCGCCAATTTATCCTCGATACTCAAATTCGAGTTTTCATCTTCGCGCTTCTCTTTTCGTTTTTGCTTGATGCGTTCCATTTCTTCACGCAACAACTGTTTGGTATAAAGCGGGAAATCAGCATCCATCATCCAGCCAAAATAACCTGGTTCTGATTCTGCGACATCTGCAACTGTTTTCCCCTTGTGTTTTCCAAAGTTATAGGTCACCTGACCGTCTTTTGTTTTACCCAATCTTCCAGCAAAGTCATGCCATTCTTGGTTTCCTTGACGGGAAAAATCTGCTAGTTCAGGGATTGACTTCGCCAAATCGGGATAACGTTCCAATTGCGCTTTAAATACGTCTAGTGTTACTTTCGTATCGTACAACGCATTGTGCGCATTCTCCATCGGTTCTTTGCAGTAGAACTGATATGCTGCAGCCAAGGTGCGTTGTTCCATCTTGTGAAAGATGTTTTGTACGTCTATGAATTTTCGATCGTTGATTTTGAAAGAGTGACTGATTCGCAAGAATTCTTCTGCTAAAACGGGAATGTCAAACTTATTGGAATTGTATCCTCCCAAATCGGCATCGCCAATAAATGCTGCTATTTCGTCTGCTAATTGCTCAAAAGTGGGCTCAGTAGCAACCATCTCATCCGTAATTCCAGTTATTTCAGCAGATTCTTTTGAGATTGGAATAGTGGGGTTGACGCGTTTACAATACTCACTCTGTTCTCCTGTTGGAGTGGTCTTAATTAAAGCAATTTCTATAATTCGATCCTTAGCTACGTCTAATCCAGTAGTTTCTAGATCTAACATGACAAAATTTCGGGTGAGTGATAAATTCATATACAAAGTTATCCTTCAAAGATGCGGAAAAAAGTCGGGGCGGAAAATTTTCCGCCCCGACTTTTTTAATTAATAATTTTCAGTTGATATTTCGAATCATTTTACAATGATAAACTCTGTTCTACGATTCAACTGATGTCCTTTTTCTTTTTCATCCCATTTAGGCATGTTATTGATTTGTTCATCAGATACTTTGAGTTTCGTTTCACCATATCCTTTTCCAGTAATTCGTCCTGCAGCAATTCCTTTGGAAACAATGTAACGAGCAGAAGCTTTGGCACGTTGATCGGATAATTTGATGTTGTAATCATCTTTACCACGACTATCCGTATGCGATCCCAACTCAATTTTGATGTTTGGATTTTTCTTCATGATTTCAACAATCTTATCCAATTCTTTCGCAGCATCTGGGCGGATATCCCATTTGTTGTAATCGAAATAGATTGGATTTACGTTCAAACCTATGTCTGTTCCCGCTTCATTTTTAGCCAATGAGCGGTCAATTCGAATTTCAGAGTTGTCTCCCAATGTCATCGGAACATCATATGTCATCGTGATATATCCAGTTTTTTCCAACGTCAATGCAAATTCAACATTGTCTCCTTTTTTCATTCCTCCAAGTGTATCCGTTTTGTATGATCCAGCTGTATTCGTAGGAAGTTGGTACAATTTCTCACCTGTTTTCTTGTTGATCAAATTGATAGAAACTCCCGCTAATTTTGCATTTGTTTTGCTATCAGTGATTGTTCCAACAATGTAGTAAGGCTTCACTATCATTTGCTTGTCGATGTCTAACCAAAATTCTCGGTAAACTTCTGAGTATTCTTTTGTACAGTCTGTTTTGAATTTCTCACTATAGAAATTTTTCTTTCCATTTTTCTCGTAAGAGAATGTGATTTCATATTCTTTACAAGGTTCTAATGAATTCATCAACACACCATCACGAATACGCGGGAATAATTTACGGTCATAAGGATTTTGGCAATCCACACATTTTAGATTTACATATACATCGTCAGGTAACGGCTTTCCACCGATCACATTGATTTGACCTTTGAATACAGCGATGTTTTTAACTCCTAAGTAGTTGTTTTTGATTTCGTAGATGTCTTTTTCTCCTTTTCCATCTACACGGATAGAGGTTAAATAACCAGTTAAACCATCGGTGGTTGTGGTATAGAACAAATCATCACATGTGGAATTGATTGGTGAACCTAAATTCATTGCAGGTCCCCATTGTCCTTTGGAATCTAATTTAGACATGAAAATGTCAAAACCTCCCATACTTTTATTTCCATTACTCGAAAAGTAAAGCGTTCCATTATCGATAGAAACGAAAGGAGATTCATCATCCATTGGTCCGTTGATATTTGGTCCAGCATTCACTGGATTTCCCCAAGTACTGTCTTTTTGTTTCAAGCAGTAATAAATATCACGGCCACCCATTCCTCCTTTTCGGTTGGAAACGAAGTAAAGCATTTGACCATCAGGACTCACCGTTACGTGTGTTTCCCAATCATTGGTATTGATTTTTTTATCGTCTAAATGAGTTACTTTCTGAAACTTATTAGTAGAGAAATCGGAATAAAAAATATCTCCATTTCCTTTGGTATCTTGATACACGTAAACACGGCGTTCATCTGGACTAACTGCTAGCGTTGCTTCATTTTGCAAAGGATCACAAAATTCCAATTTTACTGGTTGCATCCAAGTTGAATCGAAGTCGCGGTAAGAAACGTAGATGTCTTCAGGATACAAATTATATCTTGAATCTAATCCTTTATCAGAGGCTCCATTTGCCCATTTTCTGCGCGATGTGTAATACAAGGCCGAACCGTCCAAAGAGATTACTGGAGAGAATTCTGGATTTTCAGTATTCACAGCACTTCCGATGTTTTTCAGATACACATTTTTAGGAGATGCAAATTCTGTTCGTGCAACTTTACATTGTTCTAAATACAATTTTGCGAAAAACACGTTATTGGATTTAGCAATGGAGCTTTCCAGAAATTTGTTGTAAAACTCTTCAGCTTTATTGATGTTTCCGGCTGCATGATAACATTTTCCCAATTCAAAAAATGCATCCACAGGAGCTGCCAATTCTTTCGTGTTGAAAGGATCATACTTTTTGTCCGTTTTGAGAACAGCTTTCTCCAAATAAGGCATTGCTTTGACAAAATCGGTAGACATTTCAAAGTAGATAAATCCTCTACGATAATTGTAGTTTGAGCTAGCTGGATTCATTTGGAGGAGTTTATCTACAAGCTGTCCGGCCTGATAGAGATATCCTTCTTGAATCATGATAGAGCTTTCCATGACAAGTTCTGATTCAGAACCTTTATTGATCAATTCACTCACACGATTTTCATCGTATTGAGAGAAAGATAAGAATGGAAATAGAAAAATAAGTACTGTAGTAGATTTACAAAGTTTCATTACGCAATAATTAAAAAGACCCACTTCTATTAGTTTAGTAGTGGGTCTTACGATCATTTTATTTTTTAGTTACAAATGTCAAATTTTAGAGTTCTCTATTGACATCAAACTGCTCTAAATAGTCAGCAACTCTTCTTACAAACATTCCTCCCAATGATCCATCAACCACTCGGTGGTCATAGGAGTGGGACAAGAACATTTTGTGACGAATACCGATAAAATCTCCTTCAGGTGTTTCAATAACTGCTGGTAATTTACGAATCGCACCTAATGCAAGAATCGCAACTTGTGGTTGGTTGATAATAGGAGTTCCCATTACGTTTCCAAATGTTCCAACGTTTGTTACTGTATATGTTCCACCTTGAATATCTTCTGGTTTCAATTTGTTATCGCGTGCAGCCCTTGCTAATTGGTTGACCGACTTTGCAATACCTGTTAAGTTCAAACGATCAGCGTTCTTAATAACTGGAACAATTAAGTTTCCAGAAGGAAGTGCAGTTGCCATTCCAATATTGATATCCTTGCGTTTGATGATTTGATTTCCGGATAAAGAAACGTTGATCATTGGGAAATCTTTGATTGCTTTCACAATTGCTTCCATGAAAATAGGAGTGAACGTTAGGTTTTCACCTTCGCGTTTTTCAAAATCCTTTTTCATTTTATTTCTCCACATAACGATATTTGTAACGTCAGCCTCAACGAATGAAGTAACGTGAGGGGAAACATGCTTAGACATCACCATGTGCTCAGCAATTAGCTTACGCATACGATCCATCTCAATGATTTCATCTCCAGGCATAGGAACCACAACTGGTTCTTTGATGTTACTCAAGAATGAATTTCCTCCTGAAACAACAGCTGGAGCAGCACCATTTGACGCAGCTGGGGCAGCAACGCTTACTGGTGGTTGAGCTACAGCAGCAGGAGCTGTTCCTCTTGTATCAATGTATGAAAGAATGTCTTTTTTAGTCACTCTTCCACCCATGCCAGTTCCGCTAAGTGCATCAATTTCTGACATGGAAATATTTTCTTGTTGTGCGATACTTCGAACAAGCGGAGAAATGAATTTTCCATTTCCACTACTTTTTTCTAAAGTAACTCCACCATTTGAAACTACTGCTTGAGCAACAGCAACCGTTTCAGCAACAGCCGCTACAGCTGCATTGTCAGCTTTTGGAGCAACAGGTGCAGCATCTCCATCAGTAGATATAATCGCAATTACATCACCAACTTGAGCAACTTGATCTTTTTCAAATAATTTTTGAACCAAAACTCCAGCAGCTTCTGATGGTAATTCGTTATCAACTTTATCCGTTGCAACTTCTACCAAAGGTTCATCCATTTCAACCGTGTCACCAACTTCTTTTAACCAATTGGTAATGGTAGCTTCTGTAACGCTTTCTCCCATTTTTGGAAGACGAATTTCAATTTGTGCCATATAACGACTAAGAATTCTCGATTAATTTTGTACAAAAATAACGGAAAAAATAGGATTTTCATCACTGGTTTTTATTGATCCAGTTTTTTCCATGATTTCCATAAAATTTGAATATCGCGTAATACCGAATATTCGCGTGCATAGAGTAAATCTAATTTTGATTTTAGATTCTCATCCAAACCGCTTAAATGTTCAGTTGGAGTGAGGATTCCCTTTTTGATTTTAGGGAGTTGTTTGTTGGAAAGATTGCTTTGCTCATTGTAAGAAACGACCGTTTTTCGACCGCTAATCAACTTCAAAATACTTGTGAAAAACTGCAATTTATTTGAATAGAACCAAATAAGAAGGGGTGAAGTCACTAAAAGAAGCACTCCGATGAGGAAGTCAAACAATCTTTTTTGTCGTCTTTTTGCAGGTTGACTAATGGCATTTATTTCCAGAATATATAAATCTCCTGCCGTTTCAATCGAATTAGAACCAATGAGGTATTGACTATCGGGTTGTGCAATTTTGTAATCGACTGTCAAATCAGGGATTGCTGTCATCCAATGAATAATCTCTCTGGCGCTGGTATCTTTTGCACAAAAAATGATTTCATCGATGTTGTGAACGCGTACAATTTGTTCCAATTCGTTGATGGATCCCAAAGCTTCTTTTCCGTGATTTTCAGTTAATGAAACGGAAATGATTTGCGCAATTTTAGGCTGAGTTTGATACAACAGGTGGGACACACGCTCAAATTCTTCTTGCGAACCAATAATTGCAAAATTGGCGTGTTTTCGTCCATTAATGATGAATCGTTTTCCAATCGCTAAATGAAGAATGATTCTCGAAAGGATGTAATATCCGATGATCCAACTTGCTCCGAGTAGAATAAAAAGTCGAGAAAATTGCCATTCTTTTGGAAACAAGGCGTACAAAATCAAAATGAATGCTGTTCCGATTGTTCCGCCTAAAAAGAATTTTTTAAACGTAACGGGTTGATCATATCCACCTTGCAAGGTGATGGATAACATCCAAATGAAGGTGTAAAATAGAATGAGGATATTGGTGCTTTGCGCTGGAAAATCAATCTGTGCTTGGTGCCAGTAATTGGTTAACGCAAATAATCCCAATAAGAGGTAAAGTGTATCAACGAGCGGCAAGGTAATTTTTCGAATAAAACGCATTCCAATTGCCAAACCAGCTCTGAAATAGATTGCCGTGTTGATTAAGAAGGAAAACAGCCGAGCATTTTTTTGTGAAAAGTGTTTTCGCGCAAAAATCACCATTGCTCTGTAGAACACAAAAACGTAGTTCACCGAACTTTTCTTAGTGCTTTCTCCTTTGTAGTGAATGATACGTGTTTCTGGAAAATAGACGTTTTTGTAGCCACCTTTGATGATGCGGTAGGATAAATCAATGTCTTCGCCGTACATGAAAAATGCTTCGTCCAATAATCCCACTTTATCCAAGGCTTCTTTTCGCATCAACATAAATGCTCCAGAAAGAATTTCAATTTCGTTGGTTTCAAATTCCGACAAATAGCCCAAATGGTACTTTCCAAAGATTTTCGATTTCGGAAAAATGCGTGAAATGCCAAATATTTTGTAGAATGCAACGGCTGGAGTAGGCAACCCTCGTTTGGATTCCGGAAGAAAAATTCCTTTTCCATCCACCATTCTAACTCCTAATCCACCAACTTTCGGATGTTCATCCATGTACTTCACAACCTTGAATAAAGTATCTTCTTCGATAACCGTATCTGGATTTAAAAGCAGTTGGTAAGCACATTGGGAGATTTCCATTGCCTGATTATTCGCTTTGGAGAATCCTTTATTGTCTTTGTTGGCGATGACTTTGACCCATGGAAACTTCTCGCGAACCATTTCCACAGAACCATCTACTGAATTATTGTCTACTACCCAAACTTCTGCTGATTCTTGCTTCATCGCTTCGGCAACCGAATTCAAACATTGCTCCAAAAAGAAGACAACGTTGTAGTTGACGATAATTACAGCAATTTTTGGAGAAGAATGAGTCACAAGTATAAATGTGTATGTATATTATTTGATGGCAATACAAGATATTTCAATCGGCACATTCATCGGCAATTTAGAAACTTGAACCGTTTCTCTCGCTGGAGGTACGTCTTGAAAGTATGATCCATAAACGGCATTCATCTCTGAAAATTGTCCAAGGTCGGTCATAAAAATGCTGCATTTCACAATGTGATTCAAATTCATGTCAGCCTCTTTCAACAGTGCTTCAATATTCTTTAAAATCTGATGTGTCGCATCTTCAATAGAAGCAACTTCCAATTCGCCAGTAAAAGGGTTTAATGGAATTTGACCACTCACATAAACGGTGTTTCCACTAACAATTGCCTGACTATATGGTCCGATTGGAGCAGGAGCTCCTGGAATTTGAATTGCTTTTTTCATCGATTCTTTTTTGCAAGTTTACTAAATTTGATGCACATGCGGTTTTTATTAGTTGATAACTTCGATTCGTTCACGTACAACATTGTCCATTATTTGGAACAATGCGACGTTGACGTTCATGTTGTGACGAATGTAGATGTGAGAATCGACAGCTTGGAATCCTTTGATGCACTTGTTTTATCTCCAGGTCCAGGTTTACCCAATGAAGCCGGAAAACTCATGCCTGTTGTTGCTGAGGCGATGCGTCAAAACAAGCCAATCTTGGGAGTTTGTTTGGGGATGCAAGCTTTGGCCATTCATTCAGGAGACTCCCTCTACAACCAGGAAATTGTAAAGCACGGATTGGCTGAAGAAATTCGATTGGTGAAGAAAGATTCCCTTTTTTACAACGACATTCCCGAAGTTATTGAAGTCGGTTTGTACCATTCTTGGGCTGTGGAATTAACCGAAAACTCGCCATTTATTCCCACAGCTACTTCTGAAAGTGGTGTTTTGATGTCCATGGAAATAGCAGCAAAAAAGGTGTATGCCGTTCAATTTCACCCAGAAAGCATTTTGACTCCAACAGGATTGAGAATGATTCAAAATTTTGTGGGGATTGTGAGGGAGGATTAGCGGGTGTTTTGGATGAGTTTGTTGGAGGGAATAGATTTCACCGACTCCATAATAATTTTTTGGTGTCTATACTTTTCCAAAAATCAGGATTTAACAATTTATTACTTGGTAATAATTCCAATTTTTCTTCGCTCATATCAGCACCTATGATCAAACCAAATTTATTGTCTTTTGCAACTTCAAGGAGTGTTAGAAATCCTTCCGCTCTTTCATTGTCGATAAAAAGTAAATTCTCCTTGTCAAGATATAGATACTCCATGTCTTCGTTATTGATCCAATTTGTAATTCCCGTTCCATCAGCACCTAAAAATTCATTCCAAATGTCTAATTCACCCAGAATTGAAGATGAAAGAGATTTTATACTCAAGTCAAAATTTCGAGACACTCCTCCTTTTCCAAGAGGTAAGTGTGGAAAGAAATCGGAACAAGTTTTAAATATGTAATACTCAAAAAATTTGCAAAAGTCATAGTATCCATCAATATTGTCTATAAAACGCCGCTGATTTTTAGAGTCAATCATTTTATTAAATTCGTTATTAACCTTAAACGAGGTATCCAATGAATTAGAAATGGAAACTATTTTTGCAATAGCTTGTTCGACTAGGATTTTAATTTCTAATGGAGACAAATGTACAATGCCACCAATTTTATGCGACTTTAAAAACTCTAGATAATCGTACGTTAAATCACCTTTTAATCCTTTAAGTACAGGTACGGCTTCTTCATAGAATTTTTTGTCATCAAATAAATGGATTGTACTCCAATATCCCATCTTTGTTATTCGGTCTGTATATTTATAGTGCTCATAACGGCAGTCTGTCTAAAAACCAAAATTCACCTTCTGAGAATTGAATATATGAAAAATCTCGTTGACAAGCTATCCGAATATTTAATTCTCATAAAGGGGTTTTTAGACAGTTTGACGGTTCGCTGCTAGGCGTACAGTCCAATTTTAAATTTAATCTTATTTCCGAAGTTAGAATTTTTTCTTTCAATTTTATCGTTATTTCGAAGTGAGATATTGGGCTGACGTTTGAGCAGCTGTTATATACCTTATCAAGTGTTGATGAAATATTATTCCCTCAAACACGTTCTACCTTCATTATTGTAATACCCTAATGAATAAGAAAGAAATCGTATTCAAGTTGACATTTTGGCTGAGCATTCTGCTTTACATTATTTCACTGTGTTTCTCTGGATATTCCACCCCGAATTCAAATGAGGATAATCTTGGTTATCTATTAGTCCTATTTGGTTGGTCAGAAGTATTTACCGAAGGAGCGGGTTATGTCTGGTTGGCAAATCCATTATTATGGTATTCTTGGATAACAATTAGGAATACTTATAGGTCTTTCCTGTTTGGCTCCTTGTCAATGGTTTTAGCTTCGACTTTTATGTTTTCAAACAAGATTATGCCAATAGAGACATGCGGTTCTTGGTTGGAGTCTATGGATTGTTCACCTGTATTTATCATTAGCAAAAATAGCGGTTACTATTTGTGGTTGTTCAGCTCAATTATTATAACAGCTGGAAATCTTCATCGAATGAAATTTAATGGTGCAGGGAAATAGAAGTTGTCCTAATTATCTGATATTAATTTGGGTAATAGTTTTTATCGTGGGAATGTTTGTTGCTCACATCTATAGATTTTTAATGCAACCACTTAAAATCGAATTCTCAACTGAATCTTTAGGAGTTTTGTGATTAGTTCTCTTTACGTTTACTCCTCAATAATACACACTAATTATGAAAAAACAGCCCGTGAAGAGATGTTGTTAGAGAGCCAACCTGACTAAAACTGCTTTACTAATTGGAAAATTCCTACTTCACTTCGTATTCGGATTGAAGTCATTCAGCTTGTCTGCTTGTACTTTTATTCAGGCTTTATTTTTACTATTTTGTTGTCACGTAAAATGACCAATTCACTGTTTTTTGCTTTCTTAAATTCTAAAAGTTTTTCATACACTTTTTCAAGCCCTTTTAGTATTTTGTTTTTTTCTTCTATATGTTTTTCAGTTGTTGTCATAGTAATTTTTTAAAAGATTAAACTTGTCTATGCTTACAATATTAAGTGAAGTACCAATTTGTTTATCGGCTAAAAGTTCGTGTTTAGCTTCCGAATTATCAAAAATAAATGCTCCATCAACTATGGGAAGATAAATGTCAAATAGATTCTTAATTCCTCTTATATATCTTCTTGCGATAACTTCAGGTTCGATATTATGCCCACCTTCTGAAACTCTTGTTTTTACGCGTTCTTTAGCTAAATCAATGTTTTGAAGCCAAAAGAATAGTAAGATCACTCGATAACCTTTTTCTTTAGCCTCAATGATTTTATTTTTATAACTTTTAGTTGATAAAGTTGTTTCAAATGCAAAATTTTCATTTTCAGAAAGCAACTCATTGATTCTGTTTAGCATTATTCGTCCTGCCTCAAATGAAACTTTTTCAGGCTGAAAAGGAGATAGCCCTTTTGCTATTTCATCAGCATTGACAAATTCTTTACACTCCAAAATATCAGGTAAAATGGTAAACGATGCAGTAGTTTTTCCTGCTCCGTTGCAACCTGCGATTATGTAAAGCTTTTTGTCATTCATCCTTAACAAATTTACAAATTGTTTTCGTCAGTTTTCAGTTTAATACTAGACAATAACTATGAAAAAACTGCTTGTAAAGAAATGTTGTTGGAGAGTCGTCTGACTTAATCGACTGTATCAATTGGAAAGTTCCAATTTCACGTCGCATTTGCATAGAAAAACGACTAAACTAATCTCTAAGTGATTAACCCTGACATTAAAATGAGATTAGAATTTCGCTGTTTCGGGTCAAATTCCTATGCAGTCATAGATTTTTTTGTATATTACATTAAAATTCGAAACTATGAAATGGATTACCACATCGTTATTTCTGTTGTTTTTTGTAGCTGCAAAAGCGCAAACTTGTTTAGGAGTTTGGATTACAATTGATGACAAAACAGGGAAAAAGAAATCAAAAGTTGAGCTTTACAAGAAAGATGATAAGCTTTACGGTAAAGTCATTTATCTCTATCCGCGAGAAGGAAGAGAGGACAATCCAAAATGTAAAAAATGTACCGATGATCGCAAAGATCAGCCTTTGGTTGGATTACAAATCGTACGTGGATTGAAGTGGGATGGAAGTGAATGGGAAGATGGAACAATTGTAGATCCAGAAAATGGAAAAGTATATACGTGTTCTATTTGGATAGATCGCGATGATTTCAATAAAGTGCACGTTCGTGGTTATGTTGGACCTTTCTATCGTACTCAAACTTGGGTAAAAGCAACCGATTAAAAGAAGAAATTTAGTTAAACTAAAAAATCCCGCTTATCAAATGACGAGCGGGATTTTTTATTTCTTGAAAAGTCTTAAGCAGCTTTCTTTTGGCAGCAAGATCCTCCAGCTTTCTCACCAGCGCAAGAACCTTTTTTATTTTTTTTCTTTTTACCTTTTTTATCGTCGTGTTTAACGATAGAAACTGTCGTGTTATTAGAAGCAGCGTAAGCTGTAGCAGATACAGAACCTACGAACATCAATAATGTTAATGCAACAAATGCTTTTTTCATGGTACAATGTTTTAATTTGATTAAAAATACAATTAATATTAGAATGAGCCAAGCTTCGTTAACTTAGCCTTCACATCTTGGTTAATTTTAACATCTAATTTCGTGCCAAGAGGCAAAAAGACATCTACGCGCGATCCAAATTTGATAAATCCAAATTCCTGACCTGTTTCAGCAGTCTGCCCTTCTTTTGTATAATAACAGATTCTTCGAGCCACTGCTCCTGCAATTTGACGGAACAATACTTCTTGTCCGGATGAATGCTGAACAACTACTGTAGAGCGTTCGTTATCTGTTGAGCTTTTCGGATGCCATGCAACTAAAAATAACCCTTTGTGGTATTTCACGTATTTCACCAATCCGCTAATCGGGAAATAGTTTGCGTGAACATTTAGAGGAGACATAAAAATTGAAACCTGAATTCTGCGGTCTTTGAAGTATTCTGTTTCTTCTACTTCCTCGATTACAACCACTTTTCCATCAGCTGGACATAAAATGTCTAAATCCGTAAATGTAAAAGTGCGTTTTGGGATGCGGAAAAATTGAACGATTAAATACAGCATTACTAATGCACCTGCAGAAAGCAATAGGAATAACCAAAGCCAATCTGTTTTGGTATAGAGCCAATAATTTCCCCATTCAATTAATCCTAAAATCAGGATTCCAATAAGAATTGTAGTAGTTCCTTCTCTGTGAAGTGTCATGCTTTTTCTTTAACTAATGAGTAGCAAAAGTACATATAAAACAGGAGCTACGAATAGCATCGCATCAATTCTGTCTAGAATTCCTCCATGACCTGGAAGAATATTCCCAGAATCTTTAATATCAATGGAGCGTTTTAATTTGCTTTCAAACAAGTCGCCAAGTGTTGCTAAAATACTTGCTAATACAGAAACTCCAACTATTGCCAGTGCATGTTTTAAATCGAATGGACCCGTAAAATAAAGAATCGTCAACATCACCAAAGCAGCACCGATCATTCCGCCGATAAATCCTTCACGTGTTTTTTTGGGAGAGACACTTGGAATGAGTGGCGTTTTTCCAAATAAACGTCCAAAAACATAGGCTAGCGTATCGTTTAGATAGATAGGTAGAAGCACAACAAGTAGGATAACCTTACTATCGCTATCCGTTAATGTAAAGGTAAAAGCTAATATCCACATTGGTAGAACTGGGTAGAAGAAGTTGAAAAGGAAGGTGTTTTTAAAAACAAAATCAATTTTTTCTTTCTTGAAAATCCAATAACTCATCACTATGATTGCCAGAATTAAAATGGCCCAAAGGATATACAGTATAAACAACCTGTCGGAAAGAAACTGCAAAACCGGATTGAGAAGACCGGGATAGAATTTGGCCGCTGTTTGGATTAATAAAGGCATGAAGAGTGCGGTGACAAATAGAAGAGCAGGAAGTTTCAAGTTGTTTTTAAACGAACTTTTTTTACTCATTTCGAACAATTCGTGGGTCCCGAGCATGGTAAATAGGTAAAATACCAGATTCATTAGATTACCATTGTTTTGTACATCGTAAACAAATGGTGTGAAAACTACCATCAAAAATAAAGCCCCGAAAACGGAGCGTATCAATACATCTTTCATCCAAAAAAATATCCCCGTAGCGAATGCAAAATTCTGCTACGGGGGATTTAAATTATTACTCTTCTGATTTTACGTTATTATCCAAGGGTTCAATAGTTGGATTAATGACGTTCGATTCTGAATTTGAACTCTCGTTATTAAAGGAATCTTCCGGATTAATATCAATGGTCGAATCTTCATTTGGCGGAGTATTTATTGCCATATTGACTTCTTCTTCTGAAGCCCACAATCGTTTTCCAAAAATCTCTTCCAAATCTTCTTTGAAAATCACTTCTTTATCTAAAAGCTTATCTGCCAAAGCACTCAATTTATCCTTGTTCTCAGATAGAATTTTCAATGCTCTTTGGTATTGTGTTTCAATCAATTTACTTGCTTCTTCATCAATAATACGCGCCGTATCTTCTGAATAAGGTTTTGTAAATGAATCACGACCTTGAGAATCGTAGAAAGAAACATTTCCAACGCGATCATTCAATCCGTAGATAGAAACCATGGCATACGCTTGTTTGGTTACTTTCTCTAAATCGCTCAATGCACCAGTAGAAATTTTCCCGAAAATCAATTGCTCTGCAGCACGACCACCCAATGCAGAACACATATCGTCTAAGATTTGTTCTGTAGTAGTAATTTGTCTTTCTTCAGGTAAATACCAAGCAGCTCCCAAAGAACGTCCACGTGGTACGATTGTAACCTTTACTAATGGATGAGCATGTTCTAATAACCAAGAAGTAGTTGCGTGACCAGCTTCGTGGAATGCAATGGAACGTTTTTCCTCTTTGGTGATGATTTTATTTTTCTTCTCAAGACCACCAATAATACGGTCTACAGCATCTAAGAAATCTTGTTTTTCAACAAATTTTTTGTTTTGACGCGCAGCAATCAATGCAGCTTCGTTACATAAGTTCGCGATATCTGCACCAGAGAATCCAGGAGTTTGTTTACTCAAGAAATCTACATCCATGTTTTTCTCCAACTTAATTGGTTTCAAATGGACTTGGAAAATTTCTTTACGCTCATTCAAATCCGGCATGTCAACATAAATCTGACGGTCAAAACGACCTGCACGCATCAATGCTGCATCCAATACATCTGCACGGTTTGTTGCTGCTAATATAATTACGCCAGAATTTGTTCCAAAACCATCCATCTCAGTCAATAACTGATTCAGGGTGTTTTCACGCTCGTCATTTGAGTTGAAACCATTGTTTTTTCCTCTTGCACGACCAATTGCATCGATTTCATCAATGAAGATAATTGCAGGAGCTTTTTCTTTTGCTTGTCGGAACAAGTCACGAACACGTGATGCACCAACTCCAACAAACATCTCCACGAAATCAGATCCAGAAAGAGAGAAGAAAGGTACTTTTGCTTCACCAGCAACAGCTTTCGCCAATAAGGTTTTACCAGTTCCCGGAGGGCCTACCAATAAAGCTCCTTTTGGAATTTTAGCTCCTAAATCAGTATAACGTTGAGGGCTTCTTAAGAATTCAACGATTTCTTGAATTTCTTCTTTTGCGCCTTCTAAACCAGCAACATCTTTAAAAGTAATATTTGTTGATTTTCCTTTTTCGTAAACTTGAGCACGAGATTTTCCAATGTTGAAGATTTGACCTCCAGCACCACCGCCACCTCCTGACATTCTTCGCATCACGAAAACCCAGATTAAAGCAATGATAACTAACGGAAGTAAAAAACTTAAAATCGAGCTGAAATAATCATGCTCTTCAATTGGAGGTGCAGAAATAGTTGCTTTTCCTTTTTTAGCCAAGCGCTCATTAATTTCATCCAATTTGGTTTCAAAATTACCAGCATCAAGAATGTCAATAGAGAATGTTGGGCTACCTTTTTGATTAAAAGCACTTCCTTTTTTCTCTAAGGTTGCTTTCAAATATTTCAGTTCTCCTTTTGGATTGTTTTTGACAAATTTTTCTCCTTTTTCATTCAATGTAAAATCTACTCTCGAACGATTTACAATTTGAGCCTTAGCAATCATGCTTGAATCTGCCAAGGTGTAGAATGTCCGTACATCACGTACAGGAGTGTCTGAAGCTCTGTTGTAGTATGAAACTACGATAATTCCAAGAACGATTACTGCATAAATCCAATAAATCGCGTAAGGATTTTTTTTCGGTTTGTTTGAATTGTTATTTTCAGCCATGAGTTGATAAAGTTAATTCAGGTTTGGAATGTCAGTTCGTAATGCATCAGACCAAAGATCTTCCAATTCATAAAAATGTCTTGCATCTTTGTAAAAAATATGAGCTACTACGCTTACATAATCTAAAAGCACCCATTCTGAAGTAGCTTTCCCTTCTTGATGCCAAGGCTTTTCTTTCAATTCTTTGCGGGTATGTCTAGCAACTGTTGAAGCAATACCATCTACTTGTACGGAAGATTCTCCCGAACAAATAACAAAGAAATCAGTAACTGCACTTGAAATATTTCTTAAGTCTAAGACAACGATGTCTTTCGCTTTGTTCTCTTGCATACCTTCGATAATTGCGTCGCAAAGTACTTTTGAGTCTATGTCGTTTTTTAATTTATACATTCGTAAATTTGTAAGTACAAATCTAAGCATTTATTAGCTTGATTTGTGTGATTGTTAAATGCAAATACTTGTTAATAAAACATGATTGGTCAGCAAATTATCCAAATCCATGAGGTAGACTCTACTAACAATTATGCTGCCAAGCTGTTATTGGAGGGTAAATTGAGTCATGGAACTGTAATTTTGGCAGAGTATCAGACTGCGGGAAGAGGGCAAAGAGGACGGAATTGGCAGTCTTCAGCGGCTAAACAGTTTACAGGAACCTATTTTTTGAAAACTGATTTTTTGTCAGTTGATCACTTGTGTTACCTCAATATGTGTGTTGCTTTGTCCGTTCGTGAGCTCATTCAGTCCTACACAAAGAAAAAAGTGAGTATTAAATGGCCAAACGATATTTTCATTGAGAATCAGAAGATCGCTGGAATTTTGATTGAAACAAATTGGAAAAACGGTCGAGTAGAAGGAGCAATTGTTGGAATTGGAATCAATATTTCTCCTGTTCAGAGTGTCTTGCACGCTACTTCTTTGGAAGAAATTTCTGGAAAATCGCCCGAAACACTAAATGTGTTGGATTTTTTGTCGCGATACTTGAATGAATTCTACGAGCATTTGCAGCATGCAGAGTTCGATTACTTGAAAAAACGATATGAATCTTTTCTGTGGAATAAAGATTTAGAAATTACGATGGAAGAGCGTCAAGATACAGTTCCGTTTCAAGGAATTATTCGTGGTGTTGATCAAATTGGAAATTTATTGGTTGAAAAGAATGGTATAGTAACCGTTTATCATAACCAAGAATTGAATTTTGAAGCGAACTATGGAAGAATAATTCCGAATGCCTAATTCCGAGTTATTTTAAATTCGTAATTTTTTTAGTCGAATTGTTTCTGCAAATTTTTCGTCATCACCACAAATAAACTAGTCAATGGTTTTTCAACCATCATTTTCATAAACATGTTGATGTTTGCTTCAAACTCCATGTGACCTTCGCAACTTGATTCGCCAGTTTCCTTTAAAATAATGGATAGTGTATAGCTAAATGGAGCTTTATCACCAGATTTCATGTGAATTTTTGTATTTGCATCTTTTGAGACATAAATCAAAGGAATCACAATTCCTCCTTGCGCTTTGAAAGAGCATCCTTCTTCATCCGCTTTGAAATCAGAAATTTTATCTGCGGGAAGCAAATGCTCAATGTTTTTTGAATCTGATAAAAATTCAAATACTGTTTTTGCAGACGCATTGACAGTTGCGGGATCTGTTTTTAGTAACATGTCTTAGCTTTTCCAGTTTTCAGGACTTATTTTCCACTCGCGTAATGAATTCACATCAGATTCGGGTATGAATTCTGATTTCAAAGCTTGATCAATCAAGTGATCATAATCTGTTAGCGTAATGTATGGACATTCAGCATTGTTGAAATTCTTGGTCGCTAAATCAAATCCATATGTGAATATTGCTACCAATCCTTTTACTTCCAATCCAGCTTCTCTTAGAGCAGCAACAGCCTGTAAGCTGCTTCCTCCTGTTGAGATTAAATCTTCAATAACGATTACTTTTTGACCAGATTCGAAATGTCCTTCGATTTGATTTCCAAGACCATGTCCTTTTGCTGTACTTCTTACATAAACAAATGGAATTCCTAACTCTTGAGCTACCAATGCTCCTTGAGCAATTCCACCCGTTGCAACACCAGCAATAATATCTGGTTTTCCAAAATGTTCTAAGATAGCATCCGCATATCCCTGACGAATATATGTTCTAATCGCTGGGAAAGAAAGCGTGATTCTATTATCACAATAAATAGGAGATTTCCAACCTGAAGCCCATGTGAATGGAGAATTTGGTTGTAACTTTACTGCTTTAATCTGTAGCAAAAATTCTGCTACTTTTAGTGCTCGATCTTTATTTAAAATCATGGTACAAATGTACAAAGTTTTTATTGATAATTCGGTTATCCAATTTTTGGATTCCTCAGAAGAAGTACCTTTAAAAGGGTATGATTTGGTTGTTAATTCATTTCAATTTGAACTGTCGAAGCTTCTTGATCAGTTCGATTTTATCGCTTCAAAAGTTTGTTTATTAGTGGTTTATGATGATTTTGAGTTGGTATTTAACCAAGTGTTTCATGCATATGAATTTATGGATGCTGCAGGAGGAATAGTAAAGTGTAATCAGCGGTATTTATTTATTGAACGACATGGAATGTGGGATATTCCAAAAGGGAAATTGGATGCAAATGAACAACCTTGGGAAGCTGCCGTTCGTGAAATTGAAGAAGAATGTGGTATTCAAGGGCCAACGATTGATCGTCTTTTGGGAGTTACTTTTCATACCTACTCTTATATGGGAAGATTAACGATTAAAAAAAATTGGTGGTATGCACTCAATTATTCTGGATCAATGGAGGTTTTCCCTCAGGAAGAAGAATCGATTACACAGGCAATCTGGATTGAAAAGTCGGAATGGAATCTGATTCAAAGTAATACGTATGATTCTATTCAGGAAGTGCTTAGAATGGCAGAGGAATGGTGATGATTACGAATTGAAAGAATCTGTTCAAAAAATTTGGCTAATTTTTTGTTAATTAAACAACCATTCAGAAAAGAGTTCGTATTCTTGTCATAGTTAAAACTTAAAAACACATGAAAACATTAGCAATACTAGCAGTTTCATTTATTTCATTTGGAACATTTGCACAAACGGCGGAGAAAAAAGAAAAAGCGAAAAAAGAAACAAAAACGGAAGTGAAATCTCCAGTTGCTTTTAAAACGCTTAAAATTGAAAGAGCTGAGATTAAGTATGATTCAAAAGAGCCTTTCGTTTTTGAATTTAAAAACAATGGTAAAACTCCATTGATTATTACAAATGTTCAGACTTCTTGTGGTTGTACAGCTGCAGAGAAACCAACTGAACCAATTGCAAAAGGGAAGTCTTCTAAAATTGTTGTGAATTACGATACAAAACGTGTTGGTCAGTTTACAAAAACAATTACTGTAACAACAAATGCTTCTGCAGAGCCAATCATTCTTACAATTACTGGTAAAGTATTGCCAGAAGAAGTTGCTCCTACAACAAATTAAGAATTAGAAATAGATTCGTATAAAAAATCCCGCTAACGTTTATCGCTAGCGGGATTTTTATTTGGGATTAAATTTTTTAGTCTTGTACTTCAATTGCAAGAATGCGATCACCTTGTCTGATATCATCAATAACATCTAAACCATCAATCACTTTTCCAAAACACGTGTGCTGACGATCTAAATGAGCAGTGTTGTTTCTACTGTGGCAAACAAAGAATTGAGAACCGCCAGTATTTTTTCCAGCATGAGCCATTGAAAGAACTCCACGGTCATGATGTTGGTTTCCACCTGTCAATTCACAATCAATTTTATACCCTGGCCCACCAGTTCCTGGCATTCCACTTGCTCCTTCACGAGAATTCGGGCATCCACCTTGGATTACGAAATCGGGTAAAACACGGTGAAATGTTAATCCATCGTAATAGCCTTCTTTAGCCAATTTTACGAAATTTGCTACTGTATTTGGTGCATCTTCTTGAAAGAAGGTTACACGCATATCTCCCTTTTCGGTGCGAATGATTGCTTCCATTTTAATTTTTTTTTTACAAAAATACTTTAAAAATTACGAATGCCGAATTGAAGTTCGGATTGGGGGTAGACAAGCTCCCGATTAAGAAATTGATTTAACAGGAAAAAGGACAGTTAAATCAATGATTCTTGGATTCACAATTCGTAATTCGTAATTCGAAACTCGGAATTCTTTTGCCTATTTTTAACAAAATGGCTTACCATGGTAACTTCTACAAGCGAAAATGATGTGTAAATTTGCACCATGAGTCATTCAACTATCGCTCGAGATAAAATCAACCGATTTTCATCTTTCTCCCAAGCTTTTGGGAATCAATCAACATTCGAGCAATTTCTTACAGCGCCTTTAATTTCCATTTTGGATTTACATACTCAAGCGAAAAAAAAGAAGGAGGTTTATTCTTCTGCAACTCGTGAAAATTTGGTAAGTACTTGGAATCAGCAAATTGGATCCTATGCTTCAAAAAGCCAATTGGAGAATTTGAAAATCTTGGAAAATGAAAATACGTTTACCATTACGACTGGACACCAATTAACGCTTTTTGCTGGACCACTTTACTTGATTTACAAAGTATTGCATGTCATTCGCTTATCTGAAGAATTCAATAAAAGTCAAACTGATTTTAAAGCTGTTCCAGTATTTTGGATGGCTTCGGAAGATCATGATTTTGATGAAGTGAAATCAGCACATTTGTTCAATCAGAAGTTGACTTGGGAATCTGCTCAAGCAGGTCCAGTTGGTCGATTTAATATGGCCGATTTTGGAGATGTTTATGCTCAATTTAAAGCTTTTTTCGACGGAAAGGAAACTGAAATCAATGAGTTGATTGCTATTTCAGAGAAGACAGATTACGCTTCTTATTTGCAAGAGTTTATCAGTCGATTATTTGCTGATTTTGGAGTATTGGTTCTTCAGCCTGATGCTAAAGACTTAAAACGTGAATTTGTTCCTGTTATTCTGAGAGAAATTTCAAGTAATTTAGCAAATCACGCAGTTTTGAACACAAATAAATTGATCGAATCATTAGGATACAAACCACAAGCTCAAGCCCGAGATTGTAATTTATTTTATTTGAAATCAGGCGAGCGTTTGCGGATTGAACCCGTTGAAACTGGTTTAGCAATTGACGGGAAGGTTTATAGTCAAGAAGAAATGATTGAATTGGTGAACCGAGAACCTGAAAATTTCTCACCCAATGTTATTTTGCGTCCCGTGTATCAAGAAACTATTTTGCCAAACTTGGTTTATGTTGGCGGCGGCGGTGAAATGGCTTACTGGATTCAATTGAAAGGAGTTTTTCATGTACATCATACTTTGTTTCCACTAATTCAACAGCGCGTTTCTATTCAATTATTGGATGGTGCATTGAAAAAACGGATGGATAAATTGGCTTGGTCTGTGGAACGTTATTTTGAGCCAAAAGAAGCGTTGAAAAAGTTGTTTTTGAAAGAAAACGAAGGAGACGATTTAGATTTGTCAGCATTGTATACCACTTTTACTGCCTTGCGAAACAGCATGATTGAAAAAGCAAAATCTATTGAGGCTACCTTGGAATCTTATGCAGAAGCAGAAGTGGTTCGCATGAAAAAACAATTGGAGGCATTTGAACAACGCTTGGTGAAACAATTGAAGCAAAGACACGAACAAACATTACAATCCATCGAGTTTATTTCTGATCGGATTATTCCTGAAAATTCTTTACAAGAACGTCATTTTCACTGGTTGCAATTTGCTCCAAGTGGTGCTTACAAAGAACTTCTAAATCATATTCACGCAGAAATAGATCCATTTGAAGCAGAGTTGATTGTGATTGATTTAACGAAAGGGTGATTTTGAATTATTTCCCACGGAAGAGCATAGAAGAAATTTTTTGGATTTCAGATAGTTTTTTGGAGCACATGAATTAATAGTGGAAGGTTTTTGGAAATAATTATAAAAACATCCGTGTTCCTCTATGCTCGTCCGTGGGAAACTTAAAAAAAGCGTGCTTCTCCGAGCGAAATAGAAACATTTACACTAATTTCGGGAATTCAACGTTTAAGCGAACATGCGAAACCAATTTCTAGTAGTATTTCTTCTTGTTTTTATGCCTTTGACCGTTCTTTGGTCTCAAGTTCAGGTAACTGGAAATGTACAAGATAAGGGTAAACTAGCACTTCCAAATATTCAAGTTTTATTCCTATTGGGAAAAGATACGCTTAAAACGGTAACCGATAAAAATGGTCGTTTTCAGATACAGCTTTTACCGACTAAATATGGTGTTATTGCTCAATATGACAATGAGAATGAATACCGCAAAAATGTGCTAATTCCCAATGTAGATTCTTTTTCGCTTGATCCAATTGTGTTTAATTTCGGTCTTATTGAGATTGATATCAATAAATCTAGGGCAGAAGTAAATGGTTTGGATAAAATTCCACAGATTGATTTACAGAAACAAGTGCTTGGAGGTGTTGAGCGTATGCTAGTTCTCACTCAAGCAGGAGTAAATTCGAACAACGAGTTGACTTCCAATTACAATGTTCGAGGCGGAAATTACGATGAAAATGAAGTTTATGTGGATGGATTTTTAATTAATCGACCGTTTTTGACGCGTTCTGGTCAGCAGGAAGGTTTGAGTTTTATCAATACGGCTTTAGTCGAAGATATTTATTTCTCATCAGGTGGTTTTCAATCCATGTATGGTGATAAATTGAGTTCAGTTTTAGATATTCTCTACAAGAAACCAGATTCTTTGCGTATTTCAGTAATGGCCTCTTTATTAGGAGTTGAAGCACATATTGAAGATCAGCTTGGGAAACATAATCGTTTTCAATATTTATTTGGTGCGCGTTATAGAGCGAATGGGTATTTGTTGAATTCACTGCCAACAAAGGGAAACTACAATCCAGTTTTTTGGGATGCTCAGGCACTTACAACTTACACTATTAATGAGCATTGGAGTTGGACGATGCTGGGACATGTTTCTTCTAATACGTACCAATTTGCCCCACAAACAAGTAAAACTGATTTTGGAACGGCCAATGAAGCATATTCTTTCAATATCTATTTCGAAGGGCAGGAAAAGACCAAATTCTTGACATCGACAGTCGGAACATCTTTAAATTACACATCTAAAAAATACCAAGGAAAGACATTTTTTACCTATTTCAGAAGTGATGAGCGTGAAAACTTTGATATTTTAGGCGAATACTATATCAATGAGTTGGAGACAGATCCTTCCAAAGAGGAATTTGGTGATTCAATTGCTGTTCTTGGAGTTGGAGGTTTTTTAAATCATGCGCGGAATAAATTGAATGCAGATATTTTTAGTTTTTACCACGATGGAACGGTTACTTTCAAGACTAAAAGAGAAACATCGAAGCATTGGTTGAAAGTAGGTGCAAAGCTTCAAATTGATCATTTTACAGATGTGTTGAGTGAGTGGAAATTGGTCGATTCTACGGGGTATTCTCAAGTTGATAATCCAACAGATGAAGTTGATTTATATGAGACAATTAAAAGTAAGTTACAGCTCGATAATCAACGGTATAGTGCTTATGTACAAGATCGTTGGGAATGGAGAAAGGTTCGGAATACTATTCCTGTTTCTAAAACAATTAAATACAAAGATTCATTAGGTAATATAAAAGAAAGAATCGTTCGAGACACCATCGATTCAGGTAAATCTTCATTGGTATTGGATTACGGAATTCGTGGAACTTACACAAGTTTTAATGATGAAGGATTTATCACTCCGCGATTGAGTTTGACTTTTACCCCTGTCAAATATGTTTATCAAAAAGGACAATTTGTTCGCAGAGGTGTTCGTTACCGCTTAGCTACTGGTTTGTATTACCAACCGCCATTCTACCGAGAGTTTAGAACTTTCACTGGAGGAATTAATCAGAATGTGAAATCTCAAAAATCGGCTCATTTTGTTTTGGGAATGGATTATAGTTTTTTCATGATGAAGCGCGAAGCTCCATTTAAATTTACCGCTGAGGCTTATTACAAATATTTGTGGGATGTGAATCCGTATGAGGTTGACAATGTTCGAACCCGTTATTTTGCGAATAACGATGCGGTAGCTTATGCAGCTGGATTGGATTTGAATTTGAATGGTGAATTTGTTCCTGGATTGATGTCGTTCTTTAAGTTAGGATTCTTGACAACGAAGGAAGATATTAAGGGTGATTATTATTACAATTATTACAATGCCGCAGGAGAGAAAATTATCGCAGGATACAGCGATGATCAAGTGGTTGTAGATTCAGCTCGAGTTAATCCTGGATATATTCGTAGACCAACAGACCAGCATGTAACAGTTGGGGTTATGTTTCAGGATCACATGCCTGGATTGCAACAATTGACTTGTCAGGTTGGAATTACTTATGGTTCTCGTTTACCTTATGGTCCGCCGGATCATTCGCGCTATAAAGATACTTTGACGATGAAGGCTTACTTCCGTGTGGATATGGGAATGTCTTATGATATTTTGTATCGCAAACCTGGAAAAACGCGTAAATTTTTACGGAAAATGGAAAGTGCTATTATTTCATTCGAAGTATTCAACTTGCTTGGTGTGAACAATGTGCTTTCAAAACAGTGGATTCAAGATGTTTCTGGAAAGTATTATTCCATTCCAAATTACTTGACCCAGCGAAGATTCAATGTGAAGTTAATCGTTCGAATTTAGATTACTTTTACGCAGAATTCATATTTCAACTAGTAATGGCATTATCTGCTGATCAAATTCTTTCAGAAATTTCTTTCAAGACCAGTAGAAGCGGAGGGAAGGGTGGTCAGAATGTCAATAAGGTTTCTTCCAAAGTTGAATTGAATTGGAATATTCAAACTTCAACATTAATTTCTGAGGAAGATCGAGAGTTATTGCTGAATAAGCTTTCTCACAAAATTACCAAAGAAGGTGTTCTTCAAATCATTTCGCAAGCAGATCGCTCTCAATTGGGCAATAAACAATTGGTTTTGGAGAAGCTAGACGAATTGCTCGCTTTTGCTTTTAAGATTGTCAAGAGTCGAAAGGCAACGAAAGTTCCACGAGGAGTAAAAGAGCGCCGTCTTTTGGTGAAGAAGAAAAAGGCAGAGATTAAGAAGCTGAGGGGTAGGGTGGATTAGAGAGAATGGGTTTTATGCTAAAACGATCATTGTTTTAAAGATAGATCTTATCAAACCTCAAGAAATTTCTCTCAAAAATACGCATAGACATGTGTCTATTAGCCCAGTGCTGTAGCTAGAAATATTAGAATTAGTTGTCCTTACTAAGAATCCACTTTCAAGATTTTCATTCTTTCTAAAACGCGAATAATTTCTACGATAAAGTGAACTGATTTTACAAAAACGAAAGATTTCCTCTTTCAAACAAAAATCCTCCTCAAAATGACGCATAGACATGTGTCAATTAGCTCTGTGCTGTAGCGAGAAACGTGAGAATTAGTCTTCCAAAAACCACGATATTGCATTCAATTCATTTTCACATTCTGAATTCAAATACCAGAAATAACTTTCTTCGAAATAATCGCCTTTTATCAATCCACTTGATTTAAGAACCATTAAGTGATGGTGTATTGTTGGTTGACTAAGTCTTAATACTTCAGTTAAGTACAATCCATTAGTTCTGCCTTCAGCGATTATTTCTTTTAAAATTGTTATTCTAGCTGGCACTGATACTGCTCGAGCAACATCAGATTTTCGAATTTGAGTTTGTGGATAATTAGCAAATTTTATGGCTCCCATGGTATAATAATTTTATGATTCCTATTTAAGTTAGTTTAAAAGTTCATTTGAAACAAGGGAATTATAAAAAAATATGGATAGAAATGTGTCTATTTGAGTAGTGGAATATTGAGGTAGAGAGCCTTTATCTGAACATCGTAAGTCGTTCTGAAAAATCCTTTCGATGAAGAAAAATGCCTGAGATTAAGAAGTTGATAGGACGATTAGGGAAACTATTCCTGATCTAATAATTCATTTGTTGGTGTTGCAACTATTTTCTTTTTCCGATGCATAGAGATAATCGTTGCTACTAGGACTAAAAGACTTCCGAGTAGTGTTAAATAATATCCATGCTCAGGATAATATCCACATGGATTACCCCAACCTGCTTGTGATATTAATGTCATAAAACCTATAAAAGGACTTAGAATTCCTGTGACACAATAAACCAAAATTTTATTAGCGAGATTTCCGAAGAAAAAGCCAATTAAGAAAATTGCAACAGATCCTAAGGAAAAGAAATACCAAAGGGTTGATTTTGAGCCAGGAATAGAAATTGGGACAATGTCTTCAAAATCATCCACATAGCGGCAGGTAGATTGAAATTCAGTAAAAAATCCCAAAGAGAGGAGTGTAAACCCAATAAGAATGAATGCTGTTTTAAAATAGAAGATGGACGATTTATTCATGAGTCGATTCGAGTTCTTGATCCAATTTTTTATTGTAAGAAACCTGAAAAAGACAGCCGGTAATGATTGCAAGATTTGCCAATATTAATGTAATCAAACCACTTCCAGCATTTCCGCTGATATGACCATTAAAAGAAAAACCTATGAGTAGACAAAAGAAACAGGAGCAGATAATTGCAGCTGTTCCAAAGAGAATGATCAGTATTTTTGATCGAATTCCTTGTCCGTGATATCCGCAAACAAATGGAATGATAAGTGATATGAGATTCATGTAATAAATCCAACTAGTTATTCCAAGTATTGGTTTGACTAGGAAAGTTGAAAGTTCGCCTCTTTTTGGAGGAATATAGAAAATAAATCCCAAGGGTAAAAATGCAGTAATAGCTAGAATTACTAAACCTAAAGCAATGAAAACCCGATGAGACTTTTGCATCACATCTGCTCCAAAACAGCAATTCGTTTTTCAATCGGTGGGTGAGTTGCAAATAAACCTGCAAATCCTGCTCCGTCTAATGCTTTGTGTTCGATGAACATTTGTTTCATATCATCGCTTTTCACAGAACTGACTTCTGAATGCCCAGATATTTTACGTAAGGCTGATGCCATTGCACGTGAATTGCGGGTCATTTGAACTGCGCCAGCATCTGCTAAGTACTCGCGTTTGCGCGATAAAGCAAATTTGAAGAGTACAGATAATAATAAAGCTACAAGAGATATGACAAGCGCTACAATGACCAATTTATTATCGTCTTTGTCTCTCCTTCCTCCACCAAACAATAAACTTCTGAAAAGAATTTGAACCAAGAAAGAGATAATTCCTACAAAAATGATGGAAACGATTAACAAACGAACATCCTTGTTTCGAATGTGAGTTAATTCATGAGCGATTACTGCTTCCAATTCCTCATCGTTCAGATGGTCAATGATTCCTGTTGTTAGAGTAACAGCATAACTCTTTTCGTTGATACCGCTAGCAAATGCATTTAAAGCAGGAGAATCAATCACAAATAGTTGTGGCATTTTCATACCAACAGTCATACATAAATTCTCTGTCAAATTGTAAACACGCATATTTTCCTTGCGTTCCAATGATCTCGAATTAGATGCGAGTTGAATCAAAGAAGAATTTGCAAAATAAGCGATGAAGAACCAAATTAAGACTCCTCCAATTACAAATGGAATGGTTGTAATGAAGCGCGCATTTACTTGATCAATATGTTCGTTTCCTCCTAGTACAAAGAAGAAAAAAGCATAGACTCCCGCTAAAATTAATAACGGGAATCCAGCCAATATCAATGAAGATTTTAAGTTGTTGCTCCGAATTTGCTCTTGAAGACCAATATAAGCTGCCATTAAAACCTATTAGAATTTAACTTCTGGTGCTTTGTCAAGTGTTTGACGTTGTTCAACTCCTAGGTCAAACATTGGTTCTGTTTTGTACCCTTTTGAGTTAGCAATAATGTTGCTAGGGAATTGTTCGATACCGTTGTTGTACTCTTTTGTAGAAGAATTAAAGAAACGACGAACTGCAGCCAATTTGTTTTCTATGTCGCTAATTTCATGTTGTAAATTCATGAAGTTCGTGTTTGCTTTCAAATCTGGGTAAGCTTCAATTTGAATGTTTAATCCACTCATTGCAGCGCCCAAGTTATTTTCAGCATTAATTTTCTCAGAGATTGTTCCAGCTTGTAAACATCTTGAACGAGCTTCAGTAACGCGTGTTAAAACTTCACTCTCGTGAGTCATGTAGCCTTTAACAGCTCCAAGTAATTGTGGAATTAAATCGTAACGCTGTTTCAATTGCACATCAATATCTGCAAATGCGCTTTCGCGGTTGTTTTTCAATGACACAAGGCGGTTATTGATTGATATTAACCAAAAAATCAAGATTAAGATAACAACGCCTGCAATAATAAGTCCAACGACCATGTTTTTAAGTTTAAATGTTAAGCGAATATACCACAAATTTTTGTTCGTGAGCGGGTTTAAGAATTGTTAACTAAAAAGTGTTGTTTCCAGAAATGAATAGTAGAAGTGAATTAGTAAAATTACTTACAAATTCAAGTTAATTTACTGAATTATAACTATTTGTGTATAGACGGACGAGCAAATTAGTAAAATCATTAACAAAAACATTTAAAATATTTATTTTCAGATGTTTAGTGTGTTAAGATTTGATTTCATGAATAAATTGTTCCATTTTATTGAATCCATTAGTATTTAATTTGATTTTAAATTCATGAGTAGTGTATTTGTAGTCTACAATGTTAGCTTCACTAAGTTTTAGTAGATGTCCAGTTATTGCTGGTTTACTTAAGTTTAGAATTTTGGATAATTTTGTATTGGTTAAATTTTTGTTGGATTTCAGTAGTTGAACAATTCGTTTTCTTGCAGGATGACAAATAGCTTCTCCAATTATTGTAACTTGAAAATCTTCAATAGTGTAGTTATTTGGTTTTATTGCTCGCATAATTTCATGTTTTCCATTTAAGTTAGTAAAAAAGTTGATTTGATACAATTGAAAACATGTCTTTTTTTTGCAGTTAGCAAATTAATAAAATTGCTAACGAAAACAGTGTAAAGACCTTTAAATCAATATTTTATTTCTTTTTTATTAGCTTGTTAATAAAATCATTAACAAGTCCCCATTTATTTTTAAAAAAAGTAAAGTCTAACAGCAATTATAAAACATCACCACTTTTCCTTTTTTCTTTGAAAATGCAATATGTCTACCGTCTTCTTTTCCAAGTAAATAGTAAAACCCTATGGTTTGCTTATCCGACTTAATTTCCGTCCAGGTTTCCTTGTCGATATAATAACTTTGGTCTTCGAATAGAATTTCGTCTTCAATTGCCGGAATACTGAATTTATCCTTGGCGAAAAATGAGTTGATACGTTTTTGAATAAAAGCATCTGTCTCTTTTTGAGAATTGATATCTCCCATAAAATCATATCCTAGCAACATCTCGGCATCAAATTCTTCTTTCAAAAGATTCTTGCCTTCAGAATTGGTGATCGTAAAAAGTACTTTTCCTTTCAAGAGGTTTTCGCCTGTGATTACAATTCTGAACTCATCTTTTTTAGACGGATCTGAAAAGGAATGAAGTATTTTATTTTCAATCAAGTAATCTGATTTTTCTTCTGCTTTAACTGGATCTCCAGCTTTTGGGTCAGCTGTTTCCGCAGATTTCAGTGCTTTTTCTTTTGTCGATTCTCCACAAGAAGATAGTATGAACGAAGTTCCAAGCAGAATGGCTATTAAAGTTGCCTTTATTTTTTTCATTTCATGTTGTTTTTAATTTGTTCAAAAGTTCAGTTGATTTGACTAATCCAATCTAAAATTCCTGCGTTCAAATTAGACTCTATCTTTTTGAGCTCCTCTAGATTTTCAACCGTCACGATTTTTCGTCCATCGGGATAGTTTTTTCCTTTTAGAACCGTATCAGCAATTTTTGCGCCAGTAGGGAAGACCATTAAAAATTTTCCACGGTGTAGATTCAAAACCAATAAATCACGTTTGTATTCCTTTGCATCAAAAGCTTCCATTTCACCAGCGTAAAAGAAACTGGGAGAATTCCACTTAATGTGTTCGTGAATTTCTGAATCGATTTTCAAAACGAATTCTCTCAGATATTCTACCAATTCTTGTTCGTTCGATTCTAGTTTTGAACAATATTCATCCACTTTTGAATCTCTCATGATTTACAATTTGTGTTTGATATAAATGACTTCTTCAATTCCATTTTCGATTCGATTTTCAAGGTAAGATAAACCAATTTTTTCGAGTACGCGAATTGAAGCTCCGTTTTCTGGCATTGCTCTTCCAACAATGGATTCCATATTGAATTGATTGAATCCAACTTCCAAACAAGCTTTTGCTGCTTCGGTGGCATATCCTTTGCCCCAGAATTTTTTCATCAAGCGATAACCGATATCGAATTCATCCAGTTCAAGAGTGTATTTTAGACCACACCAACCCAAATATTCATCCGTTTCTTTCAGAATGACTGCCCAACGACCAAAGCCATAAGTTTTGTAAGAAGAATAATTTTCCAAAAAAGCTTTTGCTTCTCCCACACTTTCAAAGGCATCATCGCCTGTATACCGAATTACATCGGGATCGAGATTCAGGATATAAGCCACTTCGGCATCTTGGGGAGTCATTTCGCGCAAATAGAGGCGTGATGTTTCTAGGATTTTGTTCATTCTCAAGGTCTATAAGGAATTTCTATAGGTTCATTTTCATACCTCTCTGCTATGATTTGGAACTGCTTGTCTGTCAGTAAAAGTGCTTGCAAATCATTGTCACTGTACAATAGAAAGAATGATTCTTTGAAATGTTGTTTTTTCAGGAATTCATTCAGTTTTTTGAAGAATGTTCTGGATGCTTTGGCCAAGAAATCACCTTTTTCAAGTTCTTCATTTGTGAAGAGTTTTAATTTTTCACCATTAAGAAACACTTCATGTGAGGTTTCGTAATTGTTCGTTGCTTTTACATCTAGATGAAAGTTTCGTTTGCCTAAAATTTCATTCAACTGAGGCTGGAAAAAGTCAAAATTGAATTCCGCTAATTCTTCAGCATCTATGTGCAAAATTTTATAATTCCTTTCGTCGTAAATGTCAAAGGAATTTTTCACCTGTTCTGTCTGCTCGTTGATTGTAAGACTATCAGCATAAATTAGGAAATCTGCAGCAATTAATTTACTCCCAAAAACAGAATCAGGAGTTTGGTTGTTACTAGTTGTTTTGTGGTCAGAACAGCCGAAACAAAGCAAAAGGATTATGGATGGGATTAAATGTTTCATGTCTCGTAACATTTACAATTCAAGCAGACCATTAATTTCTGTAATTTCACACTTTGCGGTTTTTATCACACCTTCATGAAAGAAACCTTTTTGACCAACCGAAATATGTGATTTATGGTAATCAAACATTTCTGGATTAAGAATCCACATTTTTGCAAATCCTTCTCTTAGGATAACACCTTGTTCAATTGGATTGCCATGATTATCTAAAAACTCAGGATAAATCATAAAGACATTATTTGGTTTGTTTTCTGGGTGATTATACCAAAAATCACTACGAATGTGTTGATATGGTAAATGTTGTCTTCCGCCTTCTTCCTTGCTGTAAAAGCAATATTTAATAATGAAGTCTTCTTTTCGTCCAAATAATTCATTATATGATTTAAACATAATGAGGTTTCAATTTAATTGTTTATTTAATCGAATATATTTCAAGGCTTTTTCTATCGTTCAAAATCAATTTTGAAATTTAAAACGGCATAGATGAATTCTAATTCGTAATTCGAAGTTACTCAATCTCAATCCCCATTATACACACATCATCAATCTGTTCCAAATTGCCTCTCCATTCAAAGAAAGTAGACTTCAGAATGTTTACTTGCTGATGGATCTTTTCGTTTGAAATTTGAATAATCAGGTTTTTCAGGTTTTTGGCTTTGAATTTTTTCGATTCCAGTCCACCAAACTGATCAGCATAACCATCAGTAATCAAATAAATACGATCTCCTTTTTCCAATTCTACCAAATGGCTGGTAAATGGCTTCATGTCAAAGTGCTTCCCAATTGGTTGTTTGTTTGGCTTGATTTCTACAATTTCCTTGCTTTGCTTCTTCCAAATCCACAAAGGATTGTTAGCACCAGCCCAACTGATTTGGTTAGTAGCTTTATTCCAAGCACACAAAGAAATGTCCATTCCATCGAAAACATCTTGCTGATTTTTGGATAATTCATCGACGATAATTTCACGGGTTTTATCCAAAATTTCTCCTGGGTTTCTCAATCCAAATTCTTTCACAGAACGATTTAATGCATTGTGGCAAACGACGCTCATCATTGCTCCTGGAACTCCATGGCCTGTACAATCGGCAACGGCAAAAATGATCGAATCTTTTGTTTCTTCTAACCAGTAAAAATCTCCTGCAACAATGTCTTTTGGTTCATACAAGACAAAATGTTCGGGTAAAACACGTTCCAATAATTGTACAGAAGGGAGAATTGCCGTTTGAATTCGTTTGGCGTAATTGATTGAATCTAATATCTCGTGGTTTTTCTCCTCCACTTGCCTATTCTTCTCTTCGATAATCACTTTTTGCTTTTTTACCTCGTTCCACCGACGATAAAGGATGATGGAAAAAATAAGAATCATAATCCCAACAATGGCGATTGCTAAATTGATGATTAAAGCTTGTTCTTGTTTCTTTTTATTTTCGAGATTGCTTTTAACCTTTTCAATTCGCTGTTGTTCCCGCTCTTTGTCGAATTGATAATTCATTTCTTGCTGTGTTTGCTCCCGAATGTTTTTTGCGTCAGCAAGCTCTTCTTTGATTTTGTTTAACTTTTTCAGATACTCGAAAGCTAATTTATAATTGCCTTGCTTTTCACCAAGTTCCGAATAACTCTGATAAATGAATCTCAAGGCCTCCTTTTGACCTATTTTTTCAAAAAATTCCTTTGATTCATGCAGGTATTTTTTGCCCTCCTTCAGTTTTCCTTGTTTTATAGCAACAACTCCCAAGTTGAGTTTTGAATTGCAAATACTTGGAATACTACCCATTTTTTCTCTAATTCGAAGCGATTTAAGATGATAGTATTCCGCTTTTTTATACTGTTTTTGTTCTTGAAAGCAAACTCCAATGTTGCTGTAGTCATCACCTAGACCAATGCTGTCTCCCAATTCTTTGTCAATACTCAAAGCCTCCATGTAATAGTGAATGGCTTTCTCATATTGTTTGGTGTCCATTAAAACAATCGCAATATTGGTAATTGAGGCAGATATTCCCTCTTTCACCTTTAATTTTCGTCTTAGTTGAAGTGATTTTTGGTGATATAGAAGTGCTTTGTCATTGATTCCTTGTGTATTATAAATTAATCCAATATTACTTAGAATATAAGATTGATTTCTGGTGTCATTTATTTTTTCGGCTACATCTAAGGCCGTGAAAAAATGACTCAATGCTTTATAGTATTCGCCTTTGTAGTCGTAAGCAATTCCAATGTTATTATCAATCAAAGCGGCAATCGAATCGTGTTTGTATTTATGAGCCAATTTTAAGGATTCTTTTCCAATGCGTATAGCCTTATCATATTCGCCATAGTACCAACCATAGTTAATGGTTTTATTGAAAAGAAGTAATTTCTTTTTGATGTTTTTCTCCGCCTTTCCAAGTTGATAAATGGAATCCATGCCATTGGTTTGCCCCCAACAAGGAACAAAAAACAGAAGTAAAGTAATAGTTAGCAAGGAATTTTTCACATCACAATAATACAACTTATACTCTTAAGCTTTGTTAATGCGGATAAAACATTTCGTGAATTTTAGATATTAATAAGGGAAGTCTGGTTACTTTTGTGCCTTCGCTGAAGTAGCTTCTGCATAAGCGTTGCAACGGGTTTTATCACAATGGAAATGGAATTAATTACAACATATATCTGCAAAGACTTTGATATAGGAATTCACAACAACATGTTTGGCGGAAAGTTGATGTCATTAATTGATGATGCAGCGGGTTCTTTTGCTTCTCAAATATGTGATTCCCCTAATATGGTTACCATTAAAGTGGACGAATTAGTTTTCAAAAAAGCAGTGAAATCGGGTTCAATCCTGAAGGTGTATGGAAAAGTTCTTCGCTTTGGAAATTCTTCCATAGAAATGTACATGGAGATTCGAAAACACAATGTCTATACTGGAAATCAGGATTTGGTGACGCATACCAATATGACTTTTGTGCGCATTGATGAAGAAGGAAAATCGTTGCCAATCGCAGAATACATCAAGAAACGCCATGCTGTGAGAATTGAGAAATATGGGAAAGCACTTTTGCTTCCTACTGAAGAAGGGTTTTCGGCAGAGTAATGTCCTATTAAGCTTTTGATTTTAAATACTGTTCTACTTGCAGTAAGACTTCTCTTTTTTTTCTCCGAGGAAGAAATACTGGATCAATCACAAAAGTTGGGGAGGAATTTGAATAGAATTTAGAACTTTGGAAAAAAAAGCGATTGGATCCACAAATTGAACTATTGAAACTGGTACTTCCAGAGTTATTGGTTGATTTCTTTGACTTCATGAAAGTTGAAAAGCAAAATGAAACGTTGCATCTTTACTTTGAAGAATTAAATAAACCACCAACAGAGCATCTTCATAAAGAATTAATCTCTAAAGGATTCCATGATGAAATTACGATTCAGGATTTTCCACTCAGAGGTAAACATGTTTTTCTGCATGTAAAGCGCAGAAGATGGACTGATAAGAACACCAAGGAGATTGTTCAAAGAGATTGGAATATCGTTGCTAAAGGTACTCGCATGACCGATGAGTTTGCCTCTTTTTTAAAACAAATCAGTCGCTTCTAAACCGTTCAGCTGTCATACTATTGGTTCATTTTATGGTGTCAAGGGTAAGAAACTACAACGACAGCATAAGGATTGGTTAAGTGATTTTAGGAACTGGGAACAGCTTGCTCATGCCAAAGAGTATTTACTTTTTACCGATAATATTGGAACTCATTTATCCCTGGATGAAACCTCTCTATCTCAGGGTGAGCTTTACACCATCATCACCAACAAAGCAGCCAAAGGAAAACAAGGATCCATTGTCGCAATTATAACAGGAACCAACTCCGAATACATTACAACAATACTTCAAAAAATTCCACTAAAGCTTCGTAAAAAGGTAGTAGAAATAACTCTGGATATGGCTGGAAGCATGAATTTGATTGCAAAAAGAAACTTTCCAGATGCTGTGCTTGTTACAGATCGTTTCCATGTCGAAAAACTAGCTTTGGAAGCCGTTCAGGAGCTTCGCGTAAAGCATCGATGGGAAGCGCTCGATGCAGAAAATGAAGCCATTGAAAAAGCAAAGAATCAAAAGAAAGCATACCATCCTGTTATCCTTGAAAACGGAGATACCATCAGGCAATTATTAGCAAGAAGCAGATACGTACTTTATAAAAAACCTTCTAAATGGACCTTCAATCAAAAACAACGAGCGGAAATCCTATTTTATCTTTATCCGGATATCCAAATAGCTTATCAACTAGCACAACAACTGAAAGGGATTTTTGAACAAACCAAAGACAAAATTTACGCTTACACCAAATTGGCCAAATGGCATGAAAAAGTAACTAAAGCTGGTTTTAAATCTTTCAACTCCATATCTAGAACAATCCAAAATCATTACAAAACAATCCTCAATTACTTTGATAACCGAAGTACAAATGCTTCCGCTGAAGCCTTTAATGCCAAAATAAAAGCATTTAGATCTCAATTTAGAGGTGTTAGGGATATCCAATATTTTTTATTCCGATTAACGCAAATTTATGCTTAGTCCCCAGAATTTGGTCTTGATCCGAAATACTTCGAAATCGTTCGTTTTTAATCCGATATAACCAGATCCACCTTGTTCACAGGTTACTATATCATCCAGGTTAATAATAACAGATTGGCTGGCACGGATGAGGTATGGAATTTCAAAACACTCATTTTGTACACTATTGAGTGATCTGGATAAGATATAAAAATCTCCATTTTTGCAAAAAATAGTTGTGTAACCTCCTGATTTTCCAATCATATAAGATACATCTGAAGATTCAATATAATGTGTTCTTTTATTCTTTATTACAGCAATTTTTGCATGTATTTCCAATTGACTTTTAGCGGATTCCAGAATTTGTTTTTCAAGTACCCGTTTTTTTGCTTTTTCTACAGCAGAACAAAATCGGTCTTTATCGATTGGTTTGAGTACGTAATCAATCACAGAATATTCAAAAGCTTGAATTGCAAACTCATCGAATCCTGTAACAAGAATCACTTCGAAAGTTCGATTGGCCAATTGATTCAATAGATCGAATCCTGTACTGTCAGGCATCAGAATGTCTAAGAATAGCAAATCGGTTTGTTGCTGTAAGTTTGTGCTATTCAGAAAAACATCCAGTTTTTCCGATTCCCCGATGATTCGAATTTCGGGATAATACCTTTGTATCAAAATTTGAAGTATTTCCCTATTTGCCTGCTCGTCGTCGATGATATATACGTTCATTATGTAGTGGATTGATAAAGTTCGGGTGCAAATGTGAAAGTTACTGTAGTTCCAGAATCAGAGCTTAAAAGCTCAATAGAAGCGACTTGTTTTTGAAATTGCTTGTTCAAAGTATCAATTCGTTCAGTAATTAGTTTATTTCCTTTTGACAAATGATGTTCACTTTTATTGGAATTGTTGAATCCTGGCCCATTATCACTTATTTGAATAACCAATTTTTTCGTTTGATCAAATCTGAAAATGAATTTTAATTCCGGATTATTTTCTTGAAACTTCAAACCGTGCCAAATTGCATTTTCAAAAATTGGTTGGAGTAGCAGGGAAGGGATCACAATGTTGTTTAGCTGTTGGTCAGAAAGTTGAATTTCCTGATGAATTTTAAAGCGATTTCTGAAACGGAGCAATTCCAGTTCTAGATAAGTATTTACGAGTTCTAATTCTTGTTTAACGGTAATAAATCGAGTTTCGCTATAATATAAGATCTTACGCATTAAAAAACTAAATTTCGCTAGATACTGAGCTGCTTGATCATTTTCGCCTTTTAGTATCAATGCTTGAATTGCCGCTAAACCATTGCTCAAAAAATGTGGGTTTACCTGAGCTTTAACTGCAAGGAGTTTGTATTCATTTAGTCTGCTTTCCAATTCAGAGCGCTCAGCACTTCTTTTTTTGCGTCTGAGGTTCATCAAAAGGAGAATGGAAACAATGATTGAAAGTAGGATAATGGCAATTAAAATGTAAAATATGGTACTTTCCCAAAAAGTTTTCTCAACAGTAAAATGAAACTTTTTTGAATTGTTAAATCTAATTTCTCCATCAATAACGGGATAGATTTGCAATTGGTAATCACCACTTTTTAAAGCATCAAAATTGATTTTGGTTCCTTCAACAAATTGACTGATGGTATTTTCACCTTTTAGTATGTAGTATAGATTGATCTTGTCTGCATCAAATTGAAGGATATCTAAATCTACGGAAATAGAAGTGTTTGGTGGAATTATTTGAGAAAATGAATCTATTTCGAGATTATTTAACAAGAATTTATTTAACCGAATAGTTGGTTTGAAAGCCAATTTATAATTGGCTAATCTTTTGATGATTAAATCCTTTTTGTAGGAAATAAATAGATTCTTTTCAAGAATAAATGTGTTTTCGGATTCACCGCTAAAAAATTTAATCCAGGGAACTTTTGATGAATCGTTGAGTTTTCTTAAATAAATTCCATCATTTCCCTGAACAATGAGTTGGTGATGAAACATTAAGGCTTTAGAAATGGAAATACAGGGTGCTTGAATTTTTCGGATGATTTGTTCTCCATTTAATAGATAGATTCCCTGATATCTGGAATAAACAAGTAATTTATTTTTGCCGACAACCTGAATAGAGCTGATAGCAAGTTCTTTTTTGAAAGGGTTGAAGTGCAGAAAACGGTCTGTCTTCAAATTGTATTTTAAAAGGCCTTTATTCGTTCCTAAAACAATGATGGAATCATTTAGACGAATATGACATTTGTATTTATCTATTGGGATATTAAAAAAATCATTGTAAGGAAAAGGCAATGAATTTAGGTTTTTCCAGCTTCTTTTTCGAATGGAGTGTCTACCTATGAAGTAAAAATTCTCTTTGTATGAAAGATTTCCAAAAGATGCATTACTGATTGTGTGAATACTTTTTACTTCTTTGAACTGCTTATTAAGAATAGAAATACCACTTGGTGTACTTACTAGTAATTGATTTTTAAATGAGCAAATCTGATACACCATATCATGAAAGGAAAGTCTTTCATTGGAATATAAGGTGTCGGATTGGACAAGCTTGGATAGTTGGTGATTTTTGTACTCGTGAATTCCACCTTTATGGGTTCCAACCAACTGACGCCTATTGATAGAGGCAGTGGCAGACACAGTGAGATTGTAATAAATTCGATTATTAATGTCAGGTGAAACAAAAACCCCTTTTTTATTGAATGATACTGCTATTCCTCCTGATTTTAAGGGAGCAACCCCTGCAACCAAAAGCCCTTTGAAATGATGATGAATGAAATTACCGTTTAAATCCAATTCGATTAAACCGTTTAGAGTACATAACCAAATACGTTTGTGAAAAGATTCGATAAAAAGAATACGATTGAAATTTAAATGATCTATGCGATTTCCACTCTTTTTAAACAGGTGCATACAAATGAGCAAGTAACTTGTTTTTCCAATGGTAATTTGATCTTCTCTTGAATCGAATGCTAATTTATCTATGAGTTTGAATGTTTGTTTGCTTTCCGGAAACTCAATCTCGACATCTCTGTTCAAGTAAGGATGCTTTTTATCATGGTATTTGGCAAAAGGAAACAAATCGTTTGAGTGATAGGTATACCTGAATACCGAACTTCTAAAATTGTAATAGCGCTCTAATTTCTTAGTCTTAAAGGAATACTTAAGATAATAAAAGTAGGTCGAGATATACAACCCGCCGGGTCTAAAATACAATTTGGTATAATGAAAGTCTTCGTCTGCAATTTCATCTAAATTTGTTGGACCTATCCAAATTGCCCGATCATTTTTTAGTTTAAAAATCTCGTTGTAGGAATTGAAAAGGTAGATATTTCCCTTTGGATCTTTTTCAAAATCATACATGATCCTTCTTTCCATGGGTATATTGGTACAAATGGGAATAAACTTTTCTCCGTCGTATTTCATCGGACCGTATTGTGTGCCAACGATCAGATACCCTTTTTCATCGTAATTGATGTCATAACATTCATTGGATAATAATCCTTGTTCCTGGTCCAGAAATTTCCCATACAATTCTTGGGCTTTTGCAGGTTGAAAAAGCAAAAAAACAAGAAGGATGGAACAGATGAATTTCACGACACAAGATTACAAAAAAGAGACGATACTCCGTATATCGTCTCATGCTAACTAATTTAGGTGTGGTTAGTTGAATGTGAATGAAAATTCTTTAGTAGCTCAAACAACTATCCTGATTGATAGTACAAATAGAGCGCTTTCTGATGACTCATAACTACCAAAGAATGGAAGAAATGACCACTTAAGCAGTTTTTTGCCTTTAATTTCTCATTATCCATCACCGCGGATATTTTTTTTCGTCTGCCGCGGCAGACTCTTATTTTGGCTTATCTTTGAGGCGTTACAAAACAAAAAACGATTACATGGAGCAACAAGCACCCTACAAGTCAAAAAACAACATCCGAATTGTTACTGCAGCATCTTTATTTGATGGACATGATGCAGCAATCAATATCATGCGTCGTATCATTCAATCTACTGGTTGTGAAGTGATTCACTTAGGTCATGACCGTTCTGTGGAAGAAGTTGTGGATACTGCAATTCAAGAGGATGCGCAAGCAATTGCAATGACATCTTACCAAGGTGGGCATACAGAGTATTTTAAATACATGCATGATTTATTGAAGGAAAAGGGAGCTCCACATATCAAAATTTTCGGAGGAGGAGGAGGAACTATTCTCCTTTCTGAGATTGAAGAATTACAAAATTACGGAATCACACGCTTGTATCATCCGGATGATGGCCGTTCATTGGGTTTACAAGGAATGATCAATGATTTGGTGGAGCGTTCGGATTATCCAGTTGGAGATGTATTGAACGGCGAAATCAATCATTTGGCTGAAAAGCACGTTCCTTCGATTGCTCGATTGATTTCTGCTGCAGAAAATTATCCAGAGATGGCTGCTCCAATTATGGAACAAGTACATCAAATTGCTGCAAAGAATGATGTTCCTGTTTTAGGAATTACAGGAACAGGTGGGTCTGGAAAATCATCGTTGGTAGATGAGTTGGTTCGCAGATTTTTGATGGACTTCACGGACAAGCAAATTGCAGTCGTTTCAGTTGATCCATCGAAAAGAAAAACAGGTGGAGCATTATTGGGAGATAGAATCCGAATGAACGCGATAAAAAATAGCCGTGTTTATATGCGTTCATTGGCAACACGTCAATCGAATTTAGCCTTATCGAAACACGTTGCTGAAGCCATTCAAATTTTAAAAGCAGCGAACTACGATTTGATTATTCTGGAAACTTCTGGAATTGGTCAATCCGATACGGAAATATTAGATCACTCAGATGTGTCATTGTATGTAATGACTCCAGAATATGGAGCGGCAACACAATTGGAAAAAATCGATATGTTGGACTTTGCAGATGTTATTGCATTGAATAAGTTTGACAAAAGAGGAGCTTTGGATGCTTTGAGAGATGTGCGTAAGCAATACCAACGCAACCACAATCTTTGGGAGCAACAAGTAGATTCAATGCCTGTTTTTGGTACAATTGCTTCCCAGTTCAACGATCCAGGAATGAATACTTTGTATAAAGTAATCATGGATAAGGTGAAAGAAAAAACACAAGCGCCATTGGAGTCTAAGTTTGAAATCACCAAAGAAATGTCTGAAAAGATCTTTGTGATTCCACCAGATAGAACGCGCTACCTTTCTGAGATTTCTGAAAATAACCGCGGATTTGATAAGTGGGTTGACAAACAAGTGGAAGTTGCTGAAAGGTTATATGGATTGACAAAATCGATTGAAACAATCGCAGCTAGTTCCATGGAAGATAAAGATCGCTTAGTAAAAGGCGTTCAAGAGGCTTTAGAAAACGAAAAACGAAATTTAGATCCACACAATTGGGATATCATACAAAAATGGGAAGCTAAAAAAGCGACCTATAAAGCTCCTGAATTTATCTTCAAGGTGCGCGATAAGGAATTGAGAATGGCAACTCATACAGAGTCATTGTCTCATTCGCAAATTCCAAAAGTAGCTTTGCCGAAGTACAAGTCTTGGGGAGATATTTTACGTTGGTCATTGCAAGAAAATGTTCCCGGAGAATTTCCATACACATCTGGATTATTCCCTTTCAAAAGAGAAGGAGAAGATCCAACACGTATGTTTGCGGGTGAAGGTGGCCCAGAAAGAACTAATCGTCGTTTCCATTACGTGAGTTTGGGAATGCCTGCAAAACGACTTTCTACGGCATTTGACTCCGTTACTTTATATGGAAATGATCCAGATTTACGTCCAGATATCTACGGAAAAGTAGGTAATTCTGGAGTCTCTATTTGCTGTTTGGATGATGCGAAAAAGTTGTATTCAGGATTTGATTTATCGCATCCTGCTACATCTGTTTCCATGACAATCAACGGACCAGCTCCCATGTTGCTCGGATTCTTTATGAATGCCGCAATTGATCAGAATTGTGAGAAATATATCAAAGCAAACGATTTAGAGAAAGATGTTGAAGCTAAAATTAAAGCGATTTATGCTTCGAAAGGAATTTCGAGACCTAGTTATCAAGGACCACTTCCAGAAGGAAATGATGGTTTAGGTTTGTTCTTGTTAGGTGTAACAGGAGATCAGGTACTTCCTGCAGATGTTTATAACGAAATTAAGGTGGAAACCTTGAAACAAGTTAGAGGAACGGTTCAGGCGGATATTTTGAAAGAAGATCAGGCTCAGAACACGTGTATTTTCTCTACCGAATTTGCATTGCGTTTGATGGGGGATGTGCAGCAATACTTTATTGAAAAACAAGTACGCAATTTCTATTCTGTTTCTATTTCTGGTTATCATATTGCAGAAGCAGGAGCAAATCCGATTACACAGTTGGCATTTACTTTGGCAAACGGATTCACCTATGTGGAATACTATTTGAGCCGTGGAATGGATATCAATGATTTTGGACCAAACTTATCGTTCTTCTTTTCCAATGGAATTGATCCAGAATATGCTGTGATCGGTCGTGTTGCAAGAAGGATTTGGGCGAAAGCATTGTCTAAAAAGTATGCAGCGAATCCACGTGCACAAATGTTGAAGTACCATATTCAAACTTCTGGGCGTTCATTGCATGCTCAGGAAATCGATTTCAATGATATTCGTACCACTTTGCAAGCATTGTATGCGATTTATGATAACTGTAACTCATTGCACACAAATGCTTATGATGAAGCAATTACAACTCCTACAGAAGAATCTGTAAGAAGAGCAATGGCTATTCAGTTAATCATTAACCGTGAGTTGGGATTAGCAAAAAATGAGAATCCATTACAAGGTTCATTTATCATTGAAGAATTGACTGATTTGGTGGAAGAAGCGGTATTGACTGAATTCGATCGCATCACAGAGCGAGGGGGAGTTTTAGGAGCAATGGAAACGATGTACCAGCGTTCAAAAATTCAAGAGGAATCCTTGTATTATGAAACCTTGAAACACAATGGCGAATTTCCAATTATTGGAGTGAATACATTCTTGAGTTCGAAAGGATCTCCAACAGTTGAGCCGAAAGAAGTCATTCGTGCTTCAGAAGAGGAAAAAGAGTATCAAATTACCATGTTGGGAATTCTTCATTCGAATCACAAAGATAAATTGGATGAAATGTTGAATGAACTTCAAATCTCAGCAATCCAAAATAAGAATCTATTTGAGCAATTAATGGAGGTTTGTAAATATGCTTCTTTGGGACAAATTACAAAATCATTATTTGAAGTTGGAGGACAATATCGAAGAAATATGTGATTTCTGATATTTTGTCTCTTTAAAATTAGAGAGATTATTGAATGAAAAACGGTTCTAAATTATATTCATTGGTAAAACAATGATTGATAGCATGATAATGTGAAAAGCTGAATTCGGACTCCGAATTCAGCTTTTTTTGTTTAAAATCGATTTTTTAGAAAATTATTTTCAATTATTTTCATTGTTATTTTTCGTGACATTTTTGTTGAATTTCTTTAAAAATGACTTTTTGATGATTATTTTGGAATATTGATCGATTATTTTTTTAGCTAAAAAAACATTCAAAATTTGCTCTTATTTTTAACATTTCAGTTATAGTTTATTACAGTTTATTTCATTTATATTTAACTGACTTTACAACAATAGAACTATTATTATGAATTTACTACTCAAGGGGATTCTCTCCCTCATTTTACTCCAGTTTTGTTTTCTTTCCTATGGACAGACTATTACACAAGAGTTAACTCCTGAGCAAATCGCAAGTCGTGTAGGATATGTGCACGGAAGTCAATTTGTTCAGAATTATCCTGATCTCGTAACTGTATACGGTAAAGTGATGACTGAGCGTATTGAATACCAAATGATTGCTCAGGATCAGTATGAGAAATACCCCCTGTTATCTTCATTTCCCCTAATGGCAAAAGTTAACCCTTCGATTCAGGGAGCAAATTTTGAAAACTTCAATGTAGCAAGCTTTAATCCTATGGCATACAATATTGATTTCTTTTCAGATAAAACGCAGGTTATTCGTATTGATAATACCAATTATATCATGGTAATCCGTCCAAATAAATTTAACTAAGCCATGAGAAATAGTACATCAATTCTTCGCAAAGTAAGTGTTATAGGTTTACTAATGACTTTAAACATTCATTTAAGCTGGTCACAAACCATTACAATGTCTAATGGAAGTACTGCTACATGCAGTGCTACCTTCTTAGATCCCGGGGGAAATAGCGATTACGCTATTAATCAGGATATCACAATGACTATTTGTCCGTCTACAGCTGGTGCTAAATTAAAAATTGTCTTTTCTACATTTGCTACTGAATCATGTTGTGATAATTTGAGGATATATGATGGTAATTCAATTGCAGCACCATTAGTAGGTACTTACGCGGGAACTACTTTGCCTCCAACGTTTACCGCTTCAGCTACCAATGCAACTGGATGTTTGACATTTGTTTTTCATTCGGATGTTTCGATAGTTAATACGGGGTGGGTTGCAACCTTGTCTTGTATACCACCGCCTTGTCAAACAATCACTTCAAATTGGGTAAGCTCTAATGAAGCTCCTGAAGGTGATGGAGTTATTCGGATTTGTCAGGGACAAAGCATCAATTTAGTGGGAAGTGGAACATTCGGTACTTCAGGAACAGGTGCAACTTATTCCTGGAGTATGGGTAACGGAGTGACAGTTGCTGGTGCTAATATCAATTACACCTATCCTGCCGTAGGAAGTTATTTGGCTAATTTAATTGTAACAGATGCTAATGGTTGTACAAATACGAACTCCATTAACCGGAATATCCAGGTGTCAACGACACCGACGATCAGTACGTCTGCAACTCCTTCTACCTTGTGTACGAATCAAACTTCGGCTTTGGCCGCAACGGTAACAATGAATCCTTTTACGGTAAACTGTACGCCTCCTGTTTCAGGAACCACTTTCTTGCCCGATGGATCTGGAGTTTCGTATACCACTTCCATTACAACGAATTGCTACAGCCCAACAGCGACTGTTACCTCGACATCTGATATAATAAATGTTTGCTTAACAATGGAGCATTCTTATTTAGGAGATTTGGATTTTAGAATAATTTGTCCAAATGGACAAAGTGTAAGTTTGAAGGATTATACACAAGGTGGTTCAAATACTTTCCTTGGAAATCCCATTGATGATGATTTGATTCTCGGGCCTGGTACTGGAACACAATATTGTTTCACCCCAGGAGCAACTACCTTTTTAGTAAGTGGAACCACTACTCCTGTTACACTTCCATCAGCAGGTAACTCTTTGGTTGCTGGAAATTATATGCCTTTCCAACCATTTTCAAATTTGATTGGTTGTCCGTTGAATGGAAATTGGACTATTGAAGTTACTGACCATATTGGTTCTGATAATGGGTATATTTTTAATTGGGATGTCAATTTCAATGCAACTCTTTTATCTGCATCGTCATATACACCAACCATTGCTTCCCAAGGCTGGGTTGCAGCTACAACGCTTTCAAATACAAGTGCAACAACTGCAAACGTAACTCCAACCAATCAAGGAACGCCTTGTTTCACTTACAGCGTAACAGATAACTTCGGTTGTACTTACACCGCTCCGCAATGTATTACGGTGAATTGCGGTGCTTCTTTGCCAATCGGTTTGGTGAGTTTTGATGCAGATGCAGTTAATAATAATTCCGTAAATCTGAACTGGGAAACAAGCTCAGAGCAAAACAATGATTATTTCGTGATCGAAAGATCTGTGAGTGGTGCTGATGGCTGGGAAGAAATTGCGATCGTAGATGGAGCAGGAAATTCTGAATCAGTAAAAGATTATTCAGCGGTGGATCAGATGCCATTGAACGGAGTTTCTTATTACCGGTTGAAGCAAATAGATTTTGACGGGCAGCAACGTGTTCATGAAATGGAATCAGTTTATATTGATGTTGCAGGAGTCAGTGATCTGGTTATTTTCCCAAATCCTGCTACGGATTTGGTAACTCTCAAAGGAGACATCGTTTCACTGAGTACTTTTCAATTGTTGAATGCGATGGGTCAAGATATTCGCGTGAATGTAACATCATTCAAACAAGGTGACGGAACATTGGTATTGGATATTTCTTCTTTGAGATCGGGTGTTTACATTGTTAAAAATGGTTCTAAAGTTTATTCTTTAGTCAAACAATAAGAGAAAGCACTGCTTTCGATATACGTCAGCCACAGCTGACAATAACTAAATTGAAGCCTTCATCAACCGATGGAGGCTTTTTTGTTGCGAAAAATATCGGATCGGTCTTTTTTGTTTTGATAACATTTGAATGTCTTTCAACTGAAATATATTCCCTATTTTGGGATAAATATTGAGAAAATGAAGAACGTATTCAGAATACTGGTTGGTTTATTAGCGATTGGAGCTGTATCCTCTTGTGGAGAAAAAGAAGCCGAAAAAGTCAAAGTGGATGTAGCCGAGAAGACACCAGATTACAAAGCGTATGATTTGGTGCAAAATCTAAAAATTGTCAAAGATTTACAAGAAGTTGCGCTCTCTAAAAATCAGAAAATTTCATTACAATTGAGAAAAGATTTATTGAATGGGAGTAATGGTTATTACTGGTTTCAGGTTGTTCAGGAAATTGGACCAACCAAATTGGTCAAGCTTAACGTGAAGGTGCGTGAAACGACTTTTAAAGTAACTATTTTGGATGATAATAATGGAGCTGATTTAACCCCGGAAGAGTATGCGAAGAAATATCCAGTGAAGAAAAATTAAACGCGGTCTAAAACGTATTTAATTAAATCATTCATTTCTTGTTCATATCCTTTGCTAAATTCCATTAAAGGCCTGTTGGCTATTCCTAGACAAATAGTCACGCATTGATGTCCCATTGCTTTTCCGAGTGAGAATAATGCCGAGCTTTCCATTTCAAAATTGATTACACGGTGTTGGTCTACTTCGAATTGTTCTAGTTTTTCATTAATGTCTTGGGTTCTTGTTCCTAAACGAAGTGATCGTCCTTGAGGTGCATAAAATCCTGAACTAGTAACGGTAATTCCTGAATAGGTTTGAGGTCCTTCAAGGATCTTTAATAGGCTAGGAGAGCTCTCTGAACAATAAGGCGTTATTTCTTCAGGAAATCCAACGAATGTGTCTAAAAGTTTGGCTATCGACTTCTCTTGTGTGTTGAATTCAATCGGGTAGAAGTGTGCAACATTGTCAATTCCAATAGCATGTGTCGATAACAAATAACTGTGAACAGGAATATCCGCTTGAAGAATTCCGCAAGTTCCTATGCGAATCAAATTCAGAGATGTTGTCGTTTTTTTGTCTTGACGATTTGTTAAATCTATGTTTACCAATGCGTCTAATTCATTGATAACGATATCGATATTGTCTGTGCCAATTCCTGTCGACAAAGCAGTGATTTGCTTTCCTTTGTAAGTTCCTGTGTGGCAAACAAACTCTCGGTGTTTGGATTGATGCGTAATTTTATCGAAAAAACTGGAAATAAGAGCAACACGATCTTGATCTCCTACAAGTAAAATTGTTGGGGCAATGTTTTCAGGGGAAATGCCTAAATGATAAACATTCCCTTTCGAATCTAATACAAGTTCTGATGCAGGATACTTCATAATAATTCAAAATTCAAAAGGTAACTGAGTCAGCTACGACGGAAAGGTACCTTTTAAATTCTTCATTTTCAATTATTTTTTGATGCTTCCAAAAACTTTAGAAAGCAAATCTGTAACGCGTGCTGCAGGATCTTTACGAATTTTATTTTCTTCTTTTTCGACCATTTGAAACAAGCCTGAAATTGCTCTCTCAGTGACGTATTGATTCAAATCTGGATTGATTTTTTGTCCACCTGTTAAGCTCATAGCACTGTTGTATTTCGTAATGAGTGGATTCCAGTATTCCGTTAATTTCACTTTAGAAATTGCTTCTTTTACTTTTGGAGAAAATACTTCAACCAATTTGGTTGTTGTGTTGTCTTTCAAAAATTTGGTTGCAGCGCCTTCTCCTCCATTTAAAATACTGAATCCATCGGAAATACTCATTCCAAGAATAGCGTCTTTAAAAATAGGTAATGCTTCTTTTGTTGCTTCCTCAGCTGCTCTGTTTAGAGTAGTCTCAAACTTTTCAACCTGAGTTCCTAAGCCCCAATCCATTGCTTTTTCTTTCACTTTGATTGCATCTTGAGGAAATGGCAAGCGAATGGCATCATTTTTTAAGAATCCGTCCGTTACTGACGTTAAATTCACAGAGTTTTGAATCCCAACAGTCAAAGCTTCTTTTAAACCAGAAATGACTTCTCCATTTGTTAGTGCAGGAGCAGTTGTACTTCCTGTTCCGGTATTTAGGGTGCTAGCAGCTTCTTTTATCGTATCGCAACCTGCTAAACTGATAATAAGGCTACCACTTGCTAAGATTGTTGTGAATTTTCTCATGGAATATTTTTTATGTTCAAACTTAAGAATAATTTTGTCCATAGCTCAAAAATAGTACCATGATTAATGTTGAAATTATTTCCATTGGAGATGAACTCCTTATCGGACAAACAATTAATACAAATGCTTCGTGGATGGGGGTGCAATTAGCTATTCAAGGGATCAAGGTTGCGAACGTTGTAACAATCTCCGATACTTGGGATGCAATCTCGCATGCATTGAAGGTTTCTCAGGAAAGAAGTCAGGTTGTTTTAATCACTGGTGGGCTTGGTCCAACGAAAGATGATATTACCAAACAAGTACTTTGCGATTTTTTCAATACGAAATTGGTGTTGAATCAAGATGTGTTAGAGCATGTTGAGTCTTTTTTTATAAAAAGAAATAGACCCATGTTGGAAGTAAATAAAATGCAAGCAATGATTCCGGAAGCTTGTGAAGTGTTGTTTAATGAGCAAGGAACAGCTCCTGGGATGTGGTTCGAAAATTCAGATACAATTTTTGTTTCAATGCCTGGTGTGCCTTATGAAATGAAGTATTTGTTTGAAACACATGTGATTCCAAGATTGACTAACCGGTTTCCTGTAAAAAAGCTCATTCAAAAAACCTATTTGACACAAGGTATTGGAGAGTCTTTTTTAGCTGAACGATTAATTGATTGGGAAAATGAATTGCGAGCAGAAGGACTTGATTTAGCTTATTTACCTTCTCCAGGAATGGTTAAATTGAGAGTTAGTTCGAGCTCTGGAAATTTGAATCGAGTTGCTTTTTATGGAAATCAATTGAATGAAATGATTCCAACACATCTGTATGGTGAAGAAGAGGAAACATTGCCTGAGGTTGTTGGGAAGTTATTATTGAAAAATGGACAGACAATTGGTGCGGTAGAAAGTTGTACAGGAGGAAATATTCTAGCTAGTTTAACAAGCGTTTCTGGATCTTCAGGATATGTTTTGGGAGGATTTGTAACTTACAGTAATGAGTTGAAGATAAAGCTTTCGAAGGTGAAGTCAGAAACTTTGACTAATTTTGGTGCGGTTTCAGAGGAAGTTGTCCTTGAAATGGCTACAGGAGGAAAGAGCGAATTAGGGGTCGATTGGTCCATTTCTGTTTCTGGAGTTGCTGGTCCATTAGGAGGAAGTGAAGACAAGCCAGTAGGTACAGTTTGGATTGCAATTGATGGTCCAATAAGAAAGATTTCTAGAAAATTTCTTTTCGGTACAGATAGACAAAGAACCGTTCAAATGACTGTGCTAACTGCTTTAAATATGTTGCGTTGCGAAATTTTAGGAATAAATATTGAAAAAAAGCACGATTAATATTGCTTATTTGTTGGAAAATACTTTTCTTTGCACCCGCTTTTAGAATTAGGAAAAAAATAATATACAATGTCACGAGTTTGTCAATTAACAGGAAAGTCGGTAATGGTAGGGAATAATGTTTCTCACTCAAACCGCAAAACCAAACGCAAGTTTTACCCAAACTTGTTAACCAAAAAGTTCTACGTTCCAGAGGACGATATGTATGTTACATTAAAGATCTCTGCATCTGCGTTAAGAACAATTAATAAGAAAGGTATTTCTGCGTGTATGAAAGAAGCACGTGAAAAAGGGTATTTGAAATAATCCTGATTCGGTCACGAAAGTGATTAATCATAAAGAATAAAAAAATGGCTAAGAAAGCAAAAGGAAATAGAATCCAGGTTATTTTAGAGTGTACAGAGCACAAAGAAACTGGAATGGCGGGAACTTCTCGTTATATCACGATGAAGAATCGTAAAAACACGCCAGATCGTTTGGAGATTAAGAAATTTAATCCAGTATTGAAGCGTTATACCCTTCATAAAGAAATTAAGTAAGAAGAAAAAGCATTGCTTTTGATTTGATTGTCGTCTCTGACGAAATAAATTTCAAATTAAAACAAGCATAAAACTAATAAGTCATGGCAAAGAAAGTAGTAGCATCCCTACAAAAAGGTGGAGGAAAAGAGCATACGAAAGTAATCAAGATGGTTAAGTCTGATAAAGGTTCTTTCACATTTAAAGAAGAAATTGTTCACAACGATAAAGTAAAAGACTTTTTTACAAAAGCCTAATTCTTTAAAAGTTGTAAACTCGATATTGTTTTAAAACCTCTCTGCCACAGCAGAGAGGTTTTTTTATTGTATTTTTGAACTATGGCATTATTTGGTTGGTTTTCGAAAGAAAATAAAGAAACACTTGATAAAGGACTCGAAAAAACTAAAGAAAGTTTTTTTGGTAAATTAACTCGTTCATTAGTTGGTAAATCCCGAGTTGATGATGAGGTACTGGATGAGTTGGAAGAAATTCTAATCAGTTCGGATGTGGGAGTAAATACCACTTTGAAAATTATTGATCGCATTAACGAACGTGTTTCGAAAGATAAATACGTAGGAACCGATGAACTAAATAAAGTTCTCAAAGAAGAAATTGCGAATCTCTTATCTGAAAATGATAGCGATGGACCAAGTGAATACACAATTCCTGCCCATAATGGTAATCCCCATGTAATTATGGTTGTTGGAGTAAATGGGGTAGGTAAGACTACTTCAATCGGTAAATTAGCAAATCAATTTAAAAAATCAGGAAAGAAAGTAGTGCTAGGTGCTGCAGATACTTTTCGAGCTGCGGCCGTTGACCAATTAATTATTTGGTCCGAACGAGTTGGTGTTCCAATTGTACATCAAGGAATGGGGGCTGATCCAGCTTCTGTAGCATTCGATGCATTAAGTTCTGCTAAAGCACAAGGAGCGGATGTTGTAATCATAGATACAGCAGGAAGGTTACATAATAAGGTCAATTTAATGAACGAGCTTTCTAAAATAAAACGGGTGATGGAAAAGGTTATTCCTGATGCACCACACGAAATTTTATTGGTATTGGATGGTTCTACTGGTCAAAATGCTTATGAACAAGCTAAACAGTTTGCCTTAGCCACCTCTTTAACGGGACTAATCATTACAAAGTTAGATGGAACTGCTAAAGGTGGTGTTGTCATCGGGATTTCTGATCAAATGAGCATTCCTGTGCGTTTTATTGGTGTTGGTGAGGGGATAGAAGATTTGCAAGTTTTTCATAAAGAGGAATTTGTTTCGTCTATTTTTGGCTAATAATTGAACGTCAAACATTTAAACTAGCTATTTACTAATTGTGAACTAATCATTTAATTGACTGAAGTATATTTGTTGTACTTATAGCACAATGAATCAAATTCCAATTAATAAAACGTATGCAATAATTTCCTACTGTACTCTTATTGGGTGGATTGTAGCTATTATTCAGGCTTCGTCTAAAGAAGAAAACGTTAAGCATTTCACCGCATTTCACTTAAGACAAATGCTTTTATTGATGTTGATTGGAGCTGCTATAAGCATTATTTCAACTATTTTATTTTTTATCCCAGTTATTGGAATAATTGGGATTAATATTCTGTCCTTAATTTTGTTTTTGATTTGGTTGATGTTGATTGTATCAGCTGTCAGAGGCGAAAAGAGATATATTCCACTGGTAGGTGAGTCTGGTGAAAAGATGCTCGGAGATATGTTTGAATAGATTGATTTATAGGTTGTTTTTTTATTTTCCAAAATGATTTTAGCTTTTCTTTTTCAGGAGTTATTAGAGTTACCTTCTATTTCCTAAATTTGATGTAAAGATTCAAACAAGCATGCAGAAACTAAAAATCAATGGCCATGGGCATATTTTACCTGAACCTTCGGAAATTCCAAGATTCATGCGTGAGAAAAAATTATTTTGGATTGATGACGATAAAAAGTTCATGAGACAAGATGATTGGGCTAGACCAATTACTGATCCTAGTTTCTTTTTTGATGATAAGATTGAATGGATGGAAAGGCATGCAATTGATCATGGTGTGATGTTGAATCTTTCTCAAGTTTATTGCAATGGCTGGTCCAAACAAGATTCTTACGATGCAATTAGATGGCAAAATGATTTCAATGCAAGTGTACAAGAACGCCGACCAGATAAATTCACCAGCGGGTTTGTTGTGCAACCACTTCATTTGGATGATGCTTTAAATGAAATGAGACGTTCTGTTGAAGATTTGAAAATGACGGTTTTGTGTTTGCCTACTCATTTCTTAAATAAAAAAAATGAATGGTTGTCTGTTGTCGATGAATCAACTCTGCCCATTTTTGATTTAGCTAACGAGTATAATCTAGCGATTGAAATTCATCCATATGATGGAGAGAAGATGGTTGCGTTGAAAGATATTTATTGGCGTTTTCATTTGGTGTGGATGATGGCACAAACTGCTGATACCCTACACATGTACTCGCTATTGGATTTTGTCAATAAATACCCAAATATTAGAACTTGTTTTGCGCATGGTTGTATGTTAGGTCAGGCAAATTATGGTAGAAGATTGCAAGGTTTTGATGGAAGACCTGATTTGTTTACAGAAACGCGTGATCCACGAGCAAGTTTAGGGCATCCCAATTTGTTTTTTGATACGTTGGTTCACGATTCTTACACGTTGCAATTACTGAAAATACGCGTTGGTTCTTCTCAAATTGTTTCAGGATTGGATGATCCTTATCCTTTAGGTGAAATGGAAGGCGTTGCAAATTCTTATCCAGGAAGAGTAATTGACTTTGCAGTTCAAGTGGGGATTCTCGAGCAAAAAGAATCAGATGCTATATGGTATGATAATGTATTGCGCTGGTTAGGGAAAACGTCCATTTAATCCTCAATAATGCTAAGAATATTCTTTCTTTTATGTTTTGTTTTTACTCAAATAACAGATTGCTTCTCACAAGCTGAACCTGATTCTGTTGGCCGTAATCGATTTGTTGAAATTGGGAGGTTTATTAAAAATAGAAAGCAAGAATTTGGATTTCACGAACAAATAATCCCCGCTAAAAATGGTGAAGAGGAGGTTAAAGTATCTAAAACGGTTGGAATAGGAAAAACAGATGTTGTCAATTTTGTGATCAATCTAAATCGAATTCCTTCTATTGATTCCATTCAATTTTCGGCCCATTCTAATCCGCTGGAAGTTATCCGAATTTCCGATTCAAAATGTTTGATTCAATTAAAAGCTTCGAATAAAGATTATCAAGTTCAGGCGAGATACAGGAATCAATTAATTGGAGTTCTGGATGTATCTGTTCTACCTGTGCTGGAACAAGAAATTCGAATTGTTCCATTGGTGCCAATTGTAATCAATTCGGATAGTCTTGAAGAGGTATTGAATAATCAATTTCGAGGGGCAAATGTTCATTTCAACATAACCGTCGAGAAATTATTTAAGATAGATGAGTTCGATAAAACCAAATTGTTCGAAAATCCAAGCGCAAGTAGACTGAAGTATACCGATCAAATGCGAAATATTCGGGATACCTATTTAATCGAAAATAAACCGTCGAATTCATTACTTTTCTTCGTCGTGCCAGGATTTGTAAATCAGCAAATGAAAGGTTTTATGGTCAAGAATAAAGCATTGGGTTTTTTGGCTGATAATCAGAATGCAAATTTATTAGCTGAAGCTTTGACGAAAGAGTATTTGGAAGGATTTGTCAATATTCCTTTTGCAAAAGAAAAAAGAATCAATGATTGGAAACTTATTTTATCACAACAAGACTGGATTCGAGTCAATAATAATCCAGGAGTTTATTCATTAGTAGATGATTATGAGGATGTTGTGACGAATAATGGTTTAATCGCGTACTATTTATTTGAACAAACAGAAGACGGAACAATTCTGATTAAGAATGCCAATTTTTTAGCTTCGGTTATTCGTCCAATGAAAAAAAACACATATTCCTACCATCTCCAAATTGATAATTTTTTATTCAAAACCATTTTTCGAATCAAATCGAGACCATTCAATAGCCTCCATCTCTTAAGTGTAATCATATCTTTTGTTGGGTTGATTTATGGGTTCAGAAAATTAAGGGCATTCTTAAAATCGAAATTGAAAAAACCGCGTTTAGTTTCATTCCTTTCACGTTTTATTCAATGGTCTGGAATAATTGTTATTTCCTATGTTTTAATTAAAGTGGTTGACTTAGGATATTCTTGGTTCGAAGTTAATGACGGAATCATCAAATCCTATAATGGATTAAAGGAGAAAGAAGTAATTGATTTGTTGTTCTCCAATAATCATCCTTCCAAATTAGAAGAAAAGCAGATAGGTTCGGAACTAATTATAAAACGAAAAGATAATTATTTTCTCTACGAACGCAAGAAAGTACTCTATTTTAAAATGAATATTGGGAAAGATAATCTTCCAATGAAACTTCGATTGATATCCAGTTCTGATTCCTTAAAAACGAATCTTTTGCCAGAACCAATTGTTGCAAAAAGTCACTACATGGTTGTGAAGATTTATTCACCGAAAGGAAAATGGCTACGAGACCAAGTTTATAATCATTTAGGTGTTGATTTGACCCAAAAATTGGAATTGGAAGATCCACCCAAACGCATTTTAATTTTTGTGAATGGCTATCGACCAACATCTTTAGGAAGTTCATTTGAGGAGAATTTCAAAGATATTCGTTCCAATGGGTTAGAGTTTCCCAATTCGTTGAATCGTTTGTTTACTGAAGACCGCTATTCTTATTGGCATCCTTGGAAGCAAATTGATGATGCATTCAAAATGAGAATCAATCCAACGGAATATTACTATGCAGATGGGCATCATTCCGTGGCAACTTCTAATCACAGAAGTTTAATCAATTTTAGTACTAATTCAAGCATTTATCCAAAAAGATGTGCAGATAATAAAAATCATATTTGCTACACGACTAGTACCGTTGGTTCTCGATTTTTCGGATCAAAACAGGCTAAGACACTTAAGCTGTTGGCAACAAAATCAAATAAAAAAGGATTTAAAATTAGAGAAAACGGTGGGCGTATTGCGGGGCGAAATTTAGTTCAAATGCTGAATGAATTACCGAATACATCCAAGAATGATACCTTGTATATTGTTGCACACAGTATGGGGTTTGCGTATGCACAAGGATTGATCAACGAAGTAAGAGGTAAAATCAATTTTGGATCATACTATATTTTAGCTCCAGAAAACGCATCTGCAGGAACAGTTAACTTAAAAGAATGGAATCAGGTTTGGCAATATGGCAGTAACCTCTATAAATCCAACCAAGATGCGCCTTGTTTGCAAGATGGGGTAGCCCCACAGTCATCTGTGAAAGGTTTGAACGAAGAACGACGAATTTATATTCCCAAAAAACTGTTCAAAAATAAAGGATACTTTGATTCTCATTTCATTGGTTTGTATACCTGGGTTTTAATGATTCCAACTGAAAAAAAAGGACATATCCGACAGAGGTAATTAAGATACCTTTTTTGTGGTATTGCAAAATCATTGAATAGACCGCAATTTTGCTATTTAGAATTATTCTATTTAACATGTTGTTGTCACTTGATAGTCGTACTCAATTAATCAGCTTAGGATTCAAGGAATTATTGAGTATTCTTTTTGACGATATTACCGTGGAATGGCATACTGGAAATCCTATTCACGCTGCGAACTCCACGAAAGACCAAAAAATTGTAGTTTATAATTTTCACGATAATTTTTCAGAGATAGAGCAAGATTTACTAGCGAATCAAGAGGATTCAGGAAGTATTAAAGTGATTTTGATTGTTGGAGGTGATGTTTCTAATTTACACACATTGGTTACAAATGGTATTTCTGGGTTCATTGATATGAATGCTTCTGTTAAAGAGTTAAAGGATGCCTTCCAAAAGATATTACACAATCAAAATTATTATTGCGAGTTGGTTTGGAATAAAATCTTGAATCAAGATGAAGAACCAAGTTCTCCAACCCAATTTAATCTAACAAGACGCGAAATTGAAATTGTTGAATCGCTGTTGAACGGTAAGTCGACGCTGGAAATAAGTGTTGAGTTGGGATTAAGTCCGCATACCGTTCAAACACATAGAAAAAATTGCTTTAAAAAATTAAAAGTGAAGTCTTTATCTGAACTTCTCTTATTTGAAATGGAAAATCAGGTGTTCAAAAATAGAAATACCTTCTAGAGGGTAGTTTTTTCCGCTGATTTTGGTGATTGTGGAAAATTAGTTTACAGGGTAGATTTGCAATTAGTTATTTAGAAATAATATAAATAGTAAAAGATAAATAAAACAATATGAAAAAAATATTACTCAGCGCGGCAGCACTTATTTCTTTGTCAAATGTTATGGCACAAGGACCAGTTATAACTGATACTGTAATTACAGGGGTAGGATATGCAAACAACATTTGGTATAGTTTGCAAAATGATGAAACTGGAACTGCAGTTTCTTCAAACTGGGATATCGCATTGGCTTCTTCTGCAAGTCAAAATTCTCCGTTAACTGCTACAATCTTATTTAACTACAAAGTAGGTACTTTATATGCGATTCCGAATGCTACACCTGCAAATTCATTTGATACATTGGCAACAGTAAATTTTGGTGCGTTAACAGAATTAAAAAATAACGATTCAACTTGGGCTGAAGGTGCATTGAACCGTGCAGCAGGACCAGGACAGTTTGATTATGGTTTTGGAACTTACAACATGACTACTCATAATGTAGATGCTAGCCGTATTTTTGTTGTGAAATATGCAGATAATTCAGTAAAGAAATTTTATGTCAACTTACTTTCTGTACAAGGTAAATATGAGATTTTTTCTGCTGATTTAGGGAATGCTACGACAGTCACTACACAAAATTTGTTGCTTACTCCATATGGATCTAAAAACTTCGTTTATTACAAAATCAATACAAATACAGTTGTAGATCGTGAGCCTGCTTCAGCTAATTGGGATTTCACATTCTTGCAATATCCAGCAGCAATTTCTCCAGGGTCACAATATGGATCTTTTGGTATCTTAAACAATGTGGGAGTTCAAGCGGTAAAAGTTTCTCCAGTTGATCCTGCAACTTATGAGGATTATCAATCTCAAACTTTCAGTAATTTGACAAATGCAATTGGATACAACTGGAAGAATGCACAAGCACAACCAGTAGCAACAGTTCCTACAGATGTAGTTTACTTTGTGAAAGTTGCTAATGGAAATATCTGGAAAGTGGTATTTACGAAATTTACAACAGGTTCAGGGGCTAATAGCAATATGAACGTTTTCACAAAACAAAACTTGACAACGCTTTCTGTTGGTGATGAAGATGCATCTACTTTCATTTCAGTTTATCCTAACCCTGCAAACACTATTGCAACGGTTGTGATTGATTCGAAAGCAAATACAACGGTTAAAGTTTTGAGTATGGCAGGACAAGTAGTTTCTGAAAACACAACTACTTCAACTGGTTTGCAAACAATCAACGTTTCTACTGAAAACTTGAATAACGGAGTTTACTTAGTTGAAGTTTCTAACGGAGCTGCAACAACAACTCAACGTTTGGTTGTACAACACTAATCTTTTGATTAAAATTAAAATATAGATGAAAAAAGTTGGTTTTTTATTTCTTGCTCTCTTATCTCTGACAACTGCTTGTAATTCAGGTTCGAAATCAGAAGAAGAGAAAGCGAAACTTTCGAAAGAAAAAGTAGAAGAGAAACGAATCGTTTCTTTGAACGGATCGGTTACAGAAATCATTTACGCAGTGGATTCCCAAAAGGAACTCATTGGCGTTGATGTAACTAGTACATTTCCTGCAGCAGCAGAAAAGTTGACAAATTTAGGTCACGTACGTAAATTGGCAATTGAAAGTTTATTGGCCTTGAATCCTTCTCATGTTGTTATGCTTGAGGATGAGGTTTCTCCAGATTTAAAATCAAAATTGAAACAAGCTAAAATTGAGTTGGTAACTTTTAAACACCCCAATAGTTTGGAAGAATCCAAATCATTGGTGAAAGAAGTGGCATCTTGGTTGGGTAAATCAGATAAAGCAACTGAAATTGTTTCTAAAATTGATTCTGATATCAAAAACATCTCTAAGCTTGACAAAAAGCCAAAGGTATTGTTTGTATATGCTAGAGGTGCTGGAACCTTAATGGTTGCAGGGGAGCAAACACCACTTGAAAAAATGATTGTTTTAGCTGGTGGTGAAAACGCTGGAAAAGGATTTACAGATTTCAAACCTTTAACAAGTGAATCAGTGATTGCTGCAAATCCGGATGTGATTTTGATGTTTACTTCTGGTGCACAAAGTTTAGGACCTGATGGAATTTTTAATGTTCCTGGTGTGTCTTCAACAAACGCTGGAAAAAACAAAGCATTGATTCAAATGGATGGTCAGTTATTGAGTGGATTTGGTCCGCGTGTAGCTGATGCAATTGTTGAATTGAATAAAGAATTTAAGAAAGTTAAATAGTTCAAATGTTCAAATGTTCAAATGTTCAAAATTGGAACTTTTTGAACTTCTTTGAACCTTGAACTTTTTGAAACAAAAAGTTATATGTCAAGACAACGAATAATTGGTCTTTCTTTAGTTGTACTAGTGATAGTTTGCTTTGTTGTGAACTTATCAGTAGGCAATGTGAGTGTTCCAATTTCTCATGTCTTTGGTAGTTTGATTGAAAAAATTGGAATACAAACCAATTTAAAAATAACAGAAATCGAATACAATGTAGTTTACAATATTCGTTTTCCGAGAGCGGTTTATTCCTGTCTAATTGGTGCAGGATTAGCCGTCTCGGGTGCTGCATTGCAAGGAATTTTTAGAAACCCTTTGGTTGATTCCGCCTTAATTGGAATTTCAACGGGAGCCTCCTTGTTTGCATCACTTTTCATATTATTCAGTGGATTAGTCCCTTGGTTGATTATTTTCAACGAGGGATTTTCCCTTTCTATGGTGGCCTTCTTCGGAGCATCAATCGTAGCATTTATCGTGTACCGATTGTCATTGAGTAATGGAGAAATCAATTCGTTAACGCTCATCTTGGCAGGAATCGCTTTGAATGCTCTAACGGCTGCTTTAACAGGTTTGTTGACTTATTTTGCTACGGATGATGAATTGCGCGATTTGACATTTTGGACACTTGGTAGTTTGGGATCTGCGAATAATGATTCCGTTTTACTCTTGCTTATTTTCACAATCGTTCCGATGAGTATTATTTTTTTTCAAGCAAAAAGTTTGAATGTACTTGCTCTTGGAGAAAGTAATGCAAAATACATGGGATATAAAGTGAAAACAATCAAGTTGTTAGTTATTATTTGTTCCACATGTATGGTTGGTTCAGCTGTTTCTATGGCAGGTGTAATCGGATTTATTGGGCTAGTTGTTCCACATATTATTCGCATTTTAGCTGGGCCGAATCATCAATTTCTACTGCCTTTCAGCGCTTTATTTGGGGCAATTCTTCTTTCTTGTGCAGATATGATTTCAAGAACGATTCTCCCTCCAACAGAAGTGCCAATTGGAATTATTACAGCTTTAATGGGAACTCCAGTTTTCATTGCAATAATTTTCAAACATAAACGCAAGTTTTCGGTGTGATAGAAGCAAAACAAATATCATTTGGAGTAAAAGGGAAGCAAATTCTGCAACCGGTTGATTTTACAACCGATAAAGAGGAATTTGTAGTCATTTTAGGACCAAATGGTGCAGGAAAAAGCACTTTGGTGAAATTACTCTCTAGCGGATTGAAACAAAGTTCGGGAACTATTTCTTATTACGGAAAAGACTTGAACGAATGGACTTTGGACAATTTGTCCAAATACCGCGCATACATGCACCAAGAGAGTATGATTGCATCTAACTTTACCGTGCGTGAAGTATTGGAAATGGCACGTTACCGTTATCCAGAAACAAAAAATCAGTTCAATAAATTCATCATGGATAAAATTGTGACCGAATTAAACCTGCACTCTTTTTTAGAAATGGAGTTTAATTTTCTTTCTGGAGGTGAAAAACAACGTGTTCAGTTTGGAAGAGTTTTATTGCAACTAGAAAGTGAAGGTGAAATTCAACCAATCAAATACTTATTCTTGGATGAGCCATTAAATAATTTGGATGTTCGTTATCAAATTGAATTGTTGAAATACGCACGTAAGTTTGTAGACGATAAGCGTGGAAGCGTAATCGTGGTAATGCATGATATCAATCTATGTTATCAATACGCCGACCGTGTTTTGTTGATGCAAAAAGGAAAAGTGATTATGGATGGAAGGGTCGATGAAGTGATGAATCCACAGATTTTAAGTGAAACCTATCAAATAGAATTGGAGCAAATTCAAGCACTTGATGGGGAAGTGTTTTATAGACATGTATCTTATTCCTCGAATTTATTAGATAAAAGTCAGCTGTAGCTGACGATAATTGAGCTGCGTTAGCAAATCAATAAAAGAAAAAAATAATCTGAATATACAGATTCAATACAAATTAAATACAAAACAATGGAAACAACTTTATCATTAAAAGAAGCTTTCGCTCAATTGAAAGAAAGCGAACCAAAATTGAGAATCAGAGAATATGCAAAGCGTTTGAATGCTTCCGAAGCAGAATTAGTTGCTTTGGGTGTTGGAACAACTGCTGTTCGTTTACGTCCAGATTTTGTGGCTATTCTTGGTGAATTGGAATCATTGGGTTATGTAATGGCTTTGTCTAGAAATGATGAAGTAGTTCATGAGCGCAAAGGAATTTATGAGAACTTTAGTACAACTCCTCATGCTTCTCTTTTTGTTGGAAAAGACATCGATTTACGTATTTTTCCAAGTGCTTGGGCATACGCATTTGCAGTAACTGAAGGAGAAGATAAACCTCGTAAAAGCTTGCAGTTTTTTACAACTGATGGTATTGCTACTCACAAAGTTTATTTGGAATCAAAAAGCAATATGGAAGCTTACGATACTTTGGTTGCGAAGTACAAAGATGAAAATCAGTCGAGTGAATTGGAAATTGGTGCATTGTTGCCTTTGGAATCAACAGAATTGCCTGATAGCGAAATCGATGTGAAATCGTTCCAAGAATCTTGGATTAACCTAAAAGATACGCATGAATTTTTCGGATTGTTGAAGAAACACAAATTGACAAGAACACAAGCTTTGCGTTTGGCTCCATCTGAAACTCATGCTAAGAAAATCGACAATAAAGCATTACGTAGAGCATTGGAATTGGCTGCCAAAGAGCACGTTTCAATCATGGTTTTTGTTGGAAATGCAGGAATGATTCAAATTCATACAGGCGAGGTGAAAAATATCGTTGAGCACGGTCCTTGGATTAATGTATTAGATCCAATGTTCAATTTGCATGCAAGAGAAGATGGAATTGCTCAATCTTGGATCGTTCGCAAACCTACTGAAGATGGAATCGTTACTTCATTGGAATTGTTCAGTGAGAAAAACGAATTAGTTTGTACGCTTTTCGGGGCACGTAAACCGGGGATTCCTGAGTTGGAATCTTGGAGAAAATTGGTCGAACAATTATAAAATTAAAATGCAAAAAGTAGTTTTACTTCTTATTGGGTGTATTCTGAGTGGATTTGTTTCCGCTCAGGATACACTTTATATTAAGGATGATACTGGTTCTGTTGTTCCGTATGCGCAAATTTCGCTTCAGGATTTCACAGGAAAGAATACCAAATATGTTCAGTCAAATGAACAAGGAGTTTTAGTGATTCCAGTTGCTTATTACGCAAATGCGTCTCAACTAATTGTCAAAGTAAATACGGATGGTTTCCACCAAGAAGTAGATACAATTTCAAAAGGAAGTAGCCACCGAGTAAAGTTGGCTACAAACTCAAAGGATATTGATGAAGTGGTTGTTACCGGACAATTAGGAGCTGGTTCAATTACCAATTCGACTAATAAAGTAAAGGTGATAGACCGCGCTACAATTGAAGCGAAAGGTGCAATCAACTTACGTGATTTATTGCAAAATGAATTAAACATTCGTGTAAACCAAGATCAAATTTTGGGTAGCGGTATGTCGATGCTTGGAATTGGTGGAGAAGGAGTGAAAATACTAATTGATGGTGTGCCAATTATTGGTCGCCAAAATGGAAACGTTGATTTGAGTCAGATCAACCTTTCTAATATTGAACGAGTGGAAATTGTTGAAGGACCGCTTAGTACCAACTATGGAAGTAACGCCATGGCAGGTACCATTAATTTGATTTCAAAAAAGCCTAAAAATAAAGGCTTCGATATAAACGTAGGTGCTTTCTACGAAACAGTAGGAAACTACAATTTGAATGCGGGAATCACTTCTCGTGTTAAAAATCATTCAATTTCAGCATACGGTGCGCGTAATTTTTTTGATGGCTGGACACCTGGAGATAATTGGATTGAATTTCCTAAAAAAGAAGTAGCAGATTCTGGCAGATTCCAACAATGGAAAATGAAAGAACAGGTTTTTGGAGGATTGAAATATGCCTATAAATTCAAAAAAATAGAGATTATTCCATCTCTAGACTTATTCAGAGAGAAAATTGTAAACAGAGGTTATCCAAGAGCTCCTTTTCAAATAGCTGCTTTCGATGATGAATACGTCACGAATCGTCAAAATGGGGGATTGGAAGTAATCGGTTGGTTAAAAACAAATTTAAAATTGGATGTTCAATTGAACTATTCCAATTACAAACGCATCAAGAACTCTTATTTGACAGATTTAACAACTTTAGATCGCAAGTTGCTAGCAAATAGTGAACAAGATACCTCACGATTTATCTTGTATTTCAATCGCACGACTTTAACGAGAAACAATATTGAGAAGAAATTCAATTACGAAGTTGGTTACGATATTAACTACGAAGTTGGTCATGGAAATCGCATCGAGAATAAGCGAAAAGAAATTGGTGATTTTGCCGTTTTTGGAACGTTCAATTATGCTCCGTGGACTTGGTTAAATATCAAGCCAGGGCTTCGTTTCACATACAATACTTTGTACAAAGAAGCTTTCATGCCCGCATTGAATGTGAAATTAGGTAAGAAAAAACACATCCTTCGTGGAAGTATTGCTTCTGGTTTCCGTTCTCCTTCAATCAAAGAATTGTTCATGGAATTTGTAGATGTCAATCACAAGATTTTTGGAAATCCGGATTTGAAACCAGAAATCTCGAATCATGTTCAAGGTTGGTACAATTTCAATTGGGAACCAAAGAAATTTACTTTCGGATTTGAATTGTCAGGATACTATCAAGATATTCAAAACCGGATTAGTTTGTCTCAATCATCCGATGGAATAAACTACAGCTATTTTAATATCGATCAGTTCTATGCACGAGGGATTCAATCTTTGGTGAAAGTGGGACAAAAACAGTGGAATGTGAGTGTTGGATTTAATTACATCGGAACAGCATCTAATTACTCAGCTGGACGATATGCTTATTCTCCAGAGTTAGTTTCCAATCTTTCTTATCAACTTAAAAATGGAACAACAAAATTCAGTGTGTTTTACAAGTATACAGGTAAAGTTGTTGCTTATTTCATCAATGATGATGCATCGATTACACAGAATTTTATCTCAGATTACCAACTATTGGATGTGCAAGTTCAACAATGGTTCTTGAAGAAAACGTTAGGCGTTTCATTGGGTGGCAAAAACTTATTGAATGTGACTAACGTGAATTCTGGAAGTGGAAGTTCTGGCGGAGCACATTCATCTAGTTCAGGAACAGCTCCTATTGCTTGGGGAAGAAGTTTTTATGCGAACATTACTTATTTGATAAAATCGAAACAATGAAAAAGTGGCTAATTTTAGGAGTTATTCCCATTGTATGTTCTTGTTTTAAGAAAGAAATTCCAGTTGAGAAACCTGTTTCAGATGCAACAACTTCACAGGTCGTAATTGGTTCGGATTATGCCAATCAGATTTATTACGATTTGGAAACCAATTCAATCATTCGTCAAAATAATCGTGAAGTGTGGGATTTAGCTTTTGAAGCTGGTGAGAATGGATTTCACGTTTTGTTGAATTCAGCGAAAGTTATGGCCGCAGCTATTTCGAATGAAACTGATCTTGCAGCGCTTACTTCAGATGCTGGATTGACTTATACCTGGGATTACCATACAGGCAATTTAGATTCAACAGTCCTTAAAGACTGGCAAATTTCGGGGAAAGTATATGCCATTGACTTAGGATCTAGTTTAGCAGGAACAAATCTTGGAAAACGAAAATTGAAAATTATTTCTGTGACCGATACAGAGTACAAAATTCAATTTGCAAATTTAAATAGTACAACTTTCCAAACATATACCGTTCCGAAGTCTTCTACTACTGGGTTTACTTATTTCTCAATGACTGGAGGTGGTTCCTTGATTGATCTTGAGCCAAACAAAGAAACTTGGGATTTGTTATTCACCAATTATTGTCACGTTTTTGATGAGCATACGCCGTATTCAGTGGTGGGGATTTTATCCAATCGTTATGGAGTCAAAGTTCAAGAAGTAACTATTCCATTTGCGGATTTTAAGTATTCAGATATTGTAGAAACCAGTTTCGAAAATCGTATCAACGTAATTGGTTACGATTGGAAAACGTATGATTTTGACACTGGAAATTATGTTATTAGCAGTAACAGAACCTTTGTAGTGAAAACAATCAATGGTCGTTATTTCAAAATCCGATTTATTGATTTTTACGATGATAATGGAGTGAAAGGGGCTCCGAAGTTTGAGTTGCAGGAGTTGATTCCTTAAGGGAGTTCAAAAGAGCAAGTGTTCAAAAAGTTCAAAGTTGAATTTGAGAAATTACCGGAATGAAAGCCTTGGCTGTTTAAACTCTTTGAACCATTTGAACCCTCTTTGAACCTTTTCTGTTAACTTTGCCGCAAATTCATTTATAATGGCACAAAAACCGGCAATTCCAAAAGGAACAAGAGATTTTTTACCCGATGAGGTAGCTCGCCGAACGTATATTTTCGACACAATTAAATCTGTTTTTAAAACGTATGGATTTGCCCCAATCGAAACACCTTCCTTTGAACTTTCTTCCACGTTGTTGGGAAAATATGGAGAAGAGGGAGATCGCTTGATTTTCCGTATTCTGAATTCAGGAGAGAAGATGAAAAAGGCAGATTTAGATGCGTTGAAGTCTGAAAACTTAGCTCGATTTGCAAATTCATTGTCTGAAAAAGCACTACGTTACGATTTAACCGTTCCTTTTGCACGTTTTGTGGTGCAACATCAAAATGAATTATCATTTCCATTTAAAAGATATCAAATTCAACCCGTTTGGAGAGCAGATCGTCCACAACACGGTCGCTACCAAGAGTTTTATCAGTGCGATGCTGATGTTGTTGGTTCCGATTCCTTATTGTACGAAGTAGATTTTGTGCAGATTTTCGACCAGGTATTGACGAATTTGCAAATTCCAGGATTCACAGTTAAAATAAACAACCGCAAGATTCTTTCGGGAATTGCTGAAGTTTCTGGCGAAAGCGATAAAATCATTGACATTACAGTTGCGATTGATAAACTGGATAAAATCGGTGAAGAAGGTGTTGTGAAAGAATTGCTTGAAAAAGGTGTTTCTGAAAAGGCGATTGGAATCATTTCTCCTTTGTTTCAGATTACTGGAAGCAATGAAGACCGTTTAAATCAAATGAAGACTTTCTTGAAAAATTCAGAAATTGGATTGAAGGGGATTGAAGAATTGGAATTCGTATTGAATCAAACTACTGAATTGGGGTTAGAACGCGCTGAAGTAGAATTCGATGTTACTCTAGCTCGTGGATTAAACTATTATACAGGAGCTATTTTCGAAGTGAAGGTACACGATGTGAAAATGGGATCCATTTGTGGTGGTGGTCGCTACGATGATTTAACTGGTTTATTCGGACTCTCTGGGCTTTCAGGAGTTGGGATTTCATTTGGAGCAGATCGAATTTATGATGTGTTGAATGAATTGGATTTATATCCAGAAAACACGAATGCAGGTTTGACTTTACTGTTTGCCAATTTTGGAGAAAAAGAGGCTACATACTGTCTGAAATTGACGAAAAAATTGCGTCAGAATGGGTTGGATTGTGAAGTGTATCCAAGTGTAGCTAAAATGCAAAAGCAATTCAAATATGCTGATAATCGCAAAGTGAAATTTGTTGCAATTGTTGGAGAAGATGAATTGAACAAAGGAATTATACAATTAAAAAATATGGAAAGCGGAGAGCAAAAAGAACTCACAGAGTCTGATCTTCTTCAGTTTTTCAACAAATAAGTCTCATGAATACATTTACGATCACGAACGAATGGGTTTCTCTGGAAAAACTAGATGAAATCTTGGCGTCGAATGCTCAGTTAGCTATTAGCGAAGAAGCAAAATCAGGCATTGTTAAATGTCGTACCTATTTAGACGAAAAAGTAGCCAAAAGCGATCGTTTGATTTACGGAGTAAATACTGGTTTTGGAAGTTTGTGCGATACCGCAATTTCGAATGAAGATTTAGAGCAATTACAACGAAATTTGGTGCTTTCTCATGCTTGTGGAATGGGAGAGCGTGTTCCAGAAGAAATCGTAAGAAGATTGTTGATTTTGAAAATCATGGGACTTTCTCATGGTGCTTCAGGTGTTCAATTGGAAACCGTAGAACGTTTGGTTTTCTTCTTCAATAATCACATCCATCCAGTTGTTTTCCAACAAGGAAGTTTGGGTGCATCCGGGGATTTAGCTCCTCTTGCGCACTTGGTTTTGCCACTTTTGGGAGAAGGAACAGTGATGTTTGAAGGAAAAGAAGTGACAAGTTCTGAAATCAATACGCGTTTCGGATTGAGTCCGATTGCTTTGAGGTCGAAAGAAGGATTGGCTTTGTTAAACGGAACACAATTCATGTCTGGATATGCTTCTTATGCCATTTCAAACGCACGAAAACTATGGAAACAATTCAATGAAATTGCAGCTATTTCGTTGGATGGATTTGATGGACGTAAAGAACCTTTTGGTATTCAAGTAAATGAAATTCGCAACCAAGTTGGACAAATCAAAACAGCTGAAATTTTCAGAAATTTGTTGGGAGATAGTGAATTAGCGAATCGCGAAAAAGCACATGTTCAGGATCCGTATTCGTTTCGTTGTATTCCGCAAGTACATGGGGCTTCTTACGATACGATTGAACATTGTGCAACGATAGTAGAACGCGAAATCAATGCAGTTACTGATAATCCAACAGTGTTTCCAGATGATGACATCGTCGTTTCTGCAGGTAATTTTCACGGACAACCACTTGCTTTGGCAATGGATTTTCTGGCAATTGCTCTAGCCGAAATGGGGAGTATAAGCGAGCGAAGAATTTACAAATCCATTTCAGGAACTCGCAGTTTACCTGCATTTTTGGTTGCTAAACCAGGCTTGAATTCTGGATTTATGATTACACAGTATACATGTGCATCAATTGTGAGTCAGAACAAGCAATTGTGCACACCTGCAAGTATCGATACGATTGATTCGAGTAATGGACAAGAAGATCATGTTTCGATGGGAGCAAATGCTGCTACGAAATTGTTTCGTGTAATTGATAACTGTTATTCGATTCAAGGAATTGAGATTTTGCATGCCTGTCAATCTTTGGAATTTAGAAGACCATCAAAATCGAGTAAGCGATTGGAAGATATATTTGCTAATTTTAGAAAGAAAGTACCGTTTGTAACTGAAGATAGATACATGCATCCTTTGATGAAAGCGAGTAAAGAATTTGTAACAACTGGAATATGAGCGAAGATTATTTAGACAACAATCAAGAAAATCTAGAGAATAAAAAAAGACCCGTATTATTGACGGTTCTTTGTATTTTGAGTTTCATCATTATTGGAATCGGTTTGATGGGAGTATTGTTTTCTTTGTTAGGAGGACAACCATCGGATGAAGAAATCACCGCTACCTATAATGCTTCTTTAGATGTAGCAAGTGGTATGAGAGATCGCCAAATCGTTTGGATGGCTGAATTGATTGAGCAATCAGCAGATATTGCAGTCTATCAACAGCGCCGTTTTTGGTCAACGCTATTGATGAATTTTGTCACCTTTGGAACAGGATTTATGGGAGTTTTGTTCATGTTGAAAGGGAAAAAGTTAGGGTTTCATTTATACATCATTTATAATCTAATTAGCGTAGGTGGAGCATATATTTTGTTACCATCCCACATGATTCCAATGTCTTCAGTGATCATGAATCTGATTTTCTCAGGCTTGTTTGTCTTCTTGTATAGCCGAAACCTGAAATGGATGACGAAATAGTTGAAAATAAAATACTTAATAGTTTTTGGAATGGAAAATTAAAAGGATTTCGAATTTTTCAATTAATTTTATTTTTCAATGATAATTCGTTGAAAGATAATAGATTATTATCTGAATAAACTACTATTACAATGAAACTTACAGCGATTTTATGTTGTCTAATGGCATTTCCTCTTGTTTTTTTCGCTCAAACGGATCAACGCTATTTGGATTCTCTTGAAACCTACTTGAAAAAGAAGGATGATAGTTTAAAGTTACGGGCAATTAGTGATTTGGCTTGGGAATACAATTCTATAGATGTGTCCAGAGCAATTCGACTCAATTTGAAAGGATTGCGCATTGCCCAAAAATTGAAACGAGATTATGCTGTCGGGCAGGCTTACTCTGATTTGGGATCATCCTATTATTTCAAACGCGATTTTGATTCCTCCGCTTATTACTTTTTTAAAGCCCTTCCGATCGCTAAAAAAACAAATAATAAGCTTGAAATGGCTTATGTTTACCATCAATTAGGCGCATTGTATAAAGAACGTGCCGATTATCAAACTTCTTTGAAATACAATTTTACCTCTTTGAAATTGTACCTGGAACTCAAGGAAAAACACCAAATCGCTTTAATGTACAATAACATTGGAGTGAACTACGAAGAATTAAAGAACTATAAACTGGCTTATTCTTACTATCAGAAGTCGCTTCAGATTAATAAGCAGGAAAAAGACGAAAGCGGTATTGCCCGGAATTATATCGGTCTTGGTAATATTAGTATTACAAGGAACGAATTGGATAAGGCTTACGACTATTATGAAAAAGCATCCGTTATTTTTGAGAAACTGGGCTGGGGAATAGAATATTCTTCCGTGATCAACAATATGGGAGACGTGCTGGAAAACAAAGGTCAGTTTGCACAAGCTTTGGATAAAAGAAAAAGGGCTTTGGATGTTGCAGTAGAAATCGGAGATGTTCAGGGACAATCACGATACAATCTTTACCTAGCAGACGTACTGATGAAATGGAAGAAATTCCCGGAAGCACTTAACCATATTCAGAATGTTGAAAAATTGCGTACGGCAGAGCATTCACTGGAAATTGAAATGGACTTGTATGAAATGTCTTCCAAGTACTATTTCGGAACAAACGATTTTAAAAAAGGGAGTGCTTATTTAAATAAGTTCCATAATCTGAAAGATAGTGTTTACAGTGCGGAGCTTTCAGAGAATGTGGCTTCCATGGAGGTGAAACACAATACACAGCAATTAAGGCTTGAGAAAGCAGAGTCTGAAGCAGCAAATTTGAAGTTGACTAATGAGAATTTGAGAGGAAATCAACTACGGAATTACATTATTCTTGGAGCGGTCATTCTTCTTTTAGTTGGATCGGTTGTGTTTTATTTATCCAATCAAAAATTAAAGCGTTTTGAAGAACGAAAACGAATCAATGCGATACTTCAATCCGAAGAAACTGAACGAACTCGAATTGCAAGAGAATTACACGATGGCTTGGGGCAATTACTTTCAACTGCCCGAATCAATGCAGCTGCAATTGACGGAGTTGCCGATGAGGAAGATGAAGTAATTTTAAATAATGCTATCGAACTAATTGATCAGGCAATTGGAGAAGTACGAGTAATTTCTCACAATTTAATGCCGCAAGCTTTGTCTGATAAAGGAATAGTGGAAGCGCTTCAGGAATTGGTGGTTCGTACAAATACAGCGAAAAGGACGCAAGTGAATTTCAGTTGTTCGGATTTTGCTTCGGTAATTCCTAAGTTCGTTCAGTTAACAATTTATCGGGTGGTGCAGGAAATTGTAACGAATATGTTGAAGCATGCAAATGCGACTCAAATAACGATAGAATTATCAGGACAAGAATCTCATTTCAACCTGGTTGTTGCAGATAATGGTAAAGGATTTGATTTAGAATCGATTGCTAAAAGTGACGGGATTGGTTGGGAAAATATTCAAACGAGATTATCTTTGATTAATGCTAAATTCAACCTCGAAAGCACGATTGGAAAAGGCACAAGTGTAACCATTGAAGGACAGCTATGAATTCAGAAGTGAAAATAAAATTACTCATTGTAGACGATCATCAAATGATTATTGATGGAATCAAATCGTTGTTGAGAAAAGAGAAACAATTCGAGTTTATCGCAGAAGCTAATAGCGGAGAAGAAGCGCTGGAATTGCTTCAAAATCATCGCCCGGATATCTTAATAACAGATATTTCAATGCCTGGAATGAGCGGGAATGAATTGATCAAAGCATTGAAAAGTGCGGATCCTGAAATGAAAATTTTGGTAGTTTCCATGCACAATGATCCTGAAATTATTGCGGATATCGTTATGCTGGAGGCTGAGGGTTATATCCTTAAAAACACTGGAAGAAAGGAATTGACTGCGGCATTGGAGAAGATTGCTGATGGTTCTACTTTTTACAGCGAAGAAGTGTTGCTGTCTTTGATGAAAAGACAAAAGAAGGAATTTCGGAAAGACCTAGAAGTTGCTCAATTAAGTAATCGAGAAATAGAAATCATCCGATTGATTGCATTGGAATATTCCAATGAGAAAATTGCTGAAGAGCTCTTTATTAGTAAACGAACAGTAGAAACTCACCGAAAAAATATCAATCAAAAAACCAATATTAAAACAGTAGTTGGATTAATCAAATTTGCGATTAGAAACGAGTTAGTTTCAATCTAAAGAGCTTTCTGAGCAAAATATCCCAACTTATACGTACTTCGAATACCAACTAGACGGTATCTAAACCCTTTTTTCTGCTCATACCTTTGTATCAAGTTTAAATACAACAGATATGAAAAAAGCATTACCAATTCTCTTTTTAATTGTTTCACTTGGTGCAAGTGGACAAACATGGGTGAAAACAACAGCACCAGATTCGATTCTTTATCGAGGTATTCGTACTTGGGGTGAGGATACTATTTATGCTTGGGGGAACTCTCCAAGTTCACCAGTATATCCAAATACTTTGGTTTCTTCTTTTGATGGAGGTCAAACTTGGACGGTAGGGCCTTGGCAGAGGTTTAATACTGATCAGGTCGTTGCGACTCCTGCTGGACTTTTTGCTGGGTATTATTACTATTTAGGCAGTCCTGCATCTGGACATTTGGATTATACAACGAACGGAACTACTTGGCAAACGGTTCCAGGATCAACATTAGCTAATGGTGGGTATTACAAGCCTCTTGGTTTGTTGACAAACGGGAAATTGCTACTTGCAAATTCAACCAATGGCAAGTTGAACATTTCTCCTGATTATATCTCTTTGGGGTCTGATTATGGAACACTTTATCAATACAATGATGGATATACTTATTATGCAATTAATCCAACCAATGGACGGATTATTTTTGGACAAAATAGTGGTACAACTCATATGCAATATACCGATGATAATGCAGTGAGTTTTACGGATATTTCATTGGCGAGTGTAGTTGGAAATGTTTACTCTCCAATTGTTCGATATACTAAGAATAATACGTTTTTTAATGCGCGAATGGGTGGGATAACTGTTAGTACAGATAATGGCAATACATGGACAGCTTGTGCCAATATTGGAGGAAATCTCAGCGATATGCAAGCAAATAAAGATGGTCAAGTGATTTTTGCCCGTAGTGATAATCAAATCATGTCTTCATCTGACAATGGACAGACTTGGACCTCAATGAACAATGGTCTCCCAACTGGTGTAGGTTCATTAGGTATTGGAAAAACAACCGATGGAAAGTTTTGGTTAACACTTTATGGAGACCAGCCAACAAATGGTGGAATTTATGTCATTGGATCAGGCGGATCTACCGCTGAAATCTCGAATTCTGAAGATCAAGTGATTCAAGTTTATCCAAATCCAACTTCAGATTTATTAAATATTGAATTTGATGGCGACTTAACGAATGCTCTCTTTACTGTAAGTTCTTTGAATGGACAAACTTTTCAATTGCCACTGAAAGGAACGAAATTAGATGTAAGTTCATTAGAAAGTGGAGTTTACTTTCTACAAGTAGAAATGAACAATTCAGTCAAAAGAGTGAAATTCTTGAAAAATTAAATAACCAATACCCCGTGAACAAAATCTTCGATTCAGTAAGTACTGAATCGAAGATTTTTCATTTATATTCTTCTTATTCAGTTACATGTTAATTGTCAATGATGAAATTATCAAATGGAACTCTTTATTCGAAATACCCTCTTGATAATTAAATTTCACATAATTGAGAGTTCTTTACGGCTGATTTATAATTATTTAGCAGTGATTTTATTGTTTTCTTTTTTATAAAGGGGGAATTAGTGCTATCTTTGCACAAAAATTCCAAGTATTTCTCATGATTTCAGTAAATAATCTTTCTCTTCAATTTGGTAAACGTATTCTATTTGACGATGTAAATCTCAAATTTGGATCGGGTAACTGCTACGGTGTTATTGGCGCTAATGGTGCTGGTAAATCTACATTTTTAAAGATTTTAACGGGCGAGCAAGATCCAACTTCAGGTCGTATTGAGCTTGAGCCAGGAAAACGAATGGCTGTTTTATCTCAGAATCACTTTGAATTCGATCAATATGAAGTATTACAAACAGTGATCATGGGGCACAAACGTTTGTTTGAAATCATGACAGAAAAAGATGCTTTGTATGCAAAACCAGATTTTTCGGATGCTGATGGTATGAGGGCTTCTGAGTTGGAAGGTGAATTTGGTGATTTAGAAGGATGGAATGCTGAGACAGATGCTGCAACACTACTTAGCAATTTGGGAATCGATGAAAGCAAGCATTATATGAAGATGGAAGATGTTCCTTCTGAATACAAGGTACGTATTTTATTGGCACAAGCACTTTTTGGAAACCCAGATGTTTTAGTACTCGATGAGCCTACGAATGACTTGGATTTAAAAACAATTTCTTGGCTAGAAGATTTCTTATTAGACTTTAAGAATACAGTAATCGTTGTATCGCATGATCGTCACTTCTTAGATACAGTTTGTACACATATTTGTGATATCGATTTCAGTAAAATCAATGTGTTTACAGGAAATTACACTTTCTGGTACCAATCATCACAGTTGGCAGCTCGTCAACGTGCGGATAAAAACAAGAAAGCCGAAGATAAAAAGAAAGAGTTACAAGATTTTATTTCTCGTTTCTCTGCAAATGCGTCGAAATCAAAACAAGCAACTAGCCGCCGTAAATTAATTGATAAGTTGGATTTAGAAGAAATTCAGCCGTCTTCTCGTCGTTATCCTGGAATTACTTTCCACCAAGAACGCGATGCAGGAAATCAAATATTAACGGTCAGTGGTTTGTCCAAGATGCACGAAGGTGAATATATGTTCAAGGACTTATCTTTCACATTGAATAAAGGCGATAAGATTGCGATCGTTTCTAAAAACTCTTTAGCGATTACACAATTTTTCGAAATATTGAATGGAAATATGCAAGCTGATAAAGGTGATTTTACTTACGGTACAACCATCACAACGGCTTACTTACCTAATGACAATACTTCTTTTTTTGAAACAAAATTATCATTGATTGATTGGTTGCGTCAGTATGCGCAAACTGATGAAGAGCGAGAAGAAGTAAGTATCCGCGGATTCTTAGGTCGTATGTTATTCTCTGGAGAAGAGGCACTGAAAAGTGCTACAGTACTTTCTGGAGGTGAAAAAGTACGTTGTATGTTGTCGCGAATGATGCTTGCAAAAGCAAATTTTTTAACAATGGATGAACCAACGAATCACTTGGATTTGGAGTCGATTACGGCTTTGAATAATGGAATGTCAGCTTTCGAAGGAACTATGTTGTTTACATCTCATGACCACGAATTGGTTTCTACTGTTGCAAACAGAATTATTGAATTGACTCCAAATGGTTTCATTGACAAAATGATGCCTTACGATGATTACTTGGCAGATGCAAAAATTGCAAGCTTGCAAGAAGGTCTTTACGCATAAGCTTCATAAATATTTTAGAACGCCAATCTGTTAAGGTTGGCGTTTTTTTATAGGATTGCTTGTAGATTATAAAAATCAATTTCACCTTGTTTTGTGAATGCATAACCCCGATACCCCTCATCATCTCCCAGATATTTGCTTTCGATAAATCCGCTTTCTCTCAGAATTTGTATATGTTGAGATACAGCGGCACCACTAAGTGATGTGCGCTCAGAAATATGTTTGTTTGTAATGATATGGTACTTATGAATTTCATGAAGGATAACCACTCTTGCAGAAGCTGCAATTGCTCTTCCAATTCTTGCCCCATTTTTTTCTTCTTTTGTGTACTGTGTTTGTTTAGATCTTCCCATAAAGTAAATGTTTCTTATTTAAGTTAATGGAAAAGATTCTTTAAAGCAATAGACTCAGGCAAAAAAAATGAAAATATGATATCTGGATATCGTAAGATATTTATAACGTTATATCATAAAAATATGAATTCGTTATATAACGAATTCACTATTAGTGGATAATATGATTTTCACTCTAAAGAGCCTTTTAAACCTATTACCGATAAGAACCTAAATACTTAACCAGTAACCCAATCTCAACAATAAATGATAACTTCGTTTTATGTCTATTCCAAACAGATCGTTTTTATTCCGTCACAAACTCATCTCCTTGCTTCGTGATTTGGATGTAAAGGGAATTCGCAGACTTTCAATAGCTCTTCCAAAGCTTTTGCTACCCAATCCTTCAAAAGTTGGAAAACATGTATTAAAAACCATTCACGGTGTGAAAATGGTCATCGATCCTTCTGTTGACACTGGTGTGGAGCTTTCCCTTTTTCAAACGGGTACTTATGAAAAAGGAACCATCCAATTGCTGCAGAAGTATTTGAATCCAGGAAATACGTTTTTAGATATAGGAGCAAATATTGGTTTAATGTCAGTAATTGCCTCTAAGGTTGTAGGAGAAAAAGGAATCGTATATTCTGTAGAAGCAAATCCGAAAACGGTTCCAATTCTTCAAGTAAATAGCGAGTTAAATGCCTGCGAGAATATCGTGATTCTTCCAATTGCACTCTCAGATTCAAAAGGTATGGCAAGACTATTTGAAAATTGGGAAGTTAATCGGGGAGGAGCATCATTGATTTCTCAAAGTAATGAGCAACAAGGAATAGAGGTGAAAATGGAGCGCTTAGATGATTTGTTTCAGAAAGAAACTCCGCTTCAGCTGGTTAAAATTGATGTGGAGGGATTTGAACCTCAAGTGCTTCGTGGAGGAATGTCTTGGTTTCAGAAACAACAGCCCATTTTTATCATCGAAGTTTCTAAAAAGCGTGAAAAAGAAGTTGGACCAAGTCCAGCTGAAATTATGAAGTTGGTTCAAACGATTGGTAAATATTCATTCTTCAAACAAAAAGGAACCAAGGAACGCAGAGGTAAATTGATTGAGATTCAGAACGAACAAGATTTACCAAGTCATGACAATATTGTGTGTATTCCAGCTGCAAAAAACAATTAGCATATTTTTCTTTTTCAAAACAATTTTCTAAAAATAATACCCAATTGATAAAAAAGCTGTTGGCTTGCTAAAACTGCTGATTTTAGAGATATTTAAGTTAATTGGACCAAGAATCGTTTTAAATCGAACATTGATTCCAAAGCCTATTGTACTCGTATAATCGTAGGTTTTTAATGGGTCTTTCTTCGAATAATCAAAAGCATGTTGAATATTTTTACCGAAATCTTCAATACTTGAGGTGCTGTATAATATGTTTACATAAGGTGTAACGAAGAGTTTATGGATAACCTCCCATTGTGGACCGAATCGAAGCGTGTAAAATGCTTTAGAGCCAATTTCGCCATTTCTATATCCCCAAAGATCGATAGCCCCGGTTCGTGAAGTGGTATTAATTCCTCCAATGCTAAAGTATTCGGCAAATGACGTTTCATTCTCTAGAGTAGGTGTGCTGGATGTGTTTTTTATTTTAAATATTTGATCAAATACAAATCCTGTTTTTAATGTTGTAACAAGACTTAATCTTGGTATTATTTTGAAGTATTTCTCAAAAATAAATGAAACACGGTAACTTGGATTAAATCTGGCCCTGTCCTTTACAGATTGTTTTACAATCTTATTTGCAATCGTGTCCAAGGTGCTGTATTCTGATTTTATTTCTTCGTCAGAAAGCAATGTAAAACGATTTTCGAAAACAAGATTGCTTCCCTTTATTGGATAATACAAACTAGTGTAAGTATTCCTTTGATAGTTCAAAAATGTGCTGAATATGTTCCCATCGATCTTTCTAGGATGAACTTGATCCAATGTTTGATCATCAAATAATGGTTTTAAAGTAGAAACTTCATACATGACACCAATTGCTGCTGAAGATTGGACATTGATGTTGTAAGATAAAGCAGTAGAAAGCATGTTGTATTTGTTCTTATATGTATCCTCCAATCCTCCACTGGAAGTGAAAAACTTCTGTTTGATACTTTCATTGTAAAAAGAGGTAAACGTACTGAAACGAGAAGCTCGAATGTATTTGCGGTAATTGACACGAAATTTCAATGATTCTGCGAGATCTACAGATAATACAATTCGGGAGTTTTTACCGAGGACATTTCGACCTGTATAGTTTAAAAATACTCCAGCTCCATATTCTGTGTCGTAATGCACAGAACCTTTGAATACATGCTTAAAATCTTCAATTACTTGTAACTTAATATCTGCACCCTTTATCGAATCTTCTGTAACGGTATAATACACTTTTGAGAAATAACGATTAGAGTACGCATCAATAATTGAATGGTCTAAATCTTCAAAAGTAGTTGAATCACCAGGCTTTAAGTTCAGTCGCTTTAGAATGAATTCTTCCGTCTCAGCCGATGTGACTCCTTCAATGAAAATTGTTCGTACTAAAAATTGGGGGTTTGTATCCATTAATTTAGGACGTGAATAAGCACCGTTTAAAGTGTGATATTGCTTGGCTAAATTGATTAACTGTGGACGAACAAGTTCTACAACAGCGATTCCTTTTTCAATGATATTTTTGGCATATTTAAAATCACCAGCATTGAATTCAAGCATATTGGTTGTTAGGTTGTTGAATATATTACAGGCTTCAATATCGTCTTTGGCTTCCTGAATACCATAAAAACTACTCGATTGAATCAATAATTTATTAATTGTCGTTAATTCATCTTCATGCATCAATCTTCCTCCAGTATAACTCCCTATAATGAAATTTGCCCCCATAGCTTGTAACTGCTTTACAGGGAAATTAACCATTAATCCACCATCCACCAATAAATAGTCGTTCCATTTGACAGGTTTAAAAACGGTTGGAATTGACATACTACAGCGCATCGCAAGTGCTAAATTTCCTGAATCTAATTCGATGGGCCTCATCGTCAAAATATCGACAGCCATGCATTTATAGGGGATAGGCAATTTGTTGAAATCCGTAATATTATTGACATGCCTTGTTAAACGTGTTAAGGTTTCCTGAAGACTTTGTCCATCAATTACTCCCGTGAAATTGAAATGTTTCTTTACGAAAGGGATTTCAGCAATGTATTTGTTGTATTCATCTTTTTCGTCCATGTTAATATTGTCTGCAGGTACGTACTGATTCAAGATAATCTCCCAGTCCGCAGTTTGAGCAATACTATCAATTTGATTTCCAGTGTATCCAGAAGCATATAATCCACCAATTACACTTCCCATACTAGTTCCTGTTATGTAATCAATTTTGATTCCTAAAGAGTCAATTAACTTAAGAATTCCTATATGAGCAAGACCTTTTGCTCCACCACCACTCAAACAAAGACCAATTTTTGCTCTAGGTTTAAGGTCGATTGCTTTTTGTCCGTAAGATAAAGACGAAAACACGATCAATAGTACGAATAGTAATGCTTTCATAAGTATAGTAATGCTTAACAAATGTAAATCAATCCTTTAAATATTAGATAAATAGTTGAAAGATATTTGAATGCTAAATAATGAATAATCTGTCATTTTGTCACTAAAAGTTACTTGGCATAAACCTTGACATTACAAGAGAAATTTCAAATAAGTATGAAAACAGGACAAATACATGTTTCAACGGAAAACATTTTCCCAATTATTAAAAAATTCTTGTATTCCGACCATGAGATTTTCTTACGTGAGTTGGTTTCAAATGCAGTTGATGCAAATCAAAAGTTAAAGGTGCTTTCTTCCACTGGAGAGTTTAAAGGAGAACTGGGTGAGTTGAAAGTAGAAGTTCTTTTGGATAAAGAATCGAAGACTTTGACAATTAGAGACAATGGAATCGGTATGACAGCTGATGAAATAGATAAATACATCAATCAAATTGCTTTCTCTGGTGCCGAAGAGTTTGTAAAACAATACGAAGGTAAAGAAGGTGCTGAAAGTATTATTGGTCATTTTGGTCTTGGTTTTTATTCAGGATTCATGGTGGCTGAAAAGGTTCAGATTCGTACCTTGTCACGTCACGAAGGTTCACAAGCTGTTCAGTGGGAAAGTAATGGTTCTCCAGAGTATACATTGACAGAAATTGACAAAGAATCACGTGGAACTGACATTGTGTTGTATATCAACGAAGAATCGATTGAATTTTTAGAGAAATCGCGCATTCAAGGAATTTTGGATAAATATTGTAAGTTTCTACCTATTCCCGTTTTCTTTGGAGACAAAGTAGAATACATTAATTCGCCAGAAGGTGAAATGGATGAAGATGGGAAAGTAAAACGCATTTCTATTGATATTCCGAACCAAATAAATAACCCAAAACCAGCTTGGACTTCAGCTCCAGTTGATTTGAAAGACGAAGATTACAACTCCTTTTACCGCGAATTGTATCCAATGTCTTTTGACGATCCTTTGTTTCATATCCATTTGAATGTCGATTATCCATTCAATTTGACAGGGATTTTATATTTCCCGAAAATCAAGGAAAATGTAGAGGTTCAACGAAATAAAATCAATTTATATTCCAATCAAGTCTTTATTACTGACTCGGTAGCTGAGATTGTTCCGGAATTTTTGACTTTACTTCATGGTGTGATTGATTCACCAGATATTCCTCTAAATGTTTCTCGTTCTTACTTACAAAGCGATGGAAATGTGAAGAAGATTTCTGCACACATCACGAAAAAAGTAGCAGATAAATTGGCTGAAATGTTCAAAAAGGACCGTGCTGATTTTGAATCAAAATGGGATGATTTGAAAATTTTCGTAGAGTACGGAATGCTTTCAGATGAGAAATTTGCTGAAAAGGCTAAAACCTTTGCATTGATTAAAAATACGGATGGAAAGTATTATACTATTGAAGAATTTAAAGAGCAAATCGCTCCGCTTCAAACGAATAAAGATGGAAAGTTAATAGCACTTTATACGCACAGTTTAGAAGAACATTTTTCATTCGTCAAACAAGCAAAAGATCGTGGATTTCAAGTGGCAATTATTGACGGACCGCTTGCTTCGCATTGGATTTCAACAATAGAGCAAACAAACGAGAATTTGGGATTTGTTCGTGTAGATGCAGATGCATTGGATCAGTTGATTCAAAAAGAAGGCGAATTGCCCGCAAAATTGACAGAAGAACAACAAACGGCATTGAAACCTTTGTTCGAATCTGCGGTTGATAATCGCAAGTTCAAAGTGGAATTCAAATCGATGAGTGAAACAGATTCTCCAATCATTGTTACCCAGCCTGAGTTTGTTCGTCGAATGATGGAACAACAAAAATACGGAGGTGGAGGTTTCTTTGGAGCATTTCCAGAAACATATAGCATGGTTGTGAATGCAAATCATCAAAAAGTGGAATCGTTGTTGAGTTTGACCGATGACAAAGAAAAGTCGACTAAAATTAAGCAGTTAACTGATCTGGCTTTGTTGGCTCAAGGAATGTTGAAAGGCGAGGAGTTGACTAATTTTATTGAGAGAAGTATCTCATTTGTATAACGGATCATTCCCGTCGGTCGATTGGCTGACGGGAATTTTATTTTTATAGCGTGTATAGTATCATTTTTGCAATCGTTGCATTTGCTGTTTCAGGAGGAAGATTTCTGCCTGCAGTAATTGCATTTTTCGTAGGGGGATTTGTAGATCAAGCAGTTCGAGTTAGAAAGAACCAAGCTTCTAATGCCAATGGTGGAGGAGGTTCTCGTCAGTCATTCCAAGATGTTTTTGAATATTATACCCAACAAACACAGCGGTATGATTTTCCTACTCAATTGTTAGCTCTTTCAGCTTACATGATGAAAAGTGATGGAAAGGTTGTGAAGTCTGAGTTGAATTTTGTGAAATCATTTCTAGCACAACAATTCGGGAATCAATTCAATACATCACACTTACAAACGTTAAAGAATTTTCTGGATGCGCCATCAATTCCGATTGATCAAATCTGTTCGGATATTCGTGTGCGGGCTCAAGTAGAAATCCGCATTCAGTTGCTTCATTACCTTTTTGGAATTGCACAATCAGATGGTCAAGTATCTGAATCAGAGATAAAAACACTTCAATATATTGCCAATTTGTTACAGGTTCCTCCCATGGATTTTAGATCTGTGCAAGGAATGTTTAAGCAAAATTTAAATGCAGATTATGAAATTTTAGGAATTGAAGAATCTGCAACAGATGATGAGGTCAAAAAGGCTTATCGCCAAATGGCAGTTCGCTATCACCCAGATAAAGTTGCATCATTGGGAGAAGAATACCAAAAAGGTGCGAAGGAGAAATTTCAGCGCATTCAGGAGGCTTATGATAATGTCAAAAAGGCAAGAGGTCTTTAATGAAATAGTTCTGGCTAGAACGTTTTAGTTTTCTTAAACGTAGCCATATATTAATTCCACGTTAAAAAAAATAAAAATCGACACCACCATGTGATATTATTTACGTCTATTTGCATATAGCGTTAAATATTTAGGTATGCCTTCTACAAACTACTCTGGAAACCGTGTTTTCTTCCTGTTCTTTTTTTTAATGGGAATTACCTCTTTATTTGGCCAAGATATGCATGGTCAGAGCAGAGGAATGACTTCAACTGCAAAAAACTTGAGATCTTTTCCTATTTCTGAAATAAAGAATTTGGACACATGGAAAAAATTGAATTCCCCTAAGTATTATTCTCACCCCGAATTTGGAAAACTACCTAAAGACGCTCCTTGCGAGAATTGTGTAGAAGTCTTGGAAAAGCGAACAATTGATGAACGTTATTTCGTAAATGTATCCAATAATCAAGAATTTCACACACAAAAAGCATTGGGTGATTTACACCAATTCGTGAATGGAGAATGGGTTTCTGTGGAACACGAATTACATCCTGTTTCAAGTAATAGATATGAATCTGGTTATTTGTTGGATCAGGCTGTTATTGATTTTTCTACCGCAAGAACCGAATTAAAAACGGCTAATGGCACACTTCGCTTTAATAATTGGAAGTTGATTGTGGTGCAAAATGAAATAGAATCAAATCAATTTAGTGCAAACTGGTCTGATTATACTGTGGGTTCGGATGGTACCTTGATTCATAATGTTTTTCCTGGTATCGATGCTGAAATGATTGTTCTCAGAGGAGCGATCAAGACAAGTTTTATTATTAAATCCAATGAACTTGGAACTTTTGATAAGTTATTGTTTCGGGAAGAATTGGAGGGAGTATCTTCTCTACATGCGCAATTTTCAGATGGTACTTCTGGTTTAGGTGTCGGAAGCTTGAAGTTGATGTCAGGTTCAACAGAGCTGGCAGTTATGGATGAGGCAAAATTGTATACGAAAAACGGACCAAAAGAATTGGCTCGTTCAGCAGTATACAGTATTCATTCGAATCAAATTGATTTAATAGTTGAATCCAATTGGATAACTGACAATATTGACTCCTATCAGTTAGTAGTTGATCCACTTGTAACGGGAACGGCTACTCTTGCTCAGGCTTTAATTACTGGTTCAAGATACAATGCAAGTTGTAATTTCACCACTTCTTGTGATTATAACCTGTCTGTTCCTTTTCCTGCAAATGCAACGGTTACAGCGGTTACTTTTTCATTTACTTATACAGCGAATGGTACAACTTGCTGGCTTCAGGATGGTGCAATGAGAATTGCATCTGGTGGTTGTGTGAGTCCATCTGCAACGGGATTTTATTGGTTTTGCAATGCCATAGGGGGAGGAACGTGTGCTGCTACGAATCAAACAGTCTATACCGATTTGGTAAGTTGTATGCCTGCGCCTAGTTGTGCAATCCAAAACGTACCATTTACTTTACAGTTTTTCCGATCATGCTGGGGAGCAACAGGTTGTTCAAATACCTGTATTGGAGCAGGCTCTCCTTGGGTGATGAACATGACAGGGAAAACATTGGAATATACGAATACAACAACTCCGATTACGCTTTCTGCAACGACGGTTTGTCAAGGAGGGGCAATTACGGCAACAACTTCTGGTACAGGTGGGGTTCCAGGTTATACTTATAATTGGAGTTTTAGTCCGACTGGAACGCCAAGCGTTGGAACTGGAGCAAGTACTAGCATTTCATTTCCTACTTCAGGAACGATAACACTTTATTCAATCGTTACAGATGCTTGTGGAAATCAAGTAACGAATAGCCGAATAGTAACTGTAACTCCAGGAATACCTCCAACGATTACTGCTGGTGGGCCAACCACTTTTTGTGCTGGTGGCTCTGTAGTTTTGACTTCATCGTCTGCAACAGGAAATACATGGTCAACTGGTGCAACAACTCCATCAATTACAGTTACAGCAAGTGGTTCTTACACCGTTACAGTTTTGACAGGAAGCTGTACTTCGACTTCAGTTGCAATGGTAGTGACGGTTACTCCGCTTCCAGCCACTCCAACTATTACCGCTGCTGGACCAACTACTTTTTGTGCTGGTGGCTCTGTAGTTTTGACTTCATCATCCGCAACAGGAAACCTTTGGTCAACAACAGAAACTACTCAATCAATAACGGTTTCTGCTAGTGGAACTTATTCATTAACCGTTTCAGCTGGAGGTTGTACTTCTGCATCTGCTTCTACAATAGTTACGGTCAATCCTGTTCCTGCAACTCCTACAATTACCGCTGGTGGTCCAACAACATTTTGTGCTGGAGGTTCAGTTACTTTGACTTCATCATCTGCAACAGGAAATACGTGGTCAACAGCAGAAACAACTCAGGCAATAACTGTTACAACTAGCGGAACTTATACAGTAACGGTTTCTAATGGTTCTTGTTCAGCAACTTCTACAGCGATAACGGTTACAGTAAATCCTCTTCCAGCTACGCCAACGATTACAGCAAGTGGTCCGTTTGCATTTTGTACAGGAGGAGCAGTTACTTTAACTTCATCAGCTACAACCGGAAACACTTGGTCTACAGGGGCAACTACTCAATCAATTACAGTTACAACTAGTGGAACCTATACAGTAACGGTTTCAGCAAGTGGTTGTTCCTCAGCTACAGCTTCAACGACCGTTACCGTGAATCCACTTCCTGCAACACCAACTATTACAGCTAGTGGACCAACCACATTTTGTGCAGGCGGTTCAGTTACTTTGACTTCATCATCTGCAACAGGAAATACATGGTCTACAGGAGCTACAACTCAATCAATTACAGTTGCAACTAGTGGATCATATACGGTTACCGTTTCGAATGGCTTATGTTCTGCAACTTCTACTGCTACAACTGTTACCGTGAATCCGCTTCCAGCAGTTCCAACAATTGGAGCGGGAGGACCGACTATTTTTTGTGCTGGCGGTTCAGTTACATTAACTTCATCCTCTCCAACAGGGAATACTTGGTCTACAGGAGCAACAACACCATCAATTACAGTTACAACTGGTGGCTCGTATACGGTTACATCATCTAACGGATCTTGTACTTCAATATCTTCTGCGGTAGTTATTACCGTGAATCCACTTCCAGCAACACCAACAATTACAGCTAGTGGACCAATCACATTTTGTACTGGTGGTTCTGTTACTTTGACCTCCTCATCTGCGACAGGAAATACGTGGTCTACAGGAGCGACTACTCAATCGATCATTGTCACAGCTAGTGGATCTTATACTGTTACAGTGGCAAATGGACCATGTTCGGCAACGTCTACTGCTACAACTGTTACCGTGAATCCACTTCCTCCAGTTCCAACAATTGGAGCAGGTGGGGCAACTACTTTTTGTACTGGAAGCTCTGTTACCTTGACTTCTTCATCAGTAACAGGAAATACATGGTCTACAGGAGTAACAACACAATCTATTACAGCTACAACAGCGGGTTCTTATACGGTAACTGTTTCTGTAAATGGTTGTTCCTCAACTTCTGCGCCGTTGACAGTTACAGTTAATCCGCTTCCAACGGTTACAGCAGCCAACAATGGGCCTTTGTGTGTCAATCAATTATTGAATTTAACTGCATCTGGAACGGTTGGCAGCACTTATTCTTGGTCAGGACCTAACGGATTTAATTCTACTGTTCAAAACCCAAGTATTCCTTCCATAACAATTGGAGAATTTGGAATCTATACCGTAACAGCAACATTGAATAATTGTAGTGCTTCTACAACAACAACAGTCACTTTGAATTCTGGAAATTCTACTACGATTGTTCCAGCGGGTCCATTTTGTGGAAATGACACACCATTTTTGCTTTCAGCAGCAAGTCCAGGAGGAAATTGGTCTGGAACAGGAATCGTAAATGCTTCAACGGGTTTGTTTGACCCAAGTGTTTCTGGAGCTGGTTCATTTGTTATAACTTATGATATTCCGGGTTCTTGTTCAGGTGCTTCAACTGCGACTATTATTGTCAATTCAGTTCCAGTAATTGCCTTTTTGGCAGACACATTATCTGGTTGTGCACCTTTAGCTGTTAATTTTACAAATCAAACTCCCTCGGTGAGTTCACAATGGAATTTTGGTAACGGACAAACATCAGGTTCTTTACTCAATGCTTCTACGAACTTCACATCTGCTGGATGTTTTACGGTTTCTTTAACTGTATCAGATTTGAATGGTTGTTCGGCAACTTCTACGAAAGTTAATTTCATCTGTGTTAATCCAGAAGCTGATGCGTCTTTTACGCCTTCCCCATCTGATGCAACAATTACACATCCTGAAATTCATTTTATCAATACTTCATCCAATGCCACATCTTATAGCTGGAAATTCGGAGATGGAGGAAATTCGATTCTTTTTTCTCCCACTCATACCTATGATGAAGTTGCCAGTAATTATACTGTGGAATTAATCGCGACAAATTCCTTCGGTTGTTCAGATACAAGTAGAGTAATTGTTAGGGTTTTGGATGAATTGATTTATTTTGTTCCAAATGCATTTTCACCAGATGGAGATGAGTTTAACAACACCTTCCAACCAGTATTTACATCCGGATTTGATCCGTATAGCTTTAATATGCGCATTTTTAACCGTTGGGGAGAAACGTTGTTTGAGTCGAATGATCCAAAAGTTGGTTGGGATGGTACATACCAGGGAGTTTTGGTTCAAGAAGGCGTTTATTCTTGGACGGTTTCTTTTAAAGATTCAAATAGCGATAAAAAATATTCCGATCAAGGCCATTTGAGCATGATAAAATAGATTTACTTGGACTTTGTAAATATTCGTTGTGCTTTTTAAAGTTTTCCTATTGCGAACATCGTTGGTTGTTTACTCAAGTCATATGCGTTTTCTCTCCAATCTTTAATGGTTTTGGTTTGAATTCGTTCTGTGAATAAAGTCAAATTTGATGCTACACAAAGCAAAGTATCATCTGCCAATTCATTCAAAGCATCTTCAAAAACGTGCATAGATCGAAATGGAGTATCCATAAAAAGTTGAGTCTCGCCAGTTCTGCGAACTCGTTGTTCTAAATCTTTTAGTTTGCGACTACGTTCTTTTTTCTCTTTTGGTAAGTAGCCATGAAACGAAAATTGTTGGCCATTAAATCCACTTCCAATCAATGTGAGTAGGATAGAAGAAGGACCAACTGTTGGTACAACATGAATTTCACTTTCATGAGCCAATGCTACCAAAACAGCTCCTGGATCTGCAATCCCAGCACAACCAGCTTCACTAATAATTCCGATGCTTTTTCCAGCTTTCATTGCTTTTATCAAATGATGAAGTTCAGAAGCATTTGTTGATTTGTTCAGGATGTAAAATTCCGAGTCATCAATGGGGAAGGTACGATCAATTTTTCGTAACAATCTTCTTGCTGATTTTATATCTTCCACTGCAAATACACGTAGTTCACTAGCTATTTCTGCTACCTTTTGTGGAATAATATCATCTGTTGATTCTCCTCCTAGTGTGTTCGGAATAAGGTATAGTTTGCCTGCGCTCATTGTTTTGTAATTAATTGATGATTGAAAAGAAATGCATCCGTTGCATGGTCAAGAAGTTCAATAACCTCTTTGAAGTTTGCATCTGTTCCATAATAAGGATCCGGAACTTCTAAATTTTGGTTTGGATGTAATTCGTTCAAAAGTAACTTTACTTTTTCTTTCTCTTTATTGTTTCTTGCCAATTGCAAGATGTTTTGTTCATTATTTTGATCCATTGCGAAGATGATGTCATAGTTGTCAAAATCAGCAACCGAAAATTGACGCGCTCTTAATTCATCAATAGAAACACCGAAATCCAAAGAAAGTCTTCTCATACGATGATCTGGTTTTTTACCTACATGGTAATTTGCAGTACCAGCAGAATCCACTTCTAGGTTTAAACCGTGTTGTTTTGTCTTATGTCTCAGCCAGCCATCAGCCATTGGAGAGCGACAAATATTACCCAAACAAACCATCAAAATACGCATGACTTATCAATTTTCGCTTGTAAAGGTACTTTTAATACTTTGTTATTAAAAACTTTCATTCGTTCACCCAATTCGTTAGTTTGAACATTCTGTTTATTCATTTAACATTTTTTGATTACAACCAACACAACTATCTGTATCTTATTATCGTTATATTCATGTAAATCAATTGTAAAGACCATGAGACAGTTAAAGATTGTAAAACAAGTTACCAATCGGGAAACGGCTTCTCTCGATAAATACCTTCAAGAAATTGGTCGTGTTGAATTAATTACAGCTGAAGAAGAGGTAGAATTAGCAAAAAGAATTAAAGCTGGAGACAAGAGAGCGTTAGAGCGCTTAACGAAAGCGAATTTGAGATTTGTGGTTTCCGTTTCTAAACAATATCAAAATCAAGGTTTATCTCTTCCAGATTTAATCAATGAAGGAAATTTGGGATTGATTAAAGCAGCAGAACGCTTTGATGAAACTAGAGGCTTTAAGTTTATTTCTTACGCTGTTTGGTGGATTCGTCAATCAATTTTACAAGCATTGGCAGAACAAGCACGTATTGTGCGACTTCCGCTGAATAAGATTGGTACAATAAATAAAATTAACAGAGCATATAGTGAATTGGAGCAGGTTTACGAACGTCCTCCTTCAGCAGATGAATTGGCTGAGTTTTTGGAATGTTCAGTAGAAGATGTGCGCCAATCATTAGCAAATACAGCAAGACATTTATCGATGGATGCTCCATTGGTTGATGGGGATGAGAGTTCATCCAGTATGTATGATGTATTGCCAAATGACGCTTTACCGAGCCCTGAAAATGAATTGAACAAAGAATCTTTGAGAAAGGAAATTGAACGTTCGTTATCTTCTTTATCAGGACGAGAAGGGGATGTGGTAAGACTTTATTATGGATTAAATGGAAAACACGCACTCACTTTGGAAGAAATCGGAGATTTGTTCGATTTGACTAGAGAAAGAGTACGACAAATAAAAGAAAAAGCAATTCGACGCTTAAAACACACATCCCGAAGCCGGATGCTTAAATCATACCTTGGTTAAGCGGGGTCAACGTCTGTTATAAGTCGAATAGGTTTGAAATGGGGAACGCTGAAAAATTGATCCGTCAGCTCATGTAAGCGTTCCTTTACTTTCTTCTGAGGAGCTTCTTGCTCGATTTTTAAAACAATTTCTTTCAAGTAATAGTTCTGAATCCTCGCAATAACTGGGGATTCAGGACCTAAAACACGTTCATGAAACTGTTCTTTCAATAATTTACTGAAATGAAGAGCACCAGCCTCCACTAAATCTCGATCTCTGTGCTTTAGGGTAAAGCGAATAATTTTATAAAATGGGGGATAATGGTAATTTCTGCGTTCCACAATTTCATTGATTGCAAATGAGTCATAATCATGTTCTATCACTTTTTGAATCACCCAATGATCGGGGTTTCCAGTTTGAATAATTACTTTTCCACGTTTGTTTCTACGACCTGATCTTCCTGCAACCTGAGTCATAAGTTGGAAAGCACGTTCAAATGCTCTGAAATCGGTTTTATTAAGCATTAAATCGGCATCTAAGATTCCTACAAGACCTACATGATCGAAATCTAAGCCTTTTGCAACCATTTGAGTTCCAATTAAGACATCGATTTCTCGATTTTCAAAGGCTTGAATCAATTCTAAATGTCCATTTTTATTCCGAGTAGTTTCTAAATCCATTCGTCCTATACGGACATCGGGTAAAATAAGCGATAAATCATCTTCGACCTTTTCTGTTCCAAATCCAAGCATTTTCAGACGGTTACTTCCACATGCTGGACAAGTTCCTATTGGGCTTGTGTGGTAACTACAGTGATGACATTTTAAAACATTGGAATGCTTGTGGTAATTCAATGTTGTATCACAATTGATACAGTTTGGACTGAATCCACATATTTCACAGGTCCAAATGGGTGTGTATCCTCTTCTATTTTGGAAAAGAATCACTTGATCTCCATTTTTTAATACTTCAGTAATGTTCTCTAATAAAAATCTGGAAAAATGGCCGTTCAAGCTTTTTTGTTTCCGCTCCTCCTTCATATCTGCACACAAGATTTCTGGAAGTTGTACTTGAGAAAAACGTTCGGTTAAGAGAACATATCCGTATTTTCCTTCACGGGCATTTTGAAAACTCTCAATCGCTGGAGTAGCGGAACCCAACAAGGTTTTTGTTTTGAAGAAATGTGCCAAAACAATAGCCATGTCTCGTGCATTGTATCTTGGAGATGGATCGTGTTGTTTGTAAGAAGTCTCATGCTCTTCATCTACAATGACTAATCCTAAATCTTGGAATGGTAAAAAGATAGAAGAGCGCGCTCCAACTACCAATCGGAACTTATTAGGATCATTTTGAAGCACTTTGTTCCAAATTTCTACCCGTTCATTCGAGTTGAATTTGGAGTGATAAACACCAATTTTCTCTCCAAAATAAGCAGATAATCGTTGGATTAACTGAGTGGTCAATGCAATTTCAGGAACAAGGAACAATACTTGTTTTCCTGAATCAAGTACTTTACGAATGAGCTCAATGTAAATTTCGGTTTTTCCTGAACCTGTAATTCCTTGCAGTAAAACGGTGTCTTTTTCTTGATAACTGGATTCAATTTCAGTCAATGCTTTTAATTGAGCTTGGCTAAGTATGGGAAAAGTAAACTTACTTTTATCTAATGACGTAATTCTAGAAATTTCTAATCGCTCAGTTCTCAGAATGCCTTGTTTTTCCAAAGTATTCATAGCAGAAAGAGAACAGCCCTGATCCTCCAATGATTTCCGAAGAATAGGAGTGACTTGACCAGCATGAAATCCACCCAATTGTAAGATTTTCAATAAAACATGCTCTTGCTTCTGGGTTGATTTCTTTTGTGAGAGCAGTTCGAAAAATTCATTTAGAATACTATCTGATCGATAATCCTCATGGATCACTACAAATAGGCCTGTTTTAGGAGAAAATTTATTCGAAACTTCTTCTAAGGTTAAAACAATATTCTTTTCAAGTAAGGCTTTGATTAAGGGTTGAATAGTTTTGATTCCAATGATCTCTGAAATTTCCTTTAAATCAAGAGTTTCTTTAATTTCTAGTGCTTCTATAACTAAATATTCGCGGTCGCTAAGTGCGGATTTTTCACCATCAAAATCTGGATGAATGACAATTTTTGTTTCACTTGCCAGTTTGAAATTAGCTGGAAGAGCTGCATTCATGACATCTCCAATTGGAGCCATATAGTATTCAGACATCCACTTCCAAAACGAAAATTGTTTCTTTGTGATTAGAGGTGTTTCATCCAGAATATGTTCGATGTATTTTGCTTGATAAATCTTAGGTGCTTCTTGATGTATTTTGGTAATAATTCCAGTGTATAGCTTGCCTTTTCCAAAGGGAACGATTACTCTCAAGTATTCTTGAATCAACTCATTCATTTCGAAAGGAACACGATAAGTGAATTCCTGACTTAATGGAATGGGTAAAATAATATCAACAAAAAGAGTTATTCGCTCGCTCATGAAACAAAGTTAATGAACTAAAAAGAAAAAGTCCCATTTCAATGAAATGGGACTTCCGTAAATTGAATTTGTTTATTGACAATACCAGCTTTCAACATTATCCGTAATGTGATCACTACAAAAAGAGAAGGAACCAGTGATTGCACCGATACATAGTTCTCTTGTGGATAATTTATCCAGTGCTCTATAAGCTGGAACAGCTGGATTATAACTAACCTTTTCTTGTTTTACAGTAAGCCTTGAACTAAAGAGACCAATGACAGGACCGCCATCAGTTCTAGTTAAATTTGTAAAACTAGGCTTGTTTTGCGCTAATGATGAACTAGGTTTGTTCACTAGAATGTATTTACTTAATTCATCTGAACCACCTGTAATATATAATTTTAAGGAAGTGAATTTTCTTTTGTTTATAGTTGCATCAGAGGTACAGTTTTGTCTTACTAAGTTGTAAAAAGATTCTCCATTTATTATAAATGATGAATTGGATCCTTGAATTTGATCTCCAATAAATTCTCCTATTTTCCACATAAAAGATTTCTGAACTGAATCTCCATTGAAATATTCCTTAAAGGAAAACTCTAGTCGAGCATCAACCACTTTTGCATTCCCATTGGCAGCTGTTACAGTTGTTGATGTGTATTCCTCCGTACCACTTACTGTTTTTCTGAACTTATAATTTCCACCATTTGCAGACGGAGTTGTAATAGACAGTCCATTTACCAATTTAGTTTCTGCATTTACTACAATATCACCACCATTGATTGATGCTTTCAATTTGTAAATTGCATTGGCATTGTCTTTTAAAGCCTTTGTCAAATTTTGTTCAGTAACGGCAGGTGCGTTTGCATTATTAAAGGCTTCTGTCTTGAAAAAATAGACTTTTTGATGTGGACTGTAGAATGCGCCAGGTGCTTTTGTGTTTAAAATGGTTTCTTGCAAAGTCCAAGTGCGGTATTTCGTAGAAACATTTGTAGCAGGATTTGGAAGCCACTCTTCAATGGTAATAACAGCATCAGCAAAGTAACTTGAATCTTCTATCAGAGCAACATCCAATGCATTATTCGATCCAGAAAAAGTGCGTGTTAATTTCACGTAATGCAGTGAGTCATTTCTATCTAATAATCCAAATAAAACAGGTGTTTCCACATGATCTCCTGAAAAATCGAAATCTTCCTTACAAGAAGTTAAAAATAATAGAGAACCTAGAATGAAAGAATAAAGTGAAAATTGGAGAAATCTCATAAGTATACAATTTGGTTCAAAAATACGATATAATATCTAAAGTAAGTGTGTTTAAAATCAATGGAAACTACGGTTAAATCAATTCTTTACCCTATTAAATCTCATGGCTTTTAGCATCCAATTCGGTAAAAAAGCTCCTGGTTTTTTGTTTTTGAGATGGATGTACCAACCTAGTTTCTTCATTACAGGAACTTTATGTGTCTCCACAAATTCAATCCATGTGCCATCTGGATCTTCAATATAGCTAAAACGCCCACCTGCTTCTCCCATGTCAAACGTTTTTCCAGAGTCTACTGTAAAGGGAAAACCAAGTTCTTCACATTCTTTCTGTAAATCATCCATTCCCTGAACATCGAAACACAAATGAATGAATCCCCAATCTCCCCAAAAACGGTCTTTAAAAATAGATTTTGAGTCAGTTCGTTCAACTGCTTGAATCAATTCAATTTGAGTGGGACCAAGTAATTTCGCAAATGGACCTTTACGAGCTTCAGAATGTTGTAATAGTACACGTCTTACTTTCTGATTTCCATTTGGAACATTGTTGAAAGCTTCAAAAGTTTCTGTTGTGTCATAGACAATTTGATCGTATCCCAATATCTTTTGGTACAAAGGCAATGCTTTTTCGATAGAGCTTACTCCAATCATGGATCCAGCAACACCTCCTGTTTTTCCTTCAAATTTGGTATCCATAAACCATCCCGATCCTTCAACGATATCGAAAAGATTTCCATTAGGGTCTTCTACTAGAAAGTGAAGGCTTCCGTTTGGTAATTCTTGAGGTTCAGACAAAACTTTCGCTCCTTTTTTTACCAAAAAATCATACGTTACTTTTACATCTTTAGATTTTATTCTACAGGCATATAGTCCGAAATCACCTAATAGGATAGGAGAGGTGCTTTTTTCTGTTGGTCTGGAGGTAAATTGCCAAATTTCAAATCCGCCACCGCTTTCCATGGAAAGTGCTAATGTTGCTGTTCTTGAATGAATGACTCCACCAGTGTAACGAGTCATTAATGGAGCTTCAGCTGCTTCTTCAAAAATGCGTACATCTACACCAAAGTGCTCTCTATACCATTTCCAAATTGATTGAACGTCAGGAACACCAATTCCCATTTGTTGAATACCACAGATGATTTTTGTCATTTTTTGAATTTGTTGCGAATTTAATAGTTCTTGAATTATTAACGAAATGCTCGTTCATGGAATATGATAAATCCATAGGTGAATTGAAAAGCCAATGGGCTTTTTTGCTTGGGAAAATAATTCAACGAAGCCCTTATTGGACCTAAGGGTGAATGATAAATTGCTGTAAGAGAAGCAACTTGTGATTCTCCTTTAAAAGGTTTAGAATATCCAAAAGTACCGTCGTCATTTTTCTTAATGGAAATAAATGGTTGATACCAATAACCATCTAAACGAATATCAATGTTTTTGCGTAACGAGAAAATAATATTAACTCCTCCACCAATATATTGTGGAGATCGGTATTCTGTGAAAAAATAAGTTTGAAGATCGGGAAGTGGCTGAAAAGCATTCATGTTTAGCAATGTTGCTGTGTAATTTTTGAGTAATGAAAGATTGGTAATACTTGCCAAACCATGTAGCCCAAAAGAAAAATACTTGGTGCTCAATGGAAAACTTTGAATTTCCCCTCGAATATTAAACCAATGATGCCCATTTCGATAATCATAATCTTCTAAGGATGTTGAACCAGCAGTACTGTGCTCAACGGCACCGCTATAAATTGCTTTGAATTGAGCAAGTGTTCCTGATGAAGCCCATTGTTTTCTGTTTAATGAGTTGTGTTCAAGAGTTAAAATCAAACAATCTCCAAATAGAATTGTACGATCGGTGGTGTCTTTATTGGTGAATTCACTGGATTGGTAGTAACGATCCTGTGTCTCAAAATGACGATAGTCGAGCGAGAATTTTGAATTATTGAAAATGGGTAGTTTTATTCCCCCCCCAATATATGCTTCGTTCTGAACGAGGAATGATGGTTTTTCGTCATCAAAAAAAGTAGTGAAACTTTTGAAATAATCCCAACGGTTAATAACACCATAAATATTCGCCGATATTGGATAGTACGAAGGAAAATGTAAGTCAATATTAGCTCTCCCAGAATTGTAAAATTTCCCAAAATATCCTCCAACTTGAATGGTGCTTGCGATTTTGTCTAAGCGCATATAGTTCAGTTGAATAAAGCCAGTGTTAATAGCTCTTGTACTAACAATCCCGCCAAAGTCTATACGGAATGGTTTCGATTCTGTGACTTTAAGATTTAATGCAAAAGTCGAATCCGATTTTGCTTGTAATGTTGGGTACAAGTACTTAATTTGAGGAGTTGCATAGGTTCTGAAATAGCGACGTTTAAAACGACCTCCAGTGATTAACTGACCTTTATTGTTTTTTAAGATTGATTTTCGAACGTAACTTTCGTCAAGACCATATTTGTTAGAGGTATTTACCTCTGAAATTACAAATGGTTTTATGTTTGATTTAAATAAATTTCTTTTTTGATTTAAATCATCCAATGATATTCGATAATCGACCATTTTTTTTATGCTATCCATCATTGAAATGGTCGATTCGTATCCCGCTCTAATTGCTTCATCAACATCGTCAAAATCAAATGTGCTAATGTCTGATTTTGGCTCAATAATAATTCCTGATTCACATGGTATTTTAAAAGATGTATGTGTTACAAGCATGTTTGTCAATTGGCTAATCAGGTCGTCTTCTCTAGGTGGGCCTGCATTGTAAGAGACATTACTTCCTATGATAAAGTCAACTGGAAAGTTATTGTACATCACATCTGAAGGGAAGTTGTTGTAAAGTCCTCCATCAAAATATAGTACACCATTTATTCGAATAGGGTTTACATAAAATGGGAATGTCATGGAAGCACGAACTGCTTCATTTAACTGTCCCGTTGAAAAAACGACTCCCTGCTTGGCGACAATATCACTTGCGACACATCTGAAAGGAACGAAAAGGCTGTCAAAATTATACGATTTTGAAGCTCCCGCTAAAGCAAAAAGACGCAACATTTCAAAATCCAATAATTCGGGTCTGATAAAGTTTGTAGGTAAAGATTTACTGAAAATACTATCTAAAGAGAATGAAAAGTTAATTCCTGAGGCGTTTTCATTGTCTTCTCGTAACAAAAATTCATAGCGTTGCTCAATTTCCCCTTTTGACATTAATTGGAATTTATTGCTTAACACATAGTTCTCAATTTCTAATGGAGAATAGCCACAGGCATACATTGCACCAACTAATGCGCCTGATGAAGTTCCTGTAATATAGTTAATGGGAATATTATTTTCTTCGAGTGCTTTCAAAACACCTATATGCGCAAAACCAGCAGCTCCACCGCCACTCAGCACGACTCCAACTCCCTGTGCTCTAGATTGATACGCGAGCGCAATGAGAAATAAGGATATAGTTAGTTTTTTTGCTAATTGCATTGCTTCAAAAGTAGTTAATTATTGCCTAAAATAATTGGCTTTTTGCCTTATTTCTATCCTGTTTAGTAAAGCTCTGAGCTTTTATCTACTTTTGTACTCTCAAATAATTGAATTGTCTTTATGAAAATTGTACTTAAAACATTTTATGGTTTAGAAGATGTACTTGCTGATGAACTAAAAGAATTAGGTTATCCAGAAAGTGTAAAATTGAATAGAGCTGTTCAAATTGAAGGAGAATGGAAAGATGTTTATTTCCTAAATCTACATATTCGTTGTGCGATTTCAGTATTGGTTGAGTTGCGCAAATTTCCCGTAACTACGGAGAAAGATTTGTATACCGAAGCGAAGAAAATTAACTGGTCAGCCCTTTTTGATGTCCGAAAAACATTTGCTGTAAAAGGAGCTGTTAATTCATCCCTTTTTAATCATTCTCAATTCCCGTTTTTACTCATAAAAGATGCGATTGTAGATCATTTTCGCGACGTAAAAGGTGAAAGACCAGATATCAATGTAAAATCGCCCCAAGTTGTTATCGATCTGTATGTGCGCGAAAATGAAGCTGTGATTTCGGTAAATACTAGCGGAGTTCCATTGTTTCAGAGAGGTTATCGCCAATCAACAGGGGATGCGCCATTGAATGAAGTCGTTGCAGCTGCATTACTTCGGATGACAGAATGGGACAAGAAAACAACTTTGATTGATCCTTTCTGTGGATCAGGAACGTTGTTAATCGAAGCTGCTTTACTTGCTGCAGGAATTCCTTCAAATATTGAAAGAACTCATTACGCCTTTAAAAATATGGCGAACTATGATGCTCCTTTGTGGGAAGAAATCCACGCAAAAGCGAATAAAGTGGTGAAAGAACTTCCTTGTACGTTGATTGGGGGAGATATAGATTCTCAAATGGTCATGAAATCCAAACGAAATCTACGAGGCTTTTCATTCGGGCGATTTGTAGAAGTTCATAATGCTGCATTGGAAGAATTTCCATTTCCAGAAGGACCAGCAGTTTTAATCACAAATCCTCCTTATGGCGAACGTTTGGAAACAGACGTGGAAGAATTGTACGGAACACTAGGAAGTATCATGAAACACCGTTTGATGGGGTATTCCTGTTTTGTGATTTCATCTAGCGAGGCTGGTTTCAAATACTTGGCTCTTAAGCCAGATAAGAAATACAAATTGTTTAATGGCGATTTGGAGTGTTCTTTCCGAAAGTATTCTATCTACGAAGGATCTAAGAAAGGAGTCGATCCATCAGAAATTAAGGAGTAATTAGTATACGTTCAGAGATCATTTTCTCATTGTCAAAGTATACAAATGTGTAAACTCCAACGGACAATGCCGAGATAGTTATGCCATTACTTTCTGTAGGCGAATAGTTCAGTTTAATTTCTTTTCCAGTAACATCATAGAGTTTCGATGCAAGTAATGTTTTGATATCCCCAGTGATATGTATGCTTCCACTGGAAGGGTTTGGATAAATGGTTAATTCATTGATTCTTTTTGGTTTGATGGATTTCAAATCTTGATACCTGATTGTTCCGTCAAAATCGGTTTGAGACAAGCGGTAATAACTGACGATATCCAAATATGGATCGTAATCGTATATTTTATAGCGAAGAGGATTTAAACTAGTTCCTGCACCCTTCATAGAACCAACATACTCAAAGTGAATTCCATCTGCGCTGCGCTCAATTGTGAAGTAATCATTGTTGAGTTCTGTTTCTGTCCACCAATCACAAGTAACAGCATTGTTTTCCAAAGAAACGGTGAATGCCGTTAATTCTATTGGAAGAACACTGTTGCAATTCACGCAAGTTGCTCCGCTTGAAGTTGTTGAGTAGGTGATGATTTCATCGGCTCTGTTAGCTCTTCCTGAAACTCGTATTGTTCCTGGACCAGCCAAAGTGTAGCTATCATTTAAAGTAGAATTGCTCCCACCTTGCTGAAAAATTTTACCTCCTCCTATAATATCGACTTTAACAACATCACAAGTCTGGCAATTTCCGTCAGCTCCTGAAGCATTCGTGCATCCTGGTCGGTCGCGCATGGTAGCACTTACAGTATATGTACATCCTGCAGGTACATTAATGTCAACTTGCATAGGCAAATAACCAGCATCGCAATTTCCACCAACGGAAGGAGAGCAGTTAGGGCCTCCAACACTTGTTAGATTACACCCGCTTAAACATCCGCATCCAGGTCCACTAACGCCAATTGCTCCAGATGGGCATTGAGAAAATCCTGTGGAGAAAGTTCCGATGAAGAATAGTGTAAGAACTATGAATTGTTGAAATTGTTTCATTTTGTTTGAGAAAAATAATGTGTCAAATTTGATACTGCTAATTTATAGTAACTATTTAGTGCTTTATTTATGAGTAGGTTATGCTTTGGATAATTTTTGAAGTTGACTAAATTGATTTTGTTTAATTCTATGTGAAGCGAATATTATTTTTTGAGAAGTGGTGAAACCAAATAATTCAGATTACTTTTGCACCGCGATTTGGTTCCCGATTTTTTTCGGGATTAAAAGGGAATCCAGTGTAAATCTGGAGCTGTTCCCGCAACTGTAAGAGTCCATATTTAATTTGTAATACCACTGATCCGATACGGGTTGGGAAGGTTAATTAAAGGACTGAGTCAGGAGACCTGCCAATCTGCATGTACTGTAGCTTTCGGTGAAAAAGTGAAGGGGCGGATTGTCAAGTTATACATTGACGCATCATTCCTTTTTCATCATTTTAATAAAACAAACCTGACGATAAGTGTTGGGATAAAACAAAAAAAAGATGAAAAAAATCCAAGTATTACTTTGTGGATTAATCTTAACTACTACAACTATTAAACTTCAAGCGCAAACTACTTTTCGATTGGAATTGATTGCTGAAGGTAATTTTGGAAGCACAAACGGAGATGTTTTTGTGCGTAATACAATGGTGAATCCAGCTACTACTTCTGCTGGAATGTATCAAACAGCAAATAGTACTATTGGGTTTAATGTACTTCAGGATTATGTGATTGCTGGAAATAAAGCAATTCTCGCTGAGAAACCAAATGGTGCTGGTCGTATTGCAATTGTAAATTATCCATCGATGACGTTGGTACAGACTTTTGCTCAAGCTCCTCAAAACTTAGGGGTTGCAAGTCCCACAAAAGCTTATGCTTGCTATGCGCAAGGAGGAGTTGTTTCATTGATTGATTTGATGAACAACACATTGACTCCAGTTATTGAACCAAACAATGAAATTACTACTTACAGTAATCACATGAAGTTTGCCAACGGATTTATGTATGTAGATCAGGGGCAACAATTGGTGAAAATAGATACGATTACAAATACAGTGGTTGCTAAATTTAATCCTGGAGTAGGTTCAATTGCAGGAATTACCTATGATAATCAGGGGAAACTATGGGTGATTGGCGGAACAAACCTTGTTTCGATTGATGTATTAAATGCTGATGCTTTGGGAACACCCGTAAATCTGGGGGTGAGCGGAAAGCTACTGCGTTATTACAATAACAAATTGTATTTCTGGACTCTAAGCAACAAAAAGTTGTTTCAATATGACATTGTTACTCCTCCTGTACTCCCTTTAACAGCTGTTTATACGAGTTTACTTACTGGTTCATGGGATTTTGGTTATGGGAGATCTTTTGATGTTGATCAAACTACCGGTGATTTTGTCATTGCTACGGCTTCGGCTTTTACAGGACCTTCTGGATATGAGGTAGTTGATGGAGCAACTTTTACACTGATTGAATCAGGAAGTATTGCAGGTTGTATTGGTGCGAATAAATGTGTTTTGAAAACATTTCATCAACCAACTGGGCCAGCTCCTGTTCCTGATCAGGCTTCACTTTCAACTGTTTCAGGTCAATGTAGTGCCACAGTAATAGCTCCAACTGCAGATAATGGTGTAGTAACGGGAACAACATCAAATCCTACGAGTTATACTTCGCAAGGAACTTATACAATTACGTGGACTTTTACCAATGGGAATGGAACGACGACTCAAACTCAATCGGTTGTGGTTGATGATACAACTGATCCTTTAATTCCAATTTTGAATGATGCTACAGGAACTTGTTCGGTTACTCCAATAGCTCCAACAACTATTGATAATTGTGCAGGAACAATTACAGGAACAACTGCAACCGCTTTTCCAATTACTACAATTGGAACAACTGAAATAGAATGGACTTTCAATGATGGAAATGGAAATAGCATTACTGTTACTCAAGACATTGTTGTAACTGATAATACTGCTCCTGTAGCAACTTCACTTTCGTCTTTGAATATTGCATGCAATGACGTGATTACAACAATCCCAACGGCTACAGATAATTGTGCTGGTACAATCACTGCAACAACAACTGATCCATTGACTTATGCAACTCCAGGAACTTATACTATTGATTGGGTATTTGCAGATGGAAATGGAAATACTGCGAATGAATCACAAACCGTTGTAGTTTCTTGTTCGAGTGCAGGGTTGGGTGATTTAACGACTTCTGATTTATTGATTTATCCAATTCCAGCATCCAATTCGTTGAATATAGAGTCTGTTGCGTTGGGTGGTGAATTAGCAATCGTTTATGATGCACAAGGTCAAAAAGTATTGGAAACAAGTTTAGAAAGTGCTAAATCGACCTTGAATATTTCCGCTTTGGTGAATGGTTTCTACTTCTTGAAAGTGGGAAATTCAAGTGCTCGATTTGTAGTGAGTAAATAAAGATAAACCCACCACTATTCGAAATAGGCTGTCTACTTCGGTGTGGATAGCCTTTTTTAATTAAGAATGCCGATTAGTGATTAGCAAGTGAGAGAGTGACTCTTGCTTGCTAGGGGATATGCTCTTGAAGCATTTTGACGTAATTCCGCAATATTACGTCATTAGTCAAAACAAATAATTCTCTATGTGTTCTATATGCTCTATGTCATTTTATTATTCTAACTACAATAGGTCATAGACACATAGTTTTCAATGATTAGTTACAAACAAAAAAAGGTGCCTGCCGAAACAAACACCTTTCATGATATATAAAATAACTAAGTCCTTATGGTTTTTCTGTCTTTCAAGACAGAACCTAAGTTTTCATCAGCTATTACTGATTCTTATCCTCTTTTTGCAATTGGAACGTATTCTCTTGTAGTTTCTCCCGTATAGATTTGTCTTGGACGACCAATTGGCTCCCCACCTTCAGACATTTCTTTCCATTGTGCAATCCATCCTGGTAAACGACCTAATGCAAACATTACTGTAAACATTTCAGATGGAATTCCAAGTGCTTTGTAGATGATTCCAGAATAGAAATCTACATTTGGATACAGGCTTCTTGATTTGAAGTATTCGTCTTCCAAAGCATATTTCTCCAATTTTTTAGCGATATCCAATAATGGATCATTGATTTTCAATTTCTCCAATACATCATCAGCAGCTTTCTTAATGATTGTTGCACGTGGATCGAAGTTTTTGTAAACGCGGTGACCAAATCCCATCAAACGGAATGGGTCATCTTTGTCTTTTGCTTTTAATACCCATTTATCAACATCACCACCATCGTTGTGGATTTTCTCCAACATTTCGATTACTGCTTGGTTAGCACCACCGTGAAGCGGTCCCCAAAGAGCAGAAATACCAGCAGAAATAGATGCATATAAGTTTGCTTGAGATGAACCAACGATACGAACTGTAGATGTAGAACAGTTTTGTTCGTGGTCAGCATGAAGAATCAATAATTTGTTCAATGCATCAACAACAACTGGATCAACTTTGTAATCTTCAGTTGGCATTGCAAACATCATATATAAGAAGTTCTTTACGTAATCGTATTCGTTCTTAGGGTACATGAACGGGTGACGCATCGAGTTTTTGTAGGACCAAGCTGCAAGAGTTGGTAATTTTGCTAACAAACGTAAGATCGTTCTGTTCTTTTTCTCAGCACTTCTATTTGGATCTAAAGATTCTGGATAGAATGTAGAAAGTGAACAAACCATAGATGACAATACTCCCATTGGATGTGCTTGAGCTGGGTAAGCTTCGAAGAACTGCTTCATGTCTTCGTGAACCAATGTGTGTTTTGTAATGCTTGAGATGAAATCATCTAATTGAACTTGTGTTGGCAATTCACCATAGATCAACAAGTAAGCAACTTCAATAAAAGTAGCGCTTTCTGCAAGCTGCTCAATCGGGTAGCCACGGTAACGAAGGATTCCCTCTTCACCATCTAAAAAAGTGATAGCACTAGTGGTAGCACCTGTGTTTTTGTAACCTGTGTCTAAAGTTACATAGCCTGTTTCTTGACGTAGTTTTGAAATGTCTATAGCCAATTCATTTTCTGTACCTTGTACAACTGGGAATTCGTAAACCTTCCCATCTAATTCGATTTTCGCAATTTTGCTCATGATGATCTATAAGAGTGTATTATCTAACAATTTTATTAGCCGCACTAAATTAATAAAGAATTGAATATAATAATCCTCAAAAACCAATCTTTTTTTGCAAAATAACTATAGGTACTTGTTAAGCTAGCAATGATAAACTTTTCAATAAGCTCAAATAGCTGGAAGAGTTTGGTTTACAATTTGGGAACAAACTTGTTGTAACTTATAAAGGCGTAAATTGAATTCCCAATCTCAACAAAGAATACATGATTTATTACTGCAGTCTTTTCGCAGTTGATAAAACGAATGGATACAAACTACATCAAGACCAATCTAAATCATTAGAAGACTTATGTAATTTAACTATTCCAATTGGAACTATCTCCGTGTTTTACTACTTCAATAGCTCCAAAGTTGATAAATAGATTCTAAACTCTCTAGAATCTTCTCTTATAAATTGTCTATAGTATAATTAAACATCATTTGGAAGAGGTGGTTTCGAGTGTTTCCACCATAAATTCCATGGTTTTTATCCGGGTAAATAAATAAGTCGAATTGTTTGTTTGCTTTTACCAAAGCAGTGATGAATTCCATTGTGTTTTGATAATGTACATTGTCATCAGCAGAACCATGAATCAATAATAATTTTCCCTTCAATTTTCCCGCATGGTTTACAGGTGAATTATCATCGTAACCAGCAGCGTTTTCTTGTGGCGTTCTCATGAAACGTTCGGTGTAGATGTTGTCGTAATTTCGCCAGTTGGTAACAGGGGCAACTGAAATTCCCATTTTAAATACATCGGCTCCTTTTGTTAGGGCTAATGAAGTCATAAAACCACCGTAGCTCCAGCCCATGATTCCAATTCTATTTGGGTCAACAAAAGATTCTTTTTGAAGGTTTTTAGCTACTGCGATCAAATCTTCTGTTTCTAATTTTCCCAATTGCAAGTAGGTTGATTTTTTGAATTGGGCTCCTTGAAATTGTGTCCCTCTGGTATCTACACAAAATATGATGTAACCTTTTTGAGCTAATAATTGATGGTATAAATAATCAGCGCCATCGTAATTATTGGTAACCATGTTGCTACCAGGTCCACAATAGACATTGAAATACACAGGATATTTCTTATTCGGATCAAAGTTTGCAGGCTTAATCATCCATGCGTTCAATTTTCCTGCAGCACCATCTACTTGCATGAATTCCTTTTTAATTAAACCCATTGCATCGAATTTCTTTTGAAGTTCGATGTTTGCTTCCAATACTTGAAGGGTTTTTCCATTACGATCACATAAACTGTAAATCGGAACTGTATTTGCGGAAGAACTTGTCTGAATAAAGTAATTGAATCCCGGAGCAAATTCTGCATCGTGATAGCCTGTTGCTTCTGAAATTAACTTTTTCCCCGTTCCTTTTAATTGAATAGAATAGAGTGTTTTATTCATTGCTCCATTTTCAGAAGAAGAATAAAAAACAGTTCCTTTCTTTTCGTCAATTCCGTAAAGATCCATGACATCCCAATTTCCAGTTGTAACTTGACTTAATTTTCCGTCAAAAGTAAGGTGGTAAATGTGATTGTACCCATCTTTTTCTGATGTTCGAAGCATGGATGTTCCATCTTTTAGAAGAATTACGTTGTCTGCATCTAAGTATGTATCCGAACTTTCTTCGAAGAAAATACGGTCGGTTGGTGTCTCTGGATTTGTAATTAAGTGATACTTTACCGTGCTTTGATGGCGATTCAAAGTAGATACAAATACTTCATTTTTGGTTGGTGACCACTGAAAGCGAGGAAGATATTCGAAATCACCAAGCATCGCCCCTTTGATAGTTGCGGTTTCTACATTCGCAATATGAAAACTGACTTTCGAGTTTGCTTCACCAGCTTTCGGATATTTAAAGGTATATTCCTCTGGATAAAGGTTTCCATACATGGCCATTTGAAATTGTTTGACATGCATCTCATCGAATCGCATAAAAGCTAAATATTTAGAATCGGGTGACCATTCGAATCCTTGGGTGATTGCAAATTCTTCTTCATAAACCCAGTCAGTAGTGCCATTGATGATACTGTTTAATCTCCCATCGAATGTAATTTGCTTCTCTGCATTGTTAACTAAGTCATAAACAAATAGATTATTGCCAGCTACGAAGCCTAGTTTCGTTTCATCAGGAGAGAAAGTTCCAAGTGTTTGCTGTTGATTGGTGGCATGAATTTTTCGAATTTCTTTCTTTTCGATATTATAAGCATAATAAGTAGTCGAATAACTATGTCTATAAATTGATTTTGTATTCGATTGAATCAATAGCCATTTTCCACTTTTACTTAGATTAACATCATCAAATTCCAATGTTTTTCCTTCGAATTGAATATCAGAAAGATTCACTAGAGTTGTTCCAGCACCTTTGTAATCCTTGAATTGAAACTTCTTCAGTAGTGATTTACCACCTTCTTCCACTATTTTTGTGAAAGATTGACCATCACTCAAAGCTGTAAAACCATCTATGCGTTTTGCGTAGAATTCACCAGATTTCCAAATGCTTTCTACACTTAATTTTTGAGCAAATCCTAATGATGCAATGCAAATGAAGGAAAGGAACAATTTAATTTTCATACGATCTAATTTGATTTTAGCAAAAATAACCAAAAACCAATCCAATTATAAGTGAATTATTGATGAGTGGTGTAAAATAGTTAACAGCTTGTTTAATATCAATTTGGTTATATAAAGTGAACGTGTATAACCTTAGTTGATTGTTAACAATTATGTAATGTAGGAATAGATATTTTGACTTAACTTTGCCTCGTAAATTTCTGAATGTACTCCTTGATGCTGTGATTTTGCAGACTGAAACCATTTAGAAATGAGATATTTGGTATAATGAAATAGAAATGAAACTCATCCATAATAACAAGAGCTTCTCCCGAAGCATCTGGTGTTATTTTTCAGCAAATAAGCTGAGTGGATTTCTTATACCTTTACGCTGTATTTTATCTGTAAATTTAATAGTCAATTAGTTATGAAAAAAGCACTACTTTTTTTAGGTTTATTATCTTCTGTTGCAAACGCACAAGATTGCTCCAAATTATTCATCTCAGAATACGTTGAGGGATGGTCAAACAACAAAGCATTGGAAATTTATAATCCAACAAGTCAAGCAATAAATCTAAGTGGTTATTTTGTTGCACGTTATTCAAATGGATCAACTACAGCGACTAATTCAAATGCTATTCAATTGACAGGTACGGTTGCGGCATATTCTGTTTATGTTGCGGTTTTAGATAAGCGTGATCCTACACAAACTGGAAATGAAGCGCCTGTTTGGGATTCTTTACAAGTAAGAGCTGATGGTTTTTATTCTCCGGTTTATACTACTAATGATGCTTTTTATTGGAATGGGAATGATGCAGTTTTATTAGCAAAGGGCACATTAACTGGTCCTGCAACTGCTTTAATTACAACGGCAACAGGGTTTTCTATTGTTGATGTGTTTGGTAAAATCGGTGAGAACCCAGCAAACGAACAAGGACAGGTGGGTTCAAGCGTTGGAGGAGCTTGGTCTTCTGCTTTTCCATACAATACAGGTCAAGGGGTTTTGTTAAGTAGTGATCATTCATTGGTTCGTAAGCCAGGTGTTAAAAAAGGTGTTACCGCAAACCCAACATTCTTTAATCCGCTTGATGAATGGGATTCAATTCCAGCTGTAACAACGGTTAATGATCAAAATGGTAACCCAATTACAGGTGCAAATGGTCCTATTAAATTTGGAAACTGGTTCTCTTTAGGATGGCACAATTGTGACTGTACTCCATTGTCTGTTGATGATAATAAATTAGAGGAAGTTGCTATTTATCCAAATCCAACAACTGATGGTGTTGTTTATTTGAAAAATACACAAGCTGTAAAAGAAGTGACGATTTTGAATGCACTTGGTCAGCAAGTAAATCGTTCTACAAATAATACTTCACCTGTTATGTCTCTACGTTTGGGGTCAGATAAAGGAGTTTATTTGATTCGTATCGTTCATGAAAATGGATCGGTATTAACAAAACGAGTAGTTCTTAAGTAAATTTTATAACAAGGTCGGATTTATATCCGGCCTTCTTTTATTTAAAAAATATGTTGCGATTTATTACGACATTTCTATTGTTATTCCCATTAATTTCGTTTGCTCAAACATCAACTGTTAGAGGGACTGTTAAGGATAATGTATCAAACGAATTTATTCCGGGTGCTTATGTCAGCATGGGGACTTATAAAGCTATTTCAGATGACAATGGAAATTATGAGTTCAAGGAAGTGCCTTATGGTAAATATGTAATGACAGTTGGAGGCTTTGATTTTGATACCCTGAAATTGGATATTACAGTTAAAACAAAAGAAACCGTTGTTAACCCTGAGTTGGGAGGAAGCACTGAAATTGAAGAAATCAGAGTTACAGCCAATATTTCTTTGGATCGAAAAACACCGATTGCAATTACTAAAATTTCAGAACAAAAAATCACAGAAGAGCTAGGTTCTCGTGATTTACCCATGCTTTTAAATGCTACTCCAGGAGTTTACGCTACTCAAACAGGTGGTGGAGACGGAGATGCTCGTATTACAGTTCGTGGATTTGATCAACGAAATGTAGGTGTGTTAATTGATGGTGTTCCTGTCAATGATATGGAAAATGGTGCGGTATATTGGTCAAACTGGTTTGGTTTGGATGCGATTACGAATCAAATTCAAATTCAACGTGGATTGGGTGCAACAAAGCTTTCTATGCCATCTGTTGGAGGTTCATTGAATATTGTGACTCAAGGTATGCACAATAAGAAAGGAATTACATTCAAACAAGAATACGGAACAGGTAATTTATTAAGAAGCTCATTGTCTTACAATTCTGGAAGAACAAAAAAAGGATGGGGATTCAACTTTTCAGGTTCGTACAAACAAGGTGATGGATGGGTTGAAGGAACCAATACACAAGGTGGTTTTTATTATGGGAAGGTTCAGAAAATAATTAAGAAACACTTAGTTAGTTTATCCGCTTTCGGAGCACCTCAAAAACATGGTCAGCGTTCTTTTTATCAACCAATTCAATATTGGGATACACAAACTGCAACTAATTTAGGATCTCCTATTGATCAAACTGGAATTAAGGATAGAGGAATTCGTTTCAATGAACACTGGGGTTACATAACGAATAAAGATGGTGTCAAAGAATTGAAAAATGAGCGTTTGAATTATTACCATAAACCTCAGGTTACCCTGAAAGATTTTTGGCAAGTAAATAAGAAGCTTTCGATTTCAAATATTGCATATATGTCCATTGGTAGAGGAGGTGGTACTCGTTTGGCTAACTCTTCAGGTACATTATATACTGAGGATGGACATGTAGATTGGGATGCAATTGTAAAGGGAAATCAGGTTGATGCATTGTTTGGCGGACCAAATGTAGATTTAGCTTATTCTCCAACTGAATTGAAATCTTCACAAATACTTATCTCATCTGTAAATAACCACTTTTGGGTTGGGTATTTAGGTCAATTTCAATATGAATTGAATCCGAGATGGAGCGTTTCTGGAGGGATTGATTACCGGTATTACAAAGGAAGTCACTATCAGGAAATTACAGATTTATTAGGAGGAGATTATTATATTAGTACAAGTAATAAGAATGATCCAAATCCAATGAAGCGCAAAGGGGATAAGATTACGTTGAATACATTTAACAATGATCGTGACGCATTTGTTCAATGGGGAGGAGTATTTGGTTCCGTGGAATACTCAGGGTCTAGATGGACTGCGTTTTTAAATCTTTCTGGGGTCGTTAACGCTTACAAAGGAGTTGATTATTTTCAGAAAAAAGTACTGGAAGTTGGAGATACAACTTTGCGTATAGGTGCAAATGATACTATTCAATACAATGGCAACACCTATACGGCTTCTTCTTCTGGTTTGAAGGACTACGCTACAGATTGGAAAACGATTCCAGGTGCAACTGTTAAAGGAGGTGTCAGTTATATCTTGAATGAAAATTCGAAATTGTTTGTCAATTTGGGTTATTTATCACGAACACCCCAGTTTAGTAATGTAATTGATAACAATACAAACACATTTTTCCAAGAAATCAAGAATGAGATTATCCAAGCTGTTGAGTTAGGATATAGTTTTTCTAACAAGTATTTTGGGGTGAATGTGAATGGATACTTTACAAACTGGAAAAACAAACCTTTCCCTTATGGAGTTTCAATTCCTGATCCTGAAGATCCAACAGCATCTATTTATTTAAATATCAATGGAATGGATGCGATTCATTATGGTGGAGAATTGGATGTTGCTTACAACATTACAAAGAAATTACAAGCAGAAGCAATGGTTTCATTGGGTAACTGGACTTGGAATTCTTCCGAAACATTCTATGTACCTCAGTTAGATTATAGTTTCACATTTGATGCCAAAGGTGTACACGTTGGTGATGCTGCTCAAACAATGTTAAACTTTAGTTTACGTTACGAACCGATTAAAAGGTTGTATGTTAAGCTTCAATATCAATGGTTTGATCGTTATTATGCAGCATTTAATCCATTTTATTTGCAAGGTAATAATGCACGAAGAGAGTCTTGGAAATTGCCATCTTATGGTTTGTTAAGTGCATTTGCAGGGTACTCGATTAAAGTGAAAAAAGTCAATATATTCTTCAATGCAATGGTTTCGAATATCTTAAATTCGAAGTTCATGGCTGATGCAACAAATAGTTATTATGCACCATTCGGATCAGATGCTCAATCGGCATCGGTGGTATTCGGTCAAGGGATTCGCTATAACTTGTCTTTAGGTGTTAATTTTTAATTTTAAAAAAGAACGACAATGAATAAACTTTGGATTTTAGCCTGTGTAACTTTTGCTTCACTATCCGTGAAGGCACAGGCAACGATTGCAGATGCACGTAATTTCGCAATCGGACAAACAGCTACAATTAAAGGAGTTGTAACAAATGGAAGTGAATTGGGGTCAATTCGCTATGTACAGGACGGAACAGCTGCTCTTCCTGCCTTTGGACCTGCTTTGAACGGTGTTTTGCGAGGAGATTCGATTACAGTAACAGGTATCTTGAAAGATTACCAAGGATTATTGGAGTTAGATCCTGTTTCCAATGTAGTAAACCACGGACCAGTAACTTTACTAGCTCCTTTACCAGTTCCTCTTTCAGCAATTAACGAAATGATTGAATCTAAATTGGTACGTGTGGATAATGTCACATTTACAACAACTGGTTCTTTTGCATCTGGAAATAGTACAGTCCAAATTACTGATGGAACAACCACCATGGATATTCGTATCAATGGAACAACAAACATTGATGGAACTGCAATTCCAACAGGACCAGTTTCTATCATTGCTTTGGTAGGTCAGTTTAACGCAAACTACCAGTTGGTTCCAAGAGCTTTGAATGACATTTTTGCTTATGTTCCTCCAGCTAGAGAAATCAATGTTACAATTGGTGGTACAACTTACCTTACAGGAAGTCAGTATGCTATTGGTAATACAGCTGCAACAACAGTAACGATTCAAAATACAGGTGCAGGTAACCTAACAGTTTCAGGAGCTGCGTTTTCAGGAGCTCAAGCGGGAGACTATTCTACACCATTTACGAACACCGTAATCGCAGGAGGAGCAACAAGTACTTTAGCAATAAACTTTGCACCTGCAGGAATTGGATCTCGTTTAGCTGCATTAACAATCAATTCTGATGATGCGGATGAGGCTGCGTATGTGATCAATCTATATGGTATTGGAACAAACAATTTGGCTACAGAGCCAACTGCAAATCCAACAAACTTAACGTTCCCAACAAATAAAGCATATACATTCAGCGGATCGTTTACTCCAAGTGCAAATACGGAGAATTATTTAGTAGTTTACACGAAAAATGGAACTGCAGTTTCTGGTGCTCCAGTGGATGGAACAACTTATAAAAGAGGAGATGTTGTTGGAAACGGACAAGTAGCTTATGTTGGACCAGCGGTCAATTTTTCTCCACGCCACGTAATTGCAAACGAAACTTACAACATTGCTGTTTTTTCATTTAACGGACCTGCAGGTTTCCAAAATTACAAAACAACAGCTCCTTTAACAGGTAATATTACTTCTCAAGGACAACAAATTGCGAATTATTACAACGGAATCAATCATACAAGCACAAATTTCTTGACGTCTTTGTCTGCTTTGATTAATCCACATACGGTGATTTCTTATACCAATTACAAAATAACGTTGATGACTCAGTTTGAGGTAAGAGATACAACTGACGGAAGATCATTGGTTGTTTGTTCGTACACTGGCGAGCGTAAGATTTTTAATGATCCATTTGATTGGACAGCTCAAGGATATTCTCGTGAGCATACTTATTCTCATTCTTGGATGCCAACAAATCCTGCTGATAATCCAGCAAAACCTGAATATTCAGATCAGCACAATTTGTATCCTGTGAATCAAAATCAAGCAAATTCTCCAAGAAGTAATTTACCAATGAATGTAATTACTGGAAATGTCTTATTTACATATTTGGAAGGTAGAACAGGAATGAATGGATCTCAAATGGTTTACGAACCAAGAAATGCACAAAAAGGAAACGCTGCTCGTGCTATGTTCTACATGGCTACTGCTTATAATGGAATTTCAGGTAATAACTGGAAATTACCTGTAGCACAAGATCAAAATATTTTGAAAACTTGGCACTTGGCAGATTTACCAGATAATTATGAAATTGCACGTAACGAGTATATTTTCTCTCAGCAAAATAATCGTAACCCGTATGTTGATAGTACGCAATTTGCATGTTATGTAGACTTTTCAAATATGACTTACCTTGCGACTGGTTGTGGTAGTTTAGGTCTTAATGAAGAATTGTTGCAACAAAATTTAGTAGTTTTCCCTGTACCTGCAACAACAGAAATGTATGTGCAAGTAAATGGAACTCAAATCAACAACTACAAAATTGTTTCTTTATCTGGTCAGGTAATTGAAGAAAAAGCGAACTTAACATCTGATCTTTTGAAATTAAATACAACAGATTTCAATACTGGAACCTACTTAATTGAAGTAGAAACTCCATATGGAAAAGTTTCACGTACGTTTATCGTTGAATAACATGAAGAAAATCGTTTTTCTTTTTTTTCTAATAGGAGCAGGTCTAACGGCCTGCTCTTATCATTTGCAGATTAATGGTTCGCAACAGAACATAGATGGAACTGCAAATACTTCTGTGGAAATGGATTCTATGGTTGCGCCCTATAGAAGAGAAATGTTGAAGGAATTTGGAGTTGTCATTGGATCAACTACGACGAATTTAGTCACTGGCAGACCGAATTCCTCCTTGGGATTTTGGATTTGTGATAAGCTCATTCAACAAGCGAAGGATAGCTCTATTTTTAAAAATGAGCCAGTAGTTGCTTTTATCAATATTGGTGGTTTACGAGCAGATTTGCCAGCTGGAAACATTACTGTAGGTGATATTTATAAAGTAATGCCTTTTGATAACCGAGTTGTTTACTTGAAATTATCTCTTGACAGGTTGCCTGAAATGGAAACCTACCTGAAAGAAAAGGGAGGTGAACCGATTGGCGGATTTAAATTGCTGAATGGAAAATTGATTTTCCCAGATAATCACGCAAAAGAAGCGAATTATTTTTGGGTGGTAACTTCGGACTTTTTAGCGAATGGAGGAGATAATATGTTCTTCTTTAACAATCCATTAGAACGCATTGAAACGACTATTTTATTCAGAGACCTTATTATTGAAGCTGTTAAAAAAGAGCAAAAAATTACATTTTCTGGCGAAGAAAGAATAAATTGGTAAGATGGAACGAAGACTATTTTTACAATCCACTGGGATTTTGGCTGGAGCTGCTATCGTCGCTCCTTCATTGATGAGTGCACAGAAAAAAACGAGTAAATTGGTGATTTTACATACCAATGATACCCATTCCAATATTGATCCCTTTCCAGTCAATCATCCCAAGTTTCCGAATATGGGGGGCGTTTCTCGCAGGGCAAATTTGGTCAAATCGATTCGCGAACAAGAAGATAACGTCTTGTTGCTAGACGCTGGAGATATTTTCCAAGGAACACCCTATTTCAATAAGTTTAAAGGTGTTTTGGAGATGAAAACCATGGAAGCCATGAAGTACGATGTGGTTACTTTAGGGAATCATGATTTTGATATCGGGATGGATGCCTATAAAAGTGCTTTGTCAAATGCTAGCTTTCAAGTTGTGAATGCAAATTACGAATTAGGTTCCACGCCACTTGCTGATGTTGTAAAGCCGTATACGATAATCAAAAAGGCTGGATTTAAAATTGGAATATTTGGTTTAGGTGTTGATTTGAAAGGATTGGTTCCCGTTGAAAGTTGGAAAGGATTGGTATACCAAGATCCTATTCAAATAGCTCAAAAACAATCTGATTCATTGCGAAAGCAAGGTTGTGATGTCGTGATTTGCTTGTCTCATATTGGTTATGAATACAAAAGCAATCAAGTTTCAGACAAAGTATTAGCTGCTTCAACTTCAGGAATTGATGTAATCATCGGAGGACATACACATACCTTTTTGGAAGCCATTCAAGAATTTAAAAACAAAGAAGGGAAATCCGTTTTCGTAAACCAAGTTGGTTATGGAGGATTGAAACTTGGAAGAATAGATATTTCTTTGAGCCATGACGATAAAAATGCATCAATTGCATCAGATAATCGTTTTTTGGATGAAAGTATAGGTTAAATGATAAAAATGTAGATGCGATTAATTGCCGCGAACTCACTGTGAAAAATAGAGATTAAAAAAGCATATTGAGCGTAGTTGAGGTTTCCTTTTTGGCTTAATTCGGAATTTCTTCCAGTTGCTCCTTGGATAATTTCATAATTGCAATGCGGTCAAAACTTCCCATAATTTTTGCTTGTACAAGGATGTTTAATCCGTTATCCTCCGTTTGAATAAAATCACAGGCTGTTAGTGGAATGTTTTTTCCGAGGTATTTTTTTCCAACTAAGCTTCCTCCTAAATGATAGAGACTCAATACCAGTTGGTTACTTCTTGTGGAAGATAGGTAAGCCTTATACTGAACTTCTCCTATTGAAATATTTTTGATCAATACCGGTTTTTGTGCATCTAATTCTGATTGGCCCTGAGCAGGAATTGATTCGGCAATGTCGATGGTCGTTGGATTCAAGGAAGCATTCGGATTGTAATATAAGTTATCATAGGAAAAACGAGCTAGGGCAAACCCAGAACTTCCAGATGTAGAAATAGCAGCTAATCCTCCATTGAAACCTGCCCCGTTGTATACGCCTGTGAAATTCAGGTTCTGATCTAAGAAAACCAATGAAAAACTGTAATTGTAGAATCCATTCATGACAATATGATTGTTATCTGGAGTCACACTCACAAAGAACGGAATCCGCTTGCCATTGAATGTTACATGATTTACAATACGCTCTTCAACATCTGTAAAGATGTCCAATCCAGCTGATTGTGTGATGGTTGTTAAATCGGTTGTCAATTTATGAATTCCTGTTTGTATACTTAATCGGTCGTAATTTTGGATGTAAATGGCTGAACCTGCATTGAAAGCATACGTTGGATACAAGACATTTGGAAAATTAGACACTTCTGTCGTTGTGTGCGTACTTTCATCGATTTTTAAGATATAAGTAAATAACCCAACAGCATCCATGCAAACCAAGTAGTTTTGTCCGTTGCTCTTGATTAAATTGGGAACGGCATTTACATACTGACTTGGAAGTTCATAATTCCATAAAAATTCACCTGCATTGTCGATTTTCATTAGATGAATTCTCCAACCATCATAAGCGCTCAGAACAATGTATCCGTCATTGCTTGCTGAAGTGGTTATTCCAAGTGGATTGAAATGTTTGTTTCCATTTTGATCGTCATAAATTTTTATAAAGGAATCTTCTGGCTTCGTTTTATTTTTTTTACAGCCAATAGTACTCAGTGAAAGTCCAAAAAGAATCGTGAAAAACAGGAATCTGCTCATAGTCATGTTGTTTTATTGTCTGTAATTAATGTCTACTTTTTCTTAGAATTCCTAATGAAATAGAATTGTCGATTGGGAACATAATGGTTAATTGAAAATCTAAATTCATGAGCTTCAATTGATCCATTACATCGAGGTACTGAACGCTTAAACCTGTATAATCGGCATAGCGGTTTTTGTCATTGACTTGTGATCCGAATCCGTAGCGAAAATTACTTTCCAAACTGATGGCAAAATAATTGGCAAAATACGTAAATCCAACTCCTGCAGTGAGTCCAAAATTCGCTTTATTAATGTGTTCTGTGAGATCTGTTTCTCCCGTTCGATCAGCTGTTTTTTTGTCTACTTCGCTGTCAATATCGTAATCATAAAAAATCGTTTTTCGGGCATGATGTCTGAAATTGGTAAAAATTCCACCTTGAATATAGGGAGAGAATTGAGAGACGGTAAAATCCCATCTGACCAATAAAGGCAAGCTAATTCCGGATATTTTTTGTTCATGCATCATTTCGATTCCGAAATCTGCTCCATTTACAGTATCTGACCACGAATATGCCGTCAAATAATTGAAACTATTCGTTTGGTAAGAAGGTTGAAAAACAATCGAAAGATTTCTTTTAAATGAGTAAGAAAGATACAAGCCAAATTGCCCTCCAGAGCTTTTAAATAACGGTTCATATTCTTTTTCTAAGTTTGAATTATTGCTGGAAGATTGCGGAGTTGCGACCAACAAGCTATAGTCTTTTACCACATGAGGTTTGCTAAAATTCATTCCGCCCGATAAACCGATGTAAATTTTGTTTTTCCGGTGAACAGTATATTTCTTTTGAGCCAATCCGTGGTAACTGGAAAGAACGATTGAACTAATTAATAAAATTCGAATGTGCATCATCATTTGGTAAGGATTACTTTTTCAGTAAGCACAACACTATCATTTGCAATGAGGGTTACGAAATATGTTCCATTTGCATAGCGTGTTAAATTGAAATCCAGAACGTGTTCTCCAGGAACAGTTGGAGCATCTGTTATGTTTCCAATTGTTCGTCCAGAAATATCTTTAATCTCAATATGTACTTTGGTTTCTTTTTGCAACAAATAAGATATGTTGATACTTGAATTGGTTGGATTTGGATAGCATTTCAGCCATAAATTCTCTTTAAAAAGCTCTGTTGTACTGAGTTCTTTACATCGAATATAATCCACTCGATTATTGACGAAATTCTCAAATTTCACGTGTTGAATTGCCGCATCGGGTGCGCCAAACCAGTCCTTCACTACAGAAGTGAACACTTGACGGTAGTCATGTTGCAGCGGAATATTTCCATTTTGCAGGTTTTGTAAATCTGGATTATCTCCATAAACACCTGGATTCAGACATGTTCCGTAAATTAACATTGGAGCCGCATTTCCATGATCGGTTCCATAACTGGCATTTGAAGCTGCACGTCTACCAAATTCAGAGAAGGTCATTGTTAAAACGCGATCGGCCAATCCTAAGTTCGCCAAATCATCGTAAAATGCTTTTACAGCAGCTGAAATATGATACATCAATGCTGCGTGTGAACCCATCGTAGTATTGTTGTTGATAACCTGATTGGCATGCGTATCAAATCCGCCAATTCGACACAAGAAAATCTTTGTTCCAATTCCTCCGCTGATTAATCTGGAAACAATTTTCAATTGTGGTGCTAATGGATTGTTTAAAGCTCCGCTTGGTGCTATGAACGGATATAAATCTGGGTAAACTGTGCCTGAATTGGATCCAGCGTCATAAACATCTCTCAATCGCTCAGCATAATTATTCGACTGTCGTTCAATTTGCATGATGTATTCGATCTCGTCACCTGCATGTGTAGGAGGGAAGTTTGTAGGTTCTTCCGCACCAACACTGTTGATTAAGTTGTAAAAAGCATCTGGATTTTGAATCGAAAGTCCTGCAGGAATCCCTTGATTTCTATGAAATGCAAGAGATACACCTGTTCCCATCTCCAATGCCAATGGATCAGGAACTGCTGCGCTTGGATAGCCTGTTGGGTAGTTTGGATGATAATGCTCAAAATAACGTCCCATCCAACCAGAATTGAAGTAATCATCGTAATTTCCCCCCATGTACCAAACGTCCCGACTGCGGAAATGGGAACCATTCATGTTTTCGTACGAAACATTCTGAATAATTGCCATGTTCCCAGCATCGTACATGGCTTTTGAACCAACCATGTCTGGATGAAGTCCAACTTGTCTATTGGTTGGTAAATTTGGGTCTAGTGTAATGTAATGGCGAGTTCCACTTTGAGGAATGGCAATATTTGGACGCAAATTGTAGTAATTTCCGTATTGATTAATCGGAATAACCATGTTTAATCCATCGTTTCCACCATGCAATTGAATCAATATTAGGATTTTATCATTCAAGCTTGATTTTGCCATGTATTCTAAAAGCCCTTCTGGTTGTGCTGCATGCAATGCAATACCATTTAGTTTTAAAAGCACTCCAGTTCCTACTAAAGATGAAATGCGTACAAAGTCTCTTCTATCCATACGGCTGAGTGTTAAAATAATTGGTATTCGGGTGTTTGCATCATTGCTGTAATTAAGGATTCCAGTTGTAAACGAACATTGACATCACTGCTTGTATTCACATAATTAGCCCATTCAGCTGTCCAGTTTGCTGCTGAAAGTTGATCCAAGAGTACATTGTCTCTGAAGTAATTGAAACGAGTTGCATCCAGTGAAATAGGGAAGAGCCAGGCAACAAGTTCTTGTACAAGAATCGTTGCATCGGCTGGATTGGAACAATTTGTATCCACAAATTCTACCACATCTAATTTTAGTAGGTTTCCACTCATTCCTGTAAAGCCAGAGATGAGTAGTTCTGAAAATTTATAGCGATTCGCCAGATAATTCGAAGAAATCCAATAGCGGTGATAATCTGGAAATTGGTAATACGGTTCATATCCAGCCACATCATACGGCTCGAAGAATTGAAGTCCTTGAAGATCCAATTGTTCAATGAGTTGACTGTACATGTCGTAATGGGCTGCCAATTGGGTTGTTTTATCAGGAACAGTCAAATTGAACAAACGCAGGGTTCCAATTACTAAATCCATGGGAGATTTAATGATTGCACCAATATTATTATCCTCCGTAATTGGAGTGTCTAAATCGTAGAAATGCTCACTTTGAAATAATACTTCCAATACAGAAGTAATGTCGTAATTGTTGGCGACCAATGTATTCGCTAAAGGTTCAATGATATCTGTTTCAACTTCAGTTGTTATGTCGTAATAAACGAATTCTCTGTAAATTCTTCTACAGATGTGCCTTGCAGTATGTAGCGAATTAAATACCATTTCAATGACGTCGTCTAATTCAGTATAAACAGCTGTAACAGCTGCGTTTGATCCTGTAATATTTCCAGTTTGGATAATTTCATTATTGAAAGCTCCTGAGAATTGTTTGTTGTTCACGTCATGTTGAGATGACGTTGTTGCATTGCCTTTCACCTTTCCTGTTGGAAGATTGGTTATCGGATCAATTGTTTGATATGTATTGTCTATTCCCCAACCTGTCAAAGCTTTTGTGAGTGCTTGTACATCTTGTTCGGTGAAGTTGGTGTAATCTCCCAAACTCACTTCAATGCCTTTTCCGACTGTAAATAATTCCAAAAACTCGCGGGCAAAGTTTTCTTGTGGAACGCCTTTGATATTTAGGTTTCCGTCCAAATGAACCAACATCGCATTGTCAATGCAAATTGCTTTTGCCAAGTCTTTGTAATTTCCTAAAGCGTAAAAGCGGAGTAAACTTAGATAATCAAGTGCAAATTGTGGATTTCCTTCAATTCTACTCATAATCATTGGAAAATGGGTATGATAAAACCAGACCATTCGTTCTGTTACATTTGGTCCGGAAGAACGCATGTTTTCCATCCACCAGCTTCGCGTATAGTTGGATAGTGTTTCTGCATTTTGGTTTGTATTGACCGTATTTGGAGAAACCCAATTTGTACCACTCATTGGATCAATGGGAAGTACTGGCATTACTTGTGTTTGAGTGAGTGTAGTAAATGCTGCTTGTGCAGTCATTCCTGAAAAAGTGGAAATATCTTGCAGTTTGGGGCCTAAAGTTGCCCGACGCAACAAATGCGCGGCTCTTTGAGCTCCCAAAGTTCCTGTAATCGGATTGAGTGAAGCCATAAGTAAATAGTTGTGTTCGTTATATTTACAAAGTGTTTTTTCAAAGATCAAAAGTCGGCTGGACTTGTTTGGGAGATGAGAGAACCGCTTTGATTTTGAAATTTCGTGTATCCAAGATAGGCTATCTATTTCACAAATTCAATAAAAATTGATGTATCAATTTAAATTTTAGAAAATCATAGAATGGCTATTTTTTGCTTATTTATCCTGTGTTCAGGTAAATAAGAAGTAATGAACGAATTCAGTAGTTGTTTAATTTTTTTAGTAAATGAACAAATAGGAAGTTTGGCTGAATATTTTTTAACGAGAGATTTGGTGTATATTGATTGTAGGACGCGACGCACCGCGTCCTACAATTTGGCGTTCCCAAAAACAAAAAACCTCCAGAATTTCTTCTGAAGGTTCTAAATACTTAGAGTTATTAAGTCCTAATATCAATTCTACAAATGAATCACTTCTCCGTATGCAGCAGCAGCAGCTTCCATAACTGCTTCAGACATTGTTGGATGCGGGTGAACTGTTTTGATTAACTCATGACCAGTTACTTCCAATTTACGAATAGCAACAATCTCCGCAATCATTTCAGTTACATTAGCTCCAATCATATGAGCTCCCAATAATTCGCCATATTTCGCGTCGAAGATCAATTTCACAAAACCATCTTTCGCTCCAGCAGCAGATGCTTTACCTGATGCAGAGAATGGGAATTTTCCAATTTTGATATCCATGCCAGCTTCTTTTGCTGCTTTTTCAGTCATTCCAACTGAAGCAACTTCTGGAGAACAATACGTACATCCTGGGATATTTCCGTAATCCAACGGTTCTGGATGATGACCAGCAATTTTCTCTACACAAATAATTCCTTCAGCAGAAGCTACGTGAGCCAAAGCAGCGGTAGGAATAACATCTCCAATTGCAAAGTAACCCGGAATATTCGTTTGGTAGAAATCATTTACAAGGATTCTTCCTTTGTCAACAACGATTCCCAATTCTTCCAATCCAATATTTTCAATGTTTGCTTGAATTCCAACAGCAGAAAGAACAACATCACATTCGATTTTTTCTTCTCCTTTAGCCGTTTTAACTGTTACAACACATCCTTTTCCTGAAGTATCAACTGCTTCAACAGATGCATTTGTCATAATGTTGATTCCAGCTTTTTTGAACGATTTCTCTAATTGTTTGGATACGTCTTCGTCCTCAATAGGAACAATATTCGGTAAATATTCAACAACTGTAACTTCCGTTCCAATTGCGTTGTAGAAATATGCAAACTCAACACCAATAGCACCTGAACCAACAACTACCAATTTCTTTGGTTGTGATTTTAAAGTCATCGCCTCACGGTAACCAATAATTTTTGTTCCGTCTTGAGGCAAGTTTGGCAATTGACGAGAGCGAGCTCCTGTTGCAATGATGATTCCTTTGTCAGCAGAATATTCCGTTACTTTACCATCTTCACCAGTAACAGCAACTTTTTTTCCAGCTTTAACAACGCCAGTACCTTTAATTACATCGATCTTGTTTTTCTTCATCAAGAATTGAATCCCTTGACTCATTCCGTTTGCAACACCTCTAGAACGTTCAACCATTCCTCCGAAATCTGCTTTTGAATCCTTTACAGTAATTCCATAATCAGATGCATGTTGAATGTATTCAAACACATTTGCACTTTTTAATAGCGCTTTTGTTGGAATACATCCCCAATTTAAACAAATTCCACCCAATGAATCACGCTCTACAACTGCCGTTTTTAAACCCAATTGTGATGCGCGAATAGCAGTAACGTATCCTCCAGGACCACTTCCAATAACTATAATATCGTAATTCATTTCTTTTTTCAATAAAATGGTAATGGCACGAAATTAATCAATTCTCAGGAATTGTGAACGAATATGCCACTGAATTCAAAAGAGATTATAATCATGATTGATGCTTGATCATATTTTTACCTCAAATGCACATTTTTTTGGAGGTGTTTACAAGTCTCCTCTTTTCTTTTAAGATATGAAAACTATTGATTTTGTAAAAAGCGAGTGCGTTAGCCGAGCCATTTTTTTGCGCATTTGTGGTAAAATGAAAAATGCACTTTGTGGTAAATGGTTTGAGTATAATACTCCTTAATCTAGGTGGAATTTCTAATTTTGACAAAAACTCATCAAATGGCCCAGTATCATTTAGCAATCGAACAAGCGAATCAACAATACATTCAATTCAAAGTTATTTTTGAGAATGTAGCTCCAAATGCCATCATTCATTTACCCAAGTGGAGACCTGGGAGATATGAATTGGGTAATTTTGCAAAAAATGTGAGAGGATTCAAGGTGTTTAATCAAGAAGGAAAAACAGTTGATTTTCAAAAAGTGGATCTTTCTTCGTGGGAAATTCAGGTGAAAGAACCAACAACTATTCGCGTTGAATACAGTTATTACGCTTCTGAATTGAATGCAGGATCTACATATTTGACGAAGGAGATGCTGTATTCGAATCCAGTAAATTGTTTTATTTATCAAGATGGGAAGAAAGACGAAGCATGTGAAGTACATTTGAATATTCCTTCCGATTGGAATATTGCAGGTTCTATGGAACGTGAGGGAAATGTGCTTCGTGCAGCTAATTTTGATGAGTTAGCAGATTCACCGTTTATTTGTTCGGCATCTTTACAATACAATCAATATGAATCGCATGGAACAATCTTTCACTTGTGGTTTCAGGGAGATTGCATCGTTGATTGGTCACGTGTAATTACAGATTTCAAGGCCTTTACAGAGAAACAAATTGAGAAGTTTATTGAATTTCCAGTTCCTCACTATCACTTTTTATTTCATATCCTTCCATATAAAGCATATCATGGAGTGGAGCATCAAAAGTCTACGGTGATTTCGCTTGGACCAACCTATGATGTTTTTGGAGTTCTTTACAAAGAATTATTGGGAGTTTCATCCCATGAATTGTATCATACATGGAATGTGAAGGCTATTCGTCCTATTGAAATGTATCCTTACGATTATCAACGGGAGAATTTATCCAAATTAGGATATTTGTGTGAGGGTGTAACTACTTATATGGGCGATTTGATGTTGTATAAATCGGGAGTTTTTGATTTGAGTCAATACTTACACGAGTTTACAGGTCAATTGCAGAAACATTTCGATAATTTCGGTCGATTTCATTACTCTGTTGCAGATTCATCGTACGATACATGGCTCGACGGTTACGTTCCAGGCACACCAGGACGTAAGGTTTCTATTTATACTGAAGGTTGTTTATTGGCCTTTGTTTGCGATGTTAAAATTCGTGAGTATTCTGGAAATAAACATGGTTTGGATGAATTGATGAAGCGCTTGTATTTCAATTTTGCATTAGCTGGAAAAGGAGTGAGTGAAGCAGATTATATCGGATTATTGAAAGAACTTGCTGGCGAAAGTATCGAAGAATTGGTGAAAGATTATTTTTACGGAACACGTCCTTTTGAAGCTATTTTGACGGAAGCTTTGGAGTCGATCGGATTGGAATTGACACACAAACCCAATCAAAAATATTCGGCAGGTAGAGTAGGCTTTAAAGCGATGCAAGTAGGACCTCATTTTCAAGTAGCGGCCATTTATCCAGGTTCTCCCGCAGATATGGCTGGTTTGATGCTCAACGATGAAATAATCGCCGTAAATGATTTCAAATTAGTAGGTGATATTGACCAATGGTTGACTTATTTAGACAATCAAAACAAAAGACTAACGATTATTCGCCAAGGAAAAATAATGGAATTTCCTTTGCCAGAAGTGCAACGAAGCTTTTATTTGGAATATGGTATTCAGATCATTGAAAATCCAAATAACGCTCAGAAAAAAGCATTTGAATATTGGGGGAAATGATCCCACGGACATAAAAAAACACGTAGGAACGCGATGAGTCGCGTCTACAAAGGTTGAATAATTGAACGTTTTGAACAAAAAAAGAGGCCTAAGCCTCTTTTTTATTTTAACAGTTGAATATGTCCTGTTTTTGTGACTTTTTTATCTGAATCAGATGTTTTAAAACGAATGGTCCAGGTATAAATTCCTGTTTTGCAAAGCTCACCATTGTAAGTTCCATCCCATCCTTGTTTTGCATCATTGGATTCAAAAAGTGTTTCTCCCCAACGGTTATAAATCGTTAAGGTGTAATTGTAAGGATCAAAGCCAGAGATGAAAATGGGTGAAAATACATTGTTAAACTCATCACCATCAGGAGTGAAGGTATTTGGAACATAGAAAATTAATTCCTCTTGAATGGTTACTATTAGTTTTGCTGTATCAGGACAATTACCAGAGTTATTTGCCACTAGAGTTATCAGATAGTTTCCAGCAACTTCTGAATACGTATGACTAGGGTTAAATGAATTACTTTCATCGCCATCTCCAAAGTCCCATGAATATGTGTTGGCATTGGAGGAAGTATTGAACGTGTGGAATTCTGTATCCATTAATCCATGAACGGGGTCATTTACAGAGAATGCTGCAATCGCATTTGGTAAAACACAAATGAAATTTTTGAAAGTTGTTGTAGTTGAACACCCTGCTGGGCTAATTGAAGTAACAGTAAAATTGTCTCCAAAAGTGATAGGAGTAATGCGGTTTCAGTCGCAGATTCATCTTTTCCTCACACTGTTCAGTTAAATTTCCTTGATAGGGAATAAATTTAAAGGAGTAGTAGAACATTGTAATTTATTTCGTGTCCGAAAGATAAACGAAACAAATGAGCTCTAGTTACCTGATTATCAATAAAAAAAAAGCGTGTTGTTTAAAACACGCTTTCTAATGAATATTTTAGAATTTATAGCTAACACCCAAACTTGGTAGTATTGGGAATTGGTAGATTTTAGCATTTGTAACACGATTCACATAGAATATGTTTTTTCTATTATATGCATTCGTTACAGCTGCAACAATTTCTAGTTCTGTTTTATTCTTGAATTTAAACTGCTTTTTAACTGTAATATCTAATCTGTGGTATGTTGGAAGTCTTTTTGAATTAAATTCTCCTAACAAGACGCCAACACCTGAAGAATTACTTGTCGTATAATCTGTAGTTACACCTTGATCAAAATTTTCTTGTTGATAGAATCCAGAAGTAGGAGTAAATGGTAAGCCAGAACCAAAATTCCAACGAATATTTACCTCTAAATCTTTCTTTTTACCAAAGGCGTAAGATGCAACGATGTTGATATTATGTCTTCTGTCAAATACTGGGGCATAAGTAGTGAATCCATCCCAACGAGTCGATTTTCCATAGGAGTAAACACCCCATAAAAACAATCTATTTAATGTATATTTCAATAAAACATCCACTCCATAAGATTTTCCGCTTTCAATCAAGAAGTTCTTTTTGTAAACATCATCTTCAAATGAAAAATCATCAATGTCTTCATATAATTTGTTTACATTGATATTACTCAATTGAGGGAAGTATTTAAAATAACCTTCTACGTTTAATGACAAGTGTTTCGTTAAATCAAACTCTGTTCCAAAAATTGCGTGCCATGAATATTGAATTCCGTTTTTAGGATTTTTCAATTTACCACTTTCTGTAATGAAGTTTGCTTGAACATTCGTTGGTGCACTTAATAGCCCGTTAAACAAATTTACAACATCGCGATCGGTTGAAGCTGAAGTGAAGTTTTGAGAATAACGACCTCCAGAAAGTTTAATTCGAAAGAATTCAGTTGCATTGTATTTAACCCCAAGTCTAGGTTCAAAGGAGATGGTACCCAAACTAGCATAAGCTTGAACACGCATACCTGGTTGAATAACAAAACGCTTACTAACAAATTTGTAATTCACATAAGCTCCAATTTCAACGGTATTGTTTTGATCTTGAATTTTTGAAGCTACCTCATTGAATGTGACATAATCTGTTTTGAAAACATTGATTCCAATACCATAGTCAATTTGGCTTTCTTTCTTTAAAAAGTAGGAGAAGTCAAAGCCTAAATCTGTTCCAAATATAGAGCTTGTTCTTGGCTGTGAACCAACTTCCTCAAAGTTTGTTTTATAGCTAGAAGCTGTTAAATGTCCTTTAATAAATGTTTTTCCTCCACCAGGTAATAAAATCCAAGACAAACCTCCTCCAGCTTGTTTAAAGTTTAAAGCTGCAGTAGAATTGTAATTTACTTTATCGTAGTTGTTGAATCCGAAAACAGACACCTTTGAACCTTGCCCAGTTGCAAAAGTTAGTTTTCCATAGATATCCGTGAAATTGTAAGGCAATCCATTTCCGTCATTTACTCCGCGGTATAAATCCTTTGCAGTATAATCTAATAAAGCATGCTTAGCTGAAAAGATAAATGAGCCAGCACCAGTTCTTTTTTCATTTGCTCGATACAATGGACCTTCAACAACTAATTTTGCTAAAAATGGAGATACAGATACTTTTCCGCCAAAATTTTTCTTATTCCCGTCTCTATAAGTAATGTCCATAACGGATGAAATTCTACCTCCGTATTTTGAATCAAATCCACCTGTATAAATGTCAACGTTCTTAATTAATTCTGTTTCGAATATGGAGAAGAAACCAATAGAGTGGAATGGGTTGTAAATGGTCATACCATCTAATAATACTTTATTTTGAATGGGTGTACCACCGCGAACATATAACTGTCCACCTTGGTCACCGGTAGTCACAACACCAGGCGTTACTGAGAAAGCTGCAGTAATATCATTTTCGGCTCCTACTGCTGGGATTCGTTCTAATCCTTTTTTGTCTAATTTTGTTACAGACATTAAAACCTCTGTTGTTTTAGATTTTGTTTCTGCAGAAATCACGACTTCATCAATTCCTTCTGCATCCATTGGAATCAAATCAATTCTTAATTCGGTAACACTAGATTTAGATTGAATTGTTAATTCTTTGTTGTATTCTTTGAATTCAACTGTTTGAACCTTCAGTAAATAAGTCCCTGTGTTAACTTTTGGAATTGTAAAGAACCCGTTAACATCAGAAGTTGCACCGACTATTGATTGCGATTTATCTGTGGGAATAAGTACTACTTTTTCAAATGGAACAACCTCACTGTTTTCATTGTTGAATAAAAATCCACGAATGGTATTGTCCTGTGAAAAAGAATAAATTGAAATGGTTAAAAATATAACTAGAGAGAGAAATTGTTTCATAAGTTTTACCAATCTATTAAAGAAGTTCCGAAATTACATAATTAACAGTAATTAACGAGCCAAAAGTTCGAAAAATGATTAAACGGGTGGATTATTGATTGAACGGGTTTTAATTCAGTTTTTACGAAGAATCTTTTTGGCTTTTTCCCAATAAATATCCATCTCATCCAAGCTCATTTCACTCATGTTTTGAGCATCATCTCGAATTAGATCTTCCATCTTTTGAAAACGCGCTTTGAATTTTTGATTGGTAGATTCTAAAGCATCCTCTGGATTTACGTCAATAAATCGGGCGTAATTTACCAAGGAGAAGAGTACGTCGCCGAATTCATCTAGAATTTGATCCGAATCCTTATTTAACTGCGCTTCATGGAGTTCTGAAAATTCTTCAATGACTTTATTTTTGACGTCTTCCAATTCGCTCCATTCAAACCCTATTCCTTTTACTTTTTCTTGAATTCTCATGGCTTTTATCAGTGCTGGAAGTGTGTTTGGAACTCCTTCTAAAACAGATTTTTTACCTTCTTGTAACTTGATTTTTTCCCAATTGGCTTTCACTTCTTCTTCTGAATCGGCAGTGACATCACCATAAATATGTGGATGTCTGTTGATTAGTTTATCACAAATTCCATTCAAAACGCTTGTTACATCAAACGCTCCTAGTTCAGAACCAATCTTAGAATAAAAGACCAAATGCAAGAATAAATCACCGAGTTCTCCTTTGATCCCATTCATATCATTGGCCTGAATAGAATCTGCAAGTTCATAGGTTTCTTCTATTGTCAAATGACGCAAAGATTGAATGGTTTGTTTTTTATCCCATGGACATTTCTCTCGAAGTTCATCCATAATAATTAATAAGCGCTCAAATGCAACTAATCTTGGGTCTTGATTCATATTATTGATTGTTATTTCTATTCAACAAATGTACATAGAACAAAATTTGTAATTTTGAATTATGAAACTTGTGATGCTATTTTTTTTGCTACCTATAGTTCTCTTTGGTCAAGAGTCTAAAAAGGATAGTTGGGAGTTTTCTGTAAAAGGTAAATCCGGATTCTTGGCAGCACATAGAGGAACGATGGGGCATTTAGCAAAAGATAGACTTTTAGCAGGTGAATTTTCTTTTTATAAGCGAGTGCGTTCGAAGAGCTGGAGTTCTGATTATAGAAATCCGTATGTTGGAATAACACTTTATGGTTCCAATCTCGGGAATCGCGACATACTAGGATATGGTTTTGGGGGATATGGTTTTGTGGAGTTTCCATGGACAAGAAGTGAAAAGTTTGTATTGACTTCAAAGGTGGGGGCTGGATTAGGTATCATTACGAAGGTTTACAACAAAGATTCAAATCCCAAAAATGTACCGATGAGTAGTTATGTGAATGCCTTAATTTGTTTGGGTGTTCAGGGTAAATGGTATGTTAAACCGAATCATGGACTGATGCTTAGTTTGGATATGACCCACTTTTCAAACGGGGCAAGTAAGGTTCCGAATTTGGGGGTAAATATGATGTTTGTTGGATTGGGATATTCCTATACTGTTGCTAACAAAGAACCAAAGGTAGTTGATGCTAGAACTTTTCAGCATGTTCCTTTCTTCAAAAGTTGGAATGTTTCTCTTGTTGGAATTCTTTCTGAAAAACAGATTTTCCCAACGGGAGGAAAACGTTATCCAGTCTTCGCCTTAAGCGGGATGTTGTATAAACAGTTTAAACCAAAAGTTGGAATGGAAATAGCCTTAGATGTTATTTCAAAACAATCCATATTTAATTACCGGGAGTATATTCCGAAAACACAAGGTTCCATCATTCAAGTTGGAGCGTATCTTGGTTACAATGTTCCTTTAGATCGCTTTCGATTTGTTCTTGGAATGGGAGCTTATTTGAGAGATCGATACGATCAAGATGGTCGTTTTTATCACCGTGTTGGGATGCGTTACCAATGTGAAAATGGACTCTTATTTAACTTGGTGTTAAAATCGAACTGGGCAAAAGCGGATTATGTAGAGTATGGGGTAGGTTATACCTTTAATTATAAAGCAAGGTACCATGCGAAGTAGTTTGTTGTTTTTGAGTTTATTCTCGTTGTTAGTTTCTTGTAAAAAGGCTGAAAATAGAAAATGCTTTAAGTTTATTGGAAATCAAACGACCAAAGAAATTCCGTTAGGGAATTTTGATAGACTTGATCTAAGAGAGCACGTAGAATTTGTTATTATTCAAGACTCTTTGGATAAAGTTGTATTGAAAGGAGGCGAAAATTTATTGAATTTCATTGAGGTAGAAATTATTGATGGTACATTGACTATTGATAACAAGAATCGTTGTGGGTTTTTGAGAAATGCCAAGAAAGTGGTAGTTGCTGAAATACATTGTACAAGATTGATCAACATCCGTTTTATAGGAACTGAACCCTTGAGTAATTTGGGAACAATTCAAACAGATTTTTTTACGTTTTACAGTCGTGATGGAGCAGGGGATGTGAATTTGAATCTAAATGCAGTTTATGTATATGCTGAGGCAAATCATGGCTGGTGCAATTTTACCTTATCTGGTACAACTCAATCTGCGAGTATTTTGGTTAAAAGCAATAGTTATTGTGATGTGAGTGATTTAGTAGTCTCCGATTCGATCTACGTAGCATCTGAAACTGTTGGAGATATTAAAATCAATGCAAATAATTTGATGATTAAAGGCTACATTACTCAATCGGGAAATATTCTTTATAAAGGAACTCCGCTTGGAGTGGATGTTCTTATGAATGGAACAGGTGAAGTGAAGGCACTATAATAAAAAAAGTGAGTGCGCGATGCGTCGCACACCTTCAAGAAAATAAAAAAAATGCCTCCCGATAAATTCGGGAGGCATTTTTTTTATTTTCCTCTTTTCAATTGCATCAAAACTTTAAATGCTTTGTCTACATGATCTTGTTTAACGATAATCGTAAACTCGTTTGCTGTAGAAACGATTTCAACGATATTTAATCCTTCCCAAGCCAGGTGTTTCAAAATATAGTAGTAAATACCATAGACTTCTGAGTTTACTGCTGGAAGTTTTACTGTAATAGAAGCTAAATCTCGTGTGTGAGATTTTAAGCGCTCATTGATGAGTAAATTTTCAACTCTTGGCGAAATACTTTGAGAACAAATGACCGTAGTTTCAGTAACACCTCTACAAATCGTATAGAAAATATCTGATTCGGAGTTTACCAATTGAACTAAATCAGCTTGCTTTAAGCGCAATGATTCTGTGTTTTCAAATGTAAAATCTTCCAAGTTTGAACGAACCAAGAAATCTCCAAGTTCACCAATAATGTTGGTGATTTTGATGTTTAAGCGATGGTAAAGTCCTGGAGACATTCTTTTGATTGCCATTACGATAGCTCCTTCCTTTACTTCTTTTCCTAAAGCTTCCTCAATTTCAGGTTTGATTTTTCTAGCTAAAGAAGAAATATTGATCAAATCATCAGTCATTGCCTCACGCAAAAACGGACTTCTACCAATGATTTCTTCGGTTATTTTTCCAATTGATAACATATTTTGGTTTGAATTAATAGGTGTGCAAATTTACACAACTTGAACCTTAAAATGAGGGTTTTGTGTTAAAATCTGTACGGAATGAATAAACTAATGATTTCAATGAAGAAAATCGAATATTTGATGAACATTCAGTTTTGTTTAGATTAACAAATCATTAAAGGAAAGAAATATGATTTTTAGTGGTTAAATAGTTGTTTTATTTTTAACGAGATTTAAAACGAATTCCAATTGTTCCAATTCACTCATTTCCGAATTATCAAGCACTTGAGCGTCCTTAGCTTGAGTTAGCGGACTAATTGCTCGTGTGCTGTCAATGCGATCTCTGTGTTTCAAATTTTGTAGTATTTCTTCCATCGAATTCGTTTCTCCCTTTGCTTGAAGCTCCAAGAATCTTCTTTGAGCTCTAATTTCTGGCTTTGCCGTTACAAAAAGCTTTAATTGTGCGTTTGGGAAAACAACTGTTCCAATATCTCTACCATCCATAACAACTCCGCCCTTTGAGCCTAGTTCTTGCTGTTGTTTAACCAGGAAACTTCGCACTTCTTCGATAGCTGCAACTTCGCTCACAATATTTGCAACTTCGAGTTGACGAATCTCATCCGAAACATCTTCTTGGTTTAATAAGACAGCTCTGTTTCCTTTTTCATCCGCTTCGCCAAACTGAATGTTAATTTGAGGTAAAGATGAAACGACGCAGGATAAGTTGAGTTTGTGTGCACCAAGAACACATCCATTCCGAATACCGAAAAGTGCAACACAGCGATACATGGCTCCAGAATCAATGAACGTATAATTCATTTTTTGAGCAAGAGCTTTTGCCAATGTGCTTTTTCCACAAGATGAATATCCATCAATAGCGATGGTGATTTTTGACGCATTCTGCATACCGCGAAGTTAAGCTAAAAGTTATTTAAATGAAGTTTTTAACCATAAAAAAAGGGCTTTCACCGTAGCGAAAACCCTTCATTTTTTTATACTGTTCTAATTTATTAGAATCTCCATCCTAGACGGAAGTTTCCGATAAAGTTATTTGCGAAAGAAGATTCTTTAACTCCTGGAGTTACTTGAACTACTGGCACAGCAGCAGCAACAGTAGTCTCACGAGTAGCATCTTTTAAAGTTGTAGATTGGAATCCAAGACCCAACTCTAAACCTAAGTAAAAGTTTTGAGCGAAATAAAAGTCTGTACCAGCAACTAAATTTACTCCAAACATACTCGCTTTTGCAGTATATTTTTCATTGTGGTCTAATACATACACTGCATTACCTGCGATATAATCTGCATTTGATCCTGTTTCTTTAGCAGCACCCATTCCGAATTGAATATCCAATCCTACATATGGAGATAAACGCTCAGTTCCTTTGAAATGGTATTCACCACCAATTCCAATGTTCGTCATCGAGTTTTTAAATTCATATTTTCCAGATTCACCTGTTCCGTCAATCAATTCTTCAGCATTAATTGTTCTCTTGTTGTTGTTAAATCCAACAGTCAAACGAACTGCAAATTCAGGAATTACAAAATAACGTAAACGCAAAGCAGGAGCAGCAAATTGAAGGTTTGTTCCACCTCCAAGACCAGCAGTTAATCCCATTTGACCCTCAATAGAGAAAGGATTTCCTTCAGTTGGCTTTTGAGCCATTACAGCAGTGGAAAGAATAATTCCACCTAATAGTAAACTTAACTTTTTCATATTATAAATTATTATTGGTTGGTACGAAATTACGGATTAAATAAATCGGTGTAAACAAAAAATGTCAACAAATTACAGTTAACAACTTAAGATTAAGTTCTAATTATTCGTGTAAAATAGTCAAATTCAAGGAGGTGTTTACTTTTTTGAAAGTAGAAAATTTAATGTTAATCCATGCTGTCCACCAGCAGCAGAGTAGATGTACCAACCGTAATCAATACTGAATCGTTTAAATGCAAAACCAGCTCCAAAACTGAACCCAGCTAAACCTCCTCGTCCTACGATTGCGAGTTCTTTTCTTCGTTGATAATCGAAAGCAGTGCTAAGGTGGAATTTTTTGCCAATCAAAATTTCTAGTTGAATTTTTGCATGTCGGGCTAAATTTTCAAAGAACCCCGCTTTTTTTACTTGAATAGAGTCTCCCGTTAATGGATCTATCCGACCTTGTGCATTTGGATCATTGTAAGCCAAATTCCATTTTTGCAAGTGCTGTGCTACCAAGCTAAATCTAAATGGGGCGTGTTTCAATTTATGAGAAATACCTAATTGAACTTCCAATGGTAGTGGATTTCTTTCTTTGGTATATCCTTTCCATTGTGCTCCTAAGTTTTTAATGACTCCAACAAGGGTTAAGTTTCTTGCTGAATCTCTGTAAAGTCCTGCAATATCTAAGCTTGTTCCAAATGCGGTGTAAGAATCTAATTGTGAATAGAGAATGTTGAATGTTGCACCAACAGACATTCGTTGGTTAAAAGCATGTTGCGCGCTGGCACCAAGTATGAAATCTCCAGGTGAAAAAGTTCCACTTTCAATTCCCAATTCGTCTGTACGCTTCATTTTCCCATAAGCTGTATACCGAAAATTGAGCATACCCATGGTTTTGTGAATTTTGCGGGCATAGGTGAGTGCTCCTGTATTAACGCCACTACTCATGATGGTTTGGTTGAACCCAAATTTACCGTTCATTTGATCATTCAAAATCGCAGGATTGTTTAATGCCAAGTTTAAATCGCTGTCATAAATGGTTATAGCATCACCTCCAAGCCCCATGGTGCGGGCATTGTACTGAGTATTTAAATTTTGAAATGCATATTTCCCTCCAGTTTGTGCTTGGGTAAGCATAGGAGCTAGAAATAGTATTACAAGTCGCAGTTTATAATTCATATGGGGAGATAACGCTTATTTTTTGTCTTCATTGTTTAAACTTGATCTTTTTCCAAATTCAATCACTTCCATTTGTTCTATTTTTGACCCATTGATTTGAAAACGAAGCGCGGTTTGTATGGAGTGAAAACCTTTATTTCCACAAGCTCCAGGATTTAGCCATAATAAATTTTTGCTTTTGTCTTGTTGAACCAATAGAACATGTGAATGACCACAAACAAAGATAGTTGGTTTTGTTTGATGAATGTATTCCAATGCATGTTTGCTATATCTACCCGGCCTTCCAGCAATATGTGTCATTGAAACAGAAACATCCTCTATCTGAAAGTTTAAATATTCTGGAAATTCAGAGCGAATCTGTTGGTCATCAATATTCCCAAAAATGGCTCTCAATGGCTTAAAAGCTTTCAAATGATCTGTAACTTCCAAGCTTCCAATATCACCCGCATGCCAAATTTCATCCACATCTTTGAATAATTCAAAAACGCGCTCTGGGAGAAATCCATGTGTGTCTGATAATAAACCAATTTTTACCATTCTGATAGTTGAATTACTACAAAACTAAACATTTTGTCAAATTGAAAATTGAAAATGAACTCCCGATAGCTATCGGGATGAAAAGAGCAGATACTTCATCCTATTCGTAATTCGGCATTCATAATTCGTAATTAGTAATTATATTTGTCCATCAAACAAACAAAAAATTGGTAAGCATGGCTACGAAAACAGCTTCAAAACCATCAAAAACAACAACGAAGAGTGCAGCAAAAAGCACCTCTAAATTTTCAAAAGAAACGTATATCAAATGGTATAAAGACATGCTTTTGATGCGTCGTTTCGAAGAAAAGGCAGGGCAATTGTATATCCAACAAAAATTTGGTGGATTCTGTCACTTATACATTGGTCAAGAAGCAATTGTTGCAGGAACAGTGAGTGCGTCAAAGCCTACTGATTCCCACATGACTGCTTACCGTGATCATGCGCATCCAATTGGATTGGGTACTGATGTACGTGTTTTGATGGCAGAATTATATGGTCGTTCAACGGGTTGTTCGAAAGGAAAAGGTGGATCGATGCACTTTTTTGATAAAGAGAAGAACTTCATGGGTGGACACGGAATCGTTGGAGCTCAAATTCCAATGGGTACGGGTGTTGCTTTTGCTGAACAATATAACGGAACAGACAATGTTGTTTTTGTTTCAATGGGTGACGGAGCAGTTCGTCAAGGTGCTTTGCATGAAACGTTTAATATGGCGATGAACTGGAAATTACCAGTAATCTACATCATTGAAAATAACAACTATGCAATGGGAACCTCTGTTGAGCGTACAACGAACGTAACAGATTTGTCTAAAATAGGTGATTCTTATGAAATGCCTTCTAAATCAGTGAATGGAATGTCTCCAGAGGCGGTTCATGAAGCAATTGAAGAAGCAGTTGCAAGAGCACGTAGAGGTGATGGGCCTTCATTATTGGATATTCGTACTTACCGTTATAAAGGACATTCCATGTCTGATCCACAAAAATACCGTACCAAAGAAGAGGTTGCTGAGTGGATGGAGCAAGACCCAATTGAGCATTGTTTGAAAATGATTCAATCCAATAAATGGTTGACTGCTAAAGAAATTGAAGCGATTGATGCATGGGTGAAAAATGAAGTAGAGGAATCAGTGAAATTTGCTGAAGAATCTCCTTATCCAGATGCAGACGATTTGTATGAAGACATCTACCAAGAGCCAAATTATCCTTACATTATTGAATATTAATAGATACAAATAAATCGCAGATGGCTGAAATCATTAACATGCCCAAATTGAGTGACACCATGACTGAAGGTGTTGTTGCAGAATGGCATAAAAAAGTGGGGGATACTGTAAAGTCAGGTGAATTACTTGCTGAGATTGAAACAGATAAAGCAACATTGGAATTCGAATCGTTTTTTGATGGTGTTTTATTACACATAGGAATAGAAAAAGGAAAGCCAGCTCCTGTGAATTCGTTACTAGCGATCATTGGCGAAAAAGGTGAAGATATTTCTGCATTATTGGCTTCTGCAGGCACTACAGATGCTCCTGCTGAGAAGATAGTGGAGAAAAAAACAGATGCTGAACCAGCTAAGAAAGAAGAGGTAAAAACAGAAGAAAAAGCTCCAGCAGCAGTTACTTCTGCTCCGAAAACTACTCCAGCAGTTTCTAATACAAACTCAAACGGACGTATTTTGGCTTCCCCACTTGCTAAGAAATTGGCAGAAGAAAAAGGAGTTGATTTAGGTTTCATTTCTGGAACTGGTGAAGGTGGAAGAATTACAAAAAGAGATGTAGATCATTACGTTCCTTATGATGCTCCAGCTAGACCTGCAGGATCTGGAAGTGCCGCTATGATTGAATCATTTGTAGATGAACCAATCTCTCAAATGCGTAAAACGATTGCGCGTCGTTTGGCTGAATCTAAGTTTACAGCTCCTCATTTCTATTTGACGATTTCGTTGGATATGGACAATGCAATTGCAGCACGTAAATCCATGAATAGTCAAGAAGGAGTGAAAGTTTCTTTCAACGATATGGTGATCAAAGCTGTCGCAATGGCATTGCGTAAGCATCCTGCAATCAACTCGTCTTGGTTGGGTGATGTGATTCGTAGAAATAGCCACATTCATATTGGAGTAGCGGTTGCTGTAGAAGATGGATTATTGGTTCCAGTAGTTCGTTTTGCAGATAGCAAAGGCTTAACTCAAATTGGTGATGAGGTGAAAGTTCTTGCTACAAAAGCAAAAGAAAAGAAATTGCAACCAGCAGAGTGGGAAGGAAATACCTTTACAATTTCCAATTTAGGAATGTTCGGAATTGAGCAATTCACGGCAATTGTAAATCCACCTGACAGTTGTATCATGGCAATCGGAGGGATTTCTCAAGAGCCAGTTGTAAAGAATGGACAAGTTGTTCCAGGAAATATTATGAAAGTGACACTTTCTTGTGATCACCGAACAGTAGATGGTGCTACAGGGGCTTCGTTCTTGCAAACTTTTAAACAATACATGGAGAATCCAGTTATGATGCTGGTTTAGAAATTGATAGTTCAATGAAACGGCTTCCCTCATCTGACGGAGGCCGTTTTCATTTTATCTGATTTTTTTTTAAATAAATAACTTGTATTCCATTTTTTATTACATCTTTGTTTATCAAATAAACGAGAATATGAATAAAGGAACTATTAAGTTCTTTAACGAAACTAAAGGTTTTGGTTTTGTTAAGGAGGATGAAACAAACAAAGAGTATTTTGTACACGTTTCAGGATTGGTTGACAAAGTAAATGAAAACGACGCTGTTACATTTGATTTGGAAGAAGGAAGAAAAGGATTAATGGCCGTAAACGTGAAGCACGCATAACGATATATAATTTTTCTTTAAAGAACCTCAGCTATAATTAGTTGAGGTTTTTTTATGGAACGATCTTCGTTGCTTGTATGAGAATCTTTTCATTCCCAATATCAACAACACTTTCACTGTTGGAATCTTGTTTTTTTGAATAGTAGATTCATCCAACTGCATGTAATATCCAAAAGCGGCAATACTTTTTTCAGCTAGAAAGCGATTCACCTTTTTTCGATTGAATTGAATCTGAATGAGCCCCTTTAATTCCTCATAAGTATACGTTTCTAGAGGGATTTCATTCGGTTCAGGGTTTTCCTTTGTAGCTTTTGGTTTCGATTTGCCTTCATATAAGTTAAAACCTCCATCAGCACCTTTTTTGTTGTAGTGAAAATGTCCTTTTGATTTTACTAATGGAATTTCAAATGAAATGGTTTCAATTAACCCGAAACAGCAATTCGACCCAAAAAAAATGCGTCGAATTCGTTTCTCTAGACTTCTTTTTTGCTTCACTTTGAGAGGCGTAATGGAATGAATCCGCTTGACACAAAGTGTAGATAATTGTGTTAAAACGAGACTTTGCTTCAGAGTGTCAGCACGGTTTCTATTACCTTTTCGGAGTAATTCATTCAGTATTAATTCTAGCTGTATCGTAGAATCTGAGTAATAATCGTGTTTATCGGCACTGGCAATAGCTGTTTTAAAAGTATATAAAGAATCCTTCCGAGGCAAGTGATACCTAGCTTCCTGAATAAATTCACTTTGGGAATAGCTCAAACTTGAGGCTGTAATGATCCAAAAAAGAAGTACTTTTTTCATGCTTAAATCGATAAAATGGCTTTGGAAATTTCATCCGGAGTTTTATCTGAAATATCAATTACAGTAATCTCACTTACGAGATGTACTCCTTCTTTTGGTTTAGAAACACCAATCTTTTTTGCTCCTAAATTGAAGACTAAATACGATGTTCTGAAACAGTTTACAGGGAAATTGGAAGCAGTTTCCATGTAATAATTCAACAATGGATCCACAGAAATAATGGAGTTCGGTAATGGATATTCCTCTCCATTTTGATCTTTCAATGTGGAATTTGCACTGAGAACGTATTCGGGTGGTGTGCGCATGAAAAAATCACAATTTACAAGCCCAAAAGTGCTTAGCCCAAAATTTAATTGATTGGGTGAATTCCAAATTGGTGCTGCTCCTATTTGGTTTTGATTAATCATTGTTGAAGGCTGTGTAAGTCTCATAATTGCCAGATTGATCAGATTTTGTCTGATTGCTTTATCGTTTATTTTTAGTTGTTCTTCCAATAGTTTCTCATAATTAAATTCATCTCTTTGATCTTTTTTATTCACCTGCTTCAAAGCATCGTGAAACTTCTGTGTATTTCGTTGAATTTGTTTGTTTGATCCGCCAGCTACCGCAACTGGAAAACTAACCGCAGAATCTCTGTACATGAAAGTGAGTCGGTAATTGTCGTGAGATGGATCTACCTTAATATCTAATCGATTAATCAAACGAGGAATGAAATTGATAGGAATTCGTTTATTCAATCGTTTTGCTTTCCATCCTTTCGTTTCTTTCTTCATCACTTTGAGGTGTTTCTTCATTTCTTTACTCACAATGGTGTCAATCACCCATTTTTGTTTGAGCATCAGTTTTCCAAGAGCATGTTTTCTATTGTTTGTAACAACTAATGAGTTAGAAATAGATGGTGCTAATTGAGAGTGTAAAGAGAATTCAGTACGATCAAAACGAGAGAATTTGGGGTAAATAGAAAAAATACGGTCATTGATTGTTCGCGGAACGATGTTTTTTAGCTCCAAGCCATTTATTGAATCTATGGCGCGTTGAATGAGCTCGTTCAAGTTGGATTTGTTAACAGTATCCGAAATAGTGCTCCATTGACCAGTTTGAGAATTGAAAGAATACAAACCACCTGAATTTTGTGGTTGTAAATTACCAACAGAAGCTTGAATCAAGTTTGTAGGATTTGGTTGTAATATTTCCTCATTTTCTCCTTTTGCTTCGAGTTTAAGCATGCCATTTGAAGCAAATAATTCTTGTTGACCGTTTTCATTAAAAGTCATAGGTATTCCTGCTAAAGCCGTTTGAATAGCATCATTGTATACGGTTAATTCAATGTTTACTTGTCCAGTATATGGTTTTCCATTGGAATCTAGAAACGCATTTTCGGGAATTTCGAGCGTCACATTCTTTTCTGAAATGGTGCTGGAAATAGTAGATTGAATAGCAATTTTTTTTGCGGGAAGTTCAAGGATTGGATCTACTTTGTTGGCAATCATGTTTTCTGTTACATCAGGATTTCCTGTGATGATTTGAGTTCTTGGTAGTTCCTGTTTTAATTTTTCAATCTGATCTTTATTGAAACTTGTCTCTGAAATATCCAGTATTCTTAATCTTTTTAAGGCATACAATTTTGGAAGTTGATCTTCTGTGATATCTTTTAAAACCAATGTGTTCAATGATTTCAATTTTTCAAGACCAATTGGAATAAGAGAGTTCGTTAGTTCTAATTTTGAGATGTTGTCAAATTGTTTCTCGTTTTCTTTGGAAAGCCAATTGGGAGAATGCGTAAGCGCCAAATTTTTGGTAGAAGAAAAACGGGTAAAATCGATAGTAGATGGTTCGTTCACATTTGCAAGTTCAAGACGTTCTAAGTCCATTTTAGAAAGCAGTTGAATACTTGTTGGATTTAATCCATTGCCATCAATTGTCAAATCCTTTAATTGTTTGCTTTCAGCGATACTTAAAATGAGATTATTGCTGCCTAAATTTGAATTGGAAGAGATGTTTAGTTTTTTCAATGCCCAAAGTGCTCCTAGTTCATTGGCTTGTAGTTTAATGTGGTTATTGGCTAAGTTGAGCTCTTTCAGGTTCGATAAATACATAATTTCCACGGGAATAGTAACCAGCTGATTGTCTGAAATATCTAAAGCAAGGAGGTTTCCCAAACTTTGGAGTCCCGACCATATAAATGGGAGTTGATTGCCACTTAAATTCAATTTTTCCAAATTAGGGAATGCTTGTCCAATTGAACTAATTTTCCAAGGATTGTAAGAAGCGTGGGATAAGTTGAGTTCTTTTAAAGAAGGAATCAATACATTTGGCGCCACCTCCATAACCGGACTGTAGGCCAAATTCAAAACCTTTAGCGCTGTAAATTGGTTAAAATTGGTATCAATGAGTACGAAAGGAGAATTCGTCAAATGAAGTTCTTCTACTTGCTTAGGATCTTTTTGAGCTTCTTCCAGAGAGTAGCAAGCTTTTAACTGTGAATATGCACTAGTTGCAAGAACTATAATGAAGATGGTGATTAACTGTTTCATGAGATACCTTTTTGTGGGTTAACAGAAACAGGTGTTGAAATATTGGATAGGTAAACAGGTATTTTGAAGAGAAAGAATAAATCAATAGAATCTTTGAATATTAATGGATTTTGAGTGAACATTTGTATTACCGATGATGATGCGGATACCTGGAAGAAAATTGTTTGTTAAACAAATGGTTTATCGGACCGTTAAAGTTTTGCTTGTTAGCTTTTCTAAAATTTAAAAGCTCATTAATTTCCACAAGTGTTTTATTCATAGTTGGAACATAGCTTTTGGGCAGGGTGATTGTTTCTTCTCCGGTAATTGTATATAAAACTGGTTCTGACCAATAGGTTGCATTCAGAACGGGTATCAGTAAAACTGGGCGAGATAACACTTTTTCATTTCCCTTGCGGATTTCTCCTGAAACTTTAGAATTGTATTCATTGGCAGTGTGATAATGATAAAAGAACATCAAACTCAAAAGATCCAATTTCCGGTTCAGGGATATTTGATCATCAGAAGTTTCATAAACCAGTTTATAAACATTGTAACTGATATATCCATCTGTAAGTTCATGTTGATTTGTGGTGTTTATTTCTGCATTTTCAATAATGAAATTTACCAATTCATAAAAGGTAGTAGAATCCTTTAGTGTGTAATCATCTGTTATAACAGAAAGAGTTGGATTGTAAAGCTTCTCAATTGTCCCTTTTTCAGTGGAATTGGTATCCTCAGATTTCTTTTCAATCTTCTTTGGCTGACTTTTACAACTAAGTGGCAGAAGACATAGTAAAATTGACAGGTTTATTAGTTGACATCTCATAAGTAACAGTTCCGAACTCTTATTAAGTCGAAGAATCAATTTTGTTACAAAATCTGAATAATTCGTAATTCGTAATTCGTAATTCGTAATTATCCCTTCTTAATCGCCTCCCAAGTTTGGTACATTTTTTCTTGATTTGGTCGGTTTTCTTCCACTTCTTCCAAAGGTTCGCAAGGAATCAGTGTTTCGTAACATTCTTTGGGTAAAGCCTGATAAAGTGCCGTTCCTTTGGTTTTCCAAGCAATCATGTCGTCCGAAACTTCTTTGATTACTTTTGCTGGATTTCCAACCACCAAACTTCTTCTTGGAATAACAGTATTAGCAGGAACAAAACACAAAGCTCCGATAATACATTCATCTTCGATAGTCACATCGTCCATAATCACCGAATTCATTCCAATTAGGCAATTTTCGCCAATCGTTCCGCCGTGTACAATGGCTCCATGACCGATGTGTGCACCCTTTTTTAAAGTAACAGTTGTTCCTGGAAACATGTGGATGGTACAGTTTTCTTGAACATTGCAACCGTCTTCAATAATGATTTGTCCCCAATCTCCACGAATTGCAGCTCCTGGACCGATATACACATTTTCGCCAATAATCACATTTCCAGTCACTGCAGCTTGTGGGTGAATGAAACTGGATTTTTTAACAACTGGAATAAAACCATTGAATGAATATACCGCCATGAATTCCTATTTTTGGTAAAAATAAACAATCAAAACGGCAAAATGAGCTATTGCAATTATGTTTCAACCAAACCAAAAGACGACCTTCACCGTATCTATCATGATTTTCATTATGGAACGCCAATTGAAGATGATAATGAACTTTTTGGAAGGTTAATTCTAGAAATAAATCAAGCAGGCTTGTCTTGGGATATTATTTTAAAGAAACAAACAAACTTTTTGGAAGCTTTTGACGTTTATGATATATCAAAGATTGCTAATTATCAGGAAGATAAAATAAATGAATTGCTTCAAAATTCTGGTATAATTAGAAATAAATTGAAAGTAAATGCCGTTATTTACAATGCGAATCAAGTATTGTTAATACAAAAAGAATTTGGTAGTTTTAAGTACTGGTTAGACAGTCACTTAGGGAAATCAAAAGAAGAGTGGGTAAAGTTGTTTAAAAAGCACTTTAAATTTGTGGGAGGAGAAATTGTAAATGAATTTTTAATGAGTTTGAGCTATCTTCCAGGAGCGCATCAGTCAACTTGTTTTAGATATAAAGAATTGAACACAAAAAAGTAAAGCTTAATAAGATTTGAAGGTTCACCAATTGTGGAGATTCAATCAGATTGAAACGAACATAAAATAGCAAGTCATGAAAACAAAAATAGTACTTCCGATAATCCTTTTGATTATCAGCCTATCAGCAAAATCCCAAGTTGGATTAATGATTGCTCCAGGGTTAAATTATGGTTTTGGTTCTGGTCAGTTATTTAAGACATTGAATCTTGGTGTGGAAATTCCACGAGATGAAAATGCTTCTATTGTTATTCGTGCTTTTGCAAGTTTGAAAAATAGCAAAACAGATTCAACCTATGCTGAAGCTTTTGATTTAGCAACGAGTCCTTCTGTTTTGATGGTAAAAGTGAAAAATGGAGTTACTCAATTTGGTTTAGAGGGTGGAACAAGAAGGTATTTCATTGGATCAAACTTTGATTATGGATTTGGATTGTATGGAGGAACAATCTTTAATGTTTCGATGTACAGACTGAGCTCCAAGATTTTGGATGATATTGATGAAAGTGCGTATCGTTTTGCAGAAACAAACAAAGGAAGTGTTTTCTTACTAAGTTTCGGATTGCAAGGTGGAGTTAAAAAACAATTCGCATTTGGGACCTTATTTTTAGATCTTTCCCTTTCGTATGCAATTGTTGCAGCTGGTTCACCGAATTTAACAGGAAATACAGGAAATCAGATTTCTGCACTCAATTTTGGAACATGTATTGGTTACAGAAGAGATATCTTTAGATAAATTTTAAAATAGCCACCATTTTTTTTTCTTCGTAGCTAGCTGTTTTTCGAAATCACTTAGAAATTCAGAATAAGAAGCGTATCGTTTATCCATTCCTTTCTTTAAAGCTGATTTGCGATCTTCACTCGTTAACTTATTTGGTGGAAGTGTAAATTGGTGTTTTGCTGCTAGTTTTTGAATGACAGGACTTATTTGTTTGAACTTTGAATCCAAATTGGGAAGCGGATAAGTGATTTGTAAATTCGTTGTAATACTTGGATTTTTGTCAATTAGAGGCATTCTTCCTTGTAAACAGGTCCAACAGCTTACTCCTAATGAAAAATAATCTGTTCTGGCATCCACAAGATCTAATTCGTTTAATAATAATTCTGGAGCAGCAAATCCTAATGGAAAGAGTGTTTTCCGGATTTCTATTTCGTTTTTATTCAGCGCAAGCCCAAAGTCTATCAACGCTACCCGAATTCCCTTCGAAGAATCAACGATTATATTGCTTGGCTTAATATCTAGGTGATAAATATTGGCTTGATGAATATATTCCAGAATGGGTTCTAATTGCTCCAAAACCAAGAATAATTGGTGTGCTTTTTCTTTCGGTCTGAATTGATCGATATAATCAGAAAGTATAATTCCAGGCTGAAAGGATTTGAATAAAAAAATCTCTGATTCACTTTCGAAGAAGTCAAGTGTTTCTGGAAGCCCATCTACGATAAATGAAAACTGTGCTTCTTTTCGCAAGCGATCTTGTATGATTGAATTGGCATCTGTCTTTTGTACCGTTTTTAGAATTGCTTTGATACCCGAAATTTTGTTTTCAGCTAGAAAAGTATGTGCAAATTTCCGTTTTTTGGCTCCGTCAATTTTTTCCAGAATGCGGTATTTCTCGGTAGGATTCATTTTTTTACTGCTATGGTAAATTGCAATGTACCATAAATTGTAATACCATCAGAAGGTAGTATGCCAGGACCAGGGTAAGCCGTTGCTCTCCTTGTGTAATAAGATGAATTCAGTAGATTATTGACGCCAGCTTCTAGTTGAAAATACTTCCTGAAGGTATAACGGGCGCTAAAATCCATGACGAAATATGCTGGAATTTCACCAATCACTGCGTCACCACTACCTTCTTTCGAATTTGTAGCATCGCTGAACTGGGAGGAGTTATAAGATCCTTGAATTTGCGCTTGCCAATTCTTTCCCCGAACTTTCAATCCTGTTTTGAACATTAGCGGACTCACATATTCTACTTGTTTACCAACATAACTTTTTTCTCTGGATGAAATATAATGCGCATCGATGTAGGAGAAGTTTACGAAAATGGAAGATCCTATTCTTGAACTATCCATAAATGCTTTGATAAAATCGAATTCAACAAAACATTCTACACCTGTATTGAATGCATTTCCAATATTGGTTCGAATCTTCTTTACCGAATTGGGTTGTGGAGCTAATCCAATTTTATTACCATAGAAAAGGGCAAAAACAGCTATGTCAGAATAGAAGTATTTTCCAATAAAACCTCTCCATCCAATTTCTGTGGTATTTCCATATTCATCTTTAATTAACGAATCAACTACAATATTTGGATTTGCAACTCGGATGTCTGAAAAGTTTACTGCACGGTAATTTTGACAAAAGTTGATGTATGCATTCGAGAATTTTCCAGTTTTAAAAGAAGTACCCGCTCCAATCAATGGAATGTTTCGTGTGAGTGAACTTGCATTTTCATTTTTGAATACGCTCAATGTATCAAATGTCAGTGGATGAATGTTGTATTGGTAGTAGTAGCCTTTGGAAGAACTCATGATATGCTCAAAACGCAAACCTGCATTGATTGTCCAGCGATTTCCTAAGAACCAAATATTATCAGTGAAAACAGCAATATTTTCTGATGGAAAGCTGTAATCTGAGTTTTCAATGTTTGAAGGATTGTTGAACTCGAAATCAGGTCCGTCTCCGCTCGTTGAACTTCCTTGAAGATTGGTTGTTTGCCCACGGTAATAGCGAGCTCCAATTAAAAATGCGCTTTCGTGTTTTTGTTTTTTGGTGAGTTTGTATCTTCTCAAAACACGCGCTTCAATTCCTGTGTTTTTAAAATTCCCAGTAATTAAGTCTCGGTTTCCACCTGGGTCAGCGGTATTTATTTTGCCTAAATATCCCAGAGAATAACGAGAAGAAAGCATTCCGAAAGCGCGCACATTTAAATGCGTTTTAGAGTTTAGTTTGGAGTCAAAATGCAATGCTAGAATATTCCAGCCTACTTTAAACCAATTTCTATCTCGAATACTTTGTGTGGGATCTTCTTCAAATTGCTTGTCTGTTAAGCCGCCTGGTTGATGGGCCAAATAACTCATTCGCGTATACTCCAATCGAATTTGATTGTTTTCATTGATAATATAGCCAATTTGAGCAAATCCTTGTTGTTGATTGAAGTTGGAATTGGGGCGATATCCTTTTCCTGTTTTTAGCTGATAATATGCTTGATATTGAAACCTACCTACAGTCCCAGAAATGCGATTGAATGTGCCAAAATAGCCGTAATTCCCTACGGAATTTCGAGTGGTGAATTGAAGTGGACTTGTTTGAATGGGATCTTTCAGTATGAAATTCATTAATCCTCCGAACTGTGTTCCATATTGCAAACTTGCTGATCCTCGAATGATTTCAATTGCTTGAAGTGCCTCTAATGGCGGTGTATAGTAACTTTCAGGATACCCCAAAGCATCTGCAGAAATATCGTAACCGTTTTGACGTGTATTGAAGTTTGCTGCTCGATTCGGACTTAGCCCACGACCACCAACTCCCATTTGAATTCCAGCTCCATCACTTTCCCAAATATTTAAACCAGGAACTTTTGCAAATAATTCACGAGGATTAGCTGTAGATTTTGCTCCTCCTTGTCTTTCCGTTTCAATTAATGTGTTGGTGCCCGTTGCTATTTGAACTCCTTTAATGGGTGGAATAAAACCAATATCAAAATAATGAAGACGTTTACTTTTCACTTCCACTTCGTCAATTTCTTCGGAAGTTTTTACTTGAATGATTGGATTTGGGGCAACTATTCCATTTAGAATATAAAACAAGGTATCGATTTCAATTCCATAAATGATTAAAGGACCTTTTTCGCAAGGAATTTGAAATTTCCCACTTTCATCGGTAAGCACTTTTTTTTCGTTACATTGAACTGTTACTCCAAATTGGGGGGTGTTTGTTTGATCTACAATCGTTCCTTCAAAATTCTGTGACCAAGAACATGAAACCAATATGGAAAATAGAATAAGTAAACTTAATTTTTGAGAGGAATAATCCATTTCCGGTGTTTCAAATTGTAGTGTTCTTTCATCAAGTCAGTTTCTCTACCAACAAAATGTTGATTCGGCCTGCCATTTAAGGTAACATAAACGTCTGCTGTGACTCTTGGACGCGACAAATGTACGCTTTTACTCCCGAAATGAAAGGTTGTATCTGCATACTTATTCCCCAAAAAATGAGCAAATTGAAGAATCATATCTGGTTGGCGCGACATTTGGTCGATTTGCTGTGGACTCAAATAATCTTCGTTACTAATTTCGATGGAATTTCGCGTTTTAGGATCTTCCACATAAAAAGTGGCATATCCTTTTTTTTCAACGAGCATCACTCTCCAAGAAAATCGGAAACCTTCTTCGTGCCAAAACAGTCCGTTAGGATATAGTAAATAGCGAAATGGGAGTATGATTTGAATGATTAGAAAGATCGAAGTAAAAATGAACACTGTTTTACTTGCAGGACTAGATATTTTCGCAGAAACGGATTTCCAACGAAACCAATTTTTTAGTTTATTCAACCAACGATCATGGAAGCTGGCGGGGAAGAAAATTAAGGTACTGCATATCATGACCCAAGGGAAAACACCAATCGGGAAGAGTAACCAGGTGATTACGTGGAATACGACTACAAAAACATAGGCTACGACTCGTGTTTTGTTTTTCGACAAGAAAAAGGGAATCGTTAAATCGTAAAAACACGAAAACCAGGAAAATCCAAAAGCAACCCAAGAAGTTGCAAAGAGATTTCCAACGAGTGGAAGATCTCGAAATGCCTGTAGCCATAAACGAAGTGGTTGTGCTTCAAAAAGCCAATCCGCATTGAGTTTGGCAATTCCAGCAAAGCAATAAACAATCCCAAGTTGGAAGCGAAGTAAAAAAATAGGCCATTGTGGAATTGTTTCTCGTTGAATAGAAGGATTTCGCTTGGCATCCAAGCTGAATTGCGCGTTGGCAGGCATCCAAATGAGTAGAAAAGCAATGAGACTTACAAAATAATAATGATTGAGGTAATAGCTTTTATCAAGTAATTCAACATAGGTAAAAGCCAAAAAGAACAAACTTGTTGAAAATCGGTAAAATGCACCAAATATGATTCCCAAACTAGCAACAATCATTGCTATGAAAGGAAGATACATTCCATTTCCAGCAAGTGGTTTTACCCAGTCAAATCCCAAATAGGAGAAATGAAACGGGGGATCAATGTACAATTGTTTTACCCAGCCATTGAGAATAAAACGAACGGTACTAAATAGAAATAGTATCCCAATAATGATTCGAAAGGCAATAAGTGGAGAAATAGAAACCTCTTTAAATAGAAAGTTACTCCACCTTTTATTAATCACCATCTGTATCCTGATAAGTAATCAAGACACCAAATGTAGAGGCCATATCTGTTTTCAAATTGATTACAGAACCTTGCTGATAATCATAGAAATTGCTCAGAGTTGTTGGCGATGAAATCATGAGCTCTTCCAATGTTTCTGTCCAAGTTTGAGGTGTTGAAAGCATATAGTCAAAACGGGAAGCAATCGTGTTTGAAAGCGAAGCTTTATTCTCTAAGGCATTCAAATAATCATCAAACCCAGTTCCGTTTGTATTTCCTGAAAGATTCAATCCATAGAAAATTGCTCTAGAAGCCCGAATATTTTCAATCAATAAGGTTCTGCCAATTCCAGATCTACGTGCTTCTAAGTAATTTGGTTGCTGAATTCCTAAGGTGTGGTTTCCAATTGGAAAACCAAGTTTAGTTGTTTTACACAATTCAAAGTCTTTACAGAAATTGTTAATCAACAATGCAAATGGGCTTGTGGATTCATTGCTCGTTCCAGCTACAAAGGTTGCTCTATATGTATCCCAGCCAGAAACAACAAGGGTAATTTCTGCTTTCATTTTTGCAATTACATTCGTAACATAACTGCAAGCGCTTGAGATCGTTTGAAATTTCGTCAGAGCATCTTGCTTGTAAAGCAAATAATCCAAAGCATCAAAACCGGAAGCATCTAAGTTTTGAGTCGTCGATAAATCATAACTACCGCTTTGAACATTGCTATTTATCTGTGCAGTATCCGTTGGGAAAGTACCGAAAGTCAATACGAGGTTCGCGGTCATTGCTGGACCAAAATCAAATCCTTTCACGTGTTGAAAAGAGATATTGGCGTCTGCCCAGGCTTGTTTTGAAATATCTAATTTCGTTTGCGTTTTATCAGCTAAGAAATCATTCCAACTTGATTCAAGGTCAAAGATTTTAGTTTTTAAATCGACATATCCAGGAATGATATAGTTATCAGCCATATTGACCATAATAGGTCCTTTGTCAAAATCAGTATTTTCGTCCTTCTTTTTTTTACAAGCTGCTATAACAAGTAAGGCAATAAAGGGAATGGTCCATTTAACTAATTTCATTCTTGAAATATTAATAGTTTGAATCGAGTGTTGCTTTGATATTATTGATATCTGTCACATTCAAAGACCAAAGATTGCCATTGAATTGTGCTAATAAATTATCAACTTCGGTGGTGGACAATTTGCGCGTTTCAACAGGTGCAAAACGCAAAGTGTATATGAATCCATAAGCTTCAGATAGTACATGTAAGTATTTTGCTTGATCGGTTCCGTAATAGCCAGCCGCTTGAGTTAAATAATGCATGGCTTGATAAGCTGCAATTTTCTCCCACATATTCTTAATCTCAATGATAGCAACATCACGATCTGCGATTACCTTATTCGAAATAGCTGCGCGTCCTTTCAAAAAGTTACTCATCATTACCTGATTGGAATTGATTGCAGCATTTTGAGAATTACAATATTTACCCCAAAAAGCAACGGCTGAAGAAGTGGGGAAGTTTATTGGGGCAGAAAAATAACCAAATGCTTCATCCCAATAATGTTCCATTGTTGTATATGTTTGACCTGAAACTGGAGTGGTGTTATCAGCATTCATATTTGCAGATCCCAAATAAATATTCAAAGCTTGATATTGAAATACAGCACCCATGATTGATTTTTCTATCAATTCGGAATATTGAAATCCATTTGCAGCGAACAAATAAGTTGATGTTCCGGATGATAAAGTTCCTGCTTGACCATTAGATGCTATATTCAGATAGAAATTACTAGCAGTTTGGATCGCTTGGAATTGATTAGTAATAGTGGCTGTATCTAGGCTGAAGCATTTGTCTTTCAAATTTCGTGTTGAATTAAATGAAAAATGACCATTACCATTTCCGTTTGTGTTAGCAAACATATCATTTAAAACCTGTGCAGATATTGCTTGACTTTCACCTAATTCGGCATAAGTTACCAATTCAATAAGTTGGTTTATTCGATCTGTTTGTCCAGAATAATCTACTGTTGATTGACCACTAGCATTGGTAAATGTATAGCTTGTTGGAATCGAATAAGTTGCTTCATAGGTGCAACTTCCATTATCTTTTTTTGCTTTGGAGTTATAATTTGATGCATTTGGGTCTGTACAACCACTTTTTTTACAAGATGCTGCTTGTACTAGAATAATACTCAAAGAAATGAAATATAGAAGTTGTCGCATGTGTTTTTTTGGTTATTTGAAGTGCAAAGTTAGTTTGATAGGTTTCGAATTTCAATACCTTAAAAAAGGTATTTTTGGATGATGGATGCGAAATATATAATTGCTGATTCTGGAGGTTCTTCTACAAACTGGGGAATTGTTCTAACCAATAATGAAGTGGTTTATGTTCAAACGGCTAGTTTACACCCCAAGTATGTGTTTTCTGAGGAAGATTTATTGACAGAATTACAAACGAGGTTTGGAGACTTGAAAGTACCCTTGTTTTTTTATGGAGCAGGATGTTCTTCTTTTGAAATTCAAGAGAAAATGCGTTCTCTTTTGAAAGAGATTGGATTTTCTCAAGTGGAGGTGTTTCCAGATACATTGGCTGCTTGCAGAGCACTTTGTGGAAGCGAACCAGGTTGGGTTGGTATATTAGGAACAGGATCCATTCTGATACAATATGATGGAACACGAATTACAAAGCGAATTGGTGGGTTTGGTTCTTTCATTGGCGACGAAGGAAGTGGCTTTTACTTTGGGAAATTACTCGTTCGATTTTTATTGGATGTAGAAAATTGGGAATCAAGCTGGTCGGCTATTTTTCACTCAAAAGAAGCAATATTATCAAAATTAGCCAGTGCTGAAGCTCAGAAATGGATTGCTAGTCTAGGAGGTTTAACCGCTCATTTAGACTTTGAATTTTTGCATCAGCAAAATGTAATGCTATTCATTCAAAATTATTGCAATCAGATTTCAGATATCCCATCAGTTTCTCTCATTGGAACTTATGGGTTCGAACAAAAAAATGTGGTGAAGAATGTTTTTGAAAAAGCAGGCATTCAAGTGTTGAAGCAGGTTGCAAGTCCACTAGAAGACTTAGTGAATTTTCATATTGTTAACAATTAGTTAATGTTTTGATTATTGACTATGAAGGTGTTAGTCGAAAATATTAAATCTTTCGTAGAAAAGTGACTTGTCGTTTAAAAAATAATTCACAACTTGCAGAGACGAAAGTGAGAGATGGATACATTAATAATTCAAGCAACTGCTCAAACCCCCTTAATTAATTTGAATTCCGCTACAGGAATCATGGAAATTAAAGGTCGTTCAATACCAGACGATCCCGAGGCTTTTTGGGGTTCAGTATTAACGTGGTTTGATAATTATATGAAGAATCCAAGTGATGAAACACTTGTGAAAATCGATTTGGAGTATTTTAATATTACTTCCTCTAAGCGTATTTTGTTTTTGCTATACAAGTTAAACGAACTTGTTGATTCTGGAAAGAAGGCAAAAGTAGAGTGGTACTACAGACAATCTGATGAAGATATGTATGAGGTAGGTCAAGATTATGCATTCATGGTTCGTGTTCCATTTGATTTTCGGGAGTATTCTGATAATGATTTGGTAGTTGCTTAAAGAACAATCTGCTCTTTATTCAACAATTATCTTCCAGAAAAAGCTTCCCTTTTTCCAATTTCATTATTTTTGTTACTATTATGCGTGTAATAGCTGATATTCCTCATCCAAGATATAAGATTCAAATCTTCTCGTACAATGCGAAGTATTTGGTGAAAATTGAATTGGGTCAATTTGAGCAAGTTTTCAAAATCGCTGAATCAGATGTCAATGGATTAGAAGATGTGAAACGCATGATTACAGATCAATTATTACGTAATTCCTTAGAACGATTTCTGACCATGAGAACTGATTGGGAGGAAGCATTTAAAAATAAATCAATATGAAATTAGGATACCTTATTGCAACAGGTTTAATTCTTGGAGTAACAACTTTCGCTTGTTCAGACAAAAAAGAAGAAACGAAAACGAAAGAAGAAACTGCACCAGTAGTTCCAACGGTTAGCTCCAAAGGATTGAAAATGGCTTTTTACTATTCAGATAGTTTGAAAGAAGGGTTTACTTATTACAAGAATGAAGATGCGCGAATCACAAAAAAAGGAGAAGCTTTTCAAAATGATTTGATGGCTCGTCAACGTTCTTTAGAGCAACAAGCTGCAACTTATGAGAAATACATGCGTGAAGGAACGGCAACAGGTGAGCAATTGCAAACATTGGAAAATGATATTATGCGCAAGCGTGAGCAGTTGATGAATTTGCAACAAAGTAAAGGTGCTCAATTGGAAAAAGAAACCAACGAAGCATTGACTGTTTTAGGGAAGAAAATTGAAGTAGCAGGTAAAAAATACTGTGAAAAATATGGAATAGATATGCTGTTGATTCATGGACAAGGTGGTCAAATCAACTTTATCAATGAAAAAATGAACGTTACTCAATCATTCATTGATTTCTTGAATCACGAACAAGAATCGATGGAAAAAGAACTTCAGGGGAAATAAAAATATGCTTATAGCACAACAGAAGCTTAACGAAAACGTAGCAGAGTATGTCCTCTACATGTATCAGATTGAAGATTTGATACGTGCTTATCAATTTGATTTAGATCGAATCATGAAGGAAGTTGTTGCTCCAAATTTACCCGATAGTTCTTTTTTGGAAAGATACAGAGCTTGGTACGGAGGTCTAATTCAAGATATGAAATCTGAGCGAATTATGGAAGCTGGACATCGTTTAGAGCTTCAAGATGTGTTGGTGGAACTTTCATACTTGCACAATTCATTACTTACAGTTGTGAATGATGAGAAATACAAAACACTTTACTCAACTGCTTTACCTTTCGTTGAAGATTTCATAGATCGATCCAATTTAAAAGGGATGAATCACTTAGAGGTTTGTTTTCATGCGCTTTATATGAAGTTGCTAATGAGGCTTCAAAAGAAAGAAATTGGACAGGAAACAGAAGAAGCATTTGATTCGATGCGGATTTTATTGGCTTACTTGACACGATCTTACCATCAAATGAAAACGGGGGAAGGACAGTATTGGAATAATTAATTACGAATTACGAATTACGAATTACGAATTACGAATTACGAATTACGAATTACGAATTACGAATTACGAATTATTTGTCCTAAGCAGTCTGTTTTCTTAATTCGATATTAGGAATTTGGCATTCGTAATTAATAAAGTTCTTGTTTGCTCACATTCAAATCTACGTTTCCACTGATGCCAGGTAATCTGCCAGATTCTGAAAATTGCCAATGCAGAACTTCTCTGTCGGTCATGTATTGCGGTTCTCTGCTATAAGCTGCAATCCAAAAGTTATAGCCTTCCATTTTACCTCGAAATTTTGTTTCGTAAAAATTGAGTGATGTATAAATGATTGGTTTTACTCCTGTGGCTTTCTTCACTTCTTCACACCAAATAAGCACTTTTGCAATCAAATCCTCGTCAGAAAACCCTTCATCTTCCACATCAAGAACAGGGGGTAAATCGATGCTTCTGATCTTGTATACAGAAAGAAAATATTCCGCTTGTGGTCTGGGTGCTGATTTCGGATTGAAATAATGATACGCTCCGTTTGAAATTCCATGTTTGTTCAAGTATTCTCGATTGCGTTCCCATTGTGTGTCCAAATGATCGGATCCTTCCGTTACTTTGCAATACACAAAATCAATAATGGTGTCGAATCCCTTTTCTTGAAGCAGTAAATCCCAATTTATTTTACCTTGATGGTGTGAAACATCTAATCCAACACTTTTATAACCTGAGGGGATGATTTCGTGGAAATGACTAGAAGTTTGTACCATTCCCTTGGATTCATACCAAAAGAAGAAAAATGCTAAAAGTCCAAATGGAATAATAAACCAAAAAATGGCTTTACTCCTGCGACTTTTGGTCGATTTTGATTTGCGCTTTGGGGCGACTTTTTTCGCAGTTCTTCTTTTTGCCATGATTTTATGACTGCGAAAATAGAAGTAATCGTTTAATAAATGGTTGTTTTTTTATTTTATCCCAAAGGATAGCACGAATCTTTTACAGGTGGACACTGTTAATAAAAGCTCATTTCTTTGAATTTCTGTGTTACTCCAAAGATTGTAACTTTTATCAACGTTACTTTGGTCTTCAATCACGAGTCCGCGCTGCTGTGGGAAATATTTATAATCTACTTATGTGACACCTTGTCTAAGGAATAAACTACCCAATCAGCATTGTTCACCACGACTGGAAGTTCCAAATACAAATCACCCCCCAAATAGCGTTTTAGAATCACCACGTATTTGCATCCTTTTTGCTGAATGGATTTTCGATAGGTTTCATCTAATAATTGCTCATTACTAGCAACCCACCCTTTTCGGTGTGCAAAATAAATAGGTGTAGGGTTATCTATGGTATTTACCACAATTAGATCGGAGCGTTTGGAGAATCGGTCTAAATCACTTTCCAGTTTCACGAATGCTCGCTCGTGTTCTTTTAATCGAAAGTCGTGGAGTTGATTCAATGTTCCTTCAAGCATAATTGCGCTTAGAAAAACGATTTGTAAGGTTTTGCTTTTGAAACCCGCAATTCCAAACCCTGCTACCAAAGCCATAATTGGAACAAATGGAATGATGTAGTAGGAGTGATGAGTAAAGGTAAATCCTGCCTTCAAAGCAATAATTAAGAATGCTGCGAAACCAAGCCCTAAAATTCGTAAAATAAGCTTGTTTTTTTTCTTGAAAGCGAATAATAATCCGACTAAAAATAACCCAAATCCTACAAATTTTAAAGCGGCATCGTAAAAATGCTTTAATCCATCGGCTAAATTTTCAATCAATTCTTTTGCACCAATACTGATTGGTTTTCCCATAAAAAAGTGCCAAAATTGATACTTCTCTACTAAGTATGGCACCCAACTGAAATACCACCAAGCAATAGGAGCTAAAATCACTCCACTTACGATGAAAAAGACTATTTTGAGATGGATAGATATCTGTCTATTGAAGATGAAAAGAGCATACAAAATCAATAAATAGCCAGTAGGAAGTTTTGCTAGAACACCCAAAAGTGTAAGTGCAGCGTACAATGTTAGATGCCACCATTTTCGCTGAGTCTCTTCAAAATACCTGCTAGCATAGTAGAATCCCATAATTACCAATGAACAAGCGAAGGTGTCGGGCATGATTTTTCGGCTATAAGCAAACCAAATAGAAGCCAACAAGATGATAGAAGCATTGAAGGCTGTCTCTTGGGTGAAATATCTTTTGAGTAGTCGGAAGAAAAACCAAATTCCCAAGCTACTTATGATGAGGTTAATGAGCCTTCCATACCAATGTTGGTAGCCAAAGACTTCTGAAACGATATAATCTAGGTAATTTAAAAGTGGAAATTCCATTCCTGTAATTCCTGTTTTTTCTCCTGCAAAATCAATCTTTGGATAGAGAATGTTTGCTGAGTCTTCGTAGAAATTACGCGTAACCATGGTTCCTGTCGTCTGCCGCCAGTTATGAGCAACTTCCAACGGAGGATTGGTGATCCCAACCATACGAATCAGAAAGAATAAAACAATCCAGAATCGAATGTCTTTAAAAATAGGATGAGCGAAGAATGATTTCACGCGTATTCTTTGGTTTTGCTAAGTTAGGAGAAAATACATGGCTAGTCAGGAATTGGCTGTATATTTTTTCTGTAAGCTCTCTGTTTAGATCTTACTAATTTGCATGTTTTGGATGAATATTTTTAATGATTGTTGATATCTTCAGTTGTTTTTTAGTAGCTCATTTAGTTGAAAACTAAAATTTTAATTAATTTAGAAAATTAATTGTTATTTAATTTGCACGAAAGGTTTGATTCTTATTGAATCAATACTTTTATGTAAACATTTAGCTTACTACAACTTATGATTAAATCTTGCGTACTGCCTATATTGAGGTTTTTCTCTTTTGTGGCTTTAATTTTATCAGCTTCTACAGCTTATGCTTCTCACATGGCTGGGTCAGAAATTACCTACACCTGCTTAGGCCCGAATCAATATCAAGTAAAATTGGTGATTTATCGAGATTGTAATGGAATCGCAGCTGATGCGTCTGCCATTATTAATTACCGAAGTGCAGCCTGTGGGGTCAATGCTTCATTGCAGTTGAATTTACAATCCACAACGGATATTACTCCATTATGTGCTTCTGCTACAAGTGCTTGTGGTGGTGGTGGAACAGTAGGTGTGGAAAAATTGGTGTACACTGGTGTTTTAACATTGCCAAATGGGTGTAGTGATTGGATTTTAAATTATGACCTTTGTTGTAGAAATGGATCCATTACAAATTTAACGACACCAAGTAGTGAAGATATTTATGTTCAAACAACACTTAATAATTCCTTAACAAGCTGTAACAGCTCACCTCAGTTTACTTCTGTTCCTCAATTGTTTGGTTGTGTTGGAAATACGATTAATTTTCAACAGCTGGCGACAGATCCTGATGGAGATCAATTGGTTTATTCTTTGGTGAATGCTAATTCAAATCCTGGAACTTCTGTTGTGTATGCAGGTGGTTATGCAGGGACAAATCCTTTTACGAATCCTGTAACAATCAATTCAATTACAGGAGAGGTAACGGTAACACCAAGCGGACCACAAGTAGCCGTTATTTCCATTTTAATTCAAGAATACCGTGCGGGTGTTTTGATTGGATCAGTAATTCGTGATTTACAAATCAATATATCGAATTGTACGAATGCTCTTCCTTCTATAGGTGGAATTAATGGAGTCGCGAATGATTATGATATCACTATTTGTGAAAATTCTCCGACTTGTTTTACCGTGAATTTAACTGATCCGAATACTGCTCAACAACTGACGATTTCAAATAGTAATTTACCAGCTGGTGCAACGTTCACAGTTACTGGAACTGGAGCTAATCGAACGGCAACAATTTGTTGGACGCCTAATTCAAGTGCAATTGGAGTTCATTATTTGACCGTAAATGTCGAAGATAATGCGTGTCCATTCGTTGGTGAAAACTCAAAAGTAATCACGATTAATGTCATTGCAAATCCAAATCCGCCTGTAAATGCAGGTCCAGATGTAACTATTTGTGCTGGAAATTCTACCGTTTTAACAGCAACAACTGCAGCCGCGAATGCTTCAACATATATTTGGTCACCTTCTGCTGGATTATCTGGAACGAATACTCCAAGTGTTACTGCAACTCCTGGTTCAACAACAACTTATGCTGTTTTGTTGACGTATACAGATGGTTGTTCTTCTACGGACAATGTTCAAGTAACCGTTGCCGCTGATCCTGTTGTGAGTATTACTCCTACAACGATTTCAGCTTGTGCCAGCTCTACAGTCATGTTGACTGGTAGTACGAATGTAACAGGAATGAATTTTCAATGGTTCAATCCTGCAATGGTCAGTTTAGGATTTGGAACGGTATCAGGAAATACTTCTTCTCTTTCTATTACAACTCCTGCTGCACCTGGAACTTATGTATACACTTTGCGTGTTACAAATCCATTTACAGGATGTTCATCAGAGGCAACTATGACGGTTGTTGTTGGTTCACCTCCAGCATTGGCGAGTTGTGTAAATATTTATGCTTCTCCAACAGGGGCGGCAGGAAACCCAGGTACCCAGGCTAGTCCTACTTCATTACAAAATGCATTGTCTATGGCACAATGTAATAATGCTGTCATTAAATTGGCAATAGGAACATATACGATAAATGCTCCACTTCAATTAGGTAGTTATGTAACACTGGAAGGTGGTTTTGATCCAACAACTTGGGTGAAAACAAGCCTAGCTGGAGCAACAACGATTACTCGCAGTACTGTAGCGCCGGAAGGAGCAGCAGGAGCTCAACGTTTGGTGGCATTTTATGCAAATAGTGCTGTAGGTTTCCGCTTGCAAGATTTAACAATTACAACTGCTGCTGCAAATCAGCCAGGTATGTCTACTTACGGAATGCATTTAACGAATTGCTCGAATTACAATATTGTTCGTACTCAAGTTTTGCCAGGTGCTGCTATGGCAGGGTCTGGGGATAATAATGCTGCAACATTCAATGCTACTTGGGATGGGGCAAATGGCGGAAATGCTGCAAATGGAGCGACTGGCGGAGGTCCTGAATGTACTTGTAGTTTCGGTGCAGATAATGGCGGCGCTGGCGGTGCTGGCGGTGGTGCTGGAGCTGGTGGACTAAGTGCAACTCAAGTTGGAGGTTCAGCTACTGCTGGCGGTGCTGGCGGTGCTGGCGGTGCGGGTAGACCAGATAATACTGCTACAGCTGGATTCAATGGGAATAGTGGAACTGCGGCACCAAGTGGAGGTGGTACTGCTGGAGCAGGAGGAACTGGTGGAGCATCGGATGGTAATGGAGCGAATACTCCATATGGTGGTACAGGCGGAGCTGGAGCAATAGGTGCTGCAGGAATTGATGGAATTGCTGGTACGAGTTCTTATGTAGCTGGATTTTTTATCCCAGGAAATGGTACGAATGGAACTGTTGGTCGCGGTGGCGGTGGCGGTGGCGGTGCCGGCGGTGCTGGACGTGATACTGATAATTGTGATGCAGCCGGTGGTGGTGGATCTGGTGGGTCCGGTGGATCTGGAGGTGGCGGTGCAGGTGCAGGTGCTTCTGGTGGTGGTGCTTCATTTGGAATCTTCTTATTCAATAATGGCGCTGCTGGAAATGTGGTTCAATCAAATGTAACTGCTGGTGCAGCTGGTGCAGCTGGACTTGGAGGTACTGGAGGACTTGGAGGTATTAGCCCAACTCCAGCTTTAGGTAATGGTTGTACGAACGGAGATGGAGATGGAAACAGAGGCGGAATTGGTGGTAAAGGTGGAAATGGTGGCAAAGGTGGTAACGGTGGAAATGGTTCTGCAGGTGTTTCTATCAATATTCATCTTGCTAGTGGAACTGCTTTAGCAACCAATGTTTCAAACTTTGGACTAGCTGCTCAACCCGTAATTACTGTTACGAACGTCAATTGTACAAATACAAATGTTACTTATACCTCTGCTGCACCTGCAGCTTGGGATTTTGATGTGGTAACAAATAACGCAGCACCTGCAACTGCTGGAGTGGTAAGTCCAACAATTACGCAATATTCTGTTGTAAACAGATACAGCGTTTCAATGGGGGCAAATACATATACTGGTTTTCATAATATTGCTTTTGATGGAGGTTTAACTCCTCAAATTGCAACCAATGCGACTTTAGTAACCACAGATGTGTATCAATTGTGTGCAGGTTCTTTTGCAAACTTCCAAAGTGTCTATTATGCAGATAGCTACATCTGGAATTTTGGTGGAGCAATTGCCAATCCAGGATCTGTTCAAAATGTGAATGCGCAATTCAATACGCCAGGATATTATACAATTACCTTGACTTTGGTAACAGATTGTTGTGGAGCTTCGACTCCAAAGACAATCTTTTTACATGTATTACCAATTCCAGCGGTTACGGCTTCTGGACCAACTAGTGTGTGTAATGGAAACAATGTTACTTTAACGGTAAATGGATTAACAGCTTCCAATGTATTGACTTGGTCTCCAACAACGGGTATTGTTTCTCAAACAACAAATACGATTACAATTTCACCAACATCAACAGGAACGTACAATGCAACTGTTATTTCAACGCAAACTGCTGGTGGAAATACGGTGCAAGGATGTCCTGTAACACTTGCTTTCCCAATAACTGTGAACCCGAATCCTCAAGCGAATTTGAGCAGCACAAGTGTTTCATGTAACAACAATGGAACTGCAACGTCTACACCAACTCCGGCAGGAAGTTATAATTTCGTTTGGTCTAACGGAAGTACTACAACGGGTGCGGCTTCATCCAGTATTACCAATGTAGCTCCAGGAAATTATACTGTAACAGCAACGAATGTAGCTACAGGGTGTATCGCAACGGGATCTGTAAATATTTTCCCAACAAACGGACAACCTAATTTATTTGTAACAGGAAATACACCTGCTTGTGAAGGAAGTACGAATGGTTCGGCAACAGTAAATACTACGGGTGGAGTTCCAGCGTATACAATCAATTGGAATGGAACAAATCATCCCTACACATCGACATTAACGCAAACTAACTTGGCTGGCGGTACATATCCTGTTACTATTACAGATATTAATGGATGTACTTCCAATTTATCGGTAACTATTCCTGAAATACTCGCACCAACGTATTCAGTTACGACCAACTCAATGCCTTGTGCAGGAACTGATGGAATCTTTTATATTTCGGGAACGGATGGTGCAGTATTGACTTATAATTTTGGATCTGGAAATAGCACAGTGATCTTGAATCATCATCAGGATGAAATCACTATTCCTAATATCACAGCAAATGTGACTATGAATTTGGTTTCAGTAATTGGCAATTGCTCAGTGCCTTTGAGTTCAAGTGTTACGATTATCGTTGATCCATGTGGATTGGCTGTGAGCCTTTCGAGTTTCAATGCTTCTTGTAAAGATCGAATCATTGATTTTACATGGACAACTGAGGCTGAAATGAATAATGATTATTTCACCTTAGAAGGTAGTGTTGATGGGATTAACTATGAGGTAATCCAAATCATTGATGGAGCTGGAACAACAACTGTTCCTCAAGCGTATTCATACAGTTTTGCGCGAACGAATCCGAATATGATTTATTACAGATTGAAACAAACAGATTTAGATGGAACTCTTACAGTTTTCAGTCCTTTGAGTGTGAAATGTGAGGTTTCTGAAACAGATTTATACCTATATCCAAACCCATCAAATGGTAATTTCGTAGCGGTTTTAAATTTGAAAAACTTGTCAAAAACAACGTCTATTCGCATTTTTGACTTAACAGGAAGAACAATTCGAAATCAAGAAGTTTCTACTTCAATTGGTGTAAATCAATTATATATTGATGCAGATGACCTTTCTCGTGGAGAGTATTTCATTGAAATTACGCCAGTTGGTTTAGAGCCAATGATTGCAAAATTCATGATTCAATACTAAAAATAAATAGGGGGGAAGTTTTACTTCCTCTCTATTTATTACCTATTCAGAATTGGAATTTCACTTCCAGAATTAAGTGCAGGAGTCTACATTTTTGCGCTATCAAACCGTCAAGGAATTAGTCAACATCGTGTGGTTATTCAGTAAAATGAGTCAGTGATTTTTGAGAAGTTTTATCCATTTTTTTGGTTTAACTTTTTTTTTCTTTTCAAATGTTATATTTACCCTATTAAGTGAATTACTGAGATCACTCAACGAATACAAAATAACCTATGGAACAACACGAAAAGCGTTTGTCTCGAACGGAATTAACAGCACTTGCTAATCATGCTGATTTAAGTCCGGAACAGAAACAAGAGGGTTTCCGCGATCAAATTTTAATCCAACCTACAGAGTATAATCAATTTTTGCAATGGATACTTTTAGTAGGAGGAATTAGTCTTCTGGCGTTTGGATTCATTTTCTTCTTCGCATTTAATTGGCGAGATATAACCCCTACATGGAAATTTACCACCGTTTTAATCTTCTTACTCGGATTTTTAATTCCAAGTTTTTTACCGAAAGTACCATTGTTGACGAAACAACTTCTGGTTACAATTAGTTCGGTATTGGTTGGTGTTTTGTTTGCTGTGTTTGGACAAGTTTATCAAACAGGAGCTTTTACTTATCAGTTTATCGCTCTTTGGTTGGTGCTGATTGTTGTTTGGGTTTTTGTGATGCATTTTACACCCTTGTGGATTTTGTTTCACTTGCTGCTTTGCACTGCGCTTTATGATTATTTCAATAATTTTTTTGCAGTGTATGTCTATCTTTTTGGAGTAGTTGCATTAACAGTTTTGTGGAATGAGTGGAAACCAAATAAGTCATTTCCTTATTGGTATTTGTTGACTTTACTCACTCCAGCAATTGTTTTCAGTACCGCTAGAACTTCGGTCATGATTACGAATGATTCTTTCTTTGCCAAATTTGAGTGGTTTGAATTTTCATTATTTATCTGTTGCGAAGTAGCTCTTTTTTGTTTGGCAATTTATAAGAAATGGTTAGTTCCGATTGCGCATATTTCCCTCTCGTTGATTATTGTAATGAATGCGAAAGTAATCACTCGCTATGACGATAATTTGTTTTTACCTGCTTTCCTAACCTTAGGGTCTTTAGTAGGAAGTGTGTTCTTTTTGATTTATTTACGAAATTCTTGGAAGAATGGAAAAGCATAAGATAAACTTGTTAAAAGACAGTTGGAAAACGCTTTTTCCGGAAGCAACTATTGATGAGGCTGCAGCACTGAAAGAGGTGAATTACCATGCCTCACATTTTGGAATCCGAGCACTCGAATATTTGGTGTTCATTGGAGCACTCTTGACATTGGGGCTTTTCACAGGTGCAACTTTTCAAATAATAGATAATCCTTCTTCTGGATTTTTTCTCATTTGGAGTATTCTTCTACTTGGCGCATGTATTTTGCTTCATATTTTTGTCAATCAGCGATTAGTAGACGCAATGGCTGCTGGAGCTGGTGTATTTGGATTTTTCTCATTCAATGCTTTTTTATACTCCTTACATTGGAAAGACTCGCATGTAGGATTGATTAGTGTATTTCTATTGATTATTTTGATTCTTGTTTCGAGAAAAAACCTACTAACAATCTTGGGGATTGTAGGTCTTTTTTGGCAAATGAATTGGCTGATTGATGAGTATCAATTTCCGTATTATACGTTCAAGTTGATCGTGATGCTCTTCACATTGATTCTAGCACTGCTGATTTATTTCGAAGAAGCAGTTTTGGTTCATTTCATCAAATGGTCCTATTTCTTCAATTATTTGAAAAACGGAATTTTTGTAGCTCTCACAAGCTATTACGTACTTGGTTTCATCAATTGGAATCATTGGAGGGGGACTTTTCAAGAGCCTTTGTGGTATAATCGGGCAATGTATGTGGAATTGCTTCTTTTGGCTTTTGCCTTGTTTGTGTGGCAATACCGACGAATGAAGGATCGAAATATTCCACTTTGGGTGGTTGTTTTTTTACCGTTGAGTTTATTTCTTCTAGGGGTTTTTAGTGTGAAAATCGCCTTTTTCTTGCTGGCATTTTTAGCATTTCTCTTTACTCGTTCCATTTTTGGAATCGTCACAAGTGCGCTCGGATTAATCTATGCAGTGATTCATTTTTACTACGAGTTGGATTGGAGCTTGATGCATAAATCACTTTTGTTTATGGGGTTAGGAGCATTGTATCTAGGACTTTATTTGGTGTTAATCTTTAAAAAAAAAGCGTCATGATTAATTGGAAGAGAAATTTAATTATAGCCAATATGATGTTGGTTTTCGGTGTTTTTGGATGGATGGTATTCCAGAAAGAAGAACTCATTAAAAATGGTGAGATTTTGGTGTTGAAGCTGCAACCTGTTGACCCACGTTCATTTATGATGGGAGATTACATGACTTTGAATTATGCCATTAACAATGATATTTCTACCAACTCTTTCGATTTCGAAAACATAAACATTATGGGTTCGAGGCCTTATGATGGACCACTTCGCAGAAAAGTGGTGGTGAAAATGCAGGATAGTTTGGCTGTTTTTGTCCGAATAAAGAACAAAAAACCTTTAGCTAAAGGAGAATTCGAATTGCCTTGTAAAAACACGTATTTCAATTACGAAATCCAACCCAATGAATACTTGTTTCAAGAGGGGAGAAGCAAACATTTCGATCAAGCAGAATATGCGCAGTTTCGGGTAAATAAATCTGGAGATGTAGTGATTGAATGCTTGTTGGATAAGAATTGGAAGCAGTTGAGGTAGGGGAATGTCTAGGAAATGAAACATGTAGGGGTAGCTCGCGAGCTACCCCTACATGTTTTCCTGTATGTTTTGCGCCCATTTTATTGGATTTTCAACAATGTATTTGAATATTCTTTGATATTCATTTTCATCACGTACAATGCGATCGTGAAATGAACGTTGCCACGCGAATGATTCATCCCATTTAAGATGAATTTCTTTTGATGAGTTTGTTTTAAACGCTCCAATTAATTGTGAGATGGATTTTATTTTCTGGTTTTCTTCAATTTTAAGATTTCTATCAATTTCGATTAACCCATGAATATGATCTGGCATTACTACAAACGCATGCAATTTTACATATGAATATTGTTCTTCGAGCCAATACCATTGTCGTTCAATAATTTTCCCTAATTCATTTAATTGCATTTCCTCACCAATAATTTTTCCCAAAAGCGGATATTTGTTTTGTACACAGGATGTAATGAAGTAGGTATTATCTTTAGAATAGTCGAAACCATTCAGACGATTTAATTTTCGATGTCTCATCTATTTAAGATAATGAAAAAAATGGGTTCAAAAAAATGAGGATATTGTAATTTGAAAAATAATTTCTAAAAAAGGTCTTGCTGACAACTAAAATCTAGTACAAAAGAATAGCAGTTATGATATTGCTTATAATGAATCAGGTGTTGAGTTGTTTCATTAGTCAAGATGATCAAAAAATAGGTTGTAATTTCACGAATTCTTAAATTTATTGATCGGTTCTGAAAGTGTTTGAATTTTCGTTCTATTTTATTTTTGACATATTTGTGCCATGGAACCTAAATTATCAAGTAATCCCTATAAGCAAAGTGCCCTGCAGTTTGAATTCTTGTTTATGAAAGAAGCTGTCAAGAAATATTGGTTTGTAGTATATCCATTTTTCGGTCTTCTGATTGGAAAAATGATTTATGATATAATTGTCAATCCATGCGTATCCCATTTTATATACCCTTTATTTTTGGTTGCGGTAATGCTTATTGCACGCCATTTCTTTATTAGTGGGTTTAAAAATAATCCAATATTTAAAAGCAAGAGAATTTTGATGCTATTTGAACATTGTATAGAAATAAAAGATGAAACAGGAAGCGAAGGTGTGTTTTTCTTTGTTGATATGGATAAAGTAGTTTCTTCCAAGAAACAGTATCATGTTCGATTGAAGACTAAACAAACCTTTTGGATTCCTAAAAGCTGTTTTAAAACTCCAGAAGATCGAATGGAGTTTGAATTGCTCTTAAAGGAAAAAGGGAAAATGAAGTAATTCGTGTTATTCAAATAATTTCAAGCGTTACTTGATATCAAATCAAAAACTCAAGGAATATTCATTGAGGGAGTTTCTTGCAATATGTTGTTAAAAAGACAATTCTAATCAAACTGTATAGTTTACTTCTATTCAAAAACTATACTGCTTTACCTATTCTTCTTAAAGTTCTCTGCTTGTTCAAATATCTCTTTGTAAACTTCGTCTCTATCAACTGGTGGATAATCGTTTTCTGCGAGTAGAATGATAAGATCTACTTTTAGTTCTGCCCGAATATCATCTCGCTTTGACCAATCGGTGTATTTTGCCAAATCATCAACAACCGTTTTCACTTTCTTTGAAAGGTGAATGAGCTTGTCTTCAGGGTAAGAGAAATCATATTTGTTGGCTAATGCTTTTAAAATATCGTAGAATGCCTTTTCTTCGAAGTCTATACCTAAGTCTTTAAAGGAATCTTTTTCTTCTTTCATGGCATAATATAAACCGATAATTTCATCTGTAAAATCTTCTAAGACTTGACTTTGAAGTACGTCGTTTTCTTTACGTTCGTTGTATTTATCTACAATAAATTTTAATTTATCTGAAAAATTTATTCCTTGAATTTTATTCACTTTAGAAAGTTGCCCAATTGCCTGTTGCAATAGTTGTTGCAGCAATTTTATCTTTGTATGTGGCAACTTTATTTTGTTGATTTTATTCAAATAATCATCATCAAACAAGTCAATTTCGCTGGCTGTATCTTCTCCGAGTTTAAAAATCTCTTCTACACCATCGCTTTGAATGGCATCTTTGATCATTTCGCGGACTTTTCGGTTCATTTGCTCTGTATCTGGAGCATTTCCTTTCGTGAGTTTAAAGACAATGGAACGAACAGCTAAATAAAAATGAATATGATCGCGTTGTGTATCTGAAAACTCATTTGCTCCTGAACAAATATCGTAGCCGGATTTTAAACGTTTCACAATATCCATAAAGCGCTTTTCTTGGTTGCGTGTAACCAGCACAAATTCAGCAGCTTTATTTAATGTTTCTAATTGTGAAATTGGTGTACCCGAAAAATAGCCGGATGAATCGAATGTGTGAAACAAATTGGCTAACAATTCTAATTGGTCTTTTACAATTACCACAGATTGGGCAATATCTTCAAAATTGGTTCCATCTTGTTTGCTGTACATTGCCAATGCCAAATTCATTTCGCGTTTGATTCCAATATAATCAACCACTAAGCCTTTTTCTTTCCCTTCAAATTTTCTATTTACACGAGAAATAGTTTGAATAAGGTTATGTTTTTGCAAAGGCTTATCTATGTAAATGGTATCTAGGAAAGGCACATCGAAGCCAGTAAGCCACATATCAACTACTATGGCAATTTTAAAGTTTGATTTTGCATTCTTAAATTGACGATCTAACTCTTTACGGTATTCTTTGGAACCTAATAAGTCATACAATTCTTTTTCATCGTCTTGCCCACGGGTCATTATCATTTTTACCCGTTCCATTGGTTTTATTTCTTTCTGCTCTCTTTCCGATAATTCTGCACCTTCGTCTGCAATTTTAACCACATTCCACTCCGGACGCAGCGTAACCAGTTCTTGGTATAATTGCCATGCAATTTCTCTACTGCTACACACAAACATGGCTTTTCCTAAAATAGTTGACCCTTCATTTACACGATTCTCATAATGGGTAACAAAATCCTCCGCAATCGAATGGATTCGTTTCGGGTCACCAATGATTGTATTCATGCTTGCAGTGGCTTTTTTACTTTCATCCACCTGATATTCGGATGCGCCTTCTGCTACACAATTGTTATAATATTCTTCTATTTCATACACTTTTTTACTTTCAAGCACCACTTTAGAAGCACGACCTTCATACACTAAGCGTACTGTGATTTCATCTTGAACCGATTCCGTCATAGTATAAGAATCAACGATTTCTCCGAAAACATCAAGCGTTGCATCTACAGGAGTACCCGTAAAACCAACATAGGTCGCATTTGGCAATGACTCATGTAAATATTTTGCAAAACCAAAGGTTTTCTTCACGCCTTGTTCTGTAATAACTAGTTTTTGATCCAAATTGGTTTGACTTCTATGCGCTTCATCCGAAATACAAATGACATTGGTGCGGTCTGTCAATAATTCGGTGTCTTCTGTAAATTTATGAATGGTGGTTAGAAACACTCCACCGCTTTTCCTTCCCGATAAATGCGCTCGTAAATCGCTTCTGCTTTCTACACTAATTACATTCTGATCCCCTAAAAAGCCTTTTGCATTGGTAAATTGACCTGAAAGTTGATCGTCTAAATCGGTGCGGTCTGTAATGATTATTAAGGTTGGATTCTGAAAAGCCGCATTTTTCATTAATAAACGCGACAGGTACAACATGGTGTAGCTTTTTCCGCAACCAGTTGCACCAAAATAGGTACCACCTTTTCCGTCGCCATTTGGACGTTGGTGGGTTTTTATATTCTCAAATAATTTACGTGCTGCGTAATATTGCGGGTAACGGCAAACTATTTTTTCATCACGTTTGGAAGAATCTGGAAGGTAAATGAAATTGCAAATAATATCACATAACCTTTTTTTGTTGAACATGCCTTGAAGTAGGGTATACAAGGAAGAAATGCCATCTACTTCAATGTCTAGTCCTTCAATCTTACGCCACGCATAGAAAAATTCATACGGTGCAAAAAACGAACCTGCCTTGTTGTTTACGCCATCACTAATTACACAAAAAGCATTGTACTTAAACAATTCTGGTATATCACGCTTATAACGGACGGTGAGTTGTTTGTATGCATCAAAAATGGTTGTATTTTCATTGATGGCTGTTTTAAATTCTAGCACCACCATTGGAATACCATTGATGTACACAATTCCGTCTGGAATGCGGTTGTGGTAACCTACAATTTCTAATTGATTGACAAATTTGATGGTATTGTTCCCAACAGTCATATAATCAATCAAATACACCCAAATGTCTTTTTGACTCCTATCTTCTCGTTTAAAAGAAAACCCATCTGAAATGAGTTTCATGAGTGTTTTGTTACTTTCGTAAAGATCAGATGCTGGATAGCTTTCCAATTGGCGAATGATGCTTTCTGCTTCCTGAGTTGTTAAAAGCGCATCCGAATACTTCGCGCATAAATAGGCAATCAAATCTTCTTTGATTAAAACCTCTGATGCTTCGCGGTGAATACTGGAACCAACAACATGTGGAATTTCTTCTAATTGGAAGAGTTCTATGATAGCTAGTTCTAATTGTGACTCGGTGAATTTCATTCTACCAATTGGTAATTACAGTTTAGAGTGTTAAAATAATAATTCTTTGGATGAAGAGACCTAAAAATATGGAATAGAAGCACATTTAACGCTTTTTCTCGATACGAACGATTGAAAATAAATGTTACACGATTTAAATTATTTTGTAAATTAGTATAACTTTGTAACACAACAATTCAATCATATGTCACAAGAATTAATTGCCACCAACTTTAAACAACTGCGTGAAACAATGGGTTTTACGCAACAAAAAATGGCGGAATATCTTGGTTGTAGTAGAGAAGAAATTTCCTACTACGAAAATGAAAACAGAGAAATCCCTCTTCTTTTGTTAGAAAAAGCTGCAGATTTGTTTGGTGTGGAACTCAGCGACTTTTTCAATACTGAAAACGCTGTTGGAATTCGAATTGCATACCGCGCAAATGACTATGCTGCTGAAGACTTACATGAAATAGCACGATTTAAACGCATTGTGAAAAATTACCAACGCGTTAATCGCTTAATGGCTCGTGTTAAATGAATAAAAACGAGCTCAAATACAAAGCCGCAGATGCAGCAATTGAATTCCGAAGAAGATTTGACCTAGGGCAGGCAGCGCCACTGCGTATGGATGTTTTATTGGCTAAGTTGGATTTATTAACTGTTTTTGCTAAAATGTCTGAAAGTTTTTCAGGAATGGCAGCAAAGTTTGAGGACAATGGCTTTTTATTAATCAATTGTAACCACGTTAAAGGCAGACAAAACTTTACAATTTGTCATGAATTGTATCATTTATTCGTACAAAAAGATTTTCAGTTTGAAATCATAGCAAGCAATGAAGACCGTGTAAAAGACGAACACGAAAAACTGGCTGATGCTTTTGCTAGTGAACTACTGATGCCAGAAGAAGGCATAAAGGAACTTTTATTGATGCAAAACTTTCTGAGTAAACAAATTGGTATTGAACAAATTGTAAAACTTGAGCAGTATTTTCAAGTCTCTCGGCAAGCAATGGTTTATCGTTTGGTGAACTTGGGATTAATTGATAAACAAACAGATTTACAAAAAGCTTATTTTGAAACGGTGAAAGAGTCTGCCGAACGATTAGGTTTTGAAACCCAATTGTATGAAGCCACTAGTCCGAAGGTAATTTCATCTGATTATTTTGAAAAAGGGCAATTGTTGTATAAGCAAGAAATTATTGGGCTCGCAGATTTTGCACAATTAATGGACGACATTGGAATTGACATCTATCCTCTATTGGAGCAAAAATAGATACAGATGCTAACACCTACTCCTAACCAAATTCTTGTTTTTGACGCCGATGTACTCATTCATTTTATACAAGGTGAATCATTCTCTGATTTGCGCAACATTTTTCCATCTAACAGAAAAATAGTATTGGATCGTGTTTACATGGAGGTTGAAAAGTACAAGCTGAGTAAAACAATGCTTGATAGTGCCATTCATCAATTAAAATTTATTGAAATTGTTCAGTTCCCGGTAAATGCAGATATGATGAAGGAATATGCACACCTTACATCTGCAGTTATGGATATGGGAGCAGGAGAAAGCGCTTGCATGAGTTTTTGTAAATTCACAAAGGACATAGTGGTTTCAAGCAATTTACGCGATGTGGGCGAATACTGTAAACGCCACACACTGGATTTACTCACCACTTTTGATTTGATCAAAGAAGCCTATAACTCCAAACTTTGGACTGAAGAACAATACGATGCATTTATTTCAAACGTACGCGCTAAAGGCGGACGCTTGCCGTTTAAGAATTTGAAGGAGAGCCTCAAGTAAGAATTTATATTTCGACTGAACTTATTACAAAAGTCATTTTATTTTCAAATCCAATTCTTGCATATACATTTTTTGATACGCTGATGACTTTCTGTACTTTGCCGTTTCTTTAAATAAGGTCAATGAATCACTTGTTGTTTCAAGATCAAAAGCTACTTCATCTTCACTACTGTTTTCAACCACTACTGAATAATCTTTCAGAGCACTGGGGTAAACAATATACACGGGGATTATTTCATTGGCAGGGACAGCTAATTTCTCGTATACTTTTGTTAAACGAGCATAACCCGAAAGTTGCCGTGCATCTTCCATTGAAGGATTACCACTTTTATAACGTGGCTTGTATTTTGCATCCACAACCGCTTTTAAATGCGCTGAACGAATTAGAAAATCAGGTTCTTGATAATGCACTTTTTCATGGTACATTACTTCATCCGTTCCTGTGAATTGTTCGCGTAGCTTTTTAAACACATACAATTCAAAGAGCTTGCTCATGTCTATCCAATGTGGCGGATATTTTTGGATTTCAATACTTGCTTTGGATAAATTATGATCCATTAATTTCAGCAACTGATTTCCTAAAGTAATGGCTAAATTGTATTCGCGATAAAATGGATTGGTTTCTTTTTTTTCAAAGGAATAAAACGGTTTATTGGAAACTTGATTGAAAGCGCCTAAATTGAAACGAAGTGTCTCAATTAAATTATCATTACTAAATGAACTTGTTTCTAGCTTAACTTGCACAAATTGCAACACGTATTTCAAAAATTGATTTGTTTCTGTATTTAATCCATAATCTTGAAATTCACAAACAGTTTTTGTCAAGTTATTGCGAACCACATTTTGACGAATTTGCTGACCAACAAGTATTTTTCCTTTTACCTTGGAGGTTAGATTTTCTTTTACTCGGTAATAATCCTTTTTTAGACCTTTCCTCACAATGGCTCTTACAGCCATTAAAAATTGCACTATTAAAAAGGGTGTTAGCTCAATGGAACTTTCGCCAGAAACTGGAATCCATTCATCTTCAAAACGGACATCCATCAAGCCGTCTAGATGATCCAAGTTTTCAGGTTCTTCAAGTGCATCTAGTAACATCTGTAGATGATTCAGTTTGTATTGCTCGTTGTTCACTTTTGGCTCTACCAAAACTGGCATGTTCCATGGTCGAATCCAATCTAAACCGATGTAATAGGAGTTTTCAATGTGTATTTGATTTACATTGAGCTGCACGTGCACACACACGCTATTTTCATTTGCACGAAAATAGATTGGACGACAAGGAACAGACCAATCACTCAAATGCGCTTGCAGTACTAAGTAGGGGTCTTCTTTGTACGGATAATATTTTTGGTGTTCACTTAAACGGAGCATGATAAGGCTTCAATTTCTGCAAGAGCCGACTCTTTTAAAATACCATCCTTTACATATTCACGGAGAATGGGTTTGATTTCATAATCTAAGCGCAAATTGAAGTCAAACGGATTATCTCTATCCTGTTCACCATATTGATCAATTTCGTAGTGCTGGATGAAATAGGAATGGCCTAACCATACTTCTTTTGGTTTAAATTCAAATGATAAATGTTCCGAATTCGTTATTACTTTTTCTCGAGAATAATCAAGTGAAGCACTGAAATCTTTGACAAACAGAGCTGCTACTTTTTTAAATAAATCTGACTTAAAGTCATCACCTAAATCACTTGATATATCTTCAGGTAAAATGTCTACAAAAGCAAAACGTCTTCTAATTGCATAATCAATTTGTGTAACACTGCGGTCTGCAGTATTCATTGTTCCAATGATATATAGATTTGGTGGAAGAATTAATTTGTTAGACCCTTCAATTTCATATATGCTTTCTACCGCTTCACCGCGATATTCGAGAGCATAAATTAATTCTCCAAGTACCGTTGAAAGATTCGCCCTATTAATTTCATCGATTATCAGCACATAATTCTTTTCAACTACCTTTTCAACTGTGTTCTCAAAATGATATTTCGAAAAGAAATCAGTTAGTAAACTGCTGTAATATGGATTTCTGTAATGCGCGTGAACAGATAATTCTTTTGCTATTGGATTACCTAAAACATGTGCTCCAACAACAATCCATTTTATCAATTTCTTAAAGTCTACAAAGTTGATTCTTGACGGAACTTGCCACTCTAAACCGTATTTAAAACAGTCATGTTGTACTTCAAATATGCCTATTGAACCCGAAATTAAAAGCATTTTTTCTTCAACAGCCTGTTCAATGTCATATTTATATTCATTGAACGTATCTTCTACCCACTTGTCAATAACTGCATCTGTATTATCGGTTTTGCTTAAACGGTAGTTATCCAAAGCCGCTTTTGCAAAATCAGCTAAAACCTTGTTCTGGGCTTCATAAATAATTCCAATATTGGATGTTTTCGATACAATACCTCTTACAAAGTCTTCATATGAAAAACTTGGGTGAAATTGAATTAATTTAATTTGTTCTTTGTTTGATGAACCTCTTACTTTTTTTAGAAAGTGTTTCGCTATTGCTAAATCATAAGGATTCAGACCATTAGCACTTTTCACATCTTCACCGCTTATCAGTCGATTATATTTTTTAATGATTTCAACGTAAGTTGGCTTCCAATCTTGGGTTGTTCTCTCAGAAACCAACGAAACCGTATTGGTATCAATTGCCTTTACCGTATAATAATCTTTTGCCCCACTAACATTGTCGATTTTTTCTCCAACTTTCAAATTATCTTTAATAAACTCAACAGTGATTCCACATTTTATATTGGCTAGTTCCTTCGCTAGTCTTGTTTTACCCGTTCCGGGAGGACCTTGCAGAATGATTTGTTTTTTGAAATTCAGTAAGTCAATATATTCTTGCATGATTAATTCTTTTAATACAGTTGATTTCTTCCTGTTTACATTATTGATTAAATGGTGTAACAATGCTCTATTTCCAAAATGTGGACTAAGTGACGAGCGTAAACGTTCTGTATGCTTATTACCGTCCCATTTAAACACAAGTGATTTCAGAAAAGGGTTCAGATTTGTTTCACCTTCAATTACAGCTTTTATCAGTAAAATGATGTCGTGCCAGTGATTGTTATTTTCAAAATTGCGGTAATATTGATTTGATCTACCTTGTTTTGAAATTAATTGAATGAAACCAGTACCTTGATTGTTTGCTAATTTCAGCAATTCATTTTTGAAAATAGGGTTGTGAGTGATATCGTTTACGATTAATTCATCAATATCTGTTTCGCCAGATGATTGTGGCCATTCATGCTCATCAATATCTAACCAATAGACTTCATCATTAAAATAGCTATCGAGGTACACCGCATTTTTTACATTTCGTGCATTGGTGACACGTTTGTAATACAGTTTATTTGTTTCAAATTTTTTGCTCTCTATAGTATAAGTGGCTATTACTACCTTTTGAAAATTCTGTTTTTCCTCTAGCGTTGTTACATCTTTCAAATCTATTTTCAAAGAATTGAAAAAGCGGATGTAATCTTCAAATCCTTTCATAAAAGTTTATAGAACATTCGTTACAAGTAAATGGAATTTAAAAAAGTATTCAGTTGTACCTCTTCAATTGTGCGAATAGACAGAATTCGATCACTTCTAAATTCTCTTTCAGCTTCTCGATAAAAACAATGAGCATTTAAGTAATATGTTTGTTTGGATATAGTTGGATCTTCATTTTCAACTGGATTACTAACCTTTTTGACTTGTATATATCTCGAAATCACTTGGTCTTTCAAATTACGATATACAATTTTGATATTTGAATCTTTTAAAATTTCAGAGTTCAATTTGATAAAGCTTGGAGAATCTATTACTTTATGCTCTCCATCCACCTCATGCATTCCTGGATAATATTTGCTGTCTTCTAAATTGATTTCAAAGAAATCAACGATTAAATCCATCCAAATAAATTCATTCTTTTTTAATAACTCATTCCAAAAAATCAATTGATAACGGCCGGCAAAAATATGCACGCTCTGTGGTTTTCCAAAATACTTTGCATCTTGCAATTCAATAATAACTAAAGATTTTGAAATTATGAATTTTGAAATTATTTCGAGGTGTGATTCAATTTCAGTAATGTCAATTTTTTGAAGGCATTCTATTGGGATCAATTGTTCTGAAAACTTATCTAATTCGGTGTTGAAAAACTTACACTTCACCAGTTTTTCTGATTTTTCACGTTTTTTTTGCCCGTTATGTGGATCAATTAACGATTCTTTTTTGTCAATAGCTGAAAATCCTGCCACTTGCAGTGCTGGTGATGTAAAGGTTAACAATGGCTTTCCTGTTTTTTGTTTTTCACCATCATTAAATGATTTGGTTTTCCTTGCCTCTTCATCTACTGTTTTAAAACGTACTGTATCACCCCATTTAATACTTAATGAGTCGACATTTAAGTGAACAGTATGATCCGAAGCGCCGTATACTTTTAATTCATTTTCACTAAACCAGTTTTCCTCAAATTTCATCGTTTTATTTGAGAAATAAGTGCATTTGTATTTATTCTTTCCTTTCTGTTGAATTTTCTCTTCACCTGTTTCTTCGTCTAGTTCAGCCTGAGTAGCATATAACACTTCAATAACAACCATTAAAGGAGTTGTAAAATGTTCTATTCCTCCAAGACTTAGAAAATGATGATTAGCTATGTGAATAAGGCTATTTGATTTTAAAGAAACAACAGTCCCAAGTGTGATTTTCATAAGTTAGATTTTTAAAAGAATAAATATAACTTAAAATGTTTACATTTGAGTGCAGCCCTCGGGAAGAAACGCTTGGCAAGAACCAATTGGTGACTTCGGTCATGTACCTGTTAAGGGAAAAAGATTGTCCAATAAAGTCTGGCACATGACCGCCTTAATAGCGTTCAGTCCAATCTTTAGCAGACATTGCAAGATAATAGATATTATTGTATTAATCAAGGTTATTATCATCTTTATTATATATTTATTTATTCCATCTTGAATATTGAAATTAAAGTGACTCAAGAATTTGAGTGCCGGTTCGAATCGTAAGATGTATGTTTCTGTTATCCATTACTAGGGCTGCTTTTTAATTTTTTTATGGAACTACCTGATTGGTTTAAAATAAAAGGATATTACCACATTTCACCGCAAACTAGTGGATCATGGAAAGATTATAGTAAAATTGAAGCAAAGTTGAAATCTAAGGAATTTGTCGCCAATTACGCATTTTATCCATTATTACATACTATTATAGATGAACGAAAGTTCAAGAAAATCCCGAATGAAACTTCCAAAAGAGCACACAGTTTTGTTGATGAGAATGGGGTGATTAAAAAAAATGTAAAAAAAAGACCTTTACATTATGCTAATCATTTTGATGCACTTATTATGGCATATTATGCCGAAAAATTGCAGGAAAAATATGATGAACAATTAAAAAAGAATCTTGAACTCGATAAAAGTGTAACTGCTTATCGTAAAATACCAGTAGATGACACACCAGACAAAAACAAAGGAAACATTCATTTTGCAAAGGAAGTATTTGATGAAATAAAAATGAGAGTATGTGATTCTGGTGACACCATTGTTATGGCATTCGATATTAAAAGCTTCTTTTCTACCTTGAATCATGGGTTTCTTTATAAGAAATGGGCAGAACTAATTAACGAGAAAGATCTACCAGCCGATCATTTGAATGTATTTAAGGCAGCAACAAAATTCAGTTTTATATACAAGAATGATTTAAAAAGATTAGGTAAAGGTCCACAAAGAAAATACGATGAAAAGCGTCTAGCCGAAATCCGAAACAAAAACGGATTTAGAGCTTATTTTGAATCACCGAAGGATTTTCGAACGAGTGTAAAAAAAGGTGAAATTCATATTTTCCAAAATAACTTTAAGAATGAAGCAGGTGAACAAGTCGGTATTCCTCAAGGTCTTCCGATTTCCGCACTATTGGCTAATCTGTATCTCTTGGATTTTGATAAAACTATTATTCAAAAATTAGTCGACCAAAAAAGATGCTATTACAGAAGGTATTCTGATGACATTATCGTAATATGTAGTCCCGAACAAACGGAATTAGTTAATCAGGTTGTGACGGAGGAAATGAAACGACAAGAAGTTATCATTAGTACTGAAAAAACCGAAGTGTTTAGATTTCAAAATACAAACACAGGTATTTCGGTATTTAAAAAAAGTGGAGAGGAATGGATAAAAAATCAACCGCTAAACTATTTAGGCTTTGAGTTTTATGGCACAAAAACTCTCATTAAATCAACGAATATTTCGAAGTTTTATCGTCGCATGATTTATGCAGTTAAAAACAAATCAAAATTAGCGTTGAAAATTGCGGAGAAAGAAGGTGATAAACCAATTTTATTCAAAAGACAACTCTATAGAATTTATCGTAATGTTGATTTGGATCATCATTCAGCAAAAAAGAATTTTCTCCGTTTTGAAAAACGAGATACTGGTGAGTTTCAAATGATTTCGGATAAATCAAAAAAGAAACCTTCAGGAAACTATTTCACATATGCTGAACGTGCAGCCGAAATAATGGATGAACCGGCAATAATAAAACAAGTTCGAAACGAAAAGAAGATATTTAATCAAGCTTTAGATAAGTACTTTCATTCTAAAAGAAAGAAATAGACAATCCTTTTTACATTGTTTCTTCAACTTTAGTCATTTTGGAAAGAAGTAATTCATTAAAGCGAAACAATAATTTTGTTTGATCTGTTGAATACATAATTTGATTAAATAATGGTTTGATCAATTTATTAAATTCAACAAGGACGGACTTGCCAGGCTTCAATAATTCTATTGACATCAAATTATTCTGATTAATTTTTGGTTGTGCCGCTCCGGTTACTAAATGTGAGGCATTGATAAATGACAAACCTAATTTTATAAATTCTGTGGAGTATGGATTAATTCCTTTTAATATATGCGCATGATTGTTCAACCAGAATTTACCCCAGACATATTGGGTGGCAGGTCGACCAAATTCATCAACAACATTTGCACCATCCTCAGAAACCAATAGAAACACCCCGTCATATATGTATGAATCAATATAATCAATGATTGACATTGCCCCGAAATATGGATAAACTCCTTTTTTTGTGCCTCTTTGAATTCCTGATAATGGTTTTCTCAAATTATCAAGACATTCACAAAAATTATCTAAAGTCTTCACTTCCCACCCCCGTGGAATCTCCTTCTCCAACTCCTCACACCATACCATTTTGCCGCCAGAAGATTTATACGGCTTTCCGTTTTCATACGGAAATTCAAACTCCACAAACCATTGCTTGTAAATAGCCTGCGCCGTTTCTTCCAATTTTTGAATCAGTTGTTCATTCAATGAAATGCGGTTTACGATCGTGTTGTATTCCCGAACTATTTCGCGTTGCTTTTCGATGTTTGGAACTGGAAGTTCAGTTTCACTCATTTCAGTCCAATCGAATATCTCACGTGCGCTCCCATGGGATTTAAAACGTGCATAGCGATCAAATTCAGGTCTTCTAAACCACATCATCAAATATTCAGGATCCAATTCATTAAAATCTTTTATTTCAAAAACTGTGTAGGCTTGAGAAACTATTGCCTCGTCAAGATCATCAAGAATTGCGATTGAAATTTTATCACCATTTCTCGAAGTTACAGGGCCGTATGCAAACTGTTTTTTTCGAATCAACTTATACGTTGACATGTCTGTTCCAATAATATTAGCAATTGAAGGCATAAAGCATTTCTTAATACTTACTCCCAGTAATTTATGTCCACTCAAACTGCTATTCCGTTGATTTACAATCTGAATATATGGACCCAATTTTTTATAATTTGATCCCATATCCTAATTCTTTGAACACATTCATTAAATCCTTTTTAGAACTTTCTTCTGCTTTTAATAACTCGGTAAATTCTGCTTGCAAACTTTTCATTTTGTCATCGAAATCAATGTTTTCATCACGATTGACGAATTCGATGTATTTACTAGGAACTAAAGAATAATCTTTAGATTTTACATTTTCTAAAGTTGCTGAATAACAGTACTCAGGAATGTCTTTGTAGTTGGAGTTTTTTTGTTGCCATGTGTGATATGTTCCAGCAATTTCTTTGATATGGTCTTCTGAAAATTGAGTAAACTTCTTTTCAAAAGGTTCGCCTATTTCACGTAAATCCATGAACAAGATTTCATCTTTCCGATTTCGGTAATTTCTTGTTTCATCCGGGTGTTTTACAACTCGTTCTGTTTTGTTATTATTCAGAATCCAAAGCGTTACACTAATATCTGTGGTGTAAAACATACTTCTAGGCAAAATAACTACTGCCTCCACAACACCATTCTCAATTAACTTTTTGCGGATCTTGTATTCTTCACCACCACCAGAAAGGGCGCCGTTTGCCAAGATAAAACCAGCTACTCCATTTTCAGAGAGTTTACTTGCCATGTTCAAGATCCAAGCGTAATTCGCATTACTTGTTGGGGGTAGATCATAACCTTTCCAACGAGGATCATCTGTTAATTCATCACTTGCCCGCCAGTCTTTTTGGTTAAACGGAGGATTCGCCATGATGAAATCGGCCTTCAAATCTGGGTGTTGGTCTTTGGCAAAGGTGTCGGCAGCAACAGCACCTAGGTTGGCCGAGATTCCACGAATAGCCAGGTTCATTTTTGCCAGTTTGTAAGTCGTGTTCGTGTATTCTTGTCCGTAAATGGAAATGTCTTTGGTGTTTCCATGATGGCTTTGAATAAATTTCATGGATTGTACGAACATACCACCAGAACCACAAGCCGGGTCATAGATCACTCCTTTGTAAGGTTCAATCATTTCAGCAATCAGGTTTACAATACTTTTTGGCGTATAGAATTCACCTTTTCCTTTTCCTTCTGCCAATGCGAATTTACTGAGGAAGTATTCGTACACACGCCCAACAATGTCTTGTTGTTTGTCTTTGAGCGTATCAATATTGTTGATGGTATCGAGTAGGGCAGCCAACTTGCTCACGTCCATGTTTAAGCGTGAGAAGTAGTTGTCGGGCAAAGCACCTTTTAATGACGCATTGTTTTTTTCTACGGTATGGAGTGCGGTATCGATCTTTAAAGAGATGTCGTTTTGTTTTGCATTGGCAATGATGTAACTCCAACGGCTTTCTTCTGCCAAGAAGAACACATTCTTCATGTTGTAGAATTCTGGCATCTCCAAGTATTTGTCTTTTCCTTCAGCAACCAATTCCTGACGGCGCTCTTCAAATTTATCGGAAGTAAACTTCAAGAAGATAAGCGCAAGCACCACGTGTTTGTATTCAGAAGATTCTACCGTTCCACGTAGTTTATTAGCTGAATCCCAAAGGGTTTCTTCGATGGATTTGGTGTTTTTTGCCGTTTGTTTTGCCATTGTAATTTTGTTCTATTTTATGCCTTTATGCAAGTTTTGAAAGTAAGTGTCTTTTTCTTCGCAGATACACGTTTTGATTAATTTTTTTCAACAAATTTAGTTGGTGTTCCTGCTATTAGGATGGTTTTATTTATCTCGGAAAGGTGTTTTTTAAGAACTGTTTTTTGAAATAATGGCATTACGGAGTTGTTTTGTTGTAAAGTTAAAAATTCAGTTTTCTTCCTTCTAGTTCTATTTGGAGTCTTTTCGCAGATTTACTAACAGTTAATGAACATAAAAGATCCTTCGTATTTCACCCGATTATAGAGCGACTTTTGTACTAATTCTTAACATTTAAAATGAATCCTATCTTTTCAATTCTCCAATCTAATGTTTTCCCTTTGATAATTCACTCATTGATAATTCATATTTCTTTTTCCTATCTTGTACACTATTCAATTCGTTTTTCTAAAGATTAAGAATAACAACGAAGCAGAATACCTAAAATGAATACAATGAACGAACAAAAAATGGCAGTCTTAATTGATGCCGATAATGTACCCTATTCCAGTATCAAAGAAATGTTGGAAGAAGTGGCTAAAACAGGAACTCCAACCATTAAACGAATTTATGCCGATTGGACAAAGCCCAATGCAAATGGATGGAAAGGCGTTCTTCTTGAAAATGCAATTACTCCCATTCAACAATACAGCTATACCAGTGGAAAAAATTCGAGTGATAGTGCGCTAATCATCGATGCGATGGATATTTTGTATTCCCAACAAGTAGATGGTTTTTGCATTGTTTCATCCGATAGCGATTTCACACGTTTAGCTACTCGTTTACGCGAATCAGGTAAGAAAGTAATGGGAATTGGCGAGAAGAAAACACCGCTTCCTTTTATTACTGCGTGCGATAAATTTGTGTACATCGAAATTTTGAAGCCCAAACCAATTCCTTCTAAAACCGAAACCAAACAAAAGCTAAATAAGAAGGAAAAAGAACCGCTACCAATGAATAAAGTGGATGTGAGTTTGGTCAACTTACTGAAGAAAAGTGTGAGTGATTTAGCAGATGATACAGGCTGGACATTCTTGGGTGAATTGGGGAACTTTTTGCAGAAAAAACAACGCGATTTTGATCCTAGAAATTACGGGTTTCAAAAACTTTTACCACTCATCAAAAGCACCGACGAATTTGAAATCGATATCCGAGAAACAGCCAATAAAAACACGAAGCATATTTTTGTGAAATTGCGAAACGAATAAAATGATGTACGGACAAGTCGCGACTTGTCCGTACATCATTTTATTGTAACTTGCCTAAAATAAACCTACTAACTATGAGATTCCTCTATCTTCTAAGTCTTCTCATTTTTTCCTGTAATGTTTCCGCTCAAAACGAAGTGAGTACGCTTTATTTTGGAACTACGCTTTTGGATTTTCGTCATCAGCCGCCATTAGTGCTTAGTAATCAGGCAAAAGAGTCGCTTGAATGTGCTGCTTCTATTTGTGATCCGCAGGGAAATCTCCTGTTTTATAGTAACGGCGGAGTTTCTCCTACAGCTACACAGTACCAGGGCGGAGTTTTTTCTCCCAATCATTCGTATTTGCAAAACGGAAATTTCACTGATTCAGGTGGCTGTGTAAGCAGTTTTCAAGGCGCAATTGCACTACCTGATCCGGAAGGAATTACTCCTACAAATCGTAAATATTATTTGTTTACCAAAGATTGTCTCGAAAGCACTTTCTCCGGAAATCAATACAATTCGGGATTAACCTATTCGATCATCGATATGAATGCAAATAGCGGGCAAGGAGCAGTCATTTCAAGATACAACGTCTTGGTTCCATATCACATTATTTCCGGACATAAATCAAATTATGAACCTGTAACGGCAGTTTTAGATTCCGATGGTGAGGCTAAAAAGTCGGGAGAAGCAGGTTATTGGTTGTTTTCTTACACGGATGATTCCTTGTATCACATTCACTTTGGAGTTGGTGGCTTTAATCAGTTTCAGAAATTAGTAGGCGGAGAAGGAGCATTGGTTGTGTCGCCCAATAGACGTTTTATGACTGTTGGAAATGCGCTGTACGATCTAGATCCGGTATTGGGAACCGTTCAGTTTCGCGCAGCATTGGGGAGCAGTGTCCAAGCTGCCTTTTCGCCCGATGGAACGAAATTGTATCTTATTTCAGGAACGACACTCAAACAATATGATTTGGAACAGGCAAATGTGCTTGCTACCGTGCAGAATATTGCATCGGTAAATACAAATTCAAAAATCATACTCGCTCCTTCAAAACGGATTTTGATTTATCAAGAATCGGTTAGTTTTATTGATGGAGAAATTGTTTGTCCAAATAACTTAGGAGTTGCTTGCGGATTGGATCCTGCAAATATTTCACTTGGTGGAGGAATATCTCCTTCATCTGAAAAACCCAATATTCCTGCTCATTATTTGTATGGTACGACTACCAATTGTCATTTGGGAATAGAGCAGGAGCAAGAGAATAGTTTCTCTGTATTCCCCAATCCTTCCAATGGAAATTTTGTGGTGCAGCTGAATGCTACTTCAACAAATAAATTGACATTAAGTATTGTCGATTTAGCGGGAAGAATTGTTCGTACAGAACAAATTTCGGAGCTGTCTGAAAAGAATCAGATCGAAGTTCATGTATCTAATCTTCAAAAAGGGAATTATTTCTTGGTTCTTGATTCAGAAGAAGGTTTGCCAGTAACAAAGGTGTTTTTGATTGAATAGAATCACTAGTGTCCGATAAACTAAATTTAAATCATTAGAACAGTATTTAATACATGTGTTTAAATTGATTTTCTAAATCAGCGGCTTACTTTTCGTACAATTGATTTTGCTTTTTTTCTGAAAATCGTTACTGCGGACAAAATCCCAATTACACTGCTGAGAAATTGAAATCTCGAAGCTAAAATCATCAACTATACTAAAATTGGTGTTTTGAAAGAAAAAGCCTTCCATTTCTGTTACTGAACTAGGAAAGTGGTTTCCATTTGAGGTCCTGACCTCGCCTTTCCTAAGGTCAGTCAGAAAGGGAATGCTGCCTGAATGCCGTAATTGGGTTAAGGCGTTTTTGCTTACTACCTTAGCATTTGACTTTTTGTGAAAGTCATGCTTCGTCTTCATGAGCAGTGCTCATTCTTTCTGCCTTGGAAAAAAGTAAGAGAAGATTGTTGTAGTGATGCGGTTTTTATCAGTAAAAATGATTTAGAAGAGAATAAAAAAATGGCGGAAAGAGTATTTCCGCCATTCATATCATAATCAAGATTTCGATTTATTTTTTCGCAAAATTCGGAGCAACGATTAAATCCTTTGTTCCGTGATTCCACGAATAGAATCCTTCTCCTGTTTTTATTCCCTTTTTACCTGCAGTTACCATATTTACCAATAACGGACACGGTGCGTATTTCGGATTTCCGAAACCAGTGTGCAATACTTCCAAAATTGCCAAGCAAACATCCAATCCAATAAAATCAGCTAATTGCAAAGGCCCCATTGGATGAGCCATTCCCAATTTCATCACCGTATCGATTTCTTCCACTCCAGCAACTCCTTCATACAAGGTATAGATTGCTTCGTTAATCATTGGCATCAAAATTCTGTTTGCTACAAATCCGGGGTAATCGTTTACTTCAACTGGAACTTTATTCAATTTCTTGGAAGTTTCCATGATCAAGTTTGTCACTTCATCTGTGGTAGAATATCCACGAATAATCTCTACCAATTTCATCACCGGAACTGGATTCATGAAGTGCATTCCAATTACTTTTTCTGGTCTATTTGTAACAGAAGCAATTTTTGTAATCGAAATAGAAGAAGTATTGGAAGCTAAAATTACATTTTCAGCAGTCAAAGTATCCAATTGCTTGAAAATGTTCAATTTCAAATCTACATTTTCAGTTGCAGCTTCAACTACTAATTCTACTCCTTTTACGCCTTCTTCCATGGAAGTAAAGGTGGTAATGTTCGCCAATGTTGCTGCTTTGTCTGCTTCCGTGATAGCTTCTTTCGCAACCTGACGATCCAAGTTTTTGGTAATTGTTGCGATTCCTTTATCCAATGAAGCCTGTGCTACATCGATTAAGGATACTTTATATCCAAATTGTGCAAAAGTGTGGGCAATTCCATTTCCCATCGTTCCTGCTCCAATAACTGCTACGTTTTTCATGAAGTGAGTTCTTTGTTTTTCAAATGCGACGCTTGGGCTTTAGCTTCAGCGGCGGCTCAAAGATAATAAAAGAGTTATTGAATCTGATAGACAATTTTAACGAATCATTTTTTCTTTTCTCGATTAACTCTTGTATCTTTGTACCATCGCTGAAGCTAAGGCACAAGCGATACCAAACTTTAGGGGTGACAGTCAGCCGACTGTCTGAGAAATACCCTTTGAACCTGATTTGGTTGGCACCAACGTAGGGAAAAGTTCAGATGATCTCTTTTTGGTCATTCCTAAAGTAATTAATGCGTAACGGAATGACAATAACAATCAATAACAAGGAAGTTGAAGTCGTAGCAAATAGAATGCTGCAACAAATCGTGTTTGACCAAATTGGCGAGAACTCGAAAGGAATCGCTGTGGCTGTTAATGGACAGGTAATTCCGAAAGATTTGTGGGTAGAAAAGAATGTGAAAGAAAATGATGATATTTTAATAATTAAAGCAACACAGGGAGGGTGATTCTTTGCTCCCCCTTTGGAGGGGGATTAAGGGGGAGGAAAAACGAAATTTAAAACAAGAAATTCAGTTTAAAATATGAAAAAATCAGATCAAACACCAAAAGAAGGAAGCCTTACGATAGGTGCTATTTCAGGATCAAAGAAGGTCTACGTATCTGGAAAAATCCACGATATTAAAGTTGCAATGCGTGAAATTACATTGACACCAACAAAACATGCAAACGGTAGAGTTGAAGAGAATTTCCCTGTTACGGTTTATGATACAGGTGGCGCTTACACAGATGATACTGCTGTAATTGATGTGAAGAAAGGATTGCCGCGTTTGCGTGAGCAATGGATTTTAGATCGTGGAGATGTAGAGGAATTAACAGACGTAAGTTCTGATTACGGAAAAGAACGTAAAAACGATGAGAAATTAGATGAATTGCGTTTCGAACACATTAGTAAACCATTGCGTGCGAAAGCTGGGATGAATGTTTCTCAGTTATACTATGCAAAACAAGGAATCATTACTCCAGAAATGGAATACATCGCCATTCGTGAAAACCAACGATTTGATGAGTTGAAACTGCAATTGAATGGACAATATGAAGCCTTGACTGCTCAGCATGAAGGTGAAAGTTTTGGAGCGAATACACCAAAAGGGTTTATTACTCCGGAGTTTGTTCGGGATGAAATCGCTGCTGGACGTGCAATTATTCCGAATAATATCAATCACCCAGAGTCTGAACCAATGATTATTGGTCGTAACTTCTTGGTGAAAATCAATGCAAACATCGGGAACTCGGCTGTTACTTCGTCTATTGAGGAAGAAGTAGAAAAAGCAGTATGGGCTTGCCGCTGGGGAGCAGATACGATTATGGATTTGTCAACAGGTAAAAATATTCACGAAACGCGCGAGTGGATTATTCGCAATTCGCCAGTTCCAATTGGTACCGTTCCAATTTACCAAGCTTTGGAAAAAGTGAACGGAGTTGCTGAAGATTTGACGTGGGAGATTTTCCGTGATACATTGATTGAACAAGCGGAGCAAGGAGTTTCTTACTTCACCATTCACGCAGGAGTTTTGTTGCGTTACATTCCACTGACAGCAAAACGTGTTACAGGGATCGTTTCTCGTGGTGGTTCTATCATGGCGAAATGGTGCTTGTCTCACCACAAAGAAAATTTCTTATACACACACTTCGAAGATATTTGTGAAATCATGAAAGCGTATGACGTAGCATTCTCATTGGGAGATGGTTTGCGTCCGGGATCTTTGGCAGATGCAAATGATGCAGCTCAATTTGGTGAATTAGAAACCTTGGGCGAATTGACGAAAATTGCTTGGAAACATGATATTCAAGTCATGATTGAAGGTCCAGGTCACGTTCCAATGCACATGATTAAAGAAAATATGGACAAACAGTTGAAAGAATGTAACGATGCACCTTTCTACACACTTGGACCATTGACGACGGATATCGCTCCAGGTTATGACCACATTACATCTGCAATTGGTGCGGCAATGATTGGTTGGTTTGGAACAGCTATGTTGTGTTACGTTACTCCGAAAGAACACCTTGGTTTACCAAATCGCAAAGATGTGAAAGATGGAGTTATCACGTATAAATTGGCTGCTCATGCTGCCGATTTGGCAAAAGGACATCCAGGTTCTCAGTACCGTGACAATGCATTGAGTAAAGCACGTTTTGAATTCCGTTGGGAAGATCAGTTCAACTTGTCTTTGGATCCAGATACCGCTCGTGAATTCCACGATGAAACATTGCCTGCAGAAGGTGCAAAAGTTGCCCACTTCTGTTCGATGTGCGGACCGAAATTCTGCTCCATGAAAATCACACAAGATATTCGTGATGCTGCTGAATCAGGAATGTTTGAGAAATCGGAAGAATTTAAGACAAAAGGAAGTCAAATTTATTCATAATGCTCATCGTCATTTCCGATAGCGATTTTAGACCGGATGAAGCAGTGATTGTGAATGAATTGTTTCAAGCTGGTTTGGATTTGTTTCACATTCGAAAATATGGAGCAAGTGAAGAGGCGTTATTGAAATTAGTTGATTCGATTGATGCCAAAAATTACTCCAAGTTGGTTTTACATCATGACCATGAATGGGGCAAAAGTATCGGTTTAAATCGGTTTCATTATTCAGAAAAAGATCGAAAAACGTGGTACGAAGAGGATTGGAAAGGAATGAATTCAGAATGTATTTATTCTACTTCTGTTCACAGTGTAGAAGAGTACAACGAGTTAGCGAATCATTTCTCTTACGCCTTCCTTAGTCCTGTTTTTGATAGTATTTCGAAATCGGATTACAAAGCAGTGAAATTTGATTTTTCAAAACGCCAGAATAAAGAAACAAAATTGATTGGTTTAGGAGGAATTCAAGCCGATAATGTGAATCAAGCAATCCAAATGGGATTTGATGGAGCAGCATTATTAGGTGCAATTTGGAATAATCCCAATCCGATTAATGAATGGAAATTGTGCAGGGACGTGATTTCCCAATTCCCCCTTCGGAGGGGGATAAAGGGGGAGGAAGTTTAAGAGCGATTAATTTTAAAAAAACAATGAAATACAAACATCCCATAGTTTTGAGTATTGCTGGTTTCGACCCAACGGGTGGAGCTGGTGTGCTTTCGGATGCGAAAACATTTGAACAACACGGATGTTTGGGAATGGGTGTGTTAACAGGAAATACGATTCAAACAGAAATCGAATTTATTTCGGTCGATTGGTTTGAAAAACAAACAATCATCACTCAGTTGAATCCAATTTTAGCCAATTACGATATTTCAGCAGTGAAAATTGGAATTGTGGAGAATCTAGACGTTTTATCCGATATTTTGTCGCTGGTAAAAATAGCATTTCCTTCGGCTTCAATCGTGTGGGATCCTGTTTTAGCAGCTTCATCAGGATTCGTATTACATGATAGTTGGAATGATGAATCGTTGAAACGTATTTTAGCAATGATTGATTTAATAACTCCAAACGTATTAGAAGTAAAGCGAATCACAGGGATTGAAGATGAAATTGAAGCAGCATTTCAATTGGCTAAATCCACTCATGTATTGCTGAAAGGCGGACACAGCTCCATGCGATTGGGTGTCGACTTGCTGTTTGGAGAAGGAGTTCCCAGAGAAATACCTGCGAGATTAGACCCGAAATTGTGTTTTCAAAAACATGGATCCGGTTGTATTCTTTCAGCTGTAATTGCCTCTAATTTGGCTCTTGGAAAACCGCTTTTTGAAGCTTGTCAAGAGGCAAAATACTACATAGAAAAAAGACTTTCAAGTAACGAACATTTATTAGCTTACCATGTTGAGTAGAATCCATTATATATCTCACGGAGAAACCGTTGAAGAGCAGAAAAAGAACATTTTGGATGCTTTGGAAGCTGGGTGTAAAATGATACAGGTTCGTTTCAAAAATGGATCTAGAACACAGATTTTGGATGTAGCAAGACAGGTTCGCGTTTGGTGTACATATGGAAATGCACTTTTAATCATCAATGATTCCATTGAAATTGCTAGAGAAGTAAATGCAGATGGTGTTCATTTGGGTTTAACGGATACTTCGGTGGCAGATGCTCGAAAATTATTGGGACCGACTAAAATTATTGGTGGTACGGCAAATACCTTGGAAGATGTTTTACAACGAATCAATGAAAAATGCGATTATGTAGGATTAGGCCCATTGCGATTTACATCCACAAAAGAGAAATTGAGTCCGCTTTTAGGCTTTGAAGGATATCAACGGGTAGCGAAAGAACTAGAAATGCTTGGATTATCCATTCCAATTTATGCCATTGGTGGAATTGTTCGAAACGATGTAGAGTTATTGAAAAAAATAGGAGTTTATGGAATCGCTGTTTCTGGGATGATTTCCAATTCAGCAGATAAAATGACTTTAGTAAGTGAAATTGAACAAACATTGAGTTATGCTTAAAATAGGAGATAAAGAATTTATATCACGCTTGTTTTTAGGGACAGGGAAATTTGGTTCCTCGGAGAAAATGGAAGAAGCAATTTTGGCTTCTGGTTCTGAGTTGGTAACCGTGGCGTTGAAACGGGTTGATTTAGAAACAGAAACAGACGATTTATTGGCTCACTTGAAACATCCAAGAATCAATTTATTGCCAAATACCTCGGGAGCGAGAAATGCCAAAGAAGCTGTTTTTGCAGCACAATTGGCAAGAGATGCCATGGAAACGAATTGGTTGAAATTGGAAATTCATCCAGATCCAAAGTATTTACTTCCAGATCCGATCGAAACCTTAAAAGCAACGGAAGAATTGGCCAAATTGGGTTTTATCGTTTTGCCATACATTCATGCGGATCCCGTTTTGTGTAAACGCTTGGAAGATGTTGGAACAGCAGCTGTAATGCCTTTGGGAGCGCCTATTGGAACAAATAAAGGATTAAGAACGGTTGATTTTCTCGAAATAATCATCGAGCAAAGTCGCGTTCCTGTCATAGTAGATGCTGGAATTGGGGCTCCATCTCATGCCGCTTATGCGATGGAATTGGGTGCAGATGCCGTTTTAGTAAATACTGCAATTGCTGTGGCAAAGAATCCAGCACAAATGGCTTTGGCTTTTAAAATGGCTGTTGAATCGGGTAGAATGGCTTACGAAGCTGGCTTGGGAATGGTTTCGAGTTCAGCAAATGCTTCGAGTCCATTGACAGGTTTTTTGAATATGTGACAGGGACGCGATGCCTCGCGTACCCACATATTTCAAAAACAATATAAAATACAGACATGGATTTTAAATCACTTTTTCAAAACACCAATTGGGATGAAACCAAAGCATCCATCTACGCCAAAACAGCTGTGGATGTGGAGCGCGCTTTAAATGCTTCCAAAAGAAATTTAGAGGATTTTAAAGCATTGATTTCTCCTGCTGCAGCACCTTATTTGGAGCAAATGGCACAAATGAGTCACGAGCTCACTAAAAAACGATTTGGAAAGACCATTCAACTCTATGCTCCCATGTATTTGAGCAATGAATGCAACAATATTTGTACTTACTGCGGATTTAGTTTCGACAATAAAATTCTTCGTAAAACATTGACTGATGAAGAGATTCTGCAAGAAGTAGCTTTTCTCAAGTCAAAAGGGTTTAACCATGTGTTATTGGTAACGGGTGAAGCGAATCGTACGGTTCATGTTCCTTACTTCAAGCATACCATGGATTTGATTCGTTCTCAATTTGCAAATATTTCCATAGAAGTTCAGCCTTTAGAAACGAATGAATATCAAGAATTGCATGAAGCTGGAGTATATTCTGTGTTGGTTTACCAAGAAACGTATCATCAAGAGGTTTACAAAGCTTATCACCCAAAAGGAAAGAAATCCAACTTTGAATACCGCTTGGATACTCCAGATCGTTGCGGAACAGCCGAAATTCATAAAATTGGATTAGGAGTTTTATTAGGCTTGGAAGATTGGAGGACAGATTCTTTCTACTGTGCATTGCATTTGGATTACTTGCAGAAAGCTTATTGGAAATCCAAGTATTCGATTTCATTTCCAAGAATGCGTCCAGCAGAAGGAATTATTGAGCCAAATGTGATTGTTGGCGACAAAGAATTGGTGCAATTGATTTGTGCTTATCGCTTATTGAATGAAGACGTTGAATTATCGATTTCAACCAGAGAATCTGAGCATTTTAGAAACAATGTGATTCCATTAGGAGTTACTACAATGAGTGCAGAATCCAAAACAAATCCAGGAGGATATGTTGTTGAACCAGAATCTTTGGAGCAATTTGAAATCTCGGATGAGCGTTCGGTGGAGGAAATCGCAGCTTTGATTCGTAAAAACGGATACGAAGCCGTTTGGAAAGACTGGGATAGGAGCTTCATTTCTTCCCCCTTTGGAGGGGGACAGAGGGGGAGGACTGATGATTTGATTGTTGAAAGGGATAATCATGTTTAATCCAAACGAAGCAAAACGCTATTCGAAGCAAACCATTCTCGATGAGGTGGGTTTACTTGGACAAGCAAAACTCAAAAATGCCCGAGTTGTAGTCATTGGTGCAGGTGGTTTGGGGTGCCCAATCATTCAATATTTGGCGAGTTGTGGAGTAGGAACAATTGGAATCGTAGATTTTGATGTCATTGAACATTCAAACCTACACCGACAAATTTTGTATACGCCCCAAGATGTTGGGAGAAAGAAAGCAGATGTAGCTAAGGTAAAAGCTTTGGCTCAAAATCCAGATACAGTAATTGAAATCTTTGATTCCGCTTTGAACACGGATAATGCGGAATTCATTCTCTCTCAATTTGATTTAGTAATTGATGGTTGTGACAATTTTCTGACGAGATATACCGTAAATGATGTTTGCGTAGAACTCAATAGGCCATTGATTTACGGCAGTATTCTAGGGTTTCAAGGTCAATTGGCCGTTTTCAATGTGAATGGAAGTAAAAATCTAAGAGATTTATTTCCAGAACCACCAAACGCAGAAGATGTTCCCAATTGCTCGGATAATGGCGTTTTGGGCGTTGTTCCAGGTGTGATTGGCACTTTGATGGCAAATGAGGCTTTGAAGTGTATTTTGGGTCTTGAAATCAATTTAAATACCTTTCATGTTTTCGATTTGTTGAGCTTGGAAATGACGAAGCTGAGGTATTAGTCTTTGTTTCCACCCTTGAGAAGAATTGAATGTGCCACCTCCCTTAATCCCTCCTCAAGGAGGGAAACTACAATCTGCTTCTCCCCTTGAGGGGAGATCGAGAGGGGTGGCTGATCGTAAAACATGTATAACATGTCTAACCCGTTCAGAAACCACATCCAAGTTATTAATCACATCTCCTTCCGTAAATCGTATCAAAGTATAGCCTAACGAAATCAACTTATCTTCACGATATCTGTCATATTCCCCTTTATTCAAATGAGAATTTCCATCGATTTCTATTATCAGTCCAATTTCTGGTGCGAAGAAGTCAACTATGAAATTATAAATGGATCGTTGTCTTAAAAACCTTTCTCCTGTTTGTTTTCTCGATAAAAGCCCTTTCCAAATATACTTTTCAGCCTTTGAAACGCTTTCGGTTCTTAGTTCTCGAGCAAACTCTTTTAGTCTAGGGTTGTAGTGATTGTGGTCAAATCTTTTCATACTTTAATTTAGACAAAAAAAAGTTTGAATTGCAAAAAAAGATGAGTGATTATTTCACGACCCCACTCAATCTCCCCTCGAGGAGGGAGACTAAATTAATTTCCTCCCTTGAGGGATCGAGGAGGGTGTCAGTAAAATAGGTATGTGGTGTTACTTACTTCTGATTCTTATAACTCTCCAACTGCAATCCTCTTAAGAAATTACGCAAAAATTGATCGCCACAAATGCGGTAATGCGCATGTTTTGGATCTCTAAAAAAAGCATTCAATTCAGGTTTTCCAATACGGATATCTGCTTTTTTTAATGTTTCAATGATATCATCATCTTTGAAGTTTAAGGCTATGCGCAATTTTCTGAAAATAATATTGTTAGTTAGTTTTTCTTCAGCGATAGGAATTTTACCATCTTGCAAACCTCTTCGTTCAACAATAAATCCGTTTAAAAGTGCAGCCAAAGGTTGATCTGGCATTTCTTTGAAGCCCTCATACTGCTCTTGTTTCATCCAAGCAAAAATATCCAAAGGAGAAACAATGAATTCAACCGATTTGAAAAGATTTCCAATTTTTTCTTCATCCCATTGGTAAATTTTGCGAAGCTTGTAAAAGATGTAATTGTTTTCCATGTAGCAAAGTTACCAAATTTAAAGTATCTTTCATTTACCGAATTGAATCCGCTTGTAAGAATGAAAGGAACTCTTCTAATTATCACCTGTATAGTCTCTTTTGTGAGTAATTCACAGCAAGTATTTGTTGATTATGTTGTTCAAATTCCTTCTGTTAATCAACAGGTTTTGGATACTGCAATAAGGTATGGGAAAAATATCTCACCAACTTATGAAAGCGCAGTCTGTACCGAATTTATTATCGGAGTACTCGGACATTTTATGGAGCTAACATCAGAGGATACGATTAATATTCGAATTGATCAACCAAGAGCAAATTTAAAGGAGGTTTATCAGCAGATTGAAAACGGATCACCTTATCCAAAAGGAGTTGTTCATGCGCTTGTTTCTAAAGGGAAAGGAACTGAAATTACGGATGTAAAATCAAGTTTTACCAGGCGATTTTGTACAGTTTTGGTACCGTAATTCCTGGGGACACTGTGGTATTGTCTCAAAAATGGATGTAGCGAACAAAGTCATGTGGCTGCATTCATCTTATCCAAGCACAAATGGGTATGGGATTCAACCTTTCCCTATGCCAGATTATTGCCATTTTGTGCGATTAAAAGATTAATCCTCCTAACTAATTGATTTTTATTTGCTAATTAGAATCAACTTCATTGAATCCGATGTACTTTTGCACCAAATTCGAATAGAAAGTGAAACGATTCTTTAAAAGTAAATGGTTTAAAATACCATTCTTCACCCTAACTTTTGCATTTGCTGCAATTGGTTTCTTTTTAACAGTTTCTTACGCTGCCATTCAATTTGGATGGACGAAAGAAGGTGGGATTGTTGATTCAAACAACCGCTACTTTCAAGAAATGCAGGATAAATACAATCAAGATTTCAAAGTTGATAGCGCAACTATGGTTCAAAAACGTTATGAAGCAATGGAGCGGATTATTGTGTTGAATGAATATTATCCAAAAAATGCAGAATACATTCTTTCTGTCCTTCAAAATGGAACAGATAGCTATGAAGTGATTCGGATGTTGGATGCGGTCGATTTACAGCTAAAGGATAATAAAACCTACCAAAAAGCGCTTTCCAAAATTAAGTTCAATTCCAAAAGAGTTAAAGAAATAAGTGCTTCAAGCGCTTTTGAGTGGATGAATATTGCAGAATGGAAGACTTTTAAAGAGGCAGTTGCCAAGGATAAAAAACTAATCGATTCTGTTGCTAAGCAGACAGGGGTTGAAGGAAGATTGATCGTTTCGTGTTTGGTGGGCGAGCAAATTCGCTTATTTAATTCTTCTCGTGAAGCGTATAAAAAATGGATTGGGCCGTTGAAAGTTCTTTCTGTGGAATCGCAATTTTCGTTTGGTGTTACTGGAATTAAGGAACACACTGCAAAAAATATTGAACATCATTTGAAAGATCCAAGTAGTATTTATTATTTAGGTTCTCAGTATGAAGGTTTATTGGATTTTCAAGGGCAAGATACTGCAACGATTAATAAAGAGCGCATTGATCGATTAACGGACTTCCACAATCATTACTATTCTTACATGTATGCAGCTTTGTTTTTAAAGCAAGTAAAAGTGCAATGGGAAAAAGCAGGTTATCCCATTGATAAACGGCCTGAAATTTTGGCTACATTGTTTAATGTAGGATATCCACAATCCAAACCAAAGTCGAATCCACGAGTGGGAGGTTCAACAATCAAAATTCATGAAACGCCTTATTCTTTTGGAGCAATTGCTTACCAGTTCTATTATTCTGGAGAGCTTTTTGAGTTGTTTCCTTTTGAAAAAAAGAAGTTTGATTGGAATGAGAGGGTGTAGTCTTGTAATCCTTTTGTTAATAACGGGTTTTACAACTAGCGTTTTTGGGCAAGATGCAACTGATACGCTCTATAAACGACCTAAAGACACCATGGATTTCGTGGTAACTTGGAAGAAAATCGGAAATGGGGTTCAGTTTTGCGAAACAGATGCTCCGTTGAAATCTACTATTGGAGATTCTAAGTTGACGATTTTAAAAATCGATCCGAAACAAGTGGAATTTGATTTGTTTACCGCTTCTGCAATGGATAGTATTTCAAGACCTGTTAATTTTTGGGCAGATACCATGAATCTCAGTATCGTTTTCAACGCAGGGATGTATGATTTGGCAAAACCACTCATTAGTCGTGGATTATTGAAAAGCGGAGATCACCACAATCAATTTTCCTATAAAGAAGGCTGGAATGTGATGTTCGCAATGAATCCCTTAGATTCTGCAAATGCAAATAATGCTGTCGTTTATGATATGCAATGCATTCCATTCGACTCCATTCAACATAAATATCAGAGTTTCGCCCAAGGATTGCGGATGCTTGATTGTTCGGGGAATCCGATGAATTGGAAGAAAAATCAATCGTGCAGTATGCTCGTTTGTGCACATGATGATCAGGAAAATTTAATTGTTATTTTCAATCGCTCTCCATTTTCTCAGAATCAACTAATCGGGTTTATGAAGCAATTTCCAACTCCACTGCACAATGCTATTTATATGGAAGGCGGACCAGAAACGAGTTTGTATATCAGTATTGGAGATTTTTGTTTGCAGAAGGTTGGAAGTTACGTTTCAGGGACTTATCCAAAAGATACCAATGAAACTTTCTGGCGATTACCCAATGTAATAGGGATACGAGTAAAGAAATGAGCCTATAAAAAAGCGTAGCAATTTAGTAAAATTACTAACAGCTAAACTGATGTGTTTCGGCCGTTTCTTATTTAATAACCGTCACAAAACCATGATACTTCGTATTCACGCCATTGTTATTTGTAACGACAAATACATACGTGTAAACTCCATCAGGCACAAGGAATCCTTCTTTTGTTTTACCATCCCAACTTAAATCATCTTCGTGAAATTCTTTGATCAAATTCCCCCAGCGATTTACGATAAATCCTTCATCTAGAAAACCTCCCATAATACTGATTGAGAAGAAATCATTGACGTTATCATTGTTCGGAGTAAATACATTTGGAATGAATACCGCGTAGTCTTCAATCGTACAATCTGTAAAAAGTATTTGAGCAGTGTGAGTTGTTGGACAACCATTTCCATCCAAAATATTCGTCACTATATTATCTGGTTGTAAATACCATGTTCCTTGAAATTCAATGGAATCGCCAATACAAGTACTTAGGTTTTGAGAGGTTGGATTTACTGTAAAGATTGAAAGATTTAACGTGTGTGTACTATCACATCCATTTTGATCGGTAGTAACAAATGGGTAAGAACCAGCGACAGTCAAGTTTTGACCATTGAACAGGTAGCTGTCTCCAGGGCAAATACTTTGAGCTTCATTTGTTGTTTGCGGAGTACATCCAGTTACAATAATTGTTTGACAATCTTGTGAAGCACATGCTCCTGCACCTACTGAATAACAAATTTGATACGTTCCAGCTCCAGCCGTTTGAGGATTGAATATTCCAGAATTGGAGATACATGTCCCGCAATTTGCTGTCCAAGTTCCGCCATTGCTTGCTGCTACAAATTGAACAGGAGCATCTGTTGTTGAGAAAGGTCCTGTTGTTTGGATTGTTGCATTTTGAATAGGTGTTCCAGCTGAAATAGTTCCTGATGCATTTCCTGTACATCCATTTTGATCGGTAACAATTACAGAATAGGTTCCTGGACACTTATTTGAAATGTTAGCAAAAGTTCCATTATCAGACCAAAGGTATGCGTAAGGTCCAGTTCCTCCTGAAGCGCTTCCAGTCAAGCCACCGTCACAAGCTCCAGCACATGTTTCGTTTGCTGAAGTTACCGCAACATTGATTGGGCTTGTTCCATTTGAAACCGTTGTTTGAGCACTTCCTGTACAGCCGTTCTGATCTGTTACCTGAACAGTATAGGTTGCAGGACATAAATTGGAAATAGTTGCTGAAGAAGCACTATTCGACCATAGAATCGTAAAAGGTGCTGTTCCTCCCGTGATAGTTGTAGACGCAGTTCCATTACATAAAGTCTGACAGGTTTCATTCGTTGAAGTTGCTTGAACGGATAACGTACTTGCAGAATTTGTAACAGTAGCTTGAGCTGTCATAGAACAACCTCCAGCATCTGTTACAGTTACAGTATATGTTCCAGCGCACAATGTCGTAAGATTCGCAGTAGAAGCTCCATTTGACCATGAATAAGTGTAAGGAGTAGTTCCACCTGAAACGGTTGTACTTGCAGTTCCGCTACAGGTTGCTCCACAACCTGTAGGTGTTGCACTTGTAGTAACTTGAATATTTGTTGTTATGCCACATTGCGGATTCATAGAACCAATCCATGCACTATTTGCAGTATTATTTGCAGCTCCTGGTGTTTCGTTTGTACCAACATTTCCAGATGTCCAGTTTGCTTGAGTTGCAGGGTTGTTGTTGGTGTTATTTGTCATAGAGAATACTTTGCTTCCAGCCGCTCCTGAGAAATAGATGATAGTATTTGTATTGTTTCCTCCCCAGCTTACTGAATGAGAGGGAGTTGTTGCTGTAATACTTGATCGTATTTGAAAAGAATCACCACCATTTGCCATTCCCAATTGTGACCAATTTCCACCTCCAATTGTCCAGCCTGCACTTGCAGGATAGGTTGCTACTGAATTCGTAGGACTTGTCGTTTGTCCTTCTAGTAAATTAGAGTTTACAGGGATAATCAAACGGCAGTTACCATCTGTCATACTTACATCATCTGTTGGAATAGCTGGATTACGTTCATTATCATTGTAAATAACAATCATTGTTCCTTGTGGAATACAACTCCAGAATGTACTGTTTGCAAAACGAATAGCTCCTGGTGCAATTCCATTTCCACTTCCTGCGGCAAAGTATCCGTTATTATCGTCTAGAACGATGCCTCTTAGATCGATACATGGAGTAGGAGTTTGACAACTTGGTGTTCCAATAACCAATAATTCAACGTATTCTTCAGTTCCGCTTCCTTGGGAAACTTCATTGATAATTAATTGTTGAGAATAAGATTGAAATGAAATAACTAAGATAAAACTAGCAATTACGTGAAGAGAACGCATTGTTTGAATGAAAAAAAACTCTAATTGAACTTGGTTTCAACAAAGAATCAACGGATCAGTGTATCAAGGATTACAAATTCAATTTTTCAGGGCAAAGATAGAGCGAATTAGTTAATTTTTTGAGTAAGGAATGTTATTAAATGATTATGAATGGATCTTAGGATTTTAAGATGTCAGGATTTTAGGACAGGGAATGAGGTAAATCAAGTCTTGATGTCTTAAAATCTTATTATCCTAAAATCTAAATTAAACTTTTGGTATCATTACATCTCTTAAGATTGCTCGAAAACGGATATGACACTAGAACTACTGTATGAAAAATATGCCAAACAGGTTTTTAACCTCGCATTGCAGTATGTTCAAAATGTGAATGATGCAGAGGAAATTACGCAAGATGTTTTCTTGGCTGCTCACAACTCATTGGATAAATTTCGGAATGAATCAAGTCAGAGCACCTGGCTTTATCGGATTACAATCAATAAATCATTGGATTTTCTAAAGGCAAAAAAACGAAAAAAACGGTTTTTCTGGTTTACCAATGAACTTTCCGAAAATGATTCCATTGAATTAAATCACCCAGGTGTTTTGATAGACAATAAAGAAGAAACCACATTTATTTTTTCATGCATCAATCAATTATCAGATAATCAAAAAACAGCATTGATTTTAAATAAAATTGAACAAATATCTATTCCCGAAATTGCTGAGATTATGAATCTCAATCCAAAAGCTGTTGAGTCATTGGTCCAAAGGGCAAAAGGAAATTTGGAGAAATTATTGAAAGAAAGAAGGAGTTAAGAAGAAATGTCGTCTAATATGAAAACAACAAATGAAATGAATAACTTGGATGAAAAGCTGCGTCAGATTCAAAAGGTGGAACCCTCTCCTTTTTTATTTACGCGCATCCAAGCGAAATTGGAGGGAAAGCTTTCCTTGAGAGTATCTAGGAAAATGGCGTTGGCAAGTGTAATTGGTCTTTTTGCATTGATTGCGATTAATAGTTGGATTTTAAATAAAGCCCAAAACAAACAATCAGATAATTTGCTCCAACAAATGAATTTAATCGAATCTCAACAAATCTACAGATGAAAAAGGAGCGATTTTATCAATTGATCATACTTACGTTGATTTTAATTAACGGACTGCTTGTCTTTAGGATGTTTGGAGGAAAGGAAAGACATCCTCATCCGTTTGATGGACCTAGAAATCAAATTATAGAGCGGTTGCATTTTACTCCTGCTCAGGTCAAAAAATACGATCTGTTGATTCGAGAACACCAGAAGGGAATTCGTGGGGAAGAAGCTATTTTGATTCAAACCAAAAACGAATTGTATTCCAATCTGGATGGTCCATATAACGATTCAATCATTCTTCAAATAAACCAAATTCAACAAAATATAGAACAGATTCATTTGAAACACTTTAAGGATATTGAACAATTATGCACAAGTGATCAAAAAGTCTATTTCAAAGAATTACAGAAAGAAATCGCCCAATTATTTACCCGAAGAATGAAACCAAAAAGACCATGAGAATAGGACTTGTTATCGTTCTTTGGATAAGCAGTTTTAATCTGAATGCTCAGGTGAAAGTCGAATTTCAGTTGTGTTACAAAGAACAATTAGTTCATTTGAATGATACAATCATCAATCCGCTCACTCAGGATGAATGGGTGTTAAATACTTTCAAATTCTATGTCTCTGATTTTGAAATTTTAAACGAAAAACAAGAATCTATTTCTTCCGATTTAACTCGTTTTCATTTAGTTGATTTCGAAAATACACAAAGTACGAGTTGGAATTTGAAGGATAAACAAAATAATAGGGAGGTCATTCGGTTCGGATTTGGAATTGATAGCTTAACCAATGTTTCAGGAGCTTTTGGAGGCGGATTAGATCCTGTTAACGGGATGTATTGGACTTGGCAAAGCGGTTATATCAATTGTAAGATAGAAGGCTATTCGTCTAAATCCGGCGCTAAAGATCATTCCTTTGAATACCATTTGGGAGGTTATTCTGGGAAACAAAATGCATTTCGAACTATTCTTCTTCCAGTTAAAACAGCTGATAGTTTAGTTGTTCAATTGGATTTAGAACATTTTTTGAATAGTACCAACTTTCAAGAAGTACATCACATTATGTCTCCATCACAAAGCTCATTGAATTTTGTTGAGTTGTTAAGTAAGAGTTTTAAATTGTAAACATGAAGAAGGTAGAATATGCTTGTTTACTTCTTTTTACTCTTATTATGAGTTCCTTTCTCTTTGTGAAGATTTTTGAGTTTCCAGCATCTTGGCCAAAACCTATTTATGATTTTAAAAAAAATCCGCTGGATGAATCGAAAATTGAATTGGGAAGAGCATTATTTTACGATCCGATTTTATCTCTAGACAGCAGTATTTCCTGTGCGAGTTGTCATTCTTCTTATGTTGCCTTCACGCATGTGGATCACAAACTGAGTCATGGAATCTCTGATCGGATTGGAACGAGAAATACCCCTGCGTTGATGAATTTAGCTTGGCAAACAACCTTCATGTGGGACGGAGCAGTGAATCATTTGGATATGCAGGCGCTTGCTCCAATTAGTCATTCAGATGAAATGGGAAGTGACATTAAAGTGGTTGTGCAAAAACTTCAGCGAGTACCATTTTATCAGCATTTGTTTGAAAAAGCTTACGGAACGGATAAAATTACTGGAGAGCGGGTCTTAAAATCACTTTCGCAGTTTATGTTGACGCTCGTCAGTTGCAATTCGAAATACGATAAAGTGAAGCGGAATGAAGCTGCTTTTTCAGATCAAGAGAACCGCGGTTACAGTTTATTCAAGCAACATTGTGCTGGTTGTCATTCAGAACCTCTTTTCACAAGCCATAAATTTGCGAATAATGGGTTGACGATTGACACATCTTTGAATGATTTGGGAAGAATGAAGCAAACTGGAAGTTCATCAGATTCCTTGTGTTTTAAAATTCCAACTTTAAGAAACGCAGAATACTCATTCCCATACATGCATGATGGGCGTTTCAAGAAACTTTCAGAAGTATTAAATCACTACGATTCAGGTATACAATCATCCAAAAGTTTAGCAAAAGAGCTTCAGAAAAGTTTCCATTTAACTTCTCAAAACAAAGTAGATTTGATTGCTTTTTTACTTACACTTTCTGATCGGGATTTTGTCATGAATCAAAAAAGTGCCTATCCGAAAGAACTATTTTCTACCCGAGCGAAGGAATCGATTAAATAGGTCGTCTAACCAATCAAATGCTCTTAATTATGAAACAGATATCTACAATTATTCTATTCTTCGTTTCCACAGGAATGGCTTTTTGCCAAGGACCAGCAATTACCTCTTGGTTACAAAACACCACTTTAATGGGAAGTCATTACATCAGCGGAAATTCAACGGCTATTCAGGATAATATTCCAGTAAACACCCAATTGATTCAATATTCTACTTCATGGGTGTATGTCGCAACCAATGGAATTCCTTCTTATCCTACAGGACCATTTTTGGATGGAAATCCTAGTCAGGCAACCGATCAAAATGCCATTTTTAAAATTCCATTGAACCCGACACAAAATACAGGAACACTTACAGCTACTACAGGTGGAAATATTGGTGTTTTCATTAATGGAGTTGCGTTATTTGATTACCGAGATGGTGTTTCCTGGAAAAATTCCTCAGGTACAATTGCGGGTGGACCTGCAGGAGGAATGGGCGATGGCGTTTGGAACCGAGATGCGGTTGTTGGAGAACGAGGAGGTTTCGACTGCGCAAAAGGTCATCCAGCAATGGGAAATTACCACCATCACCAAAGCCCAAGTGCATTTGATTTGGATTTACAAGTTATCTCAACGGTTTGTAATTTATATGACTCGGATGGTTTGTATGCTATTGATAGTACGCAGCATTCTCCATTGATTGGTTATGCGTATGATGGTTTTCCAATCTATGGAGCTTATGCACATAAAAATGCGAATGGAACTGGTGGAATCGTACGTATGAAATCCTCTTTTTCTTTGAGAAATATCACCGTTAGAAATACGTATTACGATGGAAGTTCTGTTATAGCCGGACCAGCGGTTAATGCAACTTATCCTTTGGGATATTTCAGAGAAGATTATGAATTTATTGCTCCAGCAAGTGCCGATTATTTAGATATTCACAACGGTCGTTTTTGTATCACTCCTGAATACCCAACTGGAATCTATTGTTATTTCGCTACTGTAGATGAAAATTGGAATTCGGCATATCCGTATGTGGTTGGTCCAACATTCTACGGGAATAAAGTGATGACGAAAGTTACATCAGTAGGAGAGACAACAACGACTTATACTCCAACGCCTGCAGGATTGACTCAAGCGGAGTTGGAAAGCCTCAACATTGACCTATTCCCAAATCCAGCAACGGATTTAGTAGCAGTTCAAGTAAATGGACTGGTGAAAGAAAATTTAATAGTGGAATTGACAGATATGACAGGAAGAACAGTTTTAGAAAAAGTAATTCCTGCTGGAAGTACGATCGCCTTTTTTGATACACAAACACTTTATGCTGGAGATTACATCGTTCGAATAAAAACTTCAAGTAGCGCAATTACCAAGAGGTTGGTTATTTTGAAATAGATTGGTTTTCAGTTTGAAAAAAACGCAGGCTAGTTGGTCTGCGTTTTTTATTCAGTTTTGCGGTAATAATCATCCTTTATAATACAGTAAGTTTTGCCTATAGGAATAGTATCATAACCACTGATAATGGTTGTTTCAGCTACGGTTGGCAATTGATTTACTTTAAAGCGTTCACTGATAATTCCATGAGTAAGTTCTTGTCGCTTTGTATTATATCTCCATTTATGTGGATTTTCACCGTAATTATGGTCCTTTGAAAAATTGCCATCTGAACCGTAAACCCATATAACTCCTCTACTTTTTTCATCCATGTCGATATACCAGCTTTCACCGTTTGTCTCTTCATGATACCAGCGACCAATGAACTCTGGATGGGTTTTATGTACTGCTTTTCGATGGCAGGAGGTAGTGAAAATAGAAAGGAGCGTTATCAGAAAAGGATATGTAAAGTGATTCATTTGGTTATGATTGTGTTATCAAACTTAATTAAAATTTTTGATAAAATATAAATTGCTCATAATCAAATGATTGACATGTGATCTGTTCACATCTTTGTGAACACGAAAATTCCAGAATTCACAAATTTTAGTTCGTAATTAGATAGTAAGAATTTGGAAATTAAATATTACCCAAGATTCACCTGAATCTTCACCAAATCCGAATAAGCACCACTAGTTGCCATTAAATCCGCATGATTTCCACTTTCTACAATCTGGCCATGTTGTAGAACCAAAATTTTATCCGCATTGCGAATCGTACTCAATCGATGTGCAATGACAATACATGTTCTTCCATGCATCAATTTTTCCAATGCATCTTGAACCACGCGCTCTGATTCTGCATCCAAAGCTGATGTTGCTTCATCCAATATCAAAATAGTTGGATTCTTTAAAATGGCTCTTGCAATAGCAATGCGTTGTTTTTGTCCGCCTGAAAGTTGAATTCCGCGATCGCCAACTTGTGTTTTAAAACCATCAGGGAAACTCATGATAAACTCAAATGCATTGGCTTGTTTTGCAGCATTGATAACTTCGTCTTCACTTGCTTCCGGATTTCCAAAAGCAATATTTTCTAAGATATTACCTGCAAAAAGCAATACATCTTGTGGAACAATAGCAATGTGTTTTCTCAAGTATTTAATATCAATGGAATCAGCATTTGCATCTCCAAAATAAATCGCTCCTTGATTGACTTTGTAATAATTCAAAACCAAGGAAGAAATCGTTGTTTTTCCGCCTCCAGAAGTTCCTACTAAAGCTAAAGTTTCGTTTCTGTTTAAAGTAAACGAAATTCCTTTCAATACTTCTACTTCAGCTCTTTGCGGATAAGCGAATCGTACGTGTTCGAATCGAATGGAACCATCTATTTCCGGAGTGTTTGTTCCTTTAAATAAGTCACTTTCACTCGTCTCATTGATAATATCCATCAATTTTTCTGTTCCACCAATTGTTTTTTGAATACCTGAATAAAAATCAGGTAGCGAACCAATACTTGCCGCCATTAATAGAGTTACCATTAAAAAAGAGAACAAATCTCCATCACTCAATTCAGGATTTGGTCCCTGTGTCATTAACAAGCCTTGCCAAACGATAAAAACGATTGATCCAAACATGCAAAAAACCATGAACGAGATGAATAATCCTCTCCACAAACCACTTTTTATATTGAGTCTACGGATTTTTTCAATGGAAGATTTAAACTTCTTCAACAAGTAGTTTTCATTTGTAAAAGCCTTGATATTTCCAATTCCAGTCAATGATTCTTCTGCAATGGCATTGGAAGTTGCTGTTTGATCTTGTGCTTCTTTGGATAAACGTTTAATGAATCGTCCGAAGAAAACAGCAACAATCATAATGACTGGAACTGTTGCGAGCATTATTAAGGATAACTTCCACGAAACGAAAGTTAAATAGGCAATTCCTCCTACAACCATTACAATCTGACGGAAGAATTCTGCCACAGTCGTACGAAGTGTTTCTTGAATTTGGGTAATATCTGCAGAAAGTCTGCTTGTTAATTCTCCAACGGTATTCTTGTTGAAGAAATCCATTGGAAGGTGAAGCATTTTTTGAAAAACATCGTATCTCAAATCGCGTAATGCCTTTTCAGTTACATTGGTAAATAATACCACTCTGAAATAACTGAAAATAGCTTGTCCGCCAAATAATACAAACAAGGCAACGGCGACAGTTGTAATGTTTGATAAATCGATTGCTTTAACTGCTTCAGCCATACTTGTCTGAGAACCGCTGCTCAATCCTAGGAGTTGTCCAAGTAAAATAGGGAAGATTAAACCAACAGAAGTAGATAGTACTAAGAAAATCCAACCAATGCCATATTCAAAGCGATAAGGCTTTAAATAATGAAAAAGTTTGCGTGCTTTTTTATAGCTATCTTTCGTTAAATGAATCTTTTCTTTCTTCGCTTGCTTCGGTCGCAACATCTTTTTTCTAGTTTTGTATCACAAAAGTAATCGGGGATTGATTGAAACGAACTTTTTTTTCGATTTATTTCGAAGAAAACTTGAAAAATTAGAAAATCTACCTATCTTTGCACCCCATTCTGACAAATGTCTGACATTTCAAGAAATTAGGAACCAGAAATAAGAATATTCGAATAAAGCATAGATCATGAAAAGAACGTTTCAACCGTCTGTAAGAAAGAGAAGAAATAAGCACGGATTCCGTAGCCGTATGGCAACTAAGAACGGACGTAAAGTATTAGCTGCACGTCGTAGTAAAGGTCGTAAAAAATTGACAGTCTCTGACGAAGGTTTCCACAAGCGTTAATCGTTTGTAAAATCTTTATTCTAAGATATAGACCATCTTTTCGCATTGCGGAGAGGTGGTTTTTTTGTTTGATTAGGTTTGGAATTATCTGATTTTGTTTATTAGTTTTGACAAACAATTCCTAATTACCATGAAATACATACTCCTTTCTATAATTTTCCTGACAAATTTTTTCGTTGGACTGTCTCAGATATATGACCATACAATGGAAAGCAATACATGCCAGTTGAGTCCAATTTCAGCAAGAGGTCCTTTGAATTTTATTCCAAATGGACATTTTAACACTGGAAGTACATGTAGTAACGAGAGCACCTATTTTTATTCATATTTTAGTAACTGGAATTGGTCAGATAATTTTAGCTCAAATTTGAAACCTCATGGAATACCATCGGTGAACATTTCTAATTTGTATTGGGATTACCCAATGTATTGGAAAAATGAATCATCTGTTTGGCAAGCAATGAATATAAGTAAAGGATATATGTATATTAATGTATACAAAAAGAATAATATCGGGGTTGCTTATAGGAGTTATATACTTATTGAGTTAACCAGACCTTTGGAAGTTGGTAAGCAATATAATTTTCAAGCAGACTTCAATACATATAATTCCACTTACCCCAACGTTGCACCAAACAATATCAATTTGCAATTGGATCGAATAGGATTTGCCTTGACAGATTCAATTCCAGACTATGTTAGTGGACAACCACTATTATTGACACCTTTTTACGAAACTCCAAGGGATTCTATTATTTCATTAGCTAACCACAATGTAAATACAGATATTATTGGTAATGGACAGCGTTATTTAATTATCGGAAACTTTCATGAAAATGATTCAATAGCATTTAATACTATTCCTGCAAATAATTCACATGCAACATATGCCTTTGATGATCTAAAATTGTATGACCCTAATTGCACATCCTATGGAAATGTTTATTTAAGTGAGAATGAAACCATAAGCTGTGGCGAATCTACAGTAAATATATCCGCACAACATGGGGTTCAACCGTATAAGTGGATTCTTAATGGAAATGAGTTGCCTTCCACCAGCCAAAATGTAACTTTTGATACACCAATGGATACTTCAATACTCGTAGTGCAAACTGGGGTAGGGAATTGTATTTCAAGAGATTCTATGAAAATAATACCGCGTTATTATAATTTTGATATGCCTTCGGATACTATATTGTATTGTAATAGGGATGTAGATTTGACTCCTACTTATAGTTCGGTTGGTGGAGCTTATTCGATTGGGAGTTTCATTTGGCGCGAACAAAGTAATTTAGGTGTTGATCTTGGATATTCAAGCAATTTAACGATTTCTGATACTGGAACCTATATTCTTGAATACTTCCATAGTTATAATTGCTTGGAATATGATACAATCCATATTGGCGCTAATGAAGAAATTTTGATGGATAGTCTTTCAGTCGAAATTGGTCCGGAGCATTGTATCAATATGCTTGATGGATATATTGAATATGATGTGTCTCAGTATCCAGGAAACATTCATTTTTATTGGGATTCCGGATTGTTGAATAGTTCTCAAATCACAGTGCAGGATTCGTTGGATGCTGGACTTTATGAATATTATATTTTTGATGATTTCAATCGTTGTAGTTTAATTTCGAGTACAGTTCCTATATTATATGATAGTTGTTCAGTAATTTCTGGAAAAATCTATCTAGATACCAATTTCAATTGTAACATCGATATTTATGAGAATGGAATGAAGGATATCACCGTTTTTGCTCATCCTATAGGAAATTTTAGTGTTACGGATTCCTTGGGTAATTTCGAAATTCTTGTTCCTCCAGGTGTATATTCAATAGAACAAAATTTAAGTAATTCAATCGGTATTGGAGAGTTCTGTAATAATCCACCAATTTCAATCCTAAACTCAGGCTTGGTTTATGATTCGTTATTTATTGGAGATACGATTCATCAATTTCATCATAATCCGGGGCTCCAGAGTTTTGTAATAGGGAATGTTTTATTAAGTGAATCTTATTCGATTTCTAGTTTCAAAGTTGCGAATTTTGGAGACTCCATAGACAATATAACAGTTGGATTGTATATCGATCATCCCGCTCTTTATTATGATACTCAGATTCCTGAATACATCGGGATGAATGGAGACACAGCAATGTATTTATTTATGAATATGCAACCAATGTCTTCTGAAACTCGAGTAATGCATTTGCCGATTATTCCAAATGTTAATTATATAGGTGATCAGATTAATTCATATCTGTTTTGCAAAGGTGAATTTGGAGACATTGATACCTTAAACAATGATTTAATTCAACAGAACATTGTTTTTGCAGCTTATGATCCTAATATTAAGGTTGTTACGCCTATTGGTGAAGGAATAACGAATCGGACAGAAGTGAAAGAAAGAGAATTTATTTATACCGTTCATTTTCAGAATACTGGTAATGCAAGTGCTACAAATGTGACAATAATTGATACACTTACTCATTTTTTAGATCTATCAACATTCCAGTTGATGAGTTCGTCTCATTATGTAAATCTTAGTTGTTTTAATAATGAACTAAAATTTGAATTTCCTAATATTTATTTGCCAGATTCAACCACAGATGAAGAAAACAGTAAGGGTTTTGTACAATATAAAATCTATGCTCAAACGGATGCTTATGTCGGTGATACGATTCGTAACATTGCCAATATTTTCTTTGATAATAATCCTCCGATAATTACACCACCTGCTATAAATATTTATTACAAACCTGCCGTAATTATTGATACAACCGCTTCGATTTGTGAGGGATCTTCTTTCCTTTTTCATGGAAATTTTTATGATGTAACTGGTAATTTCGCAGATACCATATCTAGTTATGCTATAGATACTGTTTATCAGACTTTTTTAACGGTACATCCAATACAGAATACTGAGTTATATTCAAATTTGTGCATAAATGATTCCATCGAATTCTTTGGGTCATACATTAAAACACCTGGCGATTATTCTCAAACAATAATGGGGCAATTTGGTTGTGATTCTATCATTATTTTGCATTTACAGAGTCATATTGTCGATATAGCAGTTAGCTACTTATCTTCAGTTCAATTGAGCGCCAATTTGGGTAATGCAATTGATTATCAATGGATGGATTGTGAAGGTTTTCAATTAGTCCCAGGAGCAACTTATCAAAATTACGAACCTGTTAATAATGGAAGTTATGCTGTAATAATTAATGACGGTGTGTGTATGGATACCTCCAATTGCTATTCAATTAATTCTCTAGGATTGGACAATTTCTCAAATCTAGATTTAGATTATTACCCCAATCCAGTAAATGACATTTTAACAATTCATTTACCATCCAAAATTGATCAAACCGAAGTAATTGTATTCGATGTGAATGGCAAAGAATTGACCAAACAAACATTCTTCGGGGAGGAAAAATTGAACGTAGCAATGGATTCATTATGCAGCGGTATATATATTCTTAGAATTAAGAATAGCCAATTGGAACAGAACATTCGTGTAGAAAAAATGTAGATATAACGGATTCCGTAGCCGCATGGCAACTAAGAACGGACGTAAAGTATTAGCTGCACGTCGTAATAAAGGTCGTAAAAAATTGACAGTCTCTGACGAAGGTTTCCACAAGCGTTAATCGCTCGTAAAATCTTTTATTTAAGATATAAGCCATCTTTTCGCTTATACGGAGAGATGGTTTTTTTATTTTTACATATTTATCACTATGACTCAAATCAGAATTCTCTTCTTCTTTTTGATAACAAGCTCATGTTTGTTTGGATCATTTCGCAAAGATTCTTTGCAGTTAGCAGCTTACTATCAAGATGCCTTGATTCATCCAGGTAGAAGTGTTGGAATACTCAGTAAAGCAAAAAAACTCAGTCAATCAAAAGAACAAACTCTAGCATGGAAGGAAAGCTGTTCTTATTTAGAAGCAAGGTTTTTAGTTCAAACAGGACAATTTGAAGCTGCAGAAAAAGTTGCTAAATCAGGATTGAAATTGGTTGGCCCCAAAGAAAAGAATTGCGCTAAATTTTATAATCTCTTGGGTTCTATTGTGGCTCTTAGGCAAGACTATGAGCAAGCAATACACTATTATAAGTTGTCTTTGGAATTATTGGAGCTTCATGGAGACAAACTGCAAGCTGCTTATATTAAGAATAACATTGCAAATACATTTTTTAGTCTCACAGATTATAAAAGTGCCTACAAGTATGCAAATGAGGCATTCACAGAAGCCAAAGAATTGAATGATACGGTCTACAGACCTTCAATAGAAGCTATTTTGGCGGTGTCTGAGGTAAAAATGAAGAAATTGAAAAGTGCTAAATCACATGCATTTGAAAGTATTCGATTATCCCAAAAATACCAACAACCACTTGGATTAATTATTGGCAATTATAGCTTGGGAGAATATTATCTCGAAATAAAGGAATACCAACAAGCGGAGCAATACTATACTGTTTCTTTGAGTATAGCTTCCCAATTCAGACAGTCTAATTATATAATGCTCGCAAATATTGGACTTCTTACCGTTTACAATGCAACAGAAAATTACAAACAAGCTCTTCAAGCTGGAGAAACAGCTTTAAGTATTGCAAAAGTATTGCACAATCAAAACACAGAATATTCTATTTATAAGAACTTGGCACTTTCATATTCAAAAATTGGTCAGCATGAAAGAGCTTTTCAACTCATGAAAAGAGCTCATGAGATTTACAGAAAATCGACCTCAAGTGATAATCGAAAATCAATCAATGAGCTATTGATTAAATACGAAACAGAGAAGAAAGAAAAGGCCTTGGCTAAGAATGAATTGCAATTGGTGCAACGAAATCAATTAGTAGCTTGGCTAACTCTTGTTCTAGTGGTGATCACATTTTTGATTATTGTCTTAATTCGTCGCCAAAAATCCAAATTAAAAGAGAAGGAACGAGAGCGGGAACTAGCTGTATATAATGCTCTTGTGGAAGGAGAAGAATACGAGCGCAAACGTCTTTCGCACGAAATTCACGATGGCATTCAATCTGCTCTTGTAGGAATTCAGTTAAAACTGGAACAAGACACAAAGGGAATGAATTCTTTTCAGCCTGTTTTGGACCAATTGCGAACAGTACAAGAAGATGCCAGAAGAATGGCGCATAACCTGATGCCCATTTCTATGTCAGAAAATGGATGGAATGGAGCATTGGAGTTGTTTTGTAAAGAAACGGCTACTCCATCGTGCCCCATTTTAATTTTTAATAATCTAAACATCGAATTAAGTAAATCAAGTCCGGGAAAGGTGGTGTTTAGAATCCTTCAGGAATTGATTCAAAACGCTGTTAAACATGCCAAAGCAACTGAAATCAATGTAACTGTTTTACAAGAGGGAAACTATTTGCTTTTTATGGTAGAAGATAATGGAATTGGCTTCGATAAGAACTTGACAAGAACGGGGCAGGGAATTCAATCATTAGAAGAACGATTACAATCCATCCATTCTGCTCTTTTTATAGAGTCTTCTCTGGAAAAAGGTTCTATTTTTCGATTTACAATTCCGATTTCTGAATTTCTTTAAGTAAATTTCGGAATGTCAAAAATAGGGATACTCATTGCCGATGACCACGACTTGATTTTACAAGGCTTAGCTAATTTGCTTGTCGAAGAAGAATGGATTGCTCAAATTCACCAAGCGAGAACAAAAACAGATGTTCTTCGGATTTTGCAGCAGGAACAAATTCAAGTACTTATTCAAGATGTCAAATTTGGAGCTGACGATGCAAGATCTTTTATTCCCGATATCAGAAATAAATACGCTGAACTGAAAATCATTGCCTTATCCAGTCTGGGCGATAGTGCGAGTATTCATTCCGTTATGAATGCCGGAGCAAATGGCTATGTGGTAAAATCCGAAAGTGGAAGTCAATTAGTCTCAGTAATCAAAAGCGTTCTTTCCGACGGTCAAGCATTAAGTGTAGAGAGTCAAAAAGTCCTTTTTAAAACACAAATTTCTCCTGATATTCAGCTCTCAATCCGCGAAAAGGAAGTGTTAAAAGCAATCCTGGAAGAATTGTCTACCAAAGAAATAGCAGCGCTGTTGTTCTTGTCGGAAAAGACAGTGGAACATTATAGGGCTACCTTATTCGTTAAATTTGATGTGAAAAACGTAACTGGCTTAGTGAAAAATGCCATTTTGTTAGGTTTCTGGCAGGATTAGGGTTTTCCCTAATAGCCTTTTTGGTGATTTCCCTAAAGATAGCTTTTGAATAACTTCTCAATTTTGTAAGAAATTGAATGTATGAAGAAAGTAATAGTCCTAGGCTTAATTTTGTTGGGAAATTTATCCAATATCAACGCACAAATTCTAATGACGGATTTACGTCCAGGTCTTGATGGAAGTGAACCAGTTTTTGATAATGCTTTTCAGAGAAATAATGAACTCTATTTTATTGCAAATCCGGATGGAATTACCAGTCGCTTATACAAAACAGATGGAACTTCAGGGAATACGGTGGTTTTAGAAGGAGGAAGTAATATGTATGTAACGATGCTCCTTGGCTTTTTAGGGAACAACCTTTTGTATGTTGCTGGTGATATTTACAATGGAGAATCGCTTGGAATCTACAAAACTAATGGAAGTATTGGTGCTGGTGAATTAGTTTTATCATTCAATCAACCAGGTAGTTTTTTGGTAACCTATCCAATGACCATTACGATGAACAATGTTCTTTACTTTTATGGAAGTGATGACGTGGCCGGTTTTGAGTTGTGGCGAACAGATGGAACAACTGCAGGCACTTACTTGGTTAAGGATATCAATCCTGGAACAGAGACTTCACTTTTGTTTTCTGTCACTAAACAGTACTTTGCAGAATTAAACGGTTTTATTTATTTCGGTGCGGCAGATCCGGTCAATGGTGCAGAATTGTGGAAGTCGGATGGAACAGAAGCCGGAACGAACATGGTAGCAAATATTGATACTTCCGAGGCAATAGTTGCGCAATATGGAAGTAATCCAGCTTACTTTTGCACCTACAATAATGCCGTTTATTTTTCAGCTCATCGTCCGGTGGATGGAAGAGAGTTGTGGAAAACAGATGGCACGGAAGCAGGAACCGTATTGGTGAAAGACTTGGCTGCAGGTAGTGGTTCTCCGTCAAATATGATCGAATACAACGGATTGCTTTATTTCACAGCGTTTTACCCAAACGAAAATTACACCTTGTACAAATCCAATGGAACGAACGCAGGAACAGTGGCTGTGAAACCTGCTGGTAGTGGCGGACCGGTTATTTCACCAGACGATCCGTTCGTAATTTTTAAAGGGAAACTCTTTTTTGCAGCGAATGATGGTCTTAATGGACAGGGATTTCCATCCATTTGGTATTCCGATGGAACTGCAGCAGGAACTTCTTCATTGCCCGCTGCACCGGCACCATACACTTCACACCCTTTGAATCTGCTGGCAACAACGAATTATTTGTATTATACCGCAAACGTTGACGCTAATAATACGAATTATGGGGTTTACCGAACTACCGGATTGAACAATCAGAATGTTTTACTGACATCTGCCACATTTGATGCGAATGCTTTTCAACCGCTTCATTTGGTGAATAGCTGCTTGTTGGTGCGTGGTGATAATAACGGAGCAACCGGAGAAGAAATTTACACGGTTTGCAATCAGAACACACAACCAGTAGGTTTGGAAGAAAGTTTCTTGGTTGATTTGACTGCTTTTCCAAATCCTGCTGCTGATCAGCTTACTATTGAGTCTTCAAGTGATTTGAATGAAGTGAATGATTTGAAGTTACAATCTTTATCTGGAAAATCAGTGAATTTAGAATATGCAGTTTCAAATGATGGAACAATACTTATTACTGGACTTTCCGAGTTTAATTCAGGAGTATATTTTCTCACAATCACAACCAAAAACGGAGCAAATAGACAGTTGAAATTAATGATAGAATAATTTCCGCTCCTCTATTAGGAAGAAAATGGTCGGCGATATCCGACCATTTTTAGCTGAATTAAAAATTTTAACTAAGGATTTATATGAAGAAAACAATGGTATTGATTGGTTTGTTCTGTTCTACAATGGTATTCGGTCAGGAAACACTGCTGGAAAGACAAGCTGCTAAAACAAAAGAAAAAATCAAGCAGCGAGCAGAAAACAGAGTGGAACAAGGAATTGATAAAACACTCGACAAAACCGAAGAAGAAATCGAAAACGGGATCAAGGACGGGAAGAAGCAAAAAAAAGAAAAGGATTCACAATCGGAGACACCCGTTTCTTCTGAAGGGAAATCAGAAACGAATCGGGAGGGAGGAGCAGCTTCGAATACGAAACCCACATCCAAAAGCGCTGACAATCCGGAGTTCAAAGTCTATTCGAAGTTCGATTTTGTTTCTGGTGAGAAGGTATTGGGCTATGATGACTTTACTGGAGTTCCGGTGGGCGATTTTCCGCTCGAATGGAATACCAACAGCTCCGCCGAAGTTGTCAGGATAGATCAAAACGAGCAGCGCTGGCTGATGCTCACAGCAGATGGTTATTTGCAACCTGATTTTATTTCCAATATGCCTGAAAATTTCACCATTGAATTCGATGTTCTGACAAGGTATAAGAGTTCCAATATTCTGGCTTACGGTTTCGATATTTACAGTTCCGATAATCCCAATAGAGATTTGTCAGAAAAGTACCTGACACAGGGAAGTTTCCAGTTTACCTGGTCTGGTTGCCTTGAAAATGCAGGGTATGTCATTTATGAAGGTGGAGAAGAAATGACTAAAAATGAGGGATTGATCGTTCCGCCATTAAAGTGCCCTGATGACGGGAATATGCCCGCAAAAGTCCATTTTTCTATTTGGAGACAAAAAACACGTTTGCGCGTTTATGCAGATGGCTTGAAGATCATCGACCTTCCTAGAGCGTTTAGTCCGACGCGAAAGTACAACGCGTTTAAAATCGGATCGCATTATATGAATTTTGCTACTGCGGATGATAAGGATCTGTTTCTAATTTCTAACGTAAGATATGCGGAAGGAGGACAGGATACCCGAAGTAAACTGATTACAGAAGGAAAATTGGTGACAAAAGGAATTTTGTTTGCATCTAATTCGGATCAGCTAAAGCCGGAATCTTATGGAGTGTTGAAAGAGATTGCAACTGCGCTAAGCGAAAATCCTGCAGTGCGTGTGAAAATAGTAGGACATACAGATTCTGACGGGGAAGAGTCTTTCAATGCAGAATTGTCAAAAAAACGTGCACTAGCGGTAAAGCAAGCCCTGATCAGTGAATTTAAAATCGAAGCCTCCAGGATGGAAACAGACGGGAAAGGAGAGAACGAACCAACAGATTCCAATGCAACATCGGTTGGAAAAGCCAATAACCGCCGAGTGGAATTTCTGAAATTGTAAGATTTCCCCACAAACCAATAACAATCTAAAAAGTATAACCACTCACAGTTTTATTAAAAACAGCGAGGCATTCAATCTAGGATGTCTCGTTTCAATTTCAGACCGTTTCAAGAATTTTTAAAACTGATTTTTTTTCTACTTATTTTTAGAAGGAATTACCCTAAGTTTGTTTAAAAAAAAGATGAATTCGGATTTTGTTGATTTTCGCTCGGATACAGTAACTAAACCTTCCAAAGAAATGCTCGAAGCAATGTTTCAAGCTTCGGTTGGAGATGATGTGTATGGAGAAGATCCAACTGTCAACGAATTGCAAGATTATGTGGCCCAACTTTTTGGGATGGAAGCAGCGCTGTTTTGTGCTAGTGGAACCCAAACGAATCAAATAGCGATTAATATTCATGTGAAACCAGGTGGTGAAGTTATTTGCCACGAGGAAAGTCATGTCTACAAATACGAAGGTGGTGGAATTGCTAAAAATTCGGGAGCTTCTGTTAGACTTTTACAAGGAAATAGAGGAAGATTAAAGGCTTCGGAAATTGAAAAATGGATAATGCCTGATGATATTCATTTTCCAGTGACACAATTGATTTCCCTTGAAGATACTGCGAATAGAGGTGGAGGAGCTGTTTATGACTTTAAAGAAATACAGGCAATTGCTCAATTAGCAAAGTCCAAAAATATTCCTCTTCATTTAGATGGCGCGCGTATTTTCAATGCTTTAGCTGTAAATGGAATAGATATCAAACAATATGCTTCTCAATTTGATTCTATTTCCATTTGTCTTTCCAAAGGACTCGGAGCGCCGGTGGGTTCCTTGCTACTTGGAACAAAAGACTTCATCCATCAAGCTAGAAGAGTTCGAAAAGTAATGGGCGGAGGAATGCGTCAAGCTGGTTTCTTAGCTGCAGCAGGTTTATATGCTTTGAAAAATAATGTGATTCGTTTATCAGAAGATCATTCGAAAGCGAAGCAGCTGGAAGATACTTGTTTAAAATGTAGTTGGATTGAGAGTACTTTAGGAGTCGAAACAAATATATTAGTTGTAATTTTGAAAGAAGAATCAAAACGGGATTTTTACATACAAAAATTAGCAGAAGTTGGAGTAAAGGTTTCCGCATTTGGACCAGGAATGATTCGTTTTGTAACACATTTGGATCTTTCACAAGAACAACTAGATTTTACCATTGAGCAACTAAAAAAACTATGAGATTATTAGTCACTTCATTTTGTATAATTGCCTCCGTTGTTATTATTGCTTCTTGTTCTGAAACGCCAACTGAGACAGTCAGTTTGGATGATATTTCCCATACTTCAGATAAGTTCAACGATGTTGATGATAAAAAAGAAGAGGTGAAAACCCAAGATGATAAACCTAAGACGGCTTTCTTCTTAGTGGCATTCGATTCGATTTATAAAGATGCTTCGTGGCACAAACTAGATAGTTTATTGTTCCCAGATCGTTTCGGACCTTCGAAATTAGAAAAGTGGTATTTATTGGGTAATAAGGATAGTATTGTTGCGCTTCATTATGAATTTAAAGATAGTTTAAGAACCAAAAACGCCTTTTTCAATTGGATAGATTGTTACGGACCAAAATGTTTATCTTATCAAGTTGGATCTCAATTCAAAAAACAAAATAGAAACTCCTTGTTTTTAGTTGGAGCGAATCATTTGATTTACATAGAATCAAAATACCCCATTCCATCCGATAAGTTACTTCCGATTCTCAATGAAAAGGAAAAAGATCAAAATTGGATCTATATGCTCGAAATTCCAGGAAAAAAGAAAACCCGTTGGTCTGTAATTAAAGAAGGTGAATTAATAGAATTAACAGGACACTAGGATATTAAGATATCAGGACTATAGGACTAAAATCCAAGTCTTAATGTCCTAAAATCGTAACGTCCTAATATCAATAAAGAAATGAAAGTAGTAAACAGAGGATACATTTACGTAGAGCCAAAACAAGCATTTTGTGATTGGGCGAAAGAACACGATGCAGATTTTGACTTTGACGAATCGGACGATTTGGAAGGGGATTTGTACTTGATTGAAGAAGATTTTTTCGAATACGAACCGTTGATTGAGTCACATTTTAAAAAGATTTTCAAAAATGAATGTATGGCTGTTGTTGATTCTGAAGATGAATTTCCGAAACCAACACTTGATATGTTCTTAGATTGGTTCGTTGTTAAAGTAGGCTCTAGTGTCTTTGATACGCAAAAAACCGATTTGGACAGCGAAAAGCTTTAAGTTTCATTTGACCGATTATAGTTTACAATTCACCGATTTTAATGTGAATCATTTATTTTTTCCATCTAATTTCGTCACGTAATTGTTTTATTATGAAGTGTCTACTAATACTTATTTGTTTTGTTCCGCTTTTTTTGAAGGCGCAAACAACCATTGAGGGAGTCGTTTTAAATCAAAGTGGTAAGCCAGTTTTTATGGCAACTATTTTTGTGAAAGGAACAACAGATGGTGCGCAAACTGATGAGAAAGGTGCTTTCAAATTAACAACTAAATCAACGGGAAAGCAACTGCTAGTTGTTAAAGGTGACGAGATAGCAGAACAATCAATCGAGGTTAATCTTACTGGAAAACCGATTGTTCAAACTATAAAAGTTCAACAATCCAGAGCAATCGAAGAAGTGGTTATTTCAGCTGGAACGATGTCTGCATCAAATGACCGTTCAGTGGCAATTTTAGATCCTTTGGATATTGTAACTACTGCTGGAGGACAAGGTGATATTGCTGGTGCAATCCAAACCCTTCCTGGTGTTCAGAGAAACGGTGGCGACCAAACTGGATTAATGGTTCGTGGTGGAGATGTGAGTGAAACTTCATTCATCATTGATGGTTTAATTGCTCAGAATGCATTTGGAAGTTCTGTTCCTGGTGTGGGACAACGAACACGTTTTAGCCCCTTTCAGTTTAAAGGAACCGCTTTTAGTACGGGTGGTTATACCGCTCGTTATGGTCAAGCTTTATCTTCGGTGTTAGATTTGTCAACATTGGATTTACCTGATCAAACAAATATCAATATTGGTGCAAGTTTTGGTGGAATTAATTTTGGTGGCTCAAAATTGATGGAAAATAGTGCTGTTGAGTTTACAGGGAATTATTCAAATCTGACGCCTTTCTTATGGCTCTCAAAAGCAAACATAAAATTTTACGAAGCTCCACAAGGATTTGGTTTTTCAGGACGTTATGTAGCAAAGACTTCCACCAGAGGAATGTTTAAAATGACTTTCAATCAGACGTATAATAGTTCTGGGCTAGAGATTCCTAATCCAGCAGTTGCAGGAACTAACATGCGTTTCGGATTGAAGAATCAAAATACTTATGTTAATACCACATTTAAGAACTTTATTTCGGATAAATGGATGTACTATGTTGGTTTTTCATTGAGTAATAATGATGATGACATTAACTGGGACAGTATTGTTTCTACTAGAAATGACAAGCGAGTTCAAGGAAGAGCTGAATTGGTTTATTCTCCAGGAAACAGATTTAAAATGGTTATTGGGAGTGAATTACAGCATTTTCAGTACCGACAATTATACGATACATTGACTGGTCAATTTGCTGAAATGCTTAGTGCAGGTTATGTCGAAGCAGATATTATTCCTTTTCGAAATTTTGCAATTAAACCTGGAGTTCGTGTAGAGTATTCAAAACTAATTGCAAAAGGAAACATCTCCCCACGTTTGGCAATGGCTATCAAGACAAGTAAAACAAGTCAAATTTCACTTGCTTCAGGGTATTTTTATCAGTTAGCTTCTCCAAATTATCTGATGCAAGGATATCGGCCTAATTTTCAAGAAGCAATGCATTTAATGGCTAATTATCAGATTATTGCCAAAAGTCGAATTTTTCGATTGGAAGGATATTACAAATCTTATAGCCAATTGATTCGAGAAAATGGAGTTACTTACAATCCCAATGCTTTCAGATTTAATTATGGAATGGTTGATAACAGCGGTTCTGGATATGCTCAAGGAATAGATGTCTTTTGGAGAGATAAGAAGTCCATCAAAAATTTTGATTATTGGATTTCATACAGTTATATCGATACCAAAAGATTGTATCAAAATTATATCAGTAAAGTGACTCCGGATTACGTGTCTGATCACAATCTAAATGTAGTAATGAAATACTTTTCGACAAAATTGCAAACGAGTTTTTCAATGACATACAGCTATGCAAGTGGAAGACCTTATTACAACCCTTCGAATAGTCAATTTTTGAGAGATCATTCACCTGATTATCATAATTTAGCCTTCACAGCAGCATATTTAACAACTATTAAAAAGTTCTTTACTGTCTTTTACATAAGTTTGGATAATATAACCAATCAACACAATGTATTGGGTTATAATTATAGTTATGACGGGAGTCAGAGATATGAGATAAAGCCACCTTTTTATTTCAATATATTCTTCGGCTTCAATATGTCATTGAAAGAGTTTAACAAGGATGAAATATAATTACCGATTATGAAACATGTATTATTAATCGTGGTTTTAGCATTTACACTACAAGCAAATGCTCAAGAAGATGTGATGAAGGTATTGGTTCCCGTTTGTGCCAATTTAGATTCGTTGCATTCAACAGAAGACTGGAAACCAAAATCGGATGAATTTGCCAGTTTGAAAGAGAAGTATCCAGATAGTTGGATGCCTGCTTATTATTATGCGTATTCGTGTATTCAATTGTCTTATTTTGAGCCAGCATTAGCTATCAAAGATGCGCTTATTGATAATGCGGAAGAACAACTAGCAAAAATCGAAGGAAAATGTCCTTTGGCGGATGAAGTGCTAATCATGAAGGCATTGATTGCAAATGCACGAATTGGTGCTGATCCTGAAAATCGTTGGCAGAAATATGGGAAAATTTTTGATGATAATCTAAAAGCGGCTAAAGCTATAAACGAGAATAATCCCCACATTTATTTATTAAAAGGGATTTCCACATTTTACACACCAAAAATGTTTGGAGGAGGAGCTAAAAATGCGAAAACGTACTTTGAAAAAGCAAAAACAAAATACGATTTAATCACAAATACAGATGTGGATAAACCTTATTGGTGGGGAAGAAGCACATGCTTCTATTTCTTTGGTGAGATTGAGAAAGAATTGGGGAAATAAATAAGTCAAAATAGGTAGAGCTGTGATTAATCGCAACACTACCTATTTTTATTCTTTTTCTATTAAATTCGAATTGTAGTATTGAGGATCATCACTTACATCTTTTTGGATCCAATCAGGTAAAGAATATTCTTCAGTTTCACTTTCCAGCTCAATTTCAGCAATAATTAATCCTTCCAGTTTTCCATGGAAAACATCGATTTCCCATTTCTTTTCGCCTATAATTATATCATAACGTTCCTTTTCAAGTACCTTGGAGCAAAAATCTGTCAATAAGTGTTTGGCATCGCTAAAGGGAATTTCATACTCAAACTCATCTCTCGAAATTCCAACGGTTTTTCCTTTAATGGTTAAATATCCCTTTTCTCCTTTTGTTCGAACTCGAACCGTTTTCCCATCGATATTTGAAATATATCCTTGTTCTATTTTTTTCGATTGCAGGTATTTAATAACATGCAAGATTTCATCGGTTACCAAATATTTTCGTTCTATTTCTTTCATTTTTATAGACTATAAGATTATAGACCAAAGACCATAGTTTATGAAGTCTTTCGTCTCCAGTCTTTTGTCTTGAATCTATAGTGTACTAATTTACAATACATTTTGGAAAAAGCTTGCCAAATCACCTTAAATTGACGGATAGACATGTGTCTATTTGCTCAGTAGTGACAAGGGATTCCTCGGAAGTTTTTTATCATTTATCGGAAATGCTTTGTCTATTCTCAATTTGCCTATCTTCGCAAGATGCAGGTAATTCTGACTTTTGATTACGAATTGTTCTTCGGAACAAACACTGGAAGCGTTCAAAAATGCATGATTGAGCCGACAAATCGTCTATTGGACATCGCAGAAAAATTTCGTGTTCCGATGATTTTCTTTGTAGATGTTGGTTTTTTAATACAGTTAAATGAGAATGTAGAGAAATTCGAAAATTTGAAGCAGGATTGGAATCAAATTATGACTCAATTTGAGCGCATGGCACGGTTAAATTGTGAAATTCAATTACATATCCATCCTCATTGGGAGAAATCATACTATGATGGTGAAAAATGGATTGTAAATGTGAATGAGGCGTATAAGCTGTCGGATTTTTCAAATGAAGATGCTGTGGAAATTGTTAGAAAATACCACTGGTTTTTAAGTGAAATTGCACAGAATACAATCACAGTATATCGTGCTGGAGGTTGGTGTATTCAACCGTTTAGTCAAATTGAAAGCATTTTTAAAGAATTGGGAATTCGCATCGATTCAACTGTTTTTCCTGGTGGAAAGTTCGAATCCGAACACTATCACTTTGATTTCAAGCAAGTAAAGTCCTTTGGAAATCCTTACCGCTTTCAATCAGATGTTACGAAGCCGGAGCCAAACGGTTATTTCTTAGAAGTTCCAATTGCTTCTTGGGAATTTTCGCCCTTGTTTTATTGGCGATTATATATTTTAGGTAGATTGAATCCAACCGATCATAAAATGATAGGAGATGGGACATTCTTGGCTCAGCCAGGAAGGAAGAAATCAGTACTATTGAATAAAACATGGAATCATGTTAGTTCGGATGGATATTATGCTTCCTTGTTAAAAAAACAGGCTCGATTCTATAAAAGCAAACAAGTGGAAACCTTTGTGGTAATTGGACATCCAAAAGGAATGACTCATTTTTCTTTAAAATGTTTGAATTCGTTTGTTGCAGATACAAAATCATCGTACCAATTCGTTAATTATTCCGCATGCAGTTTGTAAAAGCAGATACAAAAGAAGTAAAACAGAATTGGGATGAGCTGGTATCATCACAAAAGGGTTCTATTTTTTCGGAATCAAATTATTTAGATGCAACTGCTCAACAATGGTTTATCCTGTATTCCGATGATTTCAAATCGGGAATGGCTTGTCCATTTGTTGTTAAAGGGGGAATTAAAATTTTAGTAACTCCTTTTTTCAATCGATTCATGGAGTGGATTGGAAATTCAGTTTCGGAACAAGAAATCATTTCAGCGCTAAAAAGTAAATTTCCAGTAGCCGATCTTCAAGTTGGAAGAGGATTTAGTTTGAATCAGCGCATATATCAAAAATTGGAAACAGGGAATTTGAATCTGAACCAACAAGCGAAACGATCTTTGAATAAATCGAAGGGATTTCAAATAGACAGAAAAACAAATATTCCCAAAATGATTCAATTGTTGAATCAAGAATTGGCGCACAAAATTCATGGAATAAATCCTGAAACACTTTCTATTTTAGAAGTTTTGGTGAAAAAATACAGCGAATCTAAATTGAGGCAGTTTAATTTAATGCAAGAAAACAAGTGGTTGGGAGCAATTTGGATTCTTGAAACAGATTCTTCAATCCTTTATTTAAAAGGAACCACGACTGATGAAGCAAAAAAAATGGGCGGAATGTATCGATTGATTCATACAGGAATCGAATATGCGCATGAACAAGGTAAAATATTCGATTTTGGAGGTTCAAATGCGGAGTCTGTTCGAAGATTTAATTTGAATTTTGGCGCAGAAGATGTTGTATATTCGCAATTGAGCTGGAATAATGGCCCATTTTGGTGGAAGACGATAAAAATGATACGAGATAAATGGACAAAAAAGTAATTCTGATTACGGGAGCAACTGGGGGATTAGGATCGGCAATGGTGAAGTATTTTGAAAAGCAAGATGTCAAATTGGCTTTGCATACTTTTCAACAAGATCCGTTTGACGTAAGGTGTGAACACGCTTGGTTTAAAGCTGATTTGAGAGATCAAAATCAAGTTAAAAACTTAATTGCAAGTATTTTAGCAAATTTCGGAAGAGTAGATGTATTAATCAATAATGCAGGGATTTCAAAAAATGGAATGAGTTGGAAACTTTCTTCCGCAGACTTTAATGAGGTAATTTCAGTCAATCTAACTGCCCCTTTTTTGTTGTCTCAAGGGTTTATTCCAAGTATGCGCGAACATAATTTTGGACGAATCATCAATATATCTTCTGTTGTTGCTCAAACAGGAGTTCCTGGAACAGTCGCTTATGCTGCAAGTAAAGCCGGAATATTGGGAATGACTAAAACAATTGCGAAAGAATTGGCAAGTTTTTCAATCACTTGTAACGCGTTAGCACTTGGGTATTTTGATCAAGGAATGATTACAGAAGTTTCACCAGAAATGCAGGAACAAATTATCAATCAGATTCCTAAAAGAAAGTTGGGAGGAGTTGAAACGATATTAAATACGATTGATTGGTTGCTGAAAGATGAATCTGACTATGTGACTGGTCAAACGATTTCTTTGAATGGAGGTTTGTATACCTAGTTAATTCACTTAAATTTGTATTGAAAAAAATAATGAATCACTCAATCTATGTTTCCTAAGAAGAATATTCCGCGTTGGATCATCATATTAATCGATTTATTTATTTCGGCTGTTTCTTTATTGATTGCTTATTTGATTCGTTTTGATATCAAGGCAAATGCTTCTAAATGGAAATCAGAACTTGAGATTGTTGAATACTCAATCATTGTTTTCTTCTTAGTCAGACTTATTGTCTTTTTATCTTTCGGAATTCAAAAAGGAATTGTTCGACATACTTCCACTTCTGATTTTAAACGACTTTTTTTAGCAACGACAACCTCTTCATTTATTTTTATCTTATTGGGTTTTGTTCGGTTTTATTGGTTCGATCACTATTACCTTTTCCCTATATCTATTTTAATTATTGAATATGTTTTTTGCTTTTTCTTCCTTTCTGTTTCTCGATTTGTAGTCAAGCTTTTATACATGGAATCTGTAAAATCAACAACTGAACAGCAATTTGTTTTAATCTATGGCGCTGGAATTTCAGGATTAATCGCCAAAAGAATGATTGAAAAAGATGTACGCATTCATTTGAAAGTTTTTGGCTTTATAGATGATAACAAACGAATTTCAGGAAATAGGATAGAGGGCGTAGAGGTTTTTCATACTTCCAAATTGGACGAAATTTTACTAAAGAATAAGATTCATCAGGTGATTATTGCTATTCAGAACCTAGAGCCTGAAAGAAGAAATTGGATCATTGAAACTGGACTGAATGCAGGTGTAGAAGTAAAAAAAGTACCGAGTCCGAAAAGTTGGATTAACGGATCTTTTACTTCCAAGCAAATTTCGCAAGTAAATATCGAAGATTTATTGGGAAGAACACCGATTATTCTCAATCAAGATAAACTGGCTGAATCGCTTGAAAATCAAGTCGTATTGATTACGGGCGCAGCTGGTTCGATTGGATCGGGAATTGTGCGACAAGTACTTGAATTTAAACCTAAATTGGTTGTCTTATTAGATCAAGCGGAATCAGCATTGTATGATTTGGAGTTTGAGTTAAAACAATTGAAAGGCATTTCTCCGTTTGAAGTGGTTGTTGGAGATATTTGCAACGAAGAACGCATGAATTGCTTGTTTGAAACCTTCAAACCTTCATGGGTTTTCCATGCGGCTGCATATAAACATGTTCCGATGATGGAGCTAAATCCTTCTGAAGCAGTTCGAAATAATGTGAAAGGAACCAAAATTTTGGTCGATTTATCGAATTCGAAACAGGTGCATAAATTTGTAATGATTTCGACTGATAAAGCCGTAAATCCTACAAATGTAATGGGAGCAAGTAAGCGTATTGCTGAAATTATTGCCCAAGCAGCAAATAAAGGTCAAACACAATTTATCACCACACGATTTGGAAATGTACTTGGTTCAAACGGATCAGTTATTCCATTGTTTAAAAGACAAATCGAACAAGGCGGACCAATAACGGTAACTGATGAACGAATTACCCGCTATTTCATGACTATTCCAGAAGCTTGTCAGCTTGTTTTGGAAGCTGGAGTGATGGGCAGTGGCGGTGAAATTTTCGTTTTTGACATGGGGAAATCAGTTCGCATAGTTGATTTAGCAAAAAAAATGATTCTATTATCTGGATTAGAACTTGGGAAGGATATTGAGATTAGGTATTCTGGACTTCGACCAGGTGAAAAGCTTTATGAAGAATTATTGAATGATGAGGAGAATGTTCAAGAAACACATCATCCGAAAATATTGATTGCTACCGAGCGTGGTTTAGACGATCAGATTATGACTGAAATTCATCTGTTGCTAGATGCAATTGGAGAAAAAGATAATCTGACTCTTGTGAAGCAGATGAAAGTGATTGTACCAGAATTTCTCTCAAACAATTCGGAGTACAGTGTTTTAGATAAAAAATAAGTCATGTTAGATTCGTACAAACTACAAGTCCGTTTTTCTGATTGCGATATGATGCAGCACGTGAATAATGCGGTTTATCTCAACTATTTCGAGGAAGCTCGGATTCACTATTTTCGCCAAATGCTAGGTGTGGAATGGGATTGGAAAAAAACAGGAGTAATCCTCCGAAAAAATGAATTGGAATATTTGAAACCAGTTTTTTTGCATGAGCCTGTAGAAATTTTTGTTTATTTAAAGCACATTGGCGAGAAAAGCTTTACTTTATCCTATGAAGTGAAGGTTTTGAATGAAGTAAAAACAACAGGTAGCTCTGTTTTGGTGTGCTACGATAGTGTGAATAAAATCTCCATTCCAATTCCTAAAAGAATGAAAGATGCTTTAGGGAAACTTTCTCTGAAGTTGGAACAATAATTGATTATTAACAAGACGATAGACTCAAGACAGAAGACATAAGACTTGTCTCTGGTCTTTAGTCTCTAGTCTTTAGTCTAAAATATATGAAATTTCTAGTAGCTATTTTTTGCTTGTTTTCGTTGGCAGCTTCAGCTCAACCCAATTTTGGAATTGCGAGAAAGGATTCACTTCCATGTTATCAAAAATCAATTGATCGATCAAAAGCCCGATATACGGAATGGGAATGTGGTAAAATTGCTGGAGTAGTTGATTGTAACCAGAAATTGGAAATGGGTTCTGATGGAAAGCGCGTGGTTACGAGTTCTCAAAAGATGCCTTATTCAGGTATGTGTGAAACATGTCACATGAATGGAATTCTAGAACGTAGAGTAACTTTTGTTGATGGATTTGCAAATGGAGTAGATACAACGTATTACAAGTCAGGATGTATCATGGTGATTCGTTCTCATGTACAAGGTGTTGAAGATGGGAAATGGACATATTACAACGATTCGACTCAAATTCCAGCTTGGCAAAAAACGTATGTTTTGGGTCAATTTGAAGGGCCTCAATTAACTTATAATTCCAAAGGAGATACTGCAAAATTAGAGAACTTTTCTGCAGGAGTATTAAACGGATTAAAGGTCACTTACGATTCAAAAGGAGGGAAAGTGAGCCAGATGACTTATGTAAAAGGAGTTTTAAATGGTCCGTTTTTATTGTACAATAGAAAAGGCGAAATTATTGAAGAGTTGACCTACAAAGAAGGTAAAAAACACGGTGTTTTTCATTATTACTACGATGATGGAAAATTGTTGCGTACTGAAAACTGGGACATGGACTCAAGAAATGGTGAGTTTAAAACACTCTATCACGATGGGAAAGTCCAAACGGTAGAAAATTACAAGAAGGTGACACCGAAGTCTACTCAATACATGACAGCAGATTTGTATTCATGTCCTTCAAAAGAAGTCGCTACGGCACTTGGTCAGATGTTTTATGATAAAAAAACGAAGGCTCAAGTAATGGATAGTTTAAATAAAACATCTACAATTATTGCTACTGCTGTTAGGGGCGAATCTGTAGATGATAATCCTATTTTGAAAGGGAAGAAGTTTGGAAAAGGCGTAAATCAGCCATTTAAATATGAAAAAAGCTATTACATCGTTATTGTAAGTGAACTAAATATTCTTGCAAAAAAGGAATTGAGAGAAGGAATGTTTGAAGAATACTTCCCAGATGGAAAAGTGAAAAGTCGTGCGATATACAAGAAAGATGTGTTGGTTGAAGAGCATGTTTTTGATGAACAAGGAAGAGAAATAAGAACTTTCGGAGGAAATTCAACTCCAGGAAAAGAAGACGATGCAATGCCTACTACAAAGAAGAAGAAAGAGAAAAAGAAAAAAGAACCGAAACCTGAAGAAACAAAACCGAAGGAGGGAGAATGATTAGAATTACGAATTACGAATTACGAATTACGAATTACGAATTACGAATTACGAATGATTGAACTATTAAACCCTTTGAACTTTTTGAATATTTTTTAATTAGGAATTAGGAATTAGGAATTAGGAATTAGGAATTAGGAATTAGGAATTCCATTCCAACAATTTTGTCTCAAACCCATCAAATACCGCATAGGTATTGTAATTAATCCATTCACCTAAATTGATGTAAACAGCTCGCTCATTAATCTGAATCGTCATGGGAAGATGACGGTGACCAAAAATGTAATAATCTTGTGGTGCTTTCAGTTCTTCTTCTTTGCAATATTGAACCAGCCATTCATTTTCTTCGCCTAAAAATGTACTATCAGAATCACCTGTTGCAATTCTACTTTTTCGCGAAAAATAATTGGCAAGACCAATTCCAAAGTTAGGATGAAGGCGTGCAAACATCCATTGAGACCATCTTGCTGCAAAAACCTTCTTTATAAACTTGTATCCACAATCTCCAGGGCCTAAACCATCTCCATGTCCAATAATGATTTTTTTGTCGTTAAATACCCTTGAAATGGGCTCACGAAAGATTTTCACACCTAGTTCCTTTTCGAAATAGTCAAACATCCACATATCGTGGTTGCCTGTAAAGAAATAAACTGGAATTCCCGAATCAACTAATTGGGCAATTTTTCCCTGAATACGCACAAAACCTTTTGGGATCGCATGCTTGTATTCAAACCAGAAATCGAAGATATCGCCAACAAGATAGATTTCAAATGCATCTTGCTCAATGTAATTCAACCAATCAATGATTCGTTTCTCACGTTCCAAGCTTGTTTTTCCAACTGGAACTCCCAAATGGAAGTCCGAGGCAAAATAAATTTTCTTTCCTGTTGGAATTTCCATCTTAGAATCCAAAGATGGTTTTAAGAGCTTGTTCTAATTCAACACCTCTTAATTTTGTGTCAATGACATTTCCATTTTTATCAATCAAAACGGTAAATGGAATAGAAGAAACTTGATACGCTTTAGCCACTTCATTCGACCAATATTTTAAATCAGAAACATGGTTTGGCCAAATCAATCCGTCTTTTTCAATGGCAGCAAGCCAAGGAGCCTTGTCTTTATCCAGAGAAACACTCATTACTGTAAATCCAGCGTCTTTGTATTTTTTGTACAAAGCAACCACATTTGGGTTTTCTTTTCTACAAGGTCCACACCATGAAGCCCAAAAATCAAGTAAAACAACTTTTCCTTTTAAATCAGACAATGATATTGGTTTTCCATTGACATCATTTTGAGTGAAATCGGGTGCTGGTTTTCCAGAAGCTAAAAAGTTTTGTTTGTCTTTTTGCGCTTTCAATTGCTCTAAGCTTGTTTTTGCATTTTGAACACTTGGCGAAGTCGGAAAAGAAGTTAGTAATTGACCAACAACAGCTTCATAAATACTTAATTCTTTATCTGGATCTAAGGTTGCAACAACAGGTAAAAGTGCTGCTGAATTGGCATTTTCAGCGATAAATTTTTGACGATATGAAGTGAACTTGAAATATTCCGCTTGGTAATACTTGTTGATGGCGTCTTGGTTTTCAGGAGTCGTTTTCATGGCGTTCATTGCAGAATCTTTCTTCTGATTGAAATACTGCATTTGACCAACAAACTGGTTTAAAGCGACACTTTCATCTGAACCTGTAATGGTATGAAATGCATTGATATTATTTCCATCAGCATTGATTCTAAGTGAAGAACCTTCCTTTAGAATAATATTGATATGTTGTTGCCCCAACCGCAATACATAATAATCAGAGACAGGAACTGTACCTTTTAAAGTGTAATTTCCTTTCTTGTCCAATTTCCCTTTCACATAATCCACATAATGCGATCCGTAGAATTGAGAAATTTTAATGCTGTCTCCATTTGTGTTGAAGATGTTTCCACTCACTTCGACATTTGCAGGGTTTTGCCCGAAAGCAATACTTGATAATAGTGTTAAAAAAAGAATGAGTTGTTTCATAATTATGTTCATTTTAACTTGTTATTGTATCTGTTTCCAAAGCTGCAATAAGGTTTTGTTTATTGAAAGCGATTTTTGTTTTATGACTGCACTAAAACTAGTCTGTCATGAATCAAAAGCTTCGCTTTCTTTTATTTTTTTGCTAGTTGTTCTATCAATTTTTGTTCCAAAGCTGGGCCTCTTAATCCAACTCCAACAATATTACCTTCTCTATTCAATAAAACGGTATGAGGAATTCCTTGAATCCCGTAAGCTTGAACAAGTGGAGTTTGCCATCCCATTAAGTCAGAAACATGATTTGACCAAAACAAACCATCTTTATCGATAGCAGATTTCCATGCCGCTGGATCTTGATCTAAAGAAACAGAATAGATTTCAAAACCTTGTCCGCGATACTTTTTGTAGAGGCGAACTACATTTGGATTTTCTTTTCTACAAGGTGCGCACCAAGAAGCCCAAAAATCAATCAATACTACTTTTCCTTTTAAATTGGATAAGCGCAATTCTGATCCAGTTGGATTTTTAAGTGCAATTTCAGGAGCAGTCACTGTACCTGAGCTGTATTGAATATAACTTTGGTATTGAGCGTCAATTGCTGCTACTTGCTGTGCTAAAAGACCTGTCATTGGGGATTCAGGATAATTGCGTTGAAAAGCCGTTTCTACTTTTCTCAAAGCATCTAAATTTTTCGGATCCCAATCTGCAAAACCACTTTCTGGTGAAGGCATAATTAAGTTTACCAAAATCAGATTTACGGGATTTTTCGGATCTTTATTGATTTGAGTCTTCGAGAAGTTGACAATCGGTTTTTTCAATTGAGCAAACATTGCTAATTGCTTGGTTTGATCTTTAATAGTTGGCATAATCTCCATTTGCTTTTTCGCAAAATCGCTGAAAAGTGCCATGTATTTAGTCAAAGGTTTTGCCCATTGCGTTCCAGAAAAAACAGGTTCAATGGCAAAATTGTCTTTTGTAGCCTGCAATCCAATTTGGTCATTGATATCTATCGGAATAACAACAGCATTTTTTCCACTTTCACCCAAAGACAAGGAATAAATTCCCATTCCCGGAATATTCCCATCCAATTCAAAGTTTCCTGATCCATCGGTCATTGTTTCTGCAACATCAATAACTCCTTCTTGAGATTGAGCTTGAATTTTTAGTTTTTCATTTGCAGCTCCTTTTATTTGACCTTCGATGTGAAAGTTGTTGACTAATCCAGTTTCCTCGTTGATATTATCATCTCCACAAGCTGAAACAAGGAATAATCCTGAAAAAAGAGCAATTAAAAAGGGATATCGAATCATTAATTTTTTTGAATTAATTCGCGCAATAGCGCATTTGTAGTTTTTGGATCAGCCTTTCCTCCAGAAGCTTTCATGATTTGTCCCATGAAAAATCCAGTTAATTGATTTTCTCCAGCTTTAAAACGAGAAAACTCGCTCGGATGTTGCTCGAAAACGCTCAAAATAACTTCTTTTAACGAATCAGTATTGGATTCCTGAATGATATTTAATGAGATAGCCAACTCTTCTAAGTTCGAATCTGGTTTTTCAATCAATGCAGGGAATAGCTTTTGAGCAGCTGCAGAATTGGAAACTTTTCCACTTTCAATTAAGTTGATAATTCCAGCAATTTGTTTTGCTGAAATTGGCAAATCTTCTATTTCTAAACCATTTTGATTGAGGTAAGATTTGACTTCGCCCATGATCCAGTTTGCCGCCGATTTGTAGTTTTTTGTGTTTGAAATAACTTCTTCAAAGAACAAGGCAATGGATTTAGAGTCGGTCAAAATTCCCGCATCATAATCAGAAAGCTTTAAATCTTGCGTATATTTCGCATGCAATTCTCTTGGAAGAGCTGGCATTTTCGATTTTACCTGATTCACATATATTGCATCTACAACAATTGGTTGTAAATCAGGCTCAGGAAAGTAGCGGTAATCATTTGCAGCTTCTTTGCTACGCATAGAAATTGTAATTCCCTTCAATGCATCAAAACTGCGTGTTTCTTGTGAAATGGTTTCTCCTTTTTCAACTGCAGCAATCTGACGATCAACCTCAAATTCAATCGCACGTTGTACATTACGAATAGAATTCATGTTTTTTACTTCGACCTTCGTACCGAATTCTGGTGCGCCTTTCAATCGAACAGATACATTGGCGTCACAGCGTAAAGAACCTTCTTCCATGTTTCCATCACAAATATCCAAGTAACGAACCAAACGGCGAACTTCCGTCAAATAGCTATAAGCTTCTTGACTAGAGCGAATCTCAGGTTCTGAAACGATTTCCAAAAGGGGAGTTCCAGCGCGATTCAAATCTACCAAAGTATCGTACAAATCAACATCGTGAATTGATTTTCCAGCATCTTCTTCCATGTGAATGCGTGTTAAACCAATTGTTTTTTCTTGATTGTCCTCTGTTTTGATTACAATTGATCCTCCTGTACAAATTGGAGTAGTGTCTTGCGTAATCTGATATCCTTTCGGAAGATCGGGGTAGAAATAATTTTTCCGAGCAAAATGCTGGTGCTCCGCAATCGTACAACCCAAAGCCAAACCTAGCTTTACTGCATATTCGATTGTTTTTTTGTTCATCACAGGCAATGTTCCTGGATGTCCCAAAGTAATCACACTCACATTCGTATTTGGCGCAGCGCCATATTCATTAATATCCGAAGAATATGCTTTGGTTTTGGTCAGCAACTGAGCGTGAACCTCTAATCCAATAACAACTTCGTATTTATCTCTTATTTCTGTATCCATTTTTATAGACTTGAGACATTAGACTTGAGACATTAGACAAAGAACCCATCAAGTCTTTTGTCTAGCGTCTACAGTCTTAAATCTTTTATATTTTTGAAATCAACTCACGCATAATCAAGGTCATTTTAGGCTCTTGTCTGCTTGCTACATCAATAACATCTTGTAAACTTACTTTTTGAATTTTCCCTGGAACTCCTAAATCTGTAATGATTGAGATTGCGAAACACGGGATTTCCATATGACGTGCAACGATTACTTCAGGAATAGTCGACATTCCAACGGCATCTGCTCCAATTGCACGAACATATCCGTATTCAGCGGGAGTTTCCAATGTAGGACCAGTCAATGCAGCGTAAGTTCCAACGGAAACTTTGATGTTGTTATCTGTAGCAATTTTTTTAGCTACTTCAATCATAGAATGATCATAAGGCTCACTCATATCTGGGAAACGAGGGCCTAATTCATCAATGTTTTTACCAATCAAAGGATGTGCTGGGAACAAATTGATGTGGTCATTCAAAATCATAATTTCACCTACTTCGAAATCTGGATTTACACCTCCAGAAGCATTACTTACAAACAAACGCTCAATTCCTAGTAATTTCATCACACGAACTGGGAAAGTAACTTGTTGCATGTTATACCCTTCGTAGAAATGGAAACGTCCTTGCATAGCAACAACTTGTTTTCCACCTAGATTTCCAAAAATCAATTTTCCAGAATGACTTTCTACTGTTGAAATGGGAAAGTGAGGAATCTGATCGTAAGGAATCTCGTCAATTACTTCAATTTCTTTTACCAATCCGCCCAATCCAGTTCCTAGGATAATTCCAATGCTTGGTTTAATTTGCGTTTTGCTGTTGATATACTCAGCAGCTTGTTTCATTTGCTCTAACAACATAATTTTTCAGTAAATCTTTAAAATGTGCTTCTCTATCTATTTTCAGTGATATGTTTTGTACGAAAAATGGGATTCCGCTTTGCAAAATTTGATCTTTCCACTCTGCAAAACGAACGGCATCTTTTTCTGTCGTAACTACCACACATCGTTGGTTTGCAAAAGTAGCAACTTTTTGCTGAATTTGCTGAATATCGAGATGAGTAAAAGCGTGATGATCGGGAAATTTGAGTGATTCAACTTTGTGGTTTTCAGCTAAAAAACGATATAGTGGTTCAGGTTGGGCAATTCCAGTGACCAAAAGAATTTGATCGACAGGTTCCCAAATTTCTCCAAACAAGCCAGTTAAGTCACCATAAATCACTTCACTAAAGAAAATAAACTCTTTTGCTAGTGGAATTTTTTGGTAAAAATTCGTTTTGAAATTTTCAGAGAGATTGGAAGGACATTTTGTAACAACTACAATATCTGATCGCTTCATTCCAGCTCTTGGTTCTCTCAAATTCCCTGCTGGAAAAACGAAATCGCTAAAAATAGGTCGGTCGTAAGTCATTAACAAGATATTTAATCCCGATTTTACAGCTCTGTGTTGAAACGCATCATCGAGTAAAATCAATGAATTTGAGGTGTTTTCTCGAATCCAGTCTACTCCAATTTGTCGTTTTTCGGAAACTACCACTGGAATTTGTTGATTAAAATTGGTCCAATACATCATCGGTTCATCGCCCAATTCACTCGCTGTACTTGTTGCATTTGCAATGAATAATCCCTGTGTTTTTCTACCATAACCTCTAGAAAGAATAACCGTTTTTTTTTCTTCGAATAATTTAGCGATATACGCTGTGAGTGGCGATTTTCCAGTGCCTCCAACTGTAATGTTTCCAATGCAGATAGAAGCTCCAGGGATTTGCTTGGATTTAAAAATTCCGATGTTGTAAAACCAATTCCGCAAACTCACAACTAGCCCGTAAAGCCAAGAGAAAGGAATAAGAAGCAAGCGGAATTTTTCCATGAGGGTAAAGATAATAGAATTCGAAGAAGCTAAAACTTGAAGTAAGCTCACATTATAAACTATATAACCTTTCGTGTTCCTGCGCCAACGCCGCAGCTAAGGCGTAAGCGTTCCGTGCAGTTACGTGGGGGGAAATAAAAAAACATAAATTTGCTCAATGGCTCTGATTTCGATTCTTACTCCGTACCGCAATGCTGAAAAGTACATCCGGGAAACTGCTTTGTCTATTTTAGCGCAAACGCACACCGATTGGGAGTGGATTTTGGTGAATGATCACAGCATTGAGAACGAACTGGAAGCAATTGCTGATTTGTTAAATGATCCAAGAATCAAATTACTTGAAAATAGCGGAAAAGGAATTGTGGATGCGCTTTGTACAGCTTTTGAGCATTCCAGTGGAGAATACATTACCCGCATGGATGCCGATGATGTGATGCCTGATTTCAAACTAGCCGAATTTGCGAAATTCTTTGAGAATGGAAAATCACAAATAGTAACTGGAAAAGTGACCTACTTTTCACAAACTGAATCCATTTCTTCGGGTTACTTGGCCTATGAAAAGTGGTTGAATGAGCGGATTGATAATCAAGATTTTTTGGCGCATATTTATCGTGAATGTTCAGTTGCCTCTGCAAATTGGATGATGCGTAAATCTGATTTGGAAAACTGTGGAGGTTTCGATGGACTTCGATATCCAGAGGATTACGATTTATTATTCCGGTGGTATGAAGCGGGTTATTCGATTAAAGGATTGGATTTAGTAACTCATTTGTGGCGCGATCACGATTTGCGAACTTCCAAAACAAGTGAAAATTATCAGCAAAAGGCATTTTTTTCTCTGAAAGTTAATCGCTTTATTGAGTTGGATTGGGATCCAGATCTCCAATTGATTGTCAACGGGACAGGGCAGAAGGGACGTTTAACGGCGAAAATTCTACTTGAAAAGAACGTTTCGTTTGTTTGGGTTTCTCATGAAGCTGAAAAATTTACGAGGGGTGTTTTTGGACATCCGATTGTTGGGCTAAATGGTCTTTCAAATTGCTATCAGGCACAAATTTTAAATACGACCTTGCTTCCAGAACTCGAATTAAAAGCATTCTATGGAAAAGTAATTTCTAAAATCTATTTTTATCAGTTGTAAAATTCTATTTCCATGCTAGAATCCCAGAAAAAAGATCTGGAAGAAACTCTTGTCTGATAATTGGATTGCTGGAATACTCAAACTGTGCAGAAAAACAGTAGTTGATCTGGTCAAAATCATTACAATAATAAGGAGTGTCAAGGTCTGAAAGTAGTAAGATTTTTTTCTCTTTTGATGTTTGACGATTGGTTTGAACTGATTAAAATGAAAGCTTCGTGATTTGATGAGTTGAAACAAATAAATCAGAGTCGCTAATAAGAGCACATAAACAGGAATGCAAATGAAGTTTCTTGCAAAAGACCAGAGTTCTATTTGAGGCAATAATTTTAACAGGTAGTTTAGTTCGTTAAATAGATTGGTATTTGTGAATGCTAGAATAACCCAAAGTAGTGCGAGGGTGATAACTGACAATTGTTTTTTGTTCATCTTTTAGTACTTCTAATCAATATATTTTTTACCCAGATTTTAGGAGGATTTGAATTAGTCCTTTTTGATTGTTTCGGTTACGTCATCTTAATGTTTGCCTTAACCAGATCTTTCTCCTCGATAGACTCACACTTTTTCTTATTTTTGATATTCAAAAGTAACTAGAATATGCAAGTTAAAGAGCTCGTTTCGTTTTTAAATCAAATAGCACCGTTTACCTATCAAGAATCCTATGACAATTCGGGATTGTTGGTTGGTGATTCAACTGCTGAAATCACAGGAGTGGTAGTTGCCTTGGATTGCATTGAATCAGTCATTGATGAAGCAATTTTGCATGGAGCGAATGTGGTTTTGACGCATCATCCCATCATTTTCAGGGGATTGAAACGAATTACAGGAGCAAATTATGTGGAAAGAACGGTTTTAAAAGCCATCAAAAACGAGATCAATTTAATTGCTATTCATACGAATTTGGACAATGTTCATTTTGGAGTGAATCACATCATTTCAGATAAATTGGGATTGACGAATGTAAAGATCTTAAATCCGAAAGCTGCTACCAATTATAAACTCGCTGTTTTTGCTCCCGAAACACATGCGAATTTAATCAGAGAATCCATGGCGAAAGCGGGTGCAGGCTACATTGGATCGTATGATTCGTGTAGTTTTACATCAAGTGGAGAAGGCCGATTCAGACCAGATTCGGATGCGGTTCCTTTTATTGGAAAAGCTGGAGAATTGGAAGTGGTGAAAGAAGTAAAAATCGAAGTCATTGTTTCCGAACATGCTGTTTCAGCGGTGTTGGAAGCAATGAAAGTTACGCATCCGTATGAAGAGATAGCTCATGATATAATCGGATTGACAAATACCAATGAATATATTGGAAGCGGAATGATTGGCCAGTTAGATCAAGAGATGGAAGTGATGGAATTTCTGAATTTTGTGAAAAAGACTTTTCATTGCGGAAGTATTCGCTATACAAATCCAACCAAGTCGATGGTGAAGACCATTGCTGTTTGCGGAGGGGCTGGAAGTTTTCTGTTGAAAGATGCCATTCGCGCAAAAGCAGACGTTTTTATTACGGGAGATTTTAAATACCACGAATTTTTTGATGCTGAAAACCACTTAATGATTGCTGATATTGGACATTTTGAGTCGGAACAATATACTTCTGAATGGTTAGTAGCGCAATTGAATAAAAAATTTACTACCTTTGCGGTTCGTTTAACGAGTGTAAATACGAATCCGATAAATTATCTCTAAAGTATGGCTGCAAAAGCAAGTACAAAAGAAACAACAGTTGCTGAAAAGTTGGACGCATTGTATGCGTTGCAAAAGATTGATTCTCAAATCGATAAAATTAGAACCGTACGTGGTGAATTGCCTTTGGAGGTGCAAGATTTGGAGGACGAGATCGAAGGGTTAGAGACTAGAATCAAGAACCTACAGGAAGAAGCGAAAGAAATGGATACTGAAGTTGCAGATCGTAAGATGGCAATGAAAGATGCTGACGCTGCTATTTTGAAGTTCAAGGATCAACAAAATAATGTACGTAACAATCGTGAATTCGAATCGTTGGCAAAAGAAATCGAATACCAAGAGTTGGAGATTAAATTGCACGATAAACGTATGAAAGAAACTAAAATCAAGATTACTTCTAAAAAAGAAGTGCTTGACGAAGCGAAAGAGCGTTTGGAAATGCGTAAAGGCGATTTGAAAGTGAAACAAGATGAGTTGAACGAAATCGTTGGTGAAACACAAAAAGAAGAAGAAGGATTGATCGCTCAGTCTGAGAAAGCAAAATCATTGATAGATTCTCGTTTAATTGCAGCTTACTCTCGTTTGCGTGAGAATGCGAAAAACGGATTAGCTGTTGTTGGTGTTGACCGTGATTCTTGTGGAGGATGTTTTAATAAAATTCCACCACAACGTCAATTAGATATTGATACACGTAGAAAAGTAATTGTTTGCGAACATTGCGGAAGAATTTTAGTTCCTTCAGAAGTAATTGAGGAATAAATAAACACAATATTTGTTAAAAAAGGGACGGTTTTCGTCCCTTTTTTGGTTTTTACAATTAGCCTGAAATAGCCTGATATAATTGTTTTAGAACAGATTAATTCCTGCAATAAAGATCCTCAAAGCATCATTCGTAATTCGCAATTAGGTATTCGTAATTCACTTGTTATTTTGAGCTGAAAACCCAAACGAATCCGTATTTTTGCACCAGAAAATTATCAATCCGTTTTCACATGGAAAAACTAGCAAAAGGACTTTTCTCGATGAGAGCAATGGCAATGGGATTATTCATCTTCCTAACTGCAATTGCAATAGCAACATTCATTGAGTCGTACGAAACTACTCAAGCAGCCAAGCTTTGGGTTTACAATGCTAAATGGTTTGAATTGCTATTAGCTTTCTTGAGTGTGAATTTAATTGCGAATATTTTCCGCTACCAAATGTGGAGACGAGAGAAAATTGCTGTGCTACTTTTCCATATTTCGTTTATCGTTATTATTCTTGGAGCATGGATTACACGTTATGTAAGTTATGAAGGAATGATGATGATTCGGGAAGGTGAATCATCGAATGTTGTTTATACATCAGATCCGTATTTATGGGTGAATGTGAATGACGGGAAGAAGTATCAACTGACAGACCATGTAAAAACTTTTTTGGCTGAATCTTATCCATTTAATTCTGCAAACTTAGATATCGAATTTCCAGGTCATAAAAACCAGGTTACGATGGAATACGTTGATTTTAAATCGAAGCAGATTGATACCATTAAAATTGATTCAAAATACAAAACAAGTGCTTTGGATATTGTGACCGACGGAATGAAATCCAATTATGTCATCAATGATGAAATTTTCTCCGTAAATGGTTTAAATATTGCTTTTTCAGAGCAATTGGTAAATGGAGTGAATGTTTACCGTAAGAATGACACTTTGCGGTTAAGACCAAATATGCCTTTGCAATACATTCCGATGAAGGAAATGCAAAAAGCGCGTCAAAGTGGAATTGCTCCACCAGATTCTGTTTTTGTGAAAGTTGCCCCAGGAGAAGAAGTTGTTTTTGCAACGACTACTTTGTATCAAATTGCTGGACAACAATTCGTGTTTAAGCAAGAGATTCCGAATGTTGGAAAGATATTAATGCCATCTGGAAAAAGAGATGTTGGTTCAGATTATTTAACCGTAAAAATTACAGATGGTTCCAAATCAAAGATTGTTCGCTTGCGAGGAGGTGAGAAAATGATCGGAGAGCCTGTTTTCTTCGAGTTTAATGGATTGAATTACCGAATGGAATACGGGATGAGACGAATCAAAATTCCATTCTATATGAAATGCAACGACTTTATGTTGGATCGTTATCCAGGTTCAGATATGCCTTCCTCATATTCAAGTGATTTACAGGTTTTAGATACTGCAAACAATGAATTTGGTACAAAGCACGTATTCATGAATCATGTATTGGATTATGGTGGTTATCGTTTCTTCCAATCTTCTTATGATGCAGATGAAAAAGGAACAATTTTGAGTGTAAATCACGATTTTTGGGGAACGAACGTAACGTATTTAGGATATTTAATGATGTTTATAGGAATGATTTTTAGTTTGTTTGCTCCAAGTTCCCGTTTTAGAGAGCTTTTATCCAATTTAAAAACTTCCAATGCTAAAAAGGCATTAAGTGTTCTATTTGCATTAAGTTCTGTATTTTCATTTGCTCAGGAATCACATGATCACGACCATAGCCATCATACCCATGAGCATTCACAAGAACAACCGATTACCGAATTTAAAAACCCAGTAGTTTATTTTATCTCAGAGGATCAAAGTGATGAATTGGCAAGTTTATTAGTTCAAGATAATAGAGGTCGGATTATTCCAATACATACACTATCTGATCAGCTTTTGCGAAAATTGTACAGAGCAAATAAATATCAAGACAGAAATGCTGTTCAAACGATTATAAGCATGCACATGTATCCAGATTATTGGATGAATGAAAAAGTGATCTTGGTTCCAGCAGCTTTATTTGAACAATACAATTTGACCCAGTATGTTTCCTTTAGAGAATTGACGGACGAAACTGGTAATTTCAAGTGGATTGATGATTACAATGTGGCTTTGCAAAAACCAGAATCACAGCAATCGGAGACTCAGAAGAAGCTTATTAAACTAGGAGAGAAGTATCAAGTGTTTGCAGGTGTTATTAATTGGAATTTCATGAAGATTATTCCATTAAAAGGAGATTCAGGAAACCGTTGGTTTATGCCTTTTAATCAGGAATTGATGCAAAAAGATAGCCTTACGAGTCGTTTAGCTTTGAGCTATATTAGTTCTTTGAATGATGCTGCAAAATCGAATAATAATTTTAAGAAATCTGCCAACTTATTGAATGATTTGAAGCAGCAGCAACGGAAATTAGCTCCAGTATCAATTCTTCCAACTGAGTCTCATGTTAAAATGGAAGTGTTGTACAATAAAATGCAAATTTTCAAGAATTGTGAGTATTCTTATTTGTTAATCGGTTTGATTTTAATGATTGTATTTTTTATTCGAGTATTGTTCAATCCTTCGGATAAATCAGAAAAGCGTTATATGACTATTCGTAAAGTGCTTGTTTTCTTTTTAGTTATTATTTTCTTGTATCATGGCGCTGGTTTAGGTATGAGATGGTACATTTCTGGTCATGCACCTTGGAGTGATGGATATGAGGCGGTTGTTTTTATTGCTTGGATCACCATGCTTGCAGGATTGATTTTCTCTCGTGCAAATGCGGGAATATTGGCTGGATCTGCCTTACTTGCAGCATTCATGATATTCGTTACTGAAATGAATTTATTGGATCCAGAAATTACAAACCTTCAACCTGTATTGAAAAGTTATTGGTTGATGATTCACGTAGCAATTATTACGAGCAGTTATGGTTTCTTAGGATTGGCTTGTATTTTGGGAATATTTAATATGATCTTGTATATTTTCCGAAGCCCATCCAATGGAGGCAGCGTTACCAAAAATATCAATGAATTAACCTACGTTTCTGAAATGACTATGACAGTTGGTTTATTTATGTTGACAATAGGAACATTCCTTGGAGGGATTTGGGCCAACGAATCTTGGGGAAGATATTGGGGCTGGGATCCGAAAGAAACGTGGGCTTTGGTTTCCGTTTTGGTTTATTCAATCGTTTTGCATTTTAGATTTATTCCTGGCTTAAAAGGGAAGTTTGCTTTCAACGTAGCAAGTATGTGGGGTTACGCGGCCATTTTGTTTACGTTCTTCGGGGTGAATTTTATCTTGGTGGGTTTACATTCTTACGCAAATGGAGATGGTTCTGTGAATTTGCCTGGATACGTTTGGATAATGATAGCTGGATTCTTAGTTGTTACAATTATTGCTGGAATTCGAAATAAGCAGTATCTTAAAGCTCAAAGAGAATTACTATGATATTGTATGATTTTTCCCTGAATCAGTTGAATGGAAATCCAATTGATTGGAATGACTTTCAAGGAAAGAAAGTTCTTTTGGTAAATGTTGCTTCGCAATGTGGTTTAACTCCTCAGTATACACAATTACAAGAGTTACAAGAAGAGTTTGGTGGAAATGACTTCGCGGTATTGGGAGTTCCTTGTAATGATTTTGCAGGACAAGAGCCTGGAACTTCTGAGGAAATCGCTGTATTTTGTTCTACAAATTATGGTGTGAGTTTTCCACTTTCTGAAAAAGTACATACGGTTGGAGAAGAGATTCACCCGATTTATAAATGGTTGAAAGATGAAACTGGGGCAGATGTGACTTGGAATTTTCAGAAGTTTTTGATTGATGAGGAAGGAAAAGTGACTGGTTTTTATTCTCCACAAACGGAACCTGCTGATTCGCACATTTTAGACTGGATCAAGAAATCATGAGCCAAATTGATATTCTAGCAATTGGAGCGCATCCGGATGATGTGGAGCTTTCAGCAGCAGGAACTTTGTTGAAACATCGTTCAATGGGTTTTACCACAGGAATCATTGATTTGACTCAGGGTGAATTAGGTTCTCGAGGTACGAAGGAAACACGTTACGAAGAGGCTCAGGCTGCTTCTGAAATTTTAGGTCTAACGGATCGCGTAAATTTGAAAATGGCAGATGGTTTTTTTGAACATTCGGAAGAGAACCTAAGATTGATTATTGAGCAAATTCGGAGGTTTAAACCACAAATTGTTTTATTGAATGCAGTTTCAGATCGTCATCCTGATCATGGAAAAGGAAGTAAGTTGGCTTCTGAAGCTTGCTTTTTAGCTGGATTGCGGAGAATAGAAACAAGCTGGGGTGGAGTTGCGCAAGAAGCACATCGACCAAAATTCGTGTATCACTACATTCAAGACCGCTACCTCAAACCAGATTTTGCAATTGATGTAACGGAGTTCGTAGAACAAAAATTTGACTCTATCAAAGCATACAAAACCCAGTTTTGGGATCCAAGTTCTTCTGAGCCTAAAACACCCATTTCTGGAGAAGAATTTTTTGAATTCTTGCGCGGTAGAATGGCCGAATTTGGACGTAGCATTGGTGTTCGCTACGCTGAAGGATATACAGTTGAACGATTAATTGGAGTAGATTCCTTATTGGATCTTCGCTAAGGTTTCTTTTACGTTTTCAATCAAATCGTTGAATTCTTTTGCCAATTCTTTATTGATAATGCCATCCTTGAAGTTGTCTCCAAAGCTTGGCAAGCTGAAATGACCTAGAATATTTGCTGTGTGGCGTGGAAAACGATTCAATGCAGCTTCTAGTGAGAATTTTGCACCCAATTTTCCAGGAGAAGTAGAAATCAACAACATTGGTTTTTCGTGAAAGACACTGTTATTTAATCTAGAACACCAATCTAAGGTGTTTTTGAAAGCCGCGGAATAACTTCCGTTGTGTTCTGTCATTGAGATTACTAGGAAGTCTGAATGTTCGATAATTTCATGAAGTTCGTGAGCTTCGTCAGGGAAACCATCTTCTTTTTCCTTGTCAACAGAAAATACTGGCATTTCGAAGTCATTTAAATCAATCATATTGACGTCACCTTCAAATTGGTGAGCGGCAAAGTGTGCAAATTGCTGATTGATAGAAGATTTACTGGTACTTGCTCCGAATGCTAATATTTTCATAGGTTTTGTTTTTTACGAAGGTAAGCATATTGAAAGGTTCAAACAAGTTCAAAAAGTTTAAAAGTTCAATTGGTTTGATTCCGATAACTATCGGAACTTTGAACGTTTTGTTTGAACCATTTGAACGAAAAAAGGGTTGTCAGCATCGGCTGACAACCCTTTTCTTTGCTATAAAACTAAACTAACAGAGAAAACTCGTTACTTAACAACACTCAATTTTACTGTTTTAACTGTATTACCTGATCTTACAACCGCGTAATACAATCCTTGAGCAAATGTTGCAGCATTGATTGTGAATTCATGTGTTCCAACTTCAGCATACTTTGTAGCTACAGTTTGGATAATTTGTCCATTTGAGTTCATGACAACTACTTCAATTTCGTCGTTTTGAGCTACATCAACAAATAAGCTTGCATCACCGTTTGTTGGGTTAGGATATAAAGACATTCCAACGATATCCGAAACCTCTTCGATACCTAATCCTGTACTCATTCCTGTGAAATCTGCACCTGATAAAAGTGGAGAACTTCCAGCTGGACGGTAGTCAGGAGTCAAATAGTTGTATGGTGTTGTCAAAATTCCTGCTGTAGAAGCAATTGAATCATTCATTCCAGCAGCAAACCAAGCTGTGATACCAAATGTACTAGTTGCACCTTTCTCAGTTACTTTCCCTGGAGTATTTCCAGCAACGATATTGTTTTTGAAAATGATCAAACCGCCAGTAGCATTCGCCTCACAAGCAGTTCCATCAATATGAATTCCAGTCATAAAGTCCATAAAAATAGAGTTACGGATATCTAACTGAGAATTACGACGGATACGAGCACCACGACGGAATTTAGGATCGATTGTATTTGAAGTACTTCCTCTGAATGGCCCGATTGCAGTTACATTCGAGAAAATAGCACTTGTAAAAGGTGAGTTTGTACTACCTGAAGCGTCATTATCTGATTCGAAACCTTCGGAAGTAGAAGAAGATGATTGGTCAGCGATATCTGGATCACGAACGATTAATGCAAATTGTACTTTTCCGTTGAAACCGTTGTCAGTATCAAAGTCATCATCCAATCCTCTGTAAGAGATAAGGTGTTTACAGTTTACACTTCCACCAAACCATTCGAATGAATCGTCATTCGAGAAAGAAACTTGAACGAAATCAACTTCTGTTTGAGAACCAACTGCTCCAAATGTAATTCCATTGATTTCTTTGTCTTGTTGGTAAGCATATCCAGGGAATTCTACGCGAACATATTTCAATACACCTGAATTATCAGTATTAACTGGAGTTGTAGCACCACCATATTCTGTGTCAGTAGATGAAGCGATACCTTCAATGAATCCAATACCACCTACTAAGTTAGTAGTCGCTTTACCCATAAGGATTATTCCTCCCCAGTCACCTGCCGAGCGAGATCCTGCTGGTTGATCAGATGTGAATACAATTGGACTAGTTGCTGTTCCTGCAGCGATTAATTTTGCACCTTTTGTAATAAACAATCCTGATCCAACAACTGCTTTAGAACCCATAATAATAGTTCCAGGCTCAATTGTTAAAGTAGCGTTGTTTTTTACATAGATTTGACCTTGCAACAAATACACATTTCCAGCTGTCCATGTTGTGTTTGTTGTAATGTTAGCTGTAATAGGGGTATTTGAAGTACCGTAATTCGTGTTTTGTGGATCCCAGTTAGCCCAGCTTCCAGACCACATTGCTGTTGGAGCAGGAGCGAAAGCTCCACGGTAAGTTGTTTCGTAAAAGTCTTGTCCAAATGCTGCTAAAGCACCCAAACCTGCAAAAATTGCACTTAAGTAAATTTTTTTCATTTTTCGTTTTTTTTTCTTGGTACAAAGTTGCTTCAACAACCTTGTTCTATCCTTTCTTTTAAGTTACGTTTCGAGTAAATAAATGTTAAGCGTATCTTAATTGAAGTATCCTTAAATTAACATTGACTCAATCGTTTTAGTAGGAACTAAAATAGTTTCAAAGCTTCATCCTTGGATGATTCAAAAGTTCAAAATAAATTTGCTTCAATTCCTTTGACTATTTTTTTGGAAACAAAAAAGCCACCCGATCACGGGTGGCCTCTCAGGCGTCTTTTGGATACTTACAATTTGATACTTATTGAAGCACTAAATGTTGTTCCGAAATTGGTGTTCCAAATTTCTCTATCAATTGATTTGTCGTAATTATTGTTGTTGTTTTTATCACCCACAAAAATGGTGTTAAAGAATGCATTCATTCCTTTTGCTGTTGATCTTTCTGTAGAGCTGTTTTGGTAAAAGATTTGATTCTGTGCCAAAATGTTCTGAATGTTTAGTTTAAATTGTGCGCGGCCTTTCCAGAATCCCTTTGTAATTTGCAGATCCAAAAAGGTGCGTGCTTGCTCCCAAAGATCTGGTTCGTATACATTTCCAACATAATAGATACGTTGTCCAACGCGGTTTACGTTTAATGAAACTCCCCATTGATAGCGTGAATTATCGTAACGAATACCAGCGTTGAAGACATAAGGAGATTGTCCTTGTAATGGTCTAGAATCTGTTGCACTTCCCACGACTGTAGAAACATCTACTTTTGAACGGATAATTGATAAGTTTGCGTAAACAGTAAACTTGTCAAAGAATGATGATGTGTCTAGCCCGAAAAGGTTAGAGATAAGGGTTCTTGCTTCCAATTCCAACCCATAATTTTGTGCAGTAGGTACGTTTTGATACGTAATCTCATTCGTTACATCAGCGCGCGATTTTTGCTCAATTGGGTTTTGGAAATTTTTGTAGAAAACTGTAGCAGAGAATAACTGACCTCTTCCTGGGAAAACCTCGTATCTCAAATCTAAATTATGAATCAATGCACGTTTCAATGTATCATTTCCTGAAATAACGAAGTTCGTTGAGAAATCGTAGAAGGCAAATGGAGCTAGTTCGCGATATTCTGGTCTGTTTAAAGTTTGCGAGTAGCTTAAACGAATGTTGGTACGTTTATTTGCTTCAAAAATACCATTGATTGAAGGGAGGAAATCTAATTTAGTTGTGCGGATTTTTAAATCAGATAAATTATCACGCAACGCATTCAGTTTTTGATCAAAATATTCTGCTCGAACTCCATAAATGAAACGGAATCGTTTACCAAATCGATTGTCAATTTGCAAATAAGCTGCATTTAACATTGATTGAGCATCGTAATTATCTGATGGTTTTGTATCATCTGTTAATTTGAATCCACCTTTTCCAGGATTTCCATTTTGTCCAGCTTCAATTAACCCCATGTTTTCAGGCGCAAAAATCTCATCTTCGGGTAAATACAAAAGATTGTTATCAAATTTCACATTTCCACCTGTTACCCCGTAGCGGGTATATCCTAACTGACGTGCTTCAAATTTTCTGGATCTAATCTGATTGTAAACGCCAATTTTAAATTCGCTTTTTATTTTTCCGAATAAATCTGTTGTATAGGATAAATCTACTCGTGCATTTGTGGAACTTTCCTTATTGTCAGAAAAAAACATTCCTCCACCAAAATTTTGTCCAGCATTTGTAAATGAAATACTTGCGCTGTACATGGTGTCTTTTGGATTTACTGGATCTTTTGGTTTTGAGTATGCTGATCTGCGTAAATTTGGAATGGAACGATAAATATTACTATATCCTGCCAACCAGTTTATTTTAAGTCCTTTTACTTTTAAACCATGTTGTCCTTCTAATTGTCCTGAATACACTTGATTTGAAGTGAACCAACGTGCACTATTACTTACAAGTGTTGGGTTTTGTAAAGGGTCATTTTCACCCGTTCTGGAAATTAATTTGTCTGTTGAATTGATACTATATATATTCTTAAAGCTAAGTGTATTCAATTCATTGATTTTTAGTGAGAAATTAGCAAGAGCTCCAGACAATGTTGTTGTCACATTATTTTTGTCGAAGTATTCGTATTGCAATTGGCTAGTTTCTAACGAATTTGGGTCATTCGCATTGAGATAACCTCGACGTGTTGTTTCATTGTAACTAAAACTTCTACTATAAGTCAAAGCAGCAATCATTCCGAATTCGCGCATTTTTCCAAATTTTTTATTGAATCCCCCAGATGCTTGAAGGTTTAGATTTGGCGAGAATTTACTTTCTGTTGTCTTCCAGTCGGTGCTGAATGTTTTTGCTAATTTTGCTTCATCGTGCATGCTTGTTGGGAAGTCTTTAAATGATGGAATCGAAGATGGTATTTTCCTGTTTCCGTCATCTATTCCTAACCAATCCATTTTTCCACCTTTATAACTAGTGCGGTCTTTGAATGTAGTAATGGTATTGTATCCTGTTCCAAGTTGAAAAGAGAAGAAGTTTTTTTCAGGGATACTTTTGGTGTTAATTTGAATTAATCCACCAGCAAATTCAGCAGGTTGTTCTGGTGTAGCAGATTTTGTAATTGTTAAATTGTCGAGCATATTAGAAGGAAATATGTCGAATGAAAATGCTTTTCGGTCACTTTCAGAACTTGGAAGTGGTGAACCATTTAAGAAAGCTGCGTTGTATCGATCGTTTAAACCTCTGATAACAGCAAATTTATTGTCTTGGATACTTGCTCCACTTACCATTTTTAAAACATCACTGGTATTGCTGGCAGTTGATCTAGCTATAGATTGGCTTGACATGACATCTCCAACACTTACAGCATTTTTTTGTTTCAAGGCCACACCTTGATCTGTATCTATAATTCTTTTTGCAGTTATGACTACTTCTACAATTGTATCCTCGTTTGGAGGAGTCATAACAACATCAATGTTTGTGATATTACCAGATTTCACTTCAATACCATTTATTATTTGAGTGGGCATTCCTGGATATACAATTCGAATGGAGTAGCTTCCTTTTTCTAACTTGTCGAAATTGTAAACACCTTCAATGTCTGAAAGTATTTTTTTTGTTTGTTCTACCAATTCAACTTGGGCTGAAGGTAAACCTTCACCTGTTTCAGAATCGATTACTTTTCCTTGAATAACTCCGTTATTTTTGTCTTGCCCAAATGCAAAACTTACAATCATTAATGAAACAACGGAAAGAAATATCTTCATAGCTTTAATTTTGCTACAAAGGAACTGCTGTCAGGTTATTCTAAATTAAGTGTAAAACTATTGGATTGTGAAGCTTATGTAAATAAATTATGAAGTGAGTTCATATTAAATTAACATTCGCTAAAAGGTTGTAGTAAGTAATGGGCTAAGTTAAAGAATTTGTTCGATTAGAAAGCTTTGTTGATTGATTTGAATGCAATCATTGATTTGTTTTTTCAATAAGACTTGACCAAGAGGTGCGGCTGCTCCAATACCAGTTATCTCTAGTTGATTGAAGCTGATTTTTCCTATGGGAACACCTACTAAAAAGTGCCCTTTATCTGTTTGAACCAATGAGCCAATTTTCACGATGTCTGATTCTTCCTGAGATAAACTTTCAATGAATCCTTTCAAACGTTGTTGTTCACTTAGTTGAACACTTAGCTTTGAAAGTTCTTGTTGTGCCATTTCACGTGCTGTTTCAAATTTATCACCAGCTGAACTTTTACTGTCTTCTGCAATATCTTTTTGCAAGTCGGAGATATCAGCCTGTAATCGGTCGATTTTTTCCTGAACTATCTTTGAAATGTGATTGAAGAGATTTTTTTTATCCATATAAAGAGTTCAAATGGGTTCAAAGGAGTTCAAAAGTTCAAATCTGTTTTACCTTTAACTCTTTGAACAACTGAATTATTTTGAACTATTCGTAAATAATAAAATGTTTGTTAAATAATTCAATGAGTTGGTTTTTGACACTTTCCTTTGAAAATTGCATGCCAAATGAGCGTAAGAAATTTTTATCATATTGAAATTTTCCATTCTTCATATCCAAAATAGCGTGTTTTAATTCGGCAATATTGTTGTGTTCGACTTTTATTCCCAATGAATCAGTCATGTTTGCCGCAATACCCACAGCTGTTGAAATTACTGGAGTTCCAGTTAACCATGCTTCCGCAATTACTATACTGAATGTTTCGTATTCTGAAGTAAGAATAAGTGCATCGTGTTCTTTTAATAGTTGGCTGACCTCTTCCCATTCAGAAGGACCGATAAAGGTAATAGCTTCACTGCAACTATTTAGTTTTGCCCATCTTTCCCATTCGTCGGTGTTTTGATCAGAAACAACGGTTAAACTGATTTTTTTACTAGATTCTAAATAGGCATTTAAAAAACCATCGAAAAGAAAACTCGGGTTTTTCGTGTTTTTATCAAGCGTTGAAATGTGGATAAACTTAGTTCTTTGAATCGGATTGGAATCTCTTAAACTGAAAATTTCTTCGTCTACAAAGTTTGGAATCACTTGGATTTTTGTAGTTGGAAAAAGCGGTTTCATATCTGTTCTCAAAACATTTGAAACTGCCACAATTTCTTTGGTGTGTCTACTTGCTCTTTTTATTAATTGTTGATGCAGAGAGATGAAATTCTTTCGAAGTTTTTTTCGATAATAAGAACCATGCTCCATCACAATTAATGGGCAATGAAAATACCTTTGTACTCTGGTGAATTGCATCGCTCTTGGAAGAAACACATGTGCAAAAATTAAATCAATGTGATCTAACATGAGTAATCCTTTTCGCAAAGCTTTTCGCTGTAACCACCAATGAATAAACCTGTTTTTTGAAATGCTGTGATAAATTCGAATGATTCTTACATTATCAACATACTGTTCATCTACTTCAATCGAGCTGCAATTTTTATCACCCATCGTATGAAGAACAGTAACTTCATACGTATCTGAAAGTAAATGTGCAAATCGCTCAACGAAATTTCCTGCGTATGGATCTAAACGCGTAGGAAACCATGAACTCATAACGAGAATATGTCTCTTCGTACCGGGCATAGGCTAAATTTAGTGGATTTTTTCACTAATAACGCATCACTCGGAAAGTTTTTGTATTGTTTTTTGTGTGAATTGTGAGAAAATAAACTCCTGCTTGAGCTGTGTTTAATGTGATTTCTTTTTCAACTTGCTGAAAAGTAACTATTTGCCCAAGTTGATTACTAACCTCCATTTTTTCGATACCTGTTAGATCGGAGATGGTGAAAGTGCCCGTTGAAGGATTGGGAGATAGTTGAATTTCTTCGATACTATTTTCAGTAGTCCCTAATGTACAACTCAATCGATTCATGTATTGCCAAATCGTATCGTTGTATTGCGTTCCAACTAGACTAGTCCCCATGTTAGCTCCCATTCGCACAACAACCAAGCCTTGTGATGGGACAACATTGATAATTTGCCCATTTTTTCCTTCTGCGGCGTACATATCAGTAGGAGCATTGGGGCAAAGTTCTCCAGAGAATACAAACTGAGATTGTGGAAGCATAAAGGAAGCTTTGCCATTTAACCAAGTCAAATATCCGTAAGAGTTGTTTAAACTTTGACTGCTGTTTCGCATTGCGTTGAGGTAGGTTAAATCTGGAAGTACAGGATTTGCGTTCCAATAACCATCTTGTGAAAGTAATAACCCAAAACGAGCCATTCCTCTTGCTTTTGATGCAAATACATTGTTGTATCCCAATTGAAGATACGTTCCAACCATTCCAATTTTGCTGCTTATTTTTTGATTTACCCAAGCATTCAATGTCAATCCTGTTGCAGATTCAATCACTGAGTCGAGTAGGGTATACGGTCCGTTGTGGTATGCCCATCTCGTTCCGGGTGCTGCTTTGTAAATCAAGCATGAGGGATCTGTACAATGAATATCTGACACTCCATCATCCAAACCTGTGGTCATAGTTAATTGATGTTTAATTGTAATTGCAGCTTCCTGAGTTGGTGTTAAGCTTGTCCAGCCAGTTCCTAGGTAATCAATCGTTGGGTCATTTATATCTAGAAAACCTTCGTGTTGTGCAATACCCACAGCATAAGCTGTTAAGGTTTTTCCTGCTGAATTCCACACATAAAAACTGTCTATAGTAAAGGTTCCAAAGTATTTCTCTAATACGATTTTTCCGTCTTTCAAAACAATAAATGCTTTGGAATCGGATAGTTCCAGCCAATCGTACATTTTGGTGATTGAATCTGGACACCATCCCAAGGTTGCTGGATCTGTTGTAGACCAAGTATTTCCGACTAGTGGAGGGAAATACGTTTGTGCCTTTAAATTTGAAAACCCAAGGATAAGGGCAAGTAGAAGTAAAGAAAGTTTCATAGAGCAGTTCGTTATATTATGTTCTTGCTAAGACGACTAAAACACAAAAAAGTTTAAACCTGTGTTTGAATTCTTTTCTTTATAGAGTCGATTTATGCTAATACCTTGTCATATATTGCTTCCAATTGTTCGATAGCAAAATCTATTTCTTCTTTGGTTGTGTATCTTGAAAATGAGAATCGGGCATTTGGGCGTGAATTATCCGCCTGAATTCCTTCCAATACATGTGAACCTTTTGTAGCTCCAGAAGAACATGCAGATCCCCCAGAACAAGCAACACCTTTTAAATCCAATGTAAATAAAAGCATTCCCGATTTTTCAGTTGCAGGCAAACACACGTTTAAAACGGTGTACAAACTTTTCGCAGGATCTGTTTCCCCGTGGAAAGTAACATCTGAAAGCGTTTCTTTTAATCGTTCAATCATGTAGGTTTTCAATCCTTGAACATGCGCTTGGTGTTCTTCTAAATGAGAGTATGCCAATTCGATTGCTTTTGCCAATCCAACAATTCCGTATACATTTTCTGTTCCTCCACGCAATCCTCTTTCTTGTGCTCCTCCGTGAATTAAAATATCTGTTTTGATGCGTTTATTGGCGTACAAAAATCCAATTCCTTTTGGACCGTGAAATTTATGTGCTGCACATGTCACAAAATCGATTCCTAATTTGTCCAAATCAAATGCGTAATGCCCCATTGTTTGAACGGTATCTGTGTGAAAATAAGCGTTGTATTTTTTGCAAATTTCACTTACTTTTTCAATTGGAGTTAATGTTCCAATTTCGTTGTTTGCGTGCATCAAAGAAACCAGCGTTGGTTTTTCGTCTTTCAAATAAGTTTCTAGCTCATTTAGATTGATATTTCCTTTGGAATCTACTGATAACCAAACAGCTTCAATGCCTTCTCTTTCGGCTAAATGTTCAATAGTATGACAAACAGCATGATGCTCAATAGTTGTTGAAATAATGCGTTTTACTCCTAATTGGAAAACACCTGTATTCAAAGCAATGTTATCTGCTTCTGTTCCGCCTGAAGTGAAAATAAGCTCACCCGGTGAACAGTTTAACTGTTTCGCAATTGATCTACGAGAAGTTTCAATTAACGCCTTTGTTTGTCGGCCATAGAAATGCGTTGAAGAAGGGTTTCCAAATTCATTTTGTAAAACTGGAATCATGGCTTCTGCAACTTCTTTTGCAAGTGGGGTTGTTGCAGCATTGTCTAAATATACACGCATCGAATTATTCTTTTTTACAAATTTAATCGTTTCGAAGGAAATGAATGAATTAATCCTTGCCCAGAAGAAACCGAAATGTTTCTTTTCCTTGGGGAGCTAAAAGTAGATTTGATAGTAATAAATGGGTTCGCTCCAACCTTTTTTCTGTTGATTTAGCAGTGGATACATGATTTAAAATGTATCGTTTCATTCCAGGAGTAAGGGCATCAAAACGATCTTTTGATTCTGGAACCTGAATCCAGTATTCGTTGATTTCATCTGCAACGGGAACTCCAAATTCAGAATCGTCTTTTTCCAATTGTACGATTACCGAATCTCCTAAAGTTTTTCCGAGCTTTTTTAGTCGGTCTTTTTGAACAGTGATCATTCCACTTCCTTCACCAAGAGCGAGAATTCCAGCTTGCCATTGAATTTGGTAATCTAAGGTGATGAGTAATCGCTGATTGAAATCTCCTTTTTCGGCTCTGCCAGGCAATTGAGCGAGTATATCAGGAGTAATTTCCACAAACCAGTAGTTGAGATAATCAAGTGCTCGTACGTCTGTTTCAAATTCGATCATGAGGTATTCTTGGAATGATAAAGATAGGAAAGGTAGATTGTTAATAACAGTTTGGTGAGTGTAATTTTAATTACCATGGTAAGTGGTGGATAATCTTGCACTTATCCCTGATTTGATGAAAAATCCCCGATTAGACTTAGTTAATCGGGGACTTATGGTTCATTATTCAACCGTGAATCCTATTTTCTGTGCGGTAGCAACTAAGGATTCAATGATTGCTGATCCAAGGTCTTTTTTTGCATCTGATTCATTGATTTTTTTCTTTTCTTCTGCAATATATTCTTCTCTTTTTTTCGAAAGTTCTCCAATTTTAGCTTGGTATTTAATGCGATCTGCTTTTTTAGACTCGATATATTTCGTTTGTTCTTCTTTCGTTTTTCCTTTCAGTTCTTTAGGAAGATCTTCCGGTCGAATACTATCTAATTTCACATTTCCTTCTTCCAATCCGTCTACTAAGTCCCAAGTTGCATTTTTGTAATTTGATTTTGATTTTGCTTCAGCTCGATCGCTCATGACAGCAATACCTTTAGATCCAGCGTTTTCATCTTCTCTTGCTTGTTTACTTGCTCGGTAATAACCGTCTCTTCCATATCCTACATACGTTTTGTTTAAAGAATCATTCGCCGTGATAATCTCTTTGTCGTATGGAGTATCAATGTGTTTGATTGCATCATTCGATTCAATGTTGAAATAAGAACCTTGCGTTTGAAGAGCTCCATCGTACCAAAATTCGCGCACTCCTTGATCGTATGCACCACAATAAATGGTGTTCACAATGATGTCTCGGTCTGCAGCTATTTTTAAAATTTTCTTGTAGTCAATCGGACCTTGATTGAAGGGCTCGTTTCCAGCGATGTAGACTAAACGCAAATCATTTGGGTTGTTAGACCATTTTAAATCGTTGATGGAAGATTCGATAACTGCGGCACAATATTCCGTTCCACCATTGGTTTTTAGTGAAAAAAGTTGACCTGAAATGGAGTCCAAATCGGCGATGAGGTCTGTTCGTTTGCGAATCCAATTAGGAGTTTTTATTTCATCGTTTCCATAATCGTACAGGGCAATTTCCAGCTGAGGGGCTTTGCCTTTATCAGACATTTTAGAAGCGATATTGACAATTTTCCAGATAGTTGATTTTGCTTGTTCGATTAGGCCGTCCATACTTCCGGAAGTATCGAATAGAATCGCAATTTGGATTTTACGCAATTCATCTGTTGGATGAACGGGTTGAGCTTGTGAGAAATGAATTCCCGCGATTAAGCTAACAATTGTAATAAGGATCGATTTCATAACGTTGGCGTTTTGAAGGGATACAGCCAAGTTCAAAAAACGTTCAGATAAGCTTTTTTTGATGAATCTAATTGCTATTTAGAGGTGATTTTTTCAGCCAATCTTATAATTGCTTTAACACTTCAGACTTTTCAATGAAGCCGGTGTTCGTCCAGATAAGCTTTTTCTTTTTGTAAATCTGTAATACCGGAATGGCACTAATTTGTAATTCTTTACAAAGTTCTTGGTTTTCATCTGCATTGATTCTGATAACAGTAACCGTATTTTTCAAATCATTCGCAATTTCATTCAAATAAGGTTCCATTTTTTTACAAGGGACGCACCAATCTGCATAAAAATCAATGAGGACTAATTTGTCCGAGTTTATAAGCACTTCGAAATCTTGTTTACTCATTCCTTTTGATACGACTTCATTCCTTGTCGTTTCGGGAAGATTTTGGCTTCGCCATTGCATCAGACCTCCTTCCATTTCATAAACTTCTTTGAAACCTTCTGCTCTCATCTTGCTAGCTGCTTCGGAACTTCGTCCACCACTTAAACAATAAACAAATACGGGTTTTGACTTGTCCAGAAATCCGATTTGATTCTCAAACTCAGTTCCGTTCCAATCGTAATTCAGGGCATTTTCAAGATGACCATTTGAAAATTCTGCTGGTGTTCTTACATCAATAATTGGAGCATTAGGAAGTCCTTTCAGTTTTGCTGAAAATTTGGTAGCAGGAAGTGAATTTGCTATTTGTCCATTAGAACAACTGACCAGGATAAGTGTTAGGAAGGTAATCGACAGGAATTTTTTCATGATGTTTAAATTAGTTTTTGAAGTTTACTTTTGGGTTTCTGATGACTTTTTGGTTTCTACCGCACAACTCCCACCATAGCAATTTCCAGCAGCACAGCCAAATGAAAACAATCCCATGGAGGCAAAGTAACTGCCAAACAAAATCCCGAACCATTGTTGGCTAAGGATTGATTGGATAATAATGATAGTTCCCAAAACAAGAAATAAGGCTCTTGTAAGTGTCCAATTTTTTAAGATTCGTTCTTTCATCTGTTTGAAATGCAAGTGAATCAAACCAAACTCAATTCTGTCAGATAAATCGAGCTTGGTAAAATTCACTTTATATTAAGTTATTGTCGAATTTTAGTTTGTAAACTGTACCAACCACCGCCATTGTGAACTTGCGTGTACCCATTTGATTTTAGAATGTTTTTTGCAGAAGCACTTCGCATTCCACTGGCACAACAAGTGATAATGGGTTTATCTTTGTCTTTAAGCCGGTTCAAATTACTTCCCAGAGAATCCAAACTGATGTTCAGAGAGCCATTGATGTGCCCGGCAGCATATTCTCCTTTAGTACGAACGTCCAGAATAATAGCTCCATTTTTCACTAACTCCGCATAATTTACTTTTGGGCCAAAGCCCAATAATTGTTTGATTGAGTTCATCATCTTTTTAACGTGTTTGAAAATAATTGACATCTAACCAAGAACCACCATTGTAACATTCGATTCCCTGATGGGATAAAAATTGTGTTGCCTGACCGCTTCTTCCTCCGGAAGCACAACAGAGAATTAAGGGTTGTTTTAAATTCTTTACTTCATCCAATCTTCGCTCTATTTCTTGCAAAGGAATGTTAATCGAGTTGGCTGCATTTCCACCTCTGAATTCTGCCACTGTTCTCACATCTACGATTGTACCTTGTCCTTCTTTGATCATTTGTTCTATGTTCATTTGAGTTTGGTTTAAAAAGTTTTTACTGCTTCACTTAAATCAATTACTTGTGAAGCTCCATGGATTTTTGATTTGATAATACTGCTTCCTGCCGCACTGCGGTATCCTCCTGCACAATGAACAACAATGGGCTTGTTCGTCGGAATTTCTTGACTTCGTTCTCTTAGTTCGTATAATGGAATGTGAATCGACTGTTCGAAAATTTTAGCTGCTTTCACTTCGGAAGGATTTCTGATATCAATGATTGTATACTTATTTAGGTTGTTTTTGAAATCTTCCAAATCGAATTCATCAGAAGATTCATTTCCGTAATCCAATACAAAAGCAAGCGCAATTTGGTTTTCATAACCGATTTTAGAGGTGCGTTCAATCAACTGATTCAAAACTTCTTCGTTTTCAGCTATCAAATAGAAGGATTCATTAGGATTTACAATACTTCCCAACCAGGTTTCAAATTTGACATCATCCATTAGATTAATGGCATTTTTTAAATGAGCTTTTTTGAACTGATCTTGCGGTCTGGTATCAATGATTAAAATTTCAGGATTAAGTGTATTTGCACAATCGGTGCAAGTAATAGCTTCTCTTTTCAGCACTTTTGAAATACTGGTTTGATACCCGCCAGCTCCTTTTTTATTGATCCCCACTTCAAAAGGGAAGTATTTAGGGATGAATGGCTGGTCAACCAATAGCTCTTGAATAAAGGCTTCTTCACTCATTGATTGCAAACTCCAGTTGCTCATTTTTTCAGCACCAATTGTACTGCTGTTTTGCTCACTCAACCCTTTTCCACATAAACTACCTGCTCCATGTGCTGGATAAACAATTACTGAATCTGGTAGTGTGATAAGTTTGTTTCTGAGTGAATGATACATCTGTTTTGCTAATTCTTTTCGTGGAGAAGTTATAGCACCTGCTTTTTCTCTTAAATCAGGTCTTCCACAGTCACCGATGAACAAGGTGTCTCCTGTAAAAACAGCGTGTTCTTTCCCGTTTTCGTCTATTGCCACTATACTAATACTATCTGGCGAATGACCAGGTGTGTTTAATGCTTTTAAGAAACTGTTTCCGAGTTTTATGGTGTCTCCGTCATCGAAAGATTGATGTGCATATTCGGCGCCAAGTAGTTTGCTTACATAAATTTTCGCATGAGTTGTTTCCTGAATTTCTAAGTGACTACTTACGAAATCAGCGTGAGGATGTGTTTCAATCACGGTCGTAATTTTTACATCGTGCTGTTTTGCAAAATCATAATAGGGTTGTGGATTTCTCGCCGGGTCAATCAGAGCGATTTCTCCATTACTGTGAATTGCATAAGAATAATGTGCTAAGTTTTTGTCTTCGAATTGTTTGATTTCCATGTCTCTTGGTGTTTGATGTTACAAAGTTACCCCCTTCTTTTTGGAGATACAGTGACTTTTGTTACATACTGAATTATTTTTGAAACCACATTTTAAGGGCAATTCCTACGAGCATTACTGCAAAAACTTTTTTCAATATTTCTTGAGGAATTTGTGTGGCAAATTTGGCACCGAAGAAGCCGCCCACAAAGAAAAATCCTGCTAGTATTAAAGCAGCTTTTACATCAACAAATCCTTTTTGATAATATTGAAATGCGGCTAAAGCCCCAACTGGAAGAACCATCATGATTAATGCAGTTCCTTGGGCTAATTGCTGAGAATAACCGAGAAAAATCATTAATGCAGGAATAATAATGATTGCTCCACCAAGGCCAAGCATGCCTCCGAGTAATCCAGCTGCTAGACCAATGATTCCTAAAATAAGTGCGTTTTGTAGTTCCATGTTCCATTTTCATTAATCTATTCCATTAGTGAATAAATTCGTTCACTGCAAAAGTCAGACAATGAAAATTGCTACACAGCAACCTTTGTTACAGAAGCGAAACTTTATTTCGACCTAATTTTACTAGGCCTTGATCTTCCATGTGTTTGAGGAGTCTTGAAACTACTACACGAGCAGTGCCTAACTCGTTGGCTAATTGTTCGTGAGTTACGGAGAGTGTCTTATTGCTAATGAGTTCACATTTTTTTTGAAGTAGATTTAAAAGTCGTTCATCCATTTTTTTAAAAGCCACGGCATTTACTACTTCCAATAGTTCTTCAAAGCGTTTGTGATAGAGGCGGAATATAAAGTCAAGCCACTCCGGATAGTCTTTAATAAGTAAACCGACCTTGTCAATTGGGATAAAGAGAATTTCTGTATCTTCTTCTGCAATTGCTTTTACTTTACTAGTATCTTGATGAATTCCACCTAAAAAAGACATGATGCAACTTTCACCAGGTTTGATGTAATAGAGCAAAATTTCCCTTCCGTCTTCATCTGTTCGCATCACTTTAATACTTCCCTTGGTGACAATTGGAATTGCTTTGATATAGGCATTCTCATTGAGGATGATTTCACCCTCGTCAAATGTTTTAGCAAAACCAAGGTCTGCAAGCTTTTCTCTGAGTTCTTTAGAAGATTTGAATTCGGATAGATTACTTAATTCCATAAAGTAAAGTTAATGTTTATCAAAGAGATAAAATACTTCTTTCATGGGGTAGGAAGGTAAAGTTTGAAAGTTCCTTTTTGGAAGAAAAAATCGTACAGATGCCCCATCTTTTGTTTGTCAGAAGTAATCAGATGCATGTGTAAATAGGTATCGTGGTGCGTGAATACTGCTTGGTGATCCTTGGAGAAAAAGCCTAAAATGGTTACTTCATCCTGATTAAGGAAATAGTTGGTTTGTCCTTGGTGAGCGTCTTCCGGAGAACTTACTTTTGATCCTTTGGGAAGATTTACAACATGAATTTTGGCTGTTTCCAGTGTTCCTTTTAATTGAAAGAAAAAGGGATGAACAGCGTTTTTGGTGATTTTATCAAGGAATGTCTCTAATTGAGCAATTGTTTGAATGCTGTCAGGTAAATCTTGCTCCGACCAGTTGTTGATGGTGGCATATCCAAAAAACGGAGCTTTGGCTTGAAATGTTTCTTCAACCTGCATTGTACTGTCTGTCACAACAGTGGATTTGTAAGCTTTACCATCAATTATCAGCAGTTCTCCCGTCAAATATTCCACTGGTCCAAGTCCAAATAAATGTTGTTTGTTTGAAATCGTATCGAGGTTTATTGTTCCGTAAAGTTGTCCCTTCCACATCACATTTTTCATTGCACCAACCATTTGAATGTTTGAATTGGATTGTTGGCAAAAGGAATTCAAAGAACTAATTAGGAAGCTGAATAGTCCAATGAAAAAAACGTTGAATGTTTTCATATTTGGGTTCCAGAATGTATCGGAAGAGCTTAGTTCTCCAACAATTTCTTTCGTTGGGAGCGCAATTCCGTTAGCAATGGCTCCAATTGGGAAGCTTCTTTATTGAACTCAATTGTTACTCTTTTTGTTCCTTCAGCTGTTTTGATTTCGATGTATTCCGAACCACCATCTGCGCAATCCGGACACCCGTATCGTTCTTCCAAGCTATTGAATTTCTTTAAATCGAGCTTTTCAGTCAATGTCGACCATTCCTTAGATGTATTCTTGAAATTTTCCACTTTTACAGGATTTGTGGTCGAATCAACACTCGCTTCAAAATAATTAATCTGATTTGGATAAAAAACGAGCTCTTTTCTGCAATAACCTCTACAATGACCAAAATTGGTTCCGTGGGTGATGCTAATAATTGTATCTTTTGAGGCAACTTCTTTTGGAGTGTTACAAGCTGTAAAGAAAACTAACAGTGAAACAAGGGCAATCATGATTTTCATAACTCAATTTTTTGGTGAAAGTAGGAAGAAATTTGGAGTGAATTGATTGGTTTTTTGTCTGAATTTATTTGGCTTTATAAGAAATGTTAGAATCGTTCGTAAATTCTACGTGACGATAAGTTCGGATAGCTTTATAATAATAGTCATTACTCATGAAATAATCCCAATGTTTGGAATTCAGCGTGTGATAAATAGTTTGATAGATTGAAGGAAATTGGTTTGGATTTAACTTTACCTCGTTCTGTCCAAATCTTCTCGTCCATTCGCTGTAATCGTGGTAATAAAAGATCCCAAAGTTGATTTTTTTTGAGTTCTTGAATAGAAAATAACATTCAGGAGCACAGCTTGAACTGCAGTTAGTTTCCTCCTTATTTTTCAATTGTTCTTTCAAAGTTGTTTTTCCGTATATACTGAATAGTGATAACAGACTGTCTTTTGGTGTTTTACGACATTTTAAATAGAAGTAACTTGACTTCTTATTTTTAATTTGAACTTGAAAAACACTATCATGGTAAACAAATAGAATGGAGTGGATTTTTGGAGGATTCATAAAGACGCCACTTCCCACTTCAACTTTATCACCACTATCTAGAAAACAAACAGCAGAGAAATCTTCATTCAAAGGTTTTGAATTTTGTCTACATGAGGCAAAAATCATGATGAGGAATAAAGCAAGAATGATTCGTTTCATACTTAAATATCTTGTAAACTATCCTTTTCAATCAAATTTTTCAGCAAAGTAACAGTTCCGTTCCAATAAAACTCCAAGTGCTTATAAATGATTTTCGACGGAAAATTTTCTGCTTCCACAATCAATTCTGTTTTTTCTGCTTTCGGAACCAAGTTAAAGGTAATCATCGTATGATTCTCAGGTGTATCAGCCAAATTTGACATGGAGCTCAGATATTCGTATTGAAAAATTTTTTCAGGCTCAAACTGAAGAATGGTTCCTTTATTTTCAAATTGCAGATGATGAAAACCTTTAATGCCAAACGGATTTCCAACTTTCCAATCAGTGATTACTTCAATGTTCATTTCGGGATCTCCCATCCATTGCTTCATCAAATCAGGATTCGTGAGGTATTCCCAAATCTTTGCAGGTGAATCTTGAATCAAAATGCTTTTTTCGATTCGCTTCGGATGATTTGAAAATTCGTAATTCGGCATTCGTAATTCGTAATTATTTTGTCTGATGATCATAACTCAAACTCTTATTCAATTTCCAAAGCCCGTTTTCTAATATCCACACATGTGTGAACTTCGCCGTACTAGCAAATTGTTCCTGTTTTCCATCCATCTTTTCGTAAAAGCGGTGTTCTCCATACTGGATTGCACCGTAGAGTTCTCCGTTTTCATAAAGGGGAAAAACCTGTGTCTTTTCCACAATGAGTTCCCTTCTTGATTGATAGGTTTCAGGATATTTACACAAGCCGTTTTTTAAATCATTCAGGAATTTTTTCCGGTTAGAAATACCAGATTTGTCATGGAAAAACTCAAAACTCTCGCTTAGCAAAGATTCAAACTGCGAAATGTCACAGGTATTGAAACCAACTTGAAAGAGCAAACTGTCTTTCGAAAGAATGGTTTTATATAGCTTCGAACTGCTTTCAACTTGCGTAAATGCACTTACTGACGAACCTACAAACCAAATAACTAAGAAAAATTTAAATAGATACTTTGAATTCATTCTTTAAAGTTAAAACAACTTGATAATTACGAATTACTCAATTGATAATTTTATCATCTCAATTCGTATCCCGATAATTATAGGGACGGCATTAATTCGTAATTTTACAACATGTTCGTCGAATCCCTTTCTTTAGTTAATTTTCGCAATCACTCTGAGGCCGAATTTCAGTTCGAAGCTGGTGTAAATTGCATTGTGGGGAAGAATGGATCAGGAAAAACAAATGTGCTGGATGCTGTTCATTATTTGAGCATGTGTCGCTCGTATTTGAACCCTACTGACAAACAGAATATTCGCTTCAATGAGCAGTTTTTTGTCATTCAAGGATGCTGGATGAAAGATGAACAGCCCTTCAATTTGTATTGTGGTGTAAAAGCGGGATCCAAGAAAGTTTTCAAGAAGAACAAAAAAGAATACAATCGTTTGGCGGACCACATCGGGCATTTTCCAGTGGTGATGATTTCTCCGTACGATACCGATTTGATTTCCGAGGGAAGCGAAGTGCGTAGAAGATGGATGGATGGAATCATTTCGCAATTCGACCATGAATATTTGAGCGATTTACAACGTTACAATAAAGTCTTAGATCAGCGAAATGCCTTATTGAAATTGCAATTTGAAAATGGTTTTTTCGAACGTGAATCCATTGAAATTTGGGACGAGCAATTGATTAAGTATGGAACTGCAATTCACAACAAGCGCGTTTCATTCATTGATGCATTTATTCCTCTGTTTCAACATTACTACAAGTGGATTTCGCAAGAGCAGGAATCTGTTTCGCTCAATTACGAATCTAAATTGTCTGAAACCGATTTCAGGACATTGATTCAACAAGCTTATCCGAAAGATATGCGAGTTCATTATACTTCTGTTGGAATTCACAAAGACGATATTACTTTTCTCTTAGAAGGTTTGCCAATCAAACGATTCGGATCTCAAGGACAGCAGAAAAGTTTCTTAATTGCCTTGCGTTTGGCACAATTCGATTGGTTGAAAGAACGCTTGAATCAAACTCCCATTTTATTGTTGGATGATATTTTCGATAAATTGGATAACTTGCGCGTAGCTCAATTAATGGAGTTGGTTTCTAAAAATACATTTGGTCAGGTTTTGGTAACCGATACGGATGAAATTCGAGTTTCAGCTATTTTTGAGACGATTCAAGTAAAACCGAAAATGATCATTTTTAATTCTGAATTGGTATGAGTGAGTGGGACGAACGAAAGAGATCTGGAAATGCTCAACCAATGAAGGAATTGGTGGATAAACTCATGAGCGCTTACCAATTGCAAGGTAAAATGACAGAAATGGAAGTTTTGAGCAAATGGGAAGAAATGATGGGAAAAGCAGTTGCGACCAGAACAACGCACCTTCAAATTCGAATGGGAGTATTGATTCTTCGTTTAAATTCCTCTGTAATGCGTGATGAACTAGCTCACGGTAAGCAAATTATCATTGAACGCGTCAATCAAACTGCAGGTAAACAGATTATTCACGATGTTTGGTTTGAGTAAACAGTTAGAAATGGTTCAAAACGTTCAAAAGGTTCAAAAATAGGATTCATTTTGAAAGTTTAAACTTTTGAACTTTTAAACTATTGAACTTTGTTCATTAACTTTGTTAGATAAAATAATCGCTCATGTCTGTGCATAAAAATGTAAAACGCGTAACAACGAACGTTTTACAAGAAATGAAAAACTCGGGAGCAAAGATCTCCATGCTTACTGGATACGATTTTTCAATGGCTCGAATCATTGATTCGGCTGGAATCGATATTATTTTGGTAGGTGATTCTGCTTCAAATGTCATGGCTGGGCATGAAACAACCCTTCCAATCACTTTGGATCAAATGATTTATCATGCTGGTTCTGTTGTTCGTGCAGTTGAACGCGCTTTGGTGGTGGTTGATATGCCTTTTGGGTCGTATCAAGGAAATTCAAAAGAAGCTTTGTCAAATGCAATCCGAATCATGAAAGAGTCGGGTGGACATGCCGTAAAATTGGAGGGTGGAATTGAAATCATCGAATCGATTAAACGGATTTTAACTGCTGGAATTCCAGTAATGGGGCATTTAGGTTTGACTCCACAATCGATTTATAAGTTTGGAACGTATGTAGTTCGTGCAAAAGAAGAAGGTGAAGCACAACGCTTAATTGAAGATGCGAAAGCATTGGAAGAAGCGGGATGTTTTGCAATCGTTTTGGAAAAAATTCCAGCATCTTTGGCTGAAACAGTAGCGAAAGCAGTTTCCATTCCAATAATCGGTATTGGAGCTGGAAATGGAGTAGATGGCCAGGTGTTGGTTGTTCACGATATGTTGGGAATCAATAACGAATTTTCGCCACGTTTCTTGCGTAAATATGCAAACTTGTATGATATCATGAAAGAAGCTGTTGAAAGCTACATTGAAGATGTACGGAGCGGTGATTTCCCGAATCAAAACGAACAATACTAGTTTTCAATATGGAGCAAATCCGAGCTGAAGATGTTCTCTACGAGGATAATCACCTGTTGGTGGTTAATAAACATGCAGGAGAAAATGTACAAGGCGATATTTCGGGCGACTTTCCATTGGTGGAAAAAGTGCGTGAATTCATTCGTCATAAATTTGATAAACCTGGAAATGTTTTCTGTGGATTGATTCATCGATTGGATAGACCTGTTTCTGGAGCAATTGCTTTTGCCCGAACAAGTAAAGCGCTTACTCGTATGAATAAACTCTTTGCTGAAAAACATCCCCGCAAAATTTATTGGGCGGTTGTTGAAAAGGCTCCCAAGGAAAAGTCAGGTTCTTTAACACATCATTTGGAGAGAAATGAAAAGCAAAATAAAACATATGCTTTCCAGGAAGAGCGAAAAAACACCAAAGAAGCACGATTAAAATACAGACAGTTGTTGAGTTCGGACAATTACACCTTGTTGGAGGTAGAGTTGGAAACGGGTCGACATCATCAAATTCGCGCGCAATTGTCTGCAATAGGCTGCATCATTAAAGGCGATTTGAAATATGGAGCTAAGCGCTCAAATCCAGATGGTTCTATATATTTGCATTCCAGGGAATTGGAATTTGAACATCCAACTTCCAAAGAAGTTGTAAAAATAATAGCTCCAGTGCCACAAGATAAACTCTGGCAGTGGTTTGAAATTGAACTGAAAAAGCAAAAAAAATGAAACTGATTCCTGTTTTTCTTCTATTCACATCATTCATTATTGCCCAAACAAAACCCTATTATTATCCAGTTCAAACTTCTTTGGGAGACCATCGAATTACAACTATCGTTCAAGATGATTTTGGACGATTAATTCTTGGAACAGATAAAGGGATTTTTACATTCAATGGATTCCAATCGAAGCAAATTCCTTCTTCAAAATTATATTCAAATGATATTCTGCAAATCATTAAGCTTCAAAATCGGTTTTATGGATTGAATAAAACAGGGCAATTGTTCGTTGTAAAAGAAGATCGAGTTTCTACGATTCCAATTCCCCAAATTAAAAGTCCGATAGTTCGCTTAGAGGAAACTGCAAATGGCGAATTGCGGATTATTTGCTCTGAAGCGATTTATACTTACTCATTGCAGCCATTTTCTTTGAAATCAACCGTTCATATTCCCTTTTATGAAAAAGGAAAGGCAGAATTGATTGACTATAGTGAGAATGAGAAAGGAAGTTATGCTTTGCTTTCAAGTAATGAATTTGTAGATCTCAAGGATCAAACTGCCAGAACGCTACCTGGAATGACAGGTAGATGGTTGATGAATTTGAAAAATAAGCTCGTCATTTTACCAGCGAAGCCCAATTCGAATATTTCGATGCAATTTTCAAACAAACGCTTTAAGAATCTGAATAAATTAATCGGTTCATTCAATCATTCAATTCAAAAAGTATGTACGATTGACGAACATATTTATTTGTTGTCGGAAACCGGCTTGATTATTCTGAGAGCAGGAGAAATGAAGATTCAGTCGGTCATTGTTGGAATGCATGTAACGGCTGTTTTTCAGGATAAGGATAAAAATGTATGGATTGGCACGAAAACGAAAGGATTGTATTGCATGCCTTTTGGAAGCTATAAGTTGCTAAATGCGACTGAATTTAACTCTTTGGAGGCTTACAATAATCAGATAATCGCGCGAACCAATGGAGGTGAAACTCAATTTCTAACTTCATTTGGTAAGAAGAGCAACAAAAACCCATTTAAGAATACAAATCCTCAAGAGAATGTTGCAAATGCAGAAATTGCTACTCCCATTATTTTAGCAGATGAATTTGTGAAATCAATTTTGCCTTTAAAAGCTGGAGGATATTTGATTGCTTCCTCAAAAGGCTTATTTAAAATTGATGCAAAAACTCCAAAGGAGTTTCGGAAAAAATTACTTAAGCCCGATG